>CAVFXS010000036.1:0-61127 GCA_963626805.1 Bacteroidales bacterium H4 | reverse complement strand
GTGGCAGACACTGGAAGAGAAGGTGATTCCGGAGCTGATTGAAAGGAACAGGGGCGAACTGAAAATCTGGAGTGCTGCCTGTTCAACCGGGGATGAGCCGTATACCATTATCATGATGATAAAGGAAAAGTTTCCGAAGGTTCCGGTGAAGCTGTTGGCAACGGATCTGGATGATGAGGTGCTTGCGCTTGCAAAGCAGGGATTGTATCCACAAAAAAGTCTGACAAATCTGCCTAAAAAATATGTCCAGAAGTATTTCCGGGAGGTAAGGCCGGGATATTATCAGATTGCGGAAGCTATTATGAAAGAAGTGGAGTTCCGGCAGCATAACCTGCTGGCAGATCCATATGGTAAGAATTATGACCTGATCGTATGCAGGAATGTATTGATCTATTTTACGGAAGAAGCCAAGATCGAGGTTTTTAAAGAGTTTCATAAGTCTCTGCGTCAGGATGGCTATCTATTCATCGGCAGTACCGAGCAGATCCTGCAAGCACGGTCCATTCATTTTGAACCGGAGTATTCATTTTTTTACAAAAAAGATGAGATGAGATAATCCGTCCAGAAACGAGTATTTTCAGACAATTCCGGCTTCCATTCAGCATGAGAAATGGGGTCGGAGCTGTTTCTTTTATATAGTTTATCGGGGCTGCAGGCGAGACCCTGCGGACATGGAAAGAAAACAGAGGTGTGCTTCAAAAATCCGGTTTCCTTAGTCGCTTTCTGTTTATATCCGGTATCCACGAATGCAGCAATACTTTTATGCATAACAGTATCCTCGACCGGAAGGTAGTAATAATCCTTCCAATTTTTCAAATAATAGCGAAGCTCTTCCCTTTGTAAAGGAATAAGCAATGTTCCGCAGGTGCCAGCAATCTGAAGGCTGCCATATGCATTTTTTTTCTTATAGCAGAGCGGAATCGGCTGCGGGAAGGTCAGAGTCAGAGAAAGACAGGATTCCTGTTCCTGTACTGTGATCAGTTGAAATTCATGGGCTGTCAGTGATTCAAAGGATAATAAACGCAACATGGGAATTATAGCCAGAATATCGTCATAGTTGTGCTGTAAAAGCATTCTCTGTAAGTCTTCGCTCTGTTCTTTTAAATAGGTCTTATAGAGCTTTATCAGTTCTCCACCGGAATATGGATCGGTTCTCGGAATGTTAAGAGCCTGTTGTACGGTCTTTAATTTCAGGTCGGGCAGAGCAAGACCGGAGCGGTAAGGCTTGATCAGTTTGTATAAATCAACACTTTCAAGTGCTTCCAGAAATGGAATCGCGTGCTCGAAGTACCGACCGGAGGTTAAGGTCCGGTACTGGGTATATTTCTCCCTTAGATACCGGAGATCAAAGCCGTCTCCATTGAAATGAATCAGAGTATGAAATGAGGAAATAATATGCAGGAAGGTATCCAGGATGGTCAGCTCCGAATGCCCGTCATCATTGAAGAGCATCTGGTAATGCCAGGAATCGTCGGAATAGAAACACATTCCGATCAGGTACAGCATCGTATTCCTAACCGAAAAGCCGGTTGTTTCAATATCAAATAGCAGGACATCTGCCGGTTGATGCCGGAGTTCCAGACAATAAAGTTCAGATTGATTTAAGGTTCCTGTGTATGTTTTCATGCTTATTCCTCGGTCTGTCGGATCAATAAATTACTATCGTTCATTATAACAAACTATCAGGTGTTTTGCAGTTATTTTTTGCTTAATGAGGATTTCTATGCTATACTAATGTACAAAAAGAACTGGAGGCGGCTATGTTAGCATATATACGTGGAACATTGGAAGAAATGTCAGAGGATTCTGTGATTCTGGATCATCAGGGAATGGGATATCAGATTTATATGTCGGCATTGGATATCAGTGAGCTTCCCGGTATTGGCCAGTCTATTCTCATTTATATACATATGAATGTCCGGGAGGATGGAATTAGTCTATACGGATTCCGGACAAAGCAGGCAAAGGAGATCTTTCAGCTGTTGATCGGGATTTCCGGTGTCGGACCGAAGGCAGGTATGGCATTGCTATCGGCCTTGTCAGTCGCGGATATTCAGATGGCAGTATTAAGCGGAGATGCGAAGGCATTAACGAAGGCCAACGGTATCGGAATGAAGGGTGCACAGCGCATTATTATGGAGCTGCATGATAAGATTGAGCTGGAATCTATGCTGGAACCAAGGGACGATCGATCCGTGGCAGAGTCTGCAGGGGCAGTCGCTGACGAAGACATTACCGCTTCGGTTGCGATGGCACTGGTGAGTCTCGGTTATTCACAATCGGAGGCAATGCAGGCAATCCGCAGAGTAGATGCCGCACAGGAAATGAATACGGAAGAACTGCTGAAGGCAGCATTAAAGAAATTAATATAACGGCTCAGACCGGGAATGGATAGAACAGAATGAACAATCGGATTATTACAACTGAATTTACAGAAGAGGATGTGGCGATCGAAGGAAGCCTGCGACCGAAGTATCTGGATGATTATATCGGACAGGAGAAGGTGAAGAATAACCTGAAGGTATTCATTGAAGCGGCAAAGCAACGTGGGGAATCGCTGGATCATGTTCTGTTATATGGCCCACCGGGACTTGGTAAAACAACGCTGGCATCAATCGTAGCCAATGAGATGAAGGTGAACTTAAAGATTACTTCGGGACCGGCGATTGAGAAACCGGGAGAGCTGGCAGCGATTCTGAATAATTTATCGGAGCATGATGTTCTTTTTATTGATGAGATCCATCGGCTGAATCGTCAGGTGGAAGAGGTTTTATATCCTGCGATGGAGGATTTTGCAATTGATGTGATGATCGGCAAAGGAGCGGCTACAAGATCTATCCGGCTGGATCTGCCGCATTTTACATTGATCGGAGCAACGACCAGAGCAGGTATGCTGACAGCACCGTTAAGAGACCGGTTTGGCGTGGTAAATCGTCTGGAGTTTTATACGGTGCCGGAGCTGACGGACATCCTGGAACGTTCCGCTTATGTACTGGGAATCGAGATCGATACTGCCGGAGCGGTTGAAATCGCAAAACGGTCACGGGGCACGCCGAGACTGGCAAATCGTCTGTTAAAGCGTGTGCGAGACTTCGCAGAGGTGGAGTATCAGGGCGGCATCACCTATGAGATTGCACAGAATGCCCTGAACCGGTTGGAGGTAGACACCCTGGGGCTGGATGAAACAGACAGGAACCTTCTGTGGACCATGATTGAAAAGTTCGGAGGAAAACCGGTCGGGCTGGAGACACTGGCTGCAGCGGTTGGAGAAGATGCCGGAACGATAGAGGATGTATACGAACCATATCTGATTAAAAACGGATTTATAAACAGAACCCCACGGGGACGGGTGGTAACGGAGCTGTGTTATCAGCATTTCGGAATACAGCATGAAAACGCAAAGGACGAATAAGGAGGAACAGTATGGCAGAGAAAAAAGATACACCGGTAATTATTAACGGAAAGGTTTATACATTGAGCGGATATGAGAGTGAGGAATATCTGCAGAGTGTTGCATTGTATATTAATAATAAGATTTCGGAATGTAAAGGTAGTGAGCATTACCGGAAGCTGAGTGCAGAACATCAGGGGATTCTGCTGGCACTTAATATTGCAGATGATTATTTTAAGGCAAAGAAGCAGGCAGAGGTCAGTGGAAAACAGGAAGATGAGAAGGAAAAGCAGCTATATGATCTGCGGCATGAGGTAATTGAAACCAGAATCAAGCAGGAATCCGCATTAAAACTGGTAGAAGAATATAAAGAGCAGGTAAATGCACTTCAGCGTAAGATCATCCAGCTGGAGGCAGAGCATGGAAGAAATGAGGAAAAATAACAGACGGCCGGAAATACTGGCACCGGCAGGCTCTTTTGAAATCATGAAACAGGCATTTCAGGCAGGAGCAGATGCTGTGTATCTGGGAGGACAGGTGTTTGGCGCCAGAGCTTATGCGTCCAATCTGTCGGATCAGGAGCTGGTTCAGGCAATCGAATATGTCAGAATGCATGGAAAGAAATTATATCTGACGACCAATACACTGGTGAAGGAATCCGAGCTGGAGTCTTTGCGAAGGTTTCTGCGTATTCCGTATGAGGCAGGGCTGCATGCTGTAATTGTTCAGGATATGGGCGTGCTATCCATGATCCATGCAGAATATCCGGAGCTGGAGCTTCATGCAAGTACCCAGATGAGTATTACGACACCGCAGGCGTGTCAGGTGTTAAAAGATCTTGGGGTATGCAGGATAGTCCCGGCCAGAGAATTATCTATGCAGGAGATTTCGGTAATTAGGGAGCAGGGTGGCGTTGATATTGAGGTATTTGTTCACGGAGCACTCTGCTATTCTTATTCGGGCAGATGTCTGATGAGCAGTCTGATCGGTGGCAGAAGTGGAAACCGGGGACGATGTGCCCAGCCATGCCGACAGTTATATAAAGATCGCAGCGGACGGGAACAGTATCTGTTAAGTCCGAAGGATCTCTGTGCTCTGGATACCGTCCCGCAACTAATTGAAGCAGGTGTGGATTCCTTTAAGATAGAGGGAAGAATGAAACGGGCGGAATACGTGATCTCTGCTGTACAGGCATACAGGCAGGCAGTGGATGCATACATGGATCAGAGGGCATTTCAGACAGAGCAGCGGAGACAGGAGCTGGCAGATATATTTAACCGTGGAGGCTTTACGGACGGATATTTTTTCATGCAGAATGGAAAAGCTATGATGTGTATGGAGCGGAACAACCATAACGGAATCTGTCTCGGAGCCGTACAGGCTATTCAGGGAGGTACGGTGACCATCCGGTTAAAACAGAACTTAAATGCAGGCGATGTACTGGAAATCCGTACACGAAGCGGTGAAAATATTGAATTGACATCCGGAAAGACAGACAGAACGGGGCAGGAGGTTGTATTAAATGCATCCAGATTGCGTCAGATCCGGATCGGAGATCCGGTCTACCGAACGAAAAACAAGCAGCTTGCAGAGGCACTGCTTGAGAAAAATCAGCATCATGAATTGAAAGAAAAAGTTCACATTTCCGTTATTCTGCGGAAAGACTTATCTGCTACAATCAGAATGTCATGCGGTGATGAAGCCGTAACGGTCACCGGCGGTATCGTAACGATGGCGGAAAATCAGCCGTTGACAGAAGCTGTGATCCGGGAGAAGCTTGGAAAGCTTGGGGACGCTCCGTTTGAGATAGCACAGATCACGCTTGATATGGATGAGAATATATTCTTCTCCATGAAGGAGTTTAATCAGCTGCGCAGAGAGGCATTAAGCCGGCTGGAACAGCGATGCAGAGAGCGTTGTCACAGGACCTGTACGGTACCGGCGGATTCATTGGATATGCAGAAGCGGGACGCAGGAACAGAAAATCCGGAAGCAGAGAAATATGAAGAAGGCGTTCCGGTGAAAAGACTGGCTGTCACGATTGCAACGAAGGAACAGCTTCGGGCGGCGATGCAGACAGAAGCGGTATGTCGAATCGATATTGAGCTTGAGTCATTTCCGGATTCGGATATCGCTAATATGATCGGGCAGATTCGGGAGCACGGAAAGCTCGCATACCTGGCACTGCCACATTGCTATCGACAGAACATGAAGGATCGAATACTTCGAATGCTTCTGACAGATGCGGATGGATGTTTGTTAAGGACATTTGATGAGGTGGCACTCTGGATAGATACCGGAAAACGGATGTCGGCAGTGCTGGATGATTCGGTTTATGTATATAATCATAAGGCTGCTGAGGTCTGTCAGAAAGCCTTTGGATGTCATACCATGACACTTCCGATGGAATTAAACCGGGAAGAACTGGAAGCACTGATAATGCATACACCGGAAACACACTGGGAATGGGTGATATATGAGCAGCCGGCAGTTATGATCTCGGCACAGTGTGTTTATAAGAATAATGATAAGTGCGAGATGCGAAATGCCACTGATCTGGAATTTTCCAATGTACATGGCGATACTTATATTGCAAAAGCGGTTTGTAAGGAATGTTATAATATCATTTATCAGAAGAAACCGATATCTCTGCTGGAGAGAAGATATGATCTGACGAGGATCAGGGACTATCGGATCGTACTGACGACCGAAACCGGAAGCCAGGCGGAGAAAATACTGGCGTTAAGACCGGCGGGCATCTGCCAGGAGGGACACTACAGGAAAGGAATCGAATAGAATGATTACGGTAATCACGATCATTTCACAATATATAGGAATTGTGCTGCTGACCATCTATGGATGGTTGTGTTTCAGCATATTCAGGTCGACCGATAAGGCTGTGAGAGAACGCAAGCTGACCAAGCAGATCATTTTGATTTTTGCGGTTCATTTTCTCTGGTATCTGACGCTGTTCTTAAAAACAGAATCCATAAAGATTCTGATCCTGTACGGTGCACAGATCCTGATGGCGGTATTATATATGGTGCTATATCACCGGTATTATCCGCGTTCCTCCAGACTGATCACAAACAATATGTGTATTCTGCTGCTGTTTGGCTATACAATGCTGACACGGCTTAATTTCAGCCTGGCGATCAAGCAGTTTCTGATCGCAACAGTAACGCAGGTTTTAGTCAGCTTTATTCCATGGATTATGCTGCAGAAGCTGGAGCTCAGAAAACATTATTACCTGTATGGCGTATTAGGGATTCTGGCCTTGCTGACGGTATTTATACCAGGCAACGGTCTGGTACATGGAATTTCACAGTACGGTGCCAGAAACTGGCTGGCATTTGAACTTCCGCATGATATCACGATCTCGCTTCAGCCATCGGAATTTGTGAAAATACTGTTTGTGTTCTTTGTTGCCAGTATTCTGGCGAAGAGTACGGAGTTTAGACAGGTTATGATCGCCACCGGATTTGCGGCAGTCCATATCGGAGTGCTGGTGCTGGAAAAAGACCTGGGTGGTGCACTGATCTTTTTTGTAATCTATATTACAATGCTTTATGCGGCAACCAGAAGACCGCTTTACTTCTTCGGATGTCTGGGCGGGGTCTGTGTTCTGGGAGGATTTGCATTCCTGCTGTTCCGAAAGCAGTTATTCCAGCATGTTATGGTCCGGGTGCAAAACTGGCTGAATCCATGGTCGGACATTGATAATAGCGGATATCAGATCGCACAGTCGCTGTTTGCGATCGGTTCCGGCGGATGGTTTGGCTCCGGTTTAATGGATGGTATGCCGGAGAAGATCCCGGTGCGGGAAAGTGATTTCATCTTTTCGGCAATCGCAGAAGAAATGGGCGTGTTTACGGCATTGATCCTGATTCTGATCTGCTTTAGTGTATTTATAGGATTTATAGATATTGCAATGCGGTCCAAGCATATTTTCTATAAGAATATGGCCTTTGGATTTGCTATCTGTTATATATTCCAGATTCTGTTAAATATCGGCGGAGCGACGAAGTTTATTCCGTCGACCGGTGTGACGTTACCGCTCGTCAGTTATGGTTTGAGCTCGGTGACCAGTACACTGATTATTTTCCAGATCATACAGGGAATTAACATTATTATAACCAGAGAGGCTGAGAAAATTGAACGAGAAAAAGAAAAGATCCTCCTCGCCGGTGAATCCCCAGAGATTCCTCCAGCGGGAAAAGCAAAGAGGCGTGCAAAACAAAATAGCTAACAGACCGATCCTGCTGGTGACGTATGTAATAACCGGAATTTTTCTGCTCATGATAGGCTACATCTGTAAGTTTATGATCGTGGACAGTCAGACGGTAATTGCTAATTCCTATAATACAAGACAGGATAAGCTGGCAGAACGGGTGATCCGTGGAGATATTGTGTCCGGTGACGGAGTTGTTCTGGCAACGAATCAGTATGCGGATGACGGTTCCTATACCCGGTATTATCCATATGGAAATATGTATGCCCATGTTGTGGGGTATGATAAATATGGAAAATCCGGTGTGGAGCTGACGGCGAATTACTATCTGCTCACATCAAACGCAAATATTTTTGAACGGACAGCCAAGGCATTGCAGGAAGAAAAGAATATGGGGGATACGATCGTAACAACCCTGGATACCAGACTGCAGACCGCAGCTTATAATGCACTGGGCGACGGCAGAGGAGCCGTTGTTGTTATGGAGCCGGATACCGGAAAGATCCTGGCGATGGTTTCCAAGCCGGATTTTGATCCGAATAATATCGATGGTGTATGGCAGGCAGTTTCCGATGGAACGGCCTGGGATAATTCGCTCCTTTTAAATCGGGCAACACAGGGATTATATCCGCCGGGCTCTACCTTCAAGGTGTTGACTGCGCTGGAATACATGCGTGAAAATTCGGATTGGGAGGAATATCATTTTAACTGTCAGGGTGAGGATATTTTCAATAATGTAACGATTCACTGCTATAACAGTACCGTGCATGGCGAAGTATCATTAGCGGATTCCATGGCATACTCCTGCAATACCTCATTTGCAAATATCGGAATAACCCTGAATATGGACAGTTTCCATAAGCTGTGTGAAGATTTTCTGTTTAACCAGAGTCTGCCGTATGGCGGAACGTATACCCAAAGCAGCTTTTTGCTGGATAGCAGTTCGGATAAATCGTTGATTCCGCAGACCGTGATCGGACAGGGCGATACACAGATTTCGCCATTACACAATGCCCTGATCATGTCCACAATGGCAAATGGCGGTGTTATGATGAAGCCATATCTGGTGGACAGCATTGAAAACTATCAGGGAGTGAATGTAAAACGCTTCTCTCCATCCGCATATAAGCGGATCCTATCCGCAGATGAGGCGGCACAGATAACAGAGCTGATGAAAGGTGTTGTCACATACGGTACCGGGTCGGTATTGAATACGGATACATATACCGTGGCAGGAAAAACAGGAACTGCGGAATATAATTCCGAAGGGAAATCCCATTCCTGGTTTGTAGGCTTTTCCAATGTGGAGAACCCGGATATTGTTGTTTCGGTTGTGATTGAGGATGCGGATACCTCCGGAATCAGAGCAGTAAATGTGGCAAAGCAGATTTTTGACGCATATTACCAATAATGTGGTTGAAATGGTACTGTAATCTTGGTATACTATAGAAGATTTAAGTCACACCAGGAGGATATTGCAATGATTGAGGCAACAAGCTGTGGTGGTGTGGTAATTTTCAGAGGTAAAATCCTTCTATTATACAAGAATTACAGAAATAAGTATGAAGGATGGGTATTGCCAAAGGGAACGGTTGAAGAGGGCGAGAGCCATGCCCAGACCGCTTTGCGTGAGGTCATGGAAGAGACCGGAGTACGTGCGACCATTATGAAGTACGTTGGCAAGAGTAATTATATGTTCAATTCATCAGTGGATGTTGTTTGCAAGGATGTACACTGGTATCTTATGATGGCCGACAGTTATTACAGTAAACCACAACGAGAAGAATATTTCATAGATTCAGGATATTATAAGTATCATGAAGCATATCACTTATTAAAGTTCCCGAACGAGAAGCAGATTCTGGAACAGGCTTATTCTGAATATACAGACCTGAAGCGGTGTAATCAGTGGGGAAGTAAGAAATATTTTTAAAAGAGGTCGTGTGACCTCTTTTTTTCTCCTACTTGATTATTACGGTATATTATGATTTGAGTGTATTGTGATTGTAGTGGATATCGCTATGAATTCATAGAATTGAAAGAGAGGCAGATAAGATGAGCAGGGAAGAAAAAGCGGAAATGCAGGAAGAAAAACAGGCGGTAAAAAAGAGGGCCGGAACGATTGATTGGCTTCGGCTGATTCTTGGAATAATCTGCATCTGCATTGCTGTCGGATGTATTATTTATCTGGGAAATTATTTTCTGAGATCGAAGCACAGTCAGGATCAGGTAAAGGAGTTAAAACAGCTGGTATCCGATGGGAAAGCAGAGGATACAGAAAACGCGGATAATACACAGGAACATCAGATAGAGTATGAGAAGATCAACGGAAGACTGGTACAGAAGAAGTTTGCGGAGCTTTACAGACAGAATCCGGATTTTATCGGCTGGCTGACGATTCCTGGGACAAAGGTAAACTATCCGGTCATGCAGCACGCAGGTGATAATGAATATTATATTCATCGCAATTTTGAAGAGGAATGGGACGGTTCCGGCCTTCCGTTTATGGATCTGCGGTCGAATTATAGGCTTCCGACCGACAATCTGCTGATCTATGGACATAATATGAAGACGGGAACTATGTTCGCGGGAATCCTGAAGTATGTCTCGGAGGAGTATTACCAGACACACAAGACGTTAACGTTTGATACCCTGGATGAAGACGGTGAGTATGAGGTGATTGCAGCATTTTATTCTCAGATTTATCCGGAAGAGGATACAGAGCATTTTAAATATTATGAGTTCTTTGATGCCGGTTCCGAAGAGGAGTTTAATGCTTATGTGGAGCAGGTACAGGCATTGACTCCGTATGAGATTGATACAGAGGTTTCTTACGGTGATACATTGCTTACATTATCAACCTGTGCTTATAACACAGAAGACGGCCGGTTTGCACTGGTTGCCAGAAAGATTTTGGCAGATTAAAGGTTGACAACCGAAAAAAATTCATATATACTATCAAATGTTGACGCAAAAGCTGTGAGCTTTTGTAAGACATGCCGGCGTGTCGGAATGGCAGACGAGGCAGACTCAAAATCTGTTGCGGGCAACCGCGTGCGGGTTCAAGTCCCGCTGCCGGCAGTAGAAAAATCCCGAAGAGTTGTGTTATGATTGGCATAGCTCTTCGGGATTTCTTTGTGTGCGTTCCTTGCATTCAAATCCGGAATCGCATATAATGAGTGATATGGATAAAAGCACAGAGGAAACAGGAGAAAGTATGATAAGTCTGATTTTGTTTATAGTTGCAGTTGCACCGGTAGTGGTATTTATGCTGGTGATAAACTTCAATGATAAAATAGAAAAGGAGCCGTTTGGATTACAGCTCGGCTTAATGGGGATGGGAGTTCTGAGTACGATCCCGGCAATGCTGATTGAACTGCTGGGTTCTGCAATACTGGGATTTATATTGCTGGAGGATTCGATTGCGTACATCTTTATTGAGAACTTCTTTATCGTTGCGATTACGGAGGAGGTCTGTAAGTTTCTGTTTATGCTGATGATCACATGGAAAAACAAGGCGTTTGACTATGCGTTTGACGGAGTGGTCTATGCGGTTGCAACCTCACTTGGTTTTGCGTTACTGGAGAATCTTATATATGTATTTTCCAATACGATCGAGCTCGGAGTAATTCAGGGTTTCCTGCCGGGTCTGGGCGTGGGAATCAGCCGGGCATTTCTGGCAATTCCATTACACACCTCGGTTGCGATTTTTATGGGTTTTTTCTATGGAAAAGCAAAGGAAGCTACCTTTCAGCATAAGTTCGGAAAATGTGCCGGTTTTCTGGCACTGGCACTGGCGGTACCGGCACTGATTCATGGCATCTATGATTATGCCTTATCAGTCGGTACGATCATCATGATGGTATTCTTCGGTGTATTTGTGGTATTTATGTACATATTTACCATTTGTATGTGCATCTATTTTTCAAAACATGATCATAACATTACAGGGCGTCTGAAGGTGAAGGTTACCAAGGACGGATGGCTTCGCTATGCGATTACGGATCAGCGGGAGATTATCATACTGGGACTGACCAGACCGTTTCAGGGACAGATCCTGGTGATTCCGGAATATATTGAGAATTATCCGGTGCGTGTGATCGCCAGAAGAGCGTTTGCCTATACCAATGTTGTAAATGTGAAGTTGCCGCCGGGACTGCGGCTGATCGATGATACCGCATTTTTCAACTGTCCGTATCTGCAGACCGTGATTATGCCGGATCAGTTAATGGGAATCGGAAATTATGCATTTGAATATTGTTATAATCTGCGGCAGATCCTGCTCCCGCATGTAGGGTATCTCGGTAATCATATCTTTGATGGATGCAATAATCTGACCGATATTTATTATCTGGGAAGTCAGCAGGAGTGGACGCGGATCCGGATGAATATTTATGAGAATATGACGTTTTTGCAGGTGCGTTTTTACTATAATACGATTAGAAAATAAAGCTGGTGATATAATATGAATTGTCTGGAGGCACAATCCAAGATTGTAGCATTTATAGAAGATAAACTGGATAATGGGGAGAAGTTGGAATTTATTCGGCATATCCGGGGATGCAGCAACTGTGCGGAGGAACTGGAGATTTATTATACACTGATGGTCGGTATGAAGCAGTTGGATGATGATATTGTGCCGACAATCAGCTATAAGGAACAGATGAAGGAAAAGCTGAACAGTGAATATAAGCATCTTCAGAATCGCAGAAAGCTGACCGGATCGACGATCGTACTGATCGTGGCGGCCTGTATCACCATGGGATTTTTTGCCTATGAGAGTCATCAGGAGAAGGTGTATCAGGAAGCACAGACGGCAATTAAAACGGCACAGTCCGAGTACTATTATTATGATTATTTCGGGGAAAAGCTGTTTCATCCGGATGATTATAAGATATTTGATCTGCCGGAATATCTGGAGCAGTCCAGAAAAACGGATACGACCAGCTATTATGAGCGGCTGCAGAAGTACCTGCAGGAGCAGACTGCACAGCCGGAGGAAGGAGAGTCGAATGGAGAAGAAACTACTGCTGATTGACGGACACAGTATTTTAAACAGAGCATATTATGGACTTCCGGTATTATCGAATTCACAGGGGTTGCATACCAACGCGATTCTGGGATTTTTGAATATATTACTGAAACTGATGGATGAAGAACAGCCGACACATTTATGTGTGGCATTTGATGTACATCAGCCGACGTTCCGGCATCTGCAATATGAGGCATATAAGGGAACCAGAAAGCCTATGCCGGAAGAATTGCGGGAGCAGGTCCCTGTGATGAAAGAGGTTCTGCACGCAATGAATATACAGACAATAGAACAGGGAGGCTTTGAGGCGGATGATCTGATCGGCACGTTGTCCCGTAAGGGAAGGGATGCCGGATATCGGGTGACGATCGTATCCGGAGACCGGGATCTGCTTCAGCTGGCAACGGATGATATTCTGGTCCGGATTCCGAAAACCAAGCTGTCAGGAACGATTATTGAAGATTATTATGCCAAAGATGTACAGGAACGATATCTGGTGTCGCCGGTTGCCTTTATTGATGTAAAAGGGCTGATGGGAGATGCTTCGGATAATATTCCGGGAGTGCCGGGAATCGGAGAAAAGACGGCAACTAAGATTATTGAACAGTATCAGTCTATTGAAAATGCTTATGCGCACATTGATGAGATCAAGCCCAATAAGGCAAGGGAGAATCTGAAGGAATATTATGAACAGGCATTGATGAGCAAGCAGCTGGCAACGATCAAGCTGGACTGCCCGCTGGATATCAGCCTTGATTCCATGCTGATTGAGGATATGTTTAATGATCAGGCATATCAGTTATTTAAACAGCTGGAGTTAAAGAGTGTGCTGAAGCGGTTTACAGTGCCGGCAGAGGTATCGAACACCATGAATGTGACCGTGCAGGTGCTGGAAGATCTTATGGAAGCGGAACCGGTGCTCCAGCAGCTGTTGGATTGTCCGTACTCTGCACTTCAATGTGTAATGGGAGATCAGGGACTGCTTGGTATATTATTTGCGATGAAAGCAGAGACCTGTTATCTGATTCCGGTTGGTGGTTTTATGACAGAGGCTTATCTGACGGAACAGGTAGGAACATATATGAAGACAGCAGGAAAAAGAGTGACCATTGGCTGGAAGCATCAGCTGCACGGTCTGGAGCATACAGTGACAGAGGGTGAGATCCTGGATCTGGCAATTGCATGCTATCTGCTGAATCCGCTAAAGGATACGTATTATTATGATGATATTGCAAGAGATATATTGGGAATTACACTGCCATCACAAAAGGAACTGATGGGAAAACAGGAAATCACGGCATTGAATCTCCAGACAGAGGAAATCAAAAAAATGCTTGGATATGAGGTGTGTACGGCATTTCAGGCAGGCCTTCGGATAGAAACCATGCTGAAGGATAAGAATATGCTGGAGCTGTACTGGAAGATCGAATGTCCGACCATTTATGCGTTATATGATATGGAATATTACGGAATCCGGGTACGGCGTGAGGCACTACAGGAATACGGTATGCAGCTGGCAGAACGGATCAGACAGCTGGAACAACATATTCATGAGCTGGCAGGCGAAGAGTTTAATATCCAGTCACCGAAGCAATTGGGCGAGGTGCTGTTTGAGCATATGAATCTGCCGGGGGCGAAGAAAACGAAAACCGGATATTCGACCAATGTGGAGGTTCTTGAAAAGATCAAGCAGGAGCATCCGATCATTTCGGAAATTCTGGAATACCGGCAATTGACGAAGCTAAAGTCCACCTATGCTGATGGACTGGCTGCTTACATTGCACCGGATGAACGGATACACGGCAGATTTCATCAGACAATTACTGCAACCGGAAGAATCAGCAGTACGGAACCGAATCTCCAGAATATACCGATCCGGATGCCGCTGGGACGCATGATTCGAAAGGTATTTATACCGAAGGACGGATTTGTATTTGTGGATGCGGATTATTCACAGATCGAGCTACGGGTACTGGCACATCTGTCACAGGACGAGACGCTTCTGGATGCATTTCGCCATAACCGGGATATCCATGCGTCCACGGCGTCGGAGGTCTTTGGTGTCCCGATAGAGGAAGTGACACCGTTACAGAGACGGAATGCAAAGGCGGTTAATTTCGGAATCGTATATGGTATCAGTGCATATGGACTGAGTCAGGATCTGGATATTTCGAGAAAGGAAGCAGCGGATTATATCGAACGCTATTTCAAAACCTATCCGAAGATCAAGGAATTTCTGGATGCACAGGTGGCTCGTGCGAAAGAAAGCGGTACGGTAGAAACCATGTATCACAGACTGCGGCCGGTGCCGGAGATTCAGTCAAGCAATTTTATGCAACGGAATTTCGGTGAACGGATCGCTATGAATTCCCCGATTCAGGGAACCGCTGCTGATATTATAAAGATCGCCATGAACCGGGTGCGCAGTCGGCTGATTCGGGAAGGACGGAAGTCCAGACTGATTCTGCAGATCCATGATGAACTGATGATCGAGACGGCCGGAGACGAGATAGAGGATGTGGTACAGATCCTTCATGAGGAAATGGAGCAGGCAGTAGAACTGCTGGTGCCTCTGAATATTGATATTCATGAGGCAGATAACTGGTATGATGCAAAATAGGGGATGGTACAAATGAAAATAATCGGGATAACAGGCGGGATCGGCTCCGGGAAAAGCACGCTTCTTAATTTGCTCCGTGACAAATATCAGGCATATATTGTAGAGGCGGACCGGGTTGCACATGATCTGATGGAGCCGGGACAGGCTGCTTATGAGAAGATAAAAGCGGTGTTCCCGGAGACTGTGTTTCATGCAGACGAGACCGTTAACCGGGTTGCACTTGGGCAGATGGTCTTTCAGGATACGGATCGTTTAAAACAGTTAAATGAGATCGTGCATCCGGCGGTAAAGGCATGGATCCGGAATGAGATTGAACAGCAGAAACAGAGTGGCAGCTGTCAGCTGTTTGTCATAGAAGCTGCGTTATTGATAGAGGACGGCTATACGGCAATCTGTGACGAAATTTGGTACGTATATGTAGAGGAATCCATACGGATCAAGCGTTTGATGGAGAATCGCGGATATACAGAAGAAAAGTGCAGGGCGGTAATGAAAAATCAGTCGGATGAAGCGTATTACAGACAGAATACATCAGCCTGGATCGATAATTCATCATCCTTTGAGGATACAGAAAAACAGGTGGATGGTTTATTGAAGTCTCAATAGGATTATGATAAACTGAAAGTAGTATTGGAATGACAGGAGCAGGTATGGAAGCAATATCAAAATATCCACAGCCTCTGGTATTTGGTCTCGATATCGGAACCAGAAGTATTGTGGGAACAGTTGGATATCAGGATGTTACGGGATTTCATGTGGTTGCACAGGCGGTAAGGCTTCATGAAACACGGGCTATGATCGATGGACAGATCCATGACATTGCACAGGTGGCAGAATCTATCCGGTTTGTAAAGCACGAGCTGGAGCTGCAGCTGGAACGTCCGCTTCATGAGGTGAGTATTGCGGCTGCCGGACGTGTGTTAAAGACTGCGGTGGGTTATGGAGAGTACGAGTTTCATGATCAGACGGTGGTGAATCTGGAGTATATCCATTCTCTGGAAATGCTTGGTGTTGAGCGGGCACATGAGCAGCTGTTACAGGAGATCGGAACCGAAGAGAAATTTTTCTGCGTAGGCTATACGGTGATCAGGTATTATCTGAATGGATATGAGATTACGAATCTGGAGGGACATAAGGCATATAAGATTGCCGGGGATGTTCTGGCAACATTCCTACCAGAAGAGGTAGTAGATGGTTTGTATGCCGCAGTCGAACAGGCAGATCTGGTAGTATCGAATCTGACACTGGAGCCAATTGCGGCAATGAATGTGGCAATTCCACAGAATTACAGATTATTGAATATCTGTCTGGTGGATGTCGGAGCCGGTACCTCGGATATCTGTGTGACGAAGGACGGAAGTATTATCGGTTACGGAATGATCCCATCTGCAGGTGATGAGATTACGGAAGTACTGGTGAAGGAGTATCTGGTGGATTTTGCGACGGCAGAAAAGATAAAGATGATCCCATCGAAACGGAAGAGCCTGACCTATAAGGACATTATGGGGATTTCACATAAGATCACACCGGCAGAGGTATATGCGAAGACAGAGGCTGTAGTGCGGGAAATCACCGGAAGTATCGCAGATAAGATCCGGGAACTGAATGGCGGTAAGGCAGTAAGCGCGGTGTTTGTAGTAGGCGGCGGCGGTAAGATCAGTGGATTTACAGCGGCATTGGCTGCATGTCTGGAACTGCCGGAGGAGCGGGTTGCACTCCGGGGTGAGGAGGTTATGCAGAATATTCATATGCATGTGCCGAATGTGAAAAAGGATCCGTTACTGGTAACGCCGATCGGTATCTGTCTGAATTACTATGATCAAAAGAATCATTTTATGTTTGTACTTGTGAATGATGCAAGAGTCAGATTGTATAACAATAATCATCTGACAGTCTTTGATGCGGCAATGCAGCTGGGATTGAAGAATGAGGATGTATTCCCAAAGCGGGGAGCAGATCTGAACTATACATTGAACGGTAAAGGTCGGTTCGTACGTGGTATGCAGGGTGAGGCAGCTGTGATTTCGGTAAACGGCAGAGAAGCTTCTATCAATACCGCAATCGTGGCAAATGATCAGATTACGATCCGGATATCAACGAAAGGGGAAGATGCAGGTCTTACCTTGAGTCAGATACCGGAATTTCAGAAGACGATTACATTTCAGGTAAACGGACACCGGATATCCTGTCCGAAGTTTGCCAGTGTAAATGAGAGACTTCAGTCGGAATATTATCAGATTCAGGATCAGGATCGGATCGAAATCCTGAATTATTATACTCTGGAGCAGCTGTTACAGTTTCTGGATATTCATCCGGAGGGACGTATCATGGTAAATCATGAGGAAGCAGCCGGAGATACTAAGGTATATGAGAATTTTTCTGTGGACTGGTCACAGGAGTTAAACTTCCGAGATCTGGTGGCAGAACCGGAAGAGGCAGAGGAAAAAACGGTATCAACAGAGAAATCGAAGGCTGAGGAGGAACCGGAAGAAACGGTCAAATTCGAAAGCAGTATTTCGATTTTAGCCAATGATAAAAGCTATACACTGACCGGCAAGGAGAAGTATGTGTTTGTAGAAGCGATTGATGCAATGAAGTTTGATACATCAACGGTACAGGGAACAGAGCTGGTCATGCAGCTGAACGGACAGAAGGCAGAGCCTTTTGACGAATTGCATAATGGAGATATTGTAACGATTTACTGGAGGAAATAAGTATGTTAGAGGAAGATATCCTGGAACATCATCAAATTCAGTTAAAACTTCATCGGGTTTTGTATGGCTTGCTATTAGTATTTCAGATTGTGTCTTTTTGTGGAGAACTGGAACGGTTCCATGCATGGTACATGGTGCTTCCGACCGGAACTCTGGTGCTTGCTGTTCTGGAAGCAGTTGTGTCGAAATTCGCATTCTGGAATCGGCTGTGGGTATTACGGGCGATGACCTATCTGCAGTATCTGTTTTTTGTAACGATGGCATACCTGTTTTATACATATAAGCTGTCATTATCACTGGGATTGTCCGCATTGCTGGTAACATTTATGTTTGAATTCTCATATTACAGCGGGATTACGGATGATCTGATGAATGTATGGGCATTCATGCAACTGGTGCTTCCTGCATTGGCATGTCAGATTTTGAATTTTTCGATTTGCGGAATCACAATAGATGGATTTCTCTTGCTGTTTGCATATGCAATGTTATGTGTATTTGATATCGTAATTGTTCGTCTCTATTATCTGAATGAGCGAAAGCTGGTTAACCGGATCAATCTTCTATTTTCTCAGATTGATTCGATAGAGGACACTAATCAGGAGCTGATGGATTTCAAGAACCGACTTCAGAAAGTAAATGATGAATTAAATCTTCAGAAAATAAAGTTAACCCAGATGAATGATGAGATCAAGCAGTATAACAATGAATTGTCAATCCAGTCTGATATTCTGAAACATTTAAACAATTCATTTACATCAGATGTTTCAGAAATTATGGATTATATAATTGATACAATTATACAGGTGCGACACGTGGAGTTTTGTGGTATTTATATTAATCAAGGCGTATTTTACAATAAACATTCCAGATGCCGATTTAAAAGCGTGTCGAATCCAGATCTGAAGGCGGTTCCGGAAATGGAACGGCTATACAGGGAAGCTCCGAATACGGATGAACCGACCGTTATCACATATCTGCCGAAGGAGGAATATCCGGGCATCCGGCAGACAAAGGCATCTGCCATAATGGTTCTGCCGTTGATTCTGGATGACCAGAAATACGGAATTATCGTCAGTGGTTCCATATATCGGAACGCCTTTAATAGTAAGATCGCATTCTATGATACGATCGTTCCGCAGTTGAATCTGGCAATGCGCAATATCAAATTATTATATAATACCAGACATATTGCTGAAACGGATGGATTGACCGGAATCAATAACCGTATGCATTTTAACAAGCTTTTTGAAGAACAGGCAAAGCATACGCTGGAGATGAAAGAAAACCTGACCGTGGCCATGTTTGATATTGATCATTTCAAACATATCAATGATACGTATGGACATCTGGTCGGAGATGAGGTGATCAAAGCGATCGCACATATGGCATATCGCAGGATAGAAGAACAGGATCTGGGCTTTATATGCCGGTATGGCGGAGAGGAGTTTGTGCTGGTATTTCCGAATTGCGGACTGGAACAGGCATTGCCGGTAATCCGGGAATTGCATAAGGAGATCGCAACTACTCTGGTGGAGGCATATGACCAGAAGGTATCTATGAATGTGAGTATCGGAGTTTCCAGTTATCCGTCGTTGTGTGAGGATGTGGATCAGCTCATCAAGCGGGCAGACTGGTCTATGTATTATGCCAAGGAACACGGACGCGGACAGATCAAAGTGGACGGTCCGGATGTACAGAGAGTATGAGAAATTGTATGCATAAAAAGACAATTTTTTTGCGGATTGTGTATTGTATACAAAGTTTGAACTTGTTATAATATTAACACAACATCGAAAGGAGAAATTGGCAGTGGGGTTTATAGATACAATTAAGGCCCGGGCAAAACAGAAGAAGATGACAATTGTTTTACCGGAGACCAGTGACAGACGTACAGTAGTAGCGGCACATAAAGTATTAGAGGAAGATCTTGCGAATCTGATCCTGATTGGAAATAAAGAGGAAATTTTACGGACAGCAGAAGGCTTAAACTTAAGTAAAGCACAGTTTGTGGATCCGCATAATTGTGATAAATTAGAAGTATATTCACAGTTGTTGGCTGATATTCGAAAGAGTAAAGGCATGACAGTAGATGAGGCAAGAGAGATTCTGCTGACCAATCCGTTGTTTATGGGCTGTATTATGGTAAAGGCCGGTGATGCGGATGGCATGGTAGCAGGTGCTATTCATTCATCGGCGAATGTATTACGTGCAGCATTACAGGTATTAAAGACAGCACCGAACATCAAACTGGTATCTGCCTTTTTCTTAGTGGTTGTTCCAAATTGCGAGTATGGACATGATGGTACGTTTATCTTTGCAGATGCCGGTCTGAATCAGACACCAAACGCAGAGGAAATTGCATATATTGCAGAGAGTTCTGCACAGTCGTTCCGGTTGCTGGTAGAGGACGAACCAATCGTGGCGATGCTGTCACATTCTACCAAGGGTAGCGCAAAGCATCCGGAGGTTGATAAGATGGTGGAGGCCACAAAGCTGGCAAGAGAGCTGGA
Organism: Bacteroidales bacterium H4; assembly: GCA_963626805.1. Taxonomy (GTDB): domain Bacteria; phylum Bacillota; class Clostridia; order Lachnospirales; family Lachnospiraceae; genus CAG-632. The sequence continues at coordinate 40,629 of CAVFXS010000036.1, read as the reverse complement.
TCCAAGTCTGAAGGTAGATGGTGAGTTGCAGTCAGACGCAGCAATTGTTCCGGAGATTGCCAAATCAAAGGCGCCTGACAGTAAGGTTGCCGGTCATGCAAATGTATTGATTTTCCCGGATCTGGATGCCGGAAATATCGGATATAAGCTGGTACAGAGACTGGCTAAGGCAGAAGCGTACGGGCCGATCACACAGGGAATTGCAAAGCCTGTCAATGACCTGTCAAGAGGCTGTTGTGCAGATGATATTGTTGGTGTTGTAGCGATTACAGCTGTTCAGGCACAGGCACAGCAGGGAGCATAATCAGATAGATACATAAGCAGCTGAAATCCGGAATTCGGGTTTCGGCTGTTGTTATAGAAGTTGCCGGGTAGATACACTGATGTATTTGTTCGGCACTCTCTTTTGTAAAAATATATATGGAGGACAGAGTATGAATGTTTTAGTAATTAACTGCGGTAGTTCATCCCTGAAGTATCAGTTGATCGACTCAGAGACAGAACAGGTATTGGCAAAAGGATTGTGTGAGAGAATCAAGATTGACGGAAGATTAAAGCATACACCGGCCGGTAAGGAGACCATTGTACTGGACTCCCCGATGCCGGATCATACTGCAGCAGTAGAACTGGTATTGAAGATGCTGACAGATAAGGAGCATGGAGTGATCTCATCGCTGGACGAGATCGGAGCTGTAGGCCACCGGATTGTACATGGAGGTGAGAAGTTCGCAGCTTCTACGATCATTACAGATGAGGTGATAGAGGCAATTACAGAATGTAATGATCTGGCACCGCTTCATAATCCTGCCAATCTGATCGGAATTGATTCCTGTAAGAAGCTGATGCCAAACGTACCGATGGTAGCCGTGTTTGATACCGCATTCCATCAGACAATGCCGGCAAAGGCATATTTATATGGTATTCCGTATGAGTATTATGAGAAATATAAGATTCGTAAATATGGATTCCACGGAACCAGCCATAGCTTTGTATCCAAGCATACGGCTGAGCTGCTTGGAAGGAAGCCGGAGGAATTAAAGACGATCGTGTGTCACCTGGGAAACGGAGCAAGCATCTGTGCCGTTCAGAACGGAAAGAGTGTAGATACCAGTATGGGACTGACTCCGCTGGATGGTCTGGTTATGGGTACCCGGAGCGGTACTGTTGATCCGGCAGTAATTGAATTTATCGCACAAAAGGAAAATAAGACAATTTCTGAAGTGATGGATATTCTGAATAAGAAGTCGGGTGTTGCCGGAGTATCCGGAGTGTCCAGTGATTTCAGAGATCTGGATGCGGCGATTGCACAGGGAAATGAGCGGGCTAAGATTGCGATGGATCTGTTCTGCTATCGGGTAGCACAGTATATCGGTTCTTATACAGCCGTAATGAACGGAGTGGATGCGATTGCATTTACAGCCGGAGTCGGTGAAAATAATTCTACAGCAAGAGCGGGCATCTGTTCTTATCTGGGTTATCTCGGAATTGAAATCGATGCTGAGAAGAATCAGGTTCGTGGCGAGGATCAGGTTATCTCAACGGATAATTCCAAGGTACCTGTTCTGGTGGTTCCGACGAATGAAGAGCTGGCAATTGCCAGAGAAACCGTTGCTCTGGTATCTGCTTAGGGATAAAAATGTTTTTTCTTGTTGACAAACAGGTATCAACTATGTATAATTGACAAGGTGTGGCAGAGAATTGTTACGGATAACCGGATTTCCTGCTCACAGTTATGTCAAGTTAGGCGAAGTTATGAGCTTTCATTTATGATAGATTCATAGATCAGTTCGGATTAAGGAGGTGTACACTATGTCAATTTGTCCAAAGAATAAGTCTTCAAAAGCCAGAAGAGACAAGCGTAGAGCAAACTGGAAGATGAGCGCTCCTACATTAGTTAAATGTCCAAAGTGTGGCGAGTTAATGATGCCGCATCGCGTATGTAAGGCTTGTGGTTCTTATAATAAAAAAGAAATCATTGCTGTTGATTAATTAAGACAGACGAAAGACTATCAGCGATTGCTGGTAGTCTTTTTTTGCTTGATTTTCTTTACAACATCTGGATAATTTAGTATTATATATAAATGGGTTTTTCTGTACTGAAAAAGGAGGATACAAATGGAAGATAGAATTAAGATCGTAATTGATGCCATGGGTGGTGATAATTCACCATGGGCTTTAGTAGAAGGTGCAGTGCTTGCAACAAAGGAGCATGAGGATGTATTTCTTTATGTAGTAGGTCCGAAGCAGGAGATTGAGTCAGAGCTGGCTAAATACGAATATAATAAGGACCAGATTGAGGTTGTGAATGCACCGGATGTTATTACCTGCCATGATCATCCGGTAGAGGCAGTACGGAAAAAGAAGGATTCGTCTCTGATCGTAGGACTGAATCTGGTCAAGGAAGGCAAGGCGGAAGGTCTGATTTCTGCCGGAAGTACAGGAGCTGTCTTAGTTGGCGGACGTATGATCGTCGGAAGATTAAAGGGAATCCGTCGTTCACCACTGGCACCGTTGATTCCGAGAGAAGGCGGTGTATCGATTCTGATCGATTGCGGTGCCAATATGGATTCAAGGCCAACAGATCTGGTACAGTTTGCACAGATGGGTTCTATTTATATGAAGCATATCGTTGGAATTGAGAATCCACGGGTAGCAATCGTAAATGTTGGTGCAGAGGAAGAGAAGGGCAATGCACTGGTAAAGGAAACATTCCCATTGTTAAAGACCTGCCCGAATATCAACTTTATTGGAAGTGTTGAGGCAAGAGATATTCCGGCCGGTGCAGCAGATGTTATTGTCTGTGATGCCTTTGTCGGAAATGTTATTTTGAAGTTATACGAAGGAACAGCCTCCTTCTTAATGAAACAGATCAAGGGAGCCATGACATCTTCCCCGATCAGTACGATCGGTGCTGCCATGGTAAAGCCTAAGATCAAGGAGGCAGTTAAGGAATTTGATTCATCCAATTACGGTGGTGCTCCGCTGCTAGGAATTAACGGACTGGTTGCAAAGGTTCACGGAAGCTCCAAGGCAAGCGAAGTAAAAAATGCTGTTACACAGTGTATGGATTTCAGTAAACAGCACATTAAGGAACTGATTGCCGAGAACATAACGACAGGATCAGAAGATTAGGAGATGAAGGTGCGCAATGCCGGCAGAATTAAATAAATTAATGGATATCATCGGATATTATTTTAAGAAACCGGAACTTTTAAAGCAGGCGTTTACACATAGCTCTTATGCAAATGAATGTAAGATTAATCGTATTTGCGATTATGAAAGACTGGAGTTTCTGGGAGACGCGGTGCTGGAGATGATCACCAGTCATGCACTGATTCTCAGGTATCCGGACAAGCATGAGGGTGAGCTGTCCAGGCTCCGGGCATCTCTGGTCTGTGAATATTGTCTGGCACAATGTGCGAGGGAGCTTCATTATCCGGATTATGTATATTTGAGCAAGGGAGAGCGGCAGACCGGCGGAGCACAACGGGATTCGCTCCTGTGTGATCTGTTTGAGTCGGTTCTCGGTGCCATTTATCTGGATGGCGGGCTGAAACCGGCCACCCGGTATGTGGAGGATTTTCTGTTGTCCGATATGGAGAATAAGCGGATGTTTTATGATGCCAAGACCAGATTACAGGAGATCGTGCAGCATCTGGAACTGGGAGATATCAATTATGAATTACTGGATGAGCGGGGCCCCGATCATAATAAGCATTTCTTTGTGGAGGTTCGAATCGGAACTCGGAGTTATGGACAGGGAGATGCACAGAATCGTAAGTCTGCAGAACAAAAAGCCGCATATGCAGCACTTCTGAAGCTGCATGCACAATATCCGGAAACTGCTATGCAGCTCAACGGTGATAAATAGAATGGGTAGGTTTCGATATGTACTTAAAAAGTATTGAAGTATACGGCTTCAAATCTTTTGCAAATAAAATATTATTTAAGTTTGAGAACGGAATTACAGGAATTGTAGGACCAAACGGAAGTGGTAAGAGTAATGTAGCGGATGCGGTGCGCTGGGTATTAGGAGAACAGAGTGCCAAGCAGCTACGTGGTGCGAAAATGGAGGATGTTATTTTCGCTGGTACCGAGATGCGGAAGCCACACGGCTCTGCATATGTGGCAATCACACTGGATAACAGTGATCATGTGTTGCCGATTGACTATGACGAGGTGACCGTCGCCAGACGGGTATACCGTTCCGGAGAGAGTGAATATCTGATCAACGGTACACCATGCCGGTTAAAGGATATCAATAATATGTTTTTTGATACCGGTATCGGTAAGGAAGGATATTCCATTATCGGACAGGGCCAGGTCGAGAAGATCCTGTCAGGAAAACCGGAGGATCGGCGGGAACTGTTTGATGAGGCGGCCGGTATTGTGAAATATAAGAAAAACAAGGCTGCGACTGAGAAAGCACTGGAATCTGAACGGCAGAATTTATATCGTGTAAATGATATTTTGTCTGAGCTGGAGAAGCAGGTAGGACCGTTAGAAAAACAGGCAGAGACAGCCAAACGGTATCTGCTGTATAAAGAAGAAATGAAGAAGCTGGATGTTAACGTCTTCCTGCTTGACAGTGACCGGATTCAGACAGCAATGAAAGAGGGCCAGGACAAGCTGGTGATTGTAACAAGCCGGACGGCAGAATTGAATCAGCAGTATGAGTCCATCCGGGCAGAGTATGACCGTCTGGAGACAGAGCTCGAGCAATACAATCAGAAGATTGATATCGGTAAAACACAGATCACGGAATTAAAGCTGGCTGTGGAACGAGCAGAAGGCGAAGTCCGGGTATTGAATCAGAAGATCAACAGTGTTCGATTGACAGATGAACATGTCGGGGAACAGATCCGACGGGTTCAGGATGCCCTCTTAAAGCAGACGGAGGAGCAACGGGCATATCAGGCGAAGAAGGCTGTACTGGATGAACGACTGGATACGGCAGATGATGTGGTCGAGGAAGCAAAGGCAAGAGCACAGGAAATCCAGGATGAGATTACCAGACTGGAAGAAAATATCGAGAAAAACAAGGCGGACATTATCGACCTGATGAATGAGAATTCCAGCATAAAGGGAAAGGTTGCCCGCTATGATACATTGCTTGAGAATATTGGTTACCGGAAAACACAGCTCAATCAGCGGTATGTCCAGTTTAAGAGTGATGAGATGGCAGATCAGGAGCAGTATAAGACATTGCAGGAGGAACTTCGGACCCTGGATGAAGAGGTCGCAAAGCGACAGGAGGCATTAACGCTCTGTGATCAGCGCCTGGATGAAAATACAGCCGGTACAAGAGAAAACAGGGAGAAATTATCAACACTGCGGAATGCGTATACCTCTGCGAAGGCAAAGGCAGAATCTCTACGAAATATTACAGAGCGGTATGACGGCTACGGTAACAGTATCCGCCGTGTCATGGAACAGAAGGAACGGGATCCCGGAATTGTCGGTGTTGTTGCGGATATTATTTCGGTACCGAAGAAATACGAGGTAGCGATCGAAACTGCCCTGGGTGGCAGTATTCAGAATATTGTAACGAAAGACGAGCTGACAGCAAAGCGTCTGATCCAGTATCTGAAGCAGAATAAATTCGGTCGTGCCACCTTCCTGCCACTGACCAGTATCAGTAACAGCAGTGGATTCGGAAAGCAGGAGGCACTGAGAGAACCGGGAGCGATCGGGATTGCCAGTGAACTGGTAGAAATATCAGAGAAATATCAGGCAGTTGCCGGACACCTGCTCGGCAGGATCCTGGTAGTGGATCATATTGATCATGCACTTGCGATTGCAAGAAAATACAAATATTCGATCCGGATCGTAACACTGGATGGCGAATTACTGACACCGGGTGGTGCAATGACCGGTGGTGCCTATAAGAATTCCAGCAATCTGCTGGGACGGAAGCGGGAATTGGATGAGCTGAATCAGACCGTAGAAACCTATAGCCGGCAGATCCGGGAAGAGGAAAAGCTGGAACAGGAGTTGCGTGCTGTCCGGGATGAGTTAAAGGAAGAGAAGGAAACGCTTTCCAACAAGCTTCAGGAGCTGTATCTGGCGAAGAATACGAACCATCTGAATCTGGAACAGGTTAATGCCAGATTGTCAGAGCATGCCAGTATTTTTGCTTCCCTGCAGAACGAAAGCAAAGAGCTGGATGCACAGGTGGAAGAGATCAACCGGAACAAGGATCAGTTATTTGAAGGAAACAAGTTCCAGGAGCAGGCCAAGCAGGATTGTGAAGCACGGATTGCCAAATACGAGGAAGACATTCAGGAACAGAAGGTCTTGCTTGAAACTGCGAATGCAAAGGTTTCCGAGCTCTTGCTGGAGTTTAATACCATAAAGCAGCAGGACGATTTCTATATTGAGAATATTCACCGAATCCGGGTGGAGAATGACAAGTTAAAAGCGGAGCTGGAGGAATATAACCGCAGAACGCATGGCGCTGCAGAGGAAATCATGGAGATCAATGAGCAGATCAATGGAATCCAGAAGGAGATGAACCAGCGGAAGGCTCAGATACAGACCATGGAAGAAAGTCTGAATGCGGATATAGCATTAAAGGAAGAACGCACAAGCTCTCATAAGGAGTTTTTCAATCAGCGGGAAGCTCTGCGGGAGGAGCTGTCCGGACTGGATAAGGAAGGCTATCGTCTGAATACACAGCTGGAAAAGATTACCGAACAGTCGGATGCTCTGAACAATTATATGTGGGAAGAATACGAGCTGACCTATAACCGGGCAATGGAGCTCAGAAATCCGGAGTTTACGGATCTTGCACAGCTTAAGAAGGAGCTGGCAGCGGTCAAGAGCAAGATCAAGTCTCTGGGTGACGTAAATGTAAATGCGATCGAAGATTACAAGAATGTATCCGAACGGTATGAGTTCTTAAAGACACAGCATGATGATATTGTAAAGGCAGAGGAGAATCTGAAACGGATCATTGCGGAGCTGGATACGGCAATGCGGGATCAGTTCAGCGAGAAATTTGCAAAGATTCAGGTTATGTTCGATAAGGTATTTAAGGAGCTGTTTGGCGGAGGTAAGGCGAATCTGGAGCTGGTAGATGACACAGATATCCTGGAGACGGGAATTAAGATCATTGCGCAGCCGCCCGGAAAGAAGCTGCAGAATATGATGCAGTTATCCGGTGGTGAAAAATCACTGACTGCAATTGCGTTACTGTTTGCAATTCAGAACCTGAAGCCATCACCGTTCTGTCTGCTGGATGAGATTGAGGCAGCACTGGATGATTCAAATGTAAACCGGTTTGCACATTATTTACATAAGCTGACGAAGGATACGCAGTTCATTGTAATTACACATCGAAAGGGAACCATGGAAGCGGCAGATGTCCTTTACGGTATTACCATGCAGGAGAAGGGCGTATCAACGCTGGTTTCTGTCAATCTGATCGAGAATGAGCTGGATAAATAGTCTGAATATGGAGGCGATACTATGGGATTGTTTGATTGGAAGAAGAATAAAAAAGAGTCCAGAGAAGAACTGGAGGAGAATGCAGTTCTGACTCCGGACAATGCGGGAGATTCTGCAGACGGAAAGACCGAACAGGATGCGAAAGCGGAAAAGGATGAGAAGAAAGCAAAGCATGCAGAGGAAGGCGGTTTCTTCAAGCGTCTGGTCAGTGGAATGACAAAGACCAGAGATCAGCTTGCAGAAGACTTAAACCGGATATTCCACGGACACACCGAGCTGGATAATGATTTCTATGATGAGCTGGAAGAGGTGCTAATCATGGCCGATCTTGGTCTGGAGACAACGGATAAGATTATTGAGAATCTGAAGACACGGGTAAAGGAATATAAGATCCGAGAGGTAGAGCCTTGCCGAGAATTATTAAATAATATTATCAGAGATCAAATGATGGTAGATGATTCTGCTTATGATTTTGAAGACCAGAAAACGGTCATGCTGATCATTGGTGTAAATGGTGTCGGCAAGACAACTTCCATCGGAAAGCTAGCAGCACAGTATAAAAAACGAGGAAAAAAGGTATTAATGGCAGCCGGAGATACATTCCGTGCGGCAGCCATTGACCAGTTAAAGACCTGGGCCGACCGGGCCGGTGTGGATATTATTGCACATCAGGAGGGTTCGGATCCTGCGGCTGTGGTATATGATGCGGTTCAGGCGGCAAAGGCCAGAGGAACGGATATCCTGTTATGTGATACGGCGGGACGTCTGCATAACAAGAAGAATCTGATGGATGAGCTTGCCAAGATGCGCAGAATTATTGAAAAGGAATATCCGGAGGCGCATTGCGAGACCCTGATCGTACTGGATGGCTCGACCGGACAGAACGCATTAGAGCAGGCAAGGCAGTTCAGTGAGGTGACAGATCTGAACGGAATTATCCTGACGAAACTGGATGGAACGGCAAAGGGCGGTATCGCTATTGCAATTCAGGCAGAACTGGATGTTCCGGTCAAATATATCGGTGTGGGCGAAAAGATCGATGATCTGCAGAGATTTGATCCGACCCACTATGTAGAAGCTTTGTTTGCGGACTTTGATGTTCGTTCAGAGGTAGAAATGTTAATCGAGGAGGACGACGAAACATGGCAGTAAAGGAATTATGCCTGGAAAAATTCGAAGAAGCATATAATATCGTACAGAAGGTAGTGCTTCCTACAAATCTGGTATACAGTGAGTATTTCAGTAATCAGACCGGAAACAGAGTGTATCTGAAACCGGAAAATATGCAGTTGACCGGTGCGTATAAGATTCGTGGAGCTTATTATAAGATCAGTACCATGTCAGAGGCAGAACGTGCCAAGGGACTGATCACGGCATCTGCCGGAAATCATGCACAGGGTGTTGCTTATGCAGCAAAGGCATATGGGGTAAAGGCAACGATCGTTATGCCGACCACCACCCCATTAATTAAAGTAAACCGTACCAAATCCTACGGAGCAGATGTCATTCTGTACGGAGATGTTTATGATGAGTCCTGTGCTTATGCACTGGAGCTGGCAGAGGATCGTGGTTATACATTCATTCATCCGTTTGATGATCTGGATGTAGCAACCGGACAGGGATCGATTGCCATGGAAGTGATCAAAGAGCTTCCGACAGTTGATTATATTCTGGTTCCGGTAGGTGGTGGCGGACTGGCAACCGGTGTATCGACCTTTGCCAAGATGTTAAATCCAAACATCAAGGTCATCGGTGTAGAGCCTGCAGGGGCTAATTGTCTGCAGGAATCCTTAAAACTCGGAAAGGTAACCACACTGCCGATGGTAGATACCATTGCGGACGGTACTGCAGTTAAGACACCGGGAAGCAAGATTTTCCCGTATTTGCAGAAGAATCTGGATGATATAATTACGATTGAAGATTCTGAGCTGATCGTTACATTCTTAGACATGATTGAGAATCATAAGATGCTGGCAGAAAATTCCGGTTTGTTATCGGTAGCAGCACTGAAGCATCTGGGTGTGAAGGACAAGAAGGTTGTCAGCATTATCAGTGGTGGTAATATGGATGTTATCACGCTGGCTTCGGTTGTGCAGCATGGTCTGATCGCAAGAAACCGGATCTTTACGGTATCGGTTCTGCTGCCGGATAAGCCGGGAGAATTAATGAATGTATCATCCGTAATTGCAAAGACACAGGGAAATATTATCCGGTTAGAGCATAATCAGTTTGTCAGTCTAAACCGGAACAGTGCAGTAGAGCTTGTGATTACCATGGAGGCATTCGGACCGGAGCACAAGGATGCAATTATGAAGGAACTGGCAGAACATGGCTATCGGCCGATCGAGAAGACACCGAAGAGCATTTTCTAAAATGGCAAACATATATATTGATCAATTTCATACAGGTATATTTAAAACCCATATTACCGGAACTAAGGGCGAAAGCCTTTATCAGGCATTGGTGCGTCATCAGATAGCACAGCCGAGAGCGGTTTGCCGCGGAGCCGGTGTCTGTCGTGGGTGTATGGTTCAGATTCTGGAAGAAGGAATGGAATGTCTGGCATGCAGATATATCATAGGCGATCAGGATCTTCATATTGTAATGAATCGGCCGGTATTGGAGCAGGGGATTCTGCTTTCCGGTACGAAAGAGGAAGATACACCGGTGAAGAGCTGGTTATCGGAGCATTCGGATGAACTGGCATCCTTTCAGTACGGACTTGCAATTGATATTGGAACAACAACGATCGCATCTGCGCTGGTGGAGCTTACATCCAGCAGAATTATATTACAGCACGGATGTATGAACCGACAGGCAGGCTATGGAGCAGATGTTATATCCAGAATCCAGTATGCGACAGAACAGCATGGTACGGTAAGCGGTCTTGAGACTCTGAGCCGGAGTGTCCGGGAGGATCTGCAGCTGCTATACCGGAGCTATCTTGCAGATGGCATACCGGAGCAACAGATCCGCAGAGTGTCAATCAGTGGAAACACGACCATGATCCAGCTTCTGTTAGAGCTGGATGTAACAGGTATGGCGACATATCCATTTACACCGCTGCAACTGGATGGCATCCGGATGGAATGGCAGGAGAAAGATATCTGCATTCTTCCCGGGAAATCCGCATTTGTCGGCGGAGATATCGTGTCAGGTATTCAATCCCTTGGAATGGGACAGGCAGAGACCTATGAGCTGCTGATCGATCTTGGAACCAATGGTGAGCTATGGCTTTTGAACCGAGAAATGGGGGTCTGTACGTCAACGTCCTGCGGACCGGCATTTGCAAACAGTGTGTCGCAGGTAACTGTTTATGGAACAACCTTGCTGGATGAACTGGCAGAGGCCTATCGCCATGGGGGCGTCGATGGATCCGGACTGCTTCAGGGGGATGCTTTTGAACATGGTATTCTAAAGGATGATATCGTTATCACACAGGATACGGTTCGACAGATCCAGCTTGCGAAGGCTGCAATCCGGACCGGTATAGAGCTGGCCGCATATGAACTGCGGTTGCCATTACAGGAGATTTCACAGGTATATCTGGCGGGAGGCTTTGGATTTTATATGAATCCGGAGTCTGCGTATTGTCTGGGACTGTTACCGGAAGAATTCAGGGGAAAACTGCAGATTGCGGGAAATACCTCGTTAAAGGGTGCAGTGCTTGCCTTAACAGAGCCGGAACGGATGCTTGAATTGCCGGAAAACATGAAAAACAGCAGGGTGATGGATCTGTCACTGAATAAGAATTTCCAGGAGTTTTTTGTGCATCGGCTTTCATTTTCACCGAATCACTGAAGCCAATCGTATGAGATTTACAATATTTGTTTATATTATCACTGAGGAGGAGACTTATGTTAGAGAAATTATTTCATCTCAAAGAAAATAATACCACAGTTAAAACAGAGATTTTAGCCGGTATTACAAGTTTTATGACAATGGCGTATATTCTGGCTGTTAACCCAAGTATTCTGGCGGCAGCCGGTATGGATCAGGGAGCTATATTTACAGCAACGGCACTGGCATCCCTGATTGGAACACTTTGTATGGCATTGTTTGCCAATTATCCGTTTGCACTGGCTCCGGGTATGGGCTTAAATGCATATTTTGCATATACTGTTGTTATCGGCATGGGATATTCATGGCAGACTGCGTTAACTGCTGTATTTATTGAAGGTATTATTTTTATTATTCTGTCGGTTACGAATGTCAGGGAAGCCATCTTCGATGCTATTCCTGCAAATTTAAAAGTAGCCGTCAGTGTTGGTATTGGACTGTTTATAGCATTTATTGGTCTTCAGAATGCAAAAATTGTAATCAGTGGTTCTACACTGGTTCAGTTGTTCTCTATTGAAAAATATAATACAGTCAATGGTGTGAATGCAACATTTAATGATGTTGGAATTACGGTATTACTGGCAATCATCGGTGTTATTATCACTGCAATTCTGGTTGTTAAGAATGTAAAGGGAAATATCCTCTGGGGCATTCTGATTACCTGGGTACTCGGTATTATCTGCCAGCTGACCGGTGTTTATGTACCGAATGCAGAGCTTGGTTTTTACAATCTGCTGCCGGATTTCAGCAATGGTATTTCGATTCCGAGTCTTGCACCTGTTTTCTGCAAGATGGATTTTTCCGGTATTTTATCTCTGAACTTTATCGTCATCATCTTTTCTTTCCTGTTTGTGGATATGTTTGATACGATCGGTACGTTGATTGGTGTGTCATCCAAAGCAGGCATGCTGGATGAAGATGGAAAGCTTCCACGGATCAGGGGTGCACTTCTCGCAGATGCTGTAGCAACGACTGCAGGTGCTGTTTTAGGTACCTCTACAACAACTACATTTGTGGAAAGTGCTTCCGGTGTGTCTGAAGGCGGTAGAACCGGTCTGACCTCTATAACAACAGCTGTTTTATTTGGACTTTCATTACTGTTGTCCCCTATTTTCCTGGCAATTCCGTCCTTTGCAACAGCACCGGCTCTGATCATTGTTGGTTTCTATATGCTTACCAATGTAGTAAATATTGACTTCTCTGATTACAGTGAGTCAATTCCTTGCTTCATCTGTATTATTGCAATGGCATTCTTCTACAGTATTTCAGAAGGTATCGCAATGGGAGTAATCTCTTATGTTGTAATCAATCTGATCACAGGTAAGGTAAAGGAAAAGAAGATTAGTGTGCTGATGTATATTCTGGCAGTATTGTTTATCTTGAAATATATTTTCTTATAAGCTACAATAGCATAGGATATGGATTCATTCTAAGACCATCGTATGATACGGTGGTCTTAGTTTTTACACAGGTATTTCACACAGTCGGATATGGGAGAAGCATATGAATATATTAACATTGGAGCATATTTATAAATCTTATACGGACCGCAATCTGTTAGAGGATGTCAGTCTAGGCATTCAGGAGCATGATAAGATCGGCGTGGTCGGTGTTAACGGCATGGGAAAGTCCACATTGCTTAAGGTAGTTGCGGGTGTAGAGAAATGTGATTCCGGTAAGATCAGCATGGGAAATCATGTAACAATGCGATATCTGCCGCAAAATCCGGTGTTCCCGGAAGAAATGACAGTTTTAGCGGCGGCATTGCAGGAGAATTATGAGGATGAGACCTACTGGAGCCGGGCGGCGGAAGCAAAGGCTCTGTTAAACCAGCTGGAGATTACAGATTTTGACCAGAAAGTCAATGAATTATCCGGAGGTCAGAGAAAACGGGTGGCACTGGTGCAGGCAATTCTGATCCCGGCGGAGCTGCTGATCTTAGACGAGCCAACCAACCATCTGGATCATGATATGGCGGAATGGCTGGAAAACTTTTTAAATAACTATCGTGGTGCGGTGCTTATGGTGACGCATGACCGATATTTTCTGGATCGGGTATCCAATCAAATCCTGGAGGTGGATCAGGGACATTTATATCAGTACACAGGAAACTTCTCGGATTACCTGACCGGAAAAGCCGACCGGGAAGCGCAGGAGCTGACAGCAGAGCATAAGCGGAAAAGCCTGCTCCGAACCGAGCTTGAATGGTTGAAGCGTGGTGCCAGAGCCAGAAGCACGAAGCAGAAGGCACATATTGACCGGATTCATGCCATGCAGGAGATCAAGGATATTCAGGAGAAGCGAAAGCTGGAGCTGGACTCCATTACGACCAGAATGGGAAACAAAACGATCGAGTTAAAGCATATTTCAAAGTCCTATGGGAATCGAAGCTTAATTCGGGATTTTTCTTATCATTTTCTGAGAAGTGACCGGATCGGCATTATCGGGAAAAATGGATGCGGCAAGACAACATTGATCAAAATACTGACAGGTGTGCTGGCACCGGATTCCGGTGAGATTGAAGTGGGACAGACCATTCAGATCGGATACTTCTCACAGGAATCGGAATATATGGATCACTCCATGAAAGCCATTGATTATATTAAAGAGGTCGGTGAATATGTAACCACAACGGATGGCAAGATTACGGCATCCCAGATGCTGGAGCGTTTTTTATTTGACGGAGCCAAGCAGTGGGCACCGATTGAAAAGCTGTCCGGTGGAGAAAGACGAAGATTATATCTGCTGCGGATCCTGATGGCATCTCCGAATGTATTAGTCTTAGATGAGCCGACGAACGATCTGGATATCGAGACCCTGAATGTGCTGGAGGATTATCTGGACCGATTTGAAGGCATTGTAATTGTGGTATCCCATGACCGATATTTTCTGGATCGTGTTGTGAGCCGGATCTTTGCCTTTGAACCGGACGGCATTCGCCAATATGAGGGAAATTATACAGATTATTACTGGAAACATCAGGAGTTATATGGGGATATGGAATCGGACTTGATGAATCAGAATGGTTCCGGTGATAAGGGTAAAGCAGCCGGTAAAGCAGATAGCAGAAAGCCATCGGAGGACAGTGAGGCAGGTAAGAGCTGGAAAAAGCCGGATAATCGTCTGAAATTCTCATATAAAGAACAGAAAGAATATGAAACGATAGACGAAGATATTGCGAAGCTGGAAGACCGGATTGCAGAATTGGAACAGCTGATGCCGAAGGCGGCTACGGATTTTGTGAAGCTGACAGAGTATACCGATGAAAAAGAGGCTCTGGAGCAACAGCTGGAAGAGAGGATGGAACGTTGGGTGTACCTGAATGATCTGGCGGAAAAAATCAAAACCGAACATATGTCTAATCACTGAGGGATGTTTTTGAGACAGGTAAATCGATTATAGTACAAATTGTAATTCAGCACAGCATGGTAATTGGTAATAATAGTAATTGACAGAAATTGTTTTATCTGTTACCATGCATTTATAGAGTCTGAAATAATAGCAGAATGGAAGTTAAAGTATGAAAAAACGAGTAGAAGAGATATTAAAACTATTATTGGGAATTGTTCTTGGACTGTTGGTAATCTTTCAGTTTTCGGAAGACGGGGATGTCAGATGTTTTTTTGAATTCGATCTGGGAGTACAGAGAACCTGGCAATGGAACTTTGCAGGTAATGGTTATCTGCCATTATTGATCTATGTGTTATGCAGCGTGGTCGGAGTACTGATTATTACATATATTATCCGAAATTTCACCAATACCCGTAATATAAAAAAGACGGCTGGCTTTCTGAATATATTTATCCAGATATTTCTGGGGGTTCCGCTAACAACGATATTTTATGTGCTGGCAGATCCGTGGATTCAGAAGATAAACCTGGATGTCCTGTTCCGAATCTGTATCGGCGCGATCATATATTCCGTAGTTTTTGAACTGTTATGCCTGTTCTTTGAAAAAGCTTTTTATGAGAAACTTCAGAAGGGACATAAACGCTGTAAACTGATCATTTGTACTGTTTTATCCGATGACAATTATGAGGAGGGCACGGTCATTGTTGACAGAATGACATACGAAGATAGTTATTCTGCGATGAAAAACAATCAGGATCGGCTGACAATCCGACAGTTTTTCAAGATTGTGGAAATGAACTGGAATGGAAAAAAAGAAGTTGATTCATGGAGATATTATCAAAACGGAGATTTTGTCCGAATCACGGATCATGAATTATGCAAGAAACTGATGGTATCCGAATATTCATCCAAAGTACTGTGGCAGGGATAAAAAATAAGATCATCTGAAAAATCAGGTGATCTTATTTTTTGTGAGTATCCAAAATAGAATTTGCGTAATCCCTCCGCCTATGCTATAATATTTCACGATTATGGGCAAGTGTGTCCATTTACGAAAGAACAGGAGCTGAAATCATGCATTTATGCAGCTTATCAAGCGGAAGCAGTGGCAATTGCATCTATGTGGGAACGGAAGAGACCCATTTGCTGGTAGATACCGGCGTAAGTAAAAAGCGGATCGTAGATGAACTCCATGCGATCGATATGGCACCGGAGGATATTCAGGGTATTCTGATCACACATGAGCATTCGGATCATATTCAGGGACTGGGAGTATTTACCCGTAAATATTCGGTTCCGGTATATGGCACAAAGGCTACGCTGGAGGCAATTAAACAGACAACCTCACTGGGAGAATTGGATGCTTCAAAATTCATTGAAATCCAGCCGGATGAACCATTTCAAATACAAGATATGACAATTGAGGCATCCAGAACCTGGCATGATGCAGCCGACCCGGTCTGCTATCAGTTTTATCATCAGGAACATAAGACCAGTCTCTGTACTGACCTTGGGGATTACAATGATTATCTGATTGAAAAACTAAAGGATTCCGATCTGCTCTTTATTGAGTCCAACCATGATGTCAATATGTTACTGGTTGGTCCGTATTCTTATCCGCTAAAGCAACGGATTCTGGGAGACCATGGTCATTTGTCCAATGAGCGTTCCGGACAGTTTATTAAGGAGCTTCTGAATGACCATATACGCGGAATCATGCTTGGTCATTTAAGCAAGGAAAACAATGTCGCAGAGCTGGCATATGAAACCGTTGCACAGAAACTAGCGGAGAATCCGTTTACGAATGATATCCGGGATTTTCATTTATCCGTGGCACGCAGAAACGAGCATTCGGAGGTTTTGTACGTCGGATAGATGCAGTATTGAAATCTATCATTGATCCCACATTGGAATCTATGGGAGCGGGTCGATGACAAATACATAAATTAAGGAGATTACCATGAAAAAAGCAGTCATTACAGTTGTAGGAAAAGATACCGTAGGAATCATTGCAAAGGTATGTACATATCTTGCAGATAATCAGGTAAATATTCTGGATATTTCCCAGACCATTGTACAGGATTATTTTAACATGATGATGATCGTGGATACCGAAGCATCCTTAAAGAAATTTAAAACTCTTTCTGAAGAACTTGTACAGCTTGGTGAGGAAATTGGCGTTGTGATCAACCTGCAGAAGGAAGAAATTTTCGACATGATGCATAGAATCTAAGATAACGGAGGCAGACTATGATTAACATACGTGAGGTAAATGAAACCAATGAAATGATCCAGAAGGAGAATCTGGATGTCCGGACGATCACAATGGGTATCAGCCTGTTAGATTGTACCGGCAGTACATTAGACGAAGTATGCGATAAGATTTATGATAAAATTACAACCTCTGCAAGAAATCTGGTAAAGGTTGGCGAAGATATTGAGCTGCAGTATGGTATTCCGATTGTAAATAAGCGGATTTCCGTGACTCCGATCAGTCTGGTGGGAGGTGGTGTATGTCATAAGGCAGAAGACTTTCTGACAATTGCCAGAACACTGGACAGAGCTGCCAAAACCGTTGGGGTGAATTTCATCGGTGGATATTCGGCACTGGTGACCAAGGGAATGACACCGGCCGATGAACTGCTGATCCGTTCCATTCCAAATGCATTGGCAGAAACCGATGTTGTATGTAGTTCTGTGAATGTCGGTTCTACCAAGACTGGTATTAATATGGATGCAGTCAAGCTGATCGGTGAAATGATCAAAAAGGCTGCAGAGCTGACCAAGGAGCAGGATTCCTGTGCCTGTACAAAGTTCGTTGTGTTCTGTAATGCACCGGATGATAATCCGTTTATGGCAGGTGCCTTTCATGGTGTTACAGAGGCAGATAAGATCATTAATGTCGGTGTCAGCGGTCCGGGTGTAGTTAAGACTGCACTGGAATCGGTTCGTGGTGAGAATTTTGAGGTATTGTGTGAGACAATTAAAAAGACAGCATTTAAGATCACCCGTGTCGGACAGCTGGTTGCACAGGAAGCATCCAAGCGTCTGGGTGTGCCGTTTGGTATTATTGACCTGTCACTTGCACCGACACCGGCAGTAGGAGACAGTATTGGTGAGATTCTGGAAGAAATCGGTCTGGAATATGCAGGTGCACCTGGTACAACCGCAGCACTGGCATTATTAAATGATCAGGTGAAGAAGGGTGGCGTTATGGCATCCTCTTATGTAGGCGGTCTGAGCGGCGCATTTATTCCGGTCAGTGAGGATCAGCGAATGATCGATGCTGCAAGCTGCGGCGCACTGACAATTGAAAAGCTGGAAGCGATGACCTGTGTATGTTCCGTAGGTCTTGATATGATTGCGATTCCTGGTGATACAAAGGCAACTACCATTTCCGGCATTATTGCAGACGAGATGGCACTTGGTATGGTGAACCAGAAGACAACTGCAGTCCGGATCATTCCGGTAATCGGTAAAAAAGAAGGCGAACATGCAGAATTTGGCGGATTGCTCGGACATGCACCGATCATGCATGTAAATCCATATAATTGTGATGCATTTATTAATCGTGGCGGAAGGATTCCGGCGCCGATTCATAGTTTTAAGAATTAAGCATTAATAGGAGTATTATGATCATGGGTGTGTTAAGTCATTTAAATCCGAATAGAGTTTTTTACTATTTTGAAGAAATATCGAATATACCACGTGGTTCCTATAATACAAAGGCAGTAAGTGATTATTGTGTTGCGGTGGCAGAGGGACTTGGTCTGATGGTCAGACAGGATGCATGGAATAATGTTGTGATCCATAAGCCGGCATCCAAAGGATGCGAGCAGGCACCGACTCTGATGCTGCAGGGACATCTGGATATGGTCTGTGAGAAAGAATCCGGATGCACACATGATTTTGAAACAGACGGACTGAAGCTCCGGATCGACGGAGATTATGTGACTGCAGACGGTACGACACTTGGCGGAGATGACGGGATCGCAGTGGCAATGGTGCTTGCCATACTCGAGGATGACAGTCTGGTACATCCACCGCTGGAGGTGGTATTCACCACAGAGGAAGAGGTCGGTATGGATGGAGCCATGAATCTGGATACCACAGATCTGAAAGCAACGTACCTTCTGAATCTGGACAGTGAGGATGAAGGAGTTCTGACGGTTGGCTGTGCCGGTGGTTCGACCATAGATCTTCACCGGGAATGTCAGAAGCTGTCACAGACGGGGATTCCGCATATAATTCATGTTCATGGATTAAAGGGCGGGCATTCCGGAGTGGAGATTCAGAAAAAACGATGCAACAGCAATAAAGTTATGTCAACTATATTGACTGCATTATCTGAGAAACTGGATTTTTATCTGGCATCTGTAACTGGCGGCAGTAAGCATAATGCAATTCCGGTAGACACAACAGCGGTTGTTTTGTTCCGTTCGGAAGAGGATATCCGGCAGGCAGAGCAACTGATCAGTCAGTATCAGTCCTTGTTTGCATCGGCTTATCAGGATTCCGATGCGGATATTTTGATAGAGATTCAGCCTTGCGGCGTAGAATACAAGGTGAAAAATGGTCATTTGGACGTGCTTTCTCCGGAGGATACGCAGGCAGTTATCCGGTTGTTGCTGGAATTACCGAATGGGGTTCAGCAGATGAGCCAGCAGATTGATGGATTACCGGAAACTTCTCTGAATCTGGCGATTGTTCGGACGGAGGAGAATGAGATTTATATTGAAATTTCAAATCGGAGCAGTAATCCGGCAGCTCTAAAATTATTAGAGCAGCAAATACAGGCAACTGCACGGATTTACGGATTTCATTCCGTTATGCAGTCTGAATATCCTGGCTGGCAGTATCGGGAGGATTCCCGGCTGCGGGATGCGATGAAACTGATTTATCAGAATAGGTTCGGGAAAGAAGCAGTCGTTGAGGCAATCCATGCCGGACTGGAATGTGGAATCCTCTTATCCAGGATGCCACAGCTTGATATTGTATCAACCGGACCGGATATTCTGGATATTCATACACCGAAGGAGCGGATGAGCATTTCATCTGTGGAGCGAACATATCAATATGTATTGGAAATATTGAATTATTTTACAACAAATTATTAAAGGAGATATACAATGGAAGAGAATGTATTTGACGTCTTAAAAGAACGTGGATTTATTGCACAGACAACCCATGATGAGCAGTTACGGGATTTACTTGGAAAAGAGAAGGTTAAGTTTTATATCGGATTTGACGCTACAGCTGACAGTCTGACAGTTGGGCATTTCCTTACAATTATGGCTATGATGCATATGCAGCAGCATGGCCATACTCCGATTGCTCTGATCGGTGGCGGTACTACCATGATCGGTGACCCAAGTGGTAAATCCGACATGAGAACCATGATGACCAGAGAAACGATCGATCATAATGCAAACCGTTTTAAAGAGCAGTTATCACATTTCATTGATTTTGATGATGATAAGGCGATCATGGTAAATAATGCAGACTGGTTACTGGATTTGAATTATGTAACATTCTTACGCGAGATTGGTGTGCATTTCTCCGTAAACCGTATGCTGACCGCAGAGTGCTATAAGCAGCGTATGGAGAATGGTCTGACGTTCTTCGAGTTCAATTACATGCTGATGCAGGCATATGACTTCTATATGTTAAATAAGAAGTATGGCTGTAAAGTAGAAATGGGTGGCGATGATCAGTGGTCCAATATCCTGGCCGGTGCCGACCTGATCCGCCGTAAGAAGATCGCAGAAAGCCCGGATGGCGTGATCCCGGCGAAGGATCCTGCATTTGGTCTTACATTTACCCTGCTTACTACTTCAGACGGTAAGAAGATGGGTAAGACCATGAAGGGGGCTGTATGGCTTGATCCGAAGAAGACAACCCCATACGAGTTCTACCAGTACTGGAGAAATATTGAAGATGGCAATGTAGAGCGTTGCCTGGGCTTATTAACCTTCCTGCCTATGGATGAGGTACGCCGTCTGGGTGCACTGGAGGGTGCGGAGATCAATAAGGCAAAAGAAGTCCTCGCATATGAGATTACCAAGATCGTTCATGGTGAGGAGGAGGCTAAGAAGGCACAGGAAGCAGCACGGACAGTATTTGCCAGCGGCGGTGTCAGTGAGCATATGCCATCAATTACCTATACCAAGGCACAGTTTGAGGAAGGCATCGACCTTATTTCGGTCCTTGTGGATACTAAGCTTTGCAGCGGACGTGGCGATGCACGTCGTAACATGGAGCAGGGCGGTGTTAAGATCAACGATGAGAAGATTACAGATCCTGCAAGAAAGTTAGAAGAATCTGATATTACAGATGGTTCTATCATTATCCGTAAGGGTAAGAAGAATATTTATAAGGTTGTAATCGAGTAATTCTGACAACCGGGATTAGAATAAAAGGTGATTGATTCGGAAGGATTCTTAAGAACCCTTCCGTCTTTCGCATATAAATAGATGAAATAAAGGATTACTACGAATGGAAAGATTATCATTATCCGATGAGATACTGATGGCGGTCGAGAAGCCGGCACGTTATATAGGAAATGAAGTAAATAGTGTAATAAAGGATAAATCATCTGTGGCAGTCCGGTTCTGCATGTGCTTTCCGGATGCCTATGAGATCGGAATGTCACATCTTGGAATCCAGATTCTGTATGATATGTTTAATCGTATGGAGGATGTTTGGTGTGAACGTGTTTATTCTCCGTGGCCGGATCTGGATGCGATTATGCGGCAGAAAGGAATTCCGCTGTTTGCACTGGAGTCTCAGGATCCGGTGCGGGAGTTTGATTTCCTTGGTATTACACTTCAGTATGAAATGTGTTATACCAATATCCTGCAGATTCTGGATCTGAGTCAGATTCCCCTGATTGCAACGGAGCGTGGAGAAACCGATCCGATTGTGATCGGCGGAGGCCCGTGCAGCTATAATCCGGAGCCGATTGCTGATTTCTTTGACCTGTTTTATATCGGTGAGGGCGAAACCGTATATGGACAGCTGTTGGATGCTTATAAGGAGAATCGGAAGAAGGGCGGTACACGGTATCAGTTTCTGAAAATGGCAGCAGAAATAGAAGGCATCTATGTTCCGCAGTTTTATGATGTAACATATCATGAGGATGGAACGATTCAAAGCTTTGAACCGAATAATCCGTACGCCAAACGAAAGATCCGGAAACAGGTGGTAATGGATTTTGATTCCGTACCGTATCCGATGAAGCCGATCGTTCCATACATCAAGGCAACGCAGGATCGTGTCACACTGGAGATTCAAAGAGGCTGTATCCGGGGCTGCCGGTTCTGTCAGGCAGGAGCAATCTATCGCCCGACCAGGGAAAAGAATGTGGAGCTGATGAAGCAGTATGCACTGGAAATGATAAAGAACACAGGTCATGAGGAGATTACTCTGAGTTCCTTAAGTTCCAGTGATTATGAAGGACTGCCGGAGCTGACGGAGTTTCTGATCGAGGAAATGGGAAAGTTAAAGGTCAATATTGCACTTCCGTCCTTACGAATCGATTCGTTTTCCCTGGATGTTATGAAACGTGTACAGGATATTAAGAAAAGCAGTCTTACATTTGCGGCGGAGGCCGGAAGCCAGAGATTACGGAATGTCATTAATAAAGGTCTGACGGAGGATATGATCCGGGAAGGTGCCATGAAGGCATTTCAGGGCGGATGGAATAAGGTGAAATTCTATTTTATGGTAGGCCTGCCGACAGAGACAGAAGAGGACTTAAAGGCCATTCCGGAGCTGTGTGAACAGCTGGCGGTTGATTATTATACGATTCCGAAGGAAGAGCGGATCGGCAAGGTGTCCATCACTGCCAGTTCTTCTTTCTTTGTGCCAAAACCGTTTACACCATTTCAGTGGGCAGCCATGAATACCGAAGAAGAGTTTCTGGAGAAAGCGCATTTTGTGAAGGATCATTTCTTCCAGCAGAAGAACCGGAAGAGTCTAAGCTATCGGTATCATGATGCGGACCTGACGATCATGGAAGGAATTTTCGCCAGAGGTGACCGGAAGCTGGCACCTGCGATCCTGCAGGCATATCGGAATGGCTGTATGTTTGATGCATGGCATGAAATGTTCCATCAGAAGACCTGGGATCAGGCATTTAAAGATCATAAGATCGATATTGATTTCTATATCCACAGGGAGCGTTCGATCGATGAGATTCTTCCATGGGATTTTATTGATATCGGAGTGACCAAGCAATTCTTTATCCAGGAATGGGAGCGGGCAAAAAGAGCAGAGGTTACACCGAACTGCAAGCAGAAATGTTCCGGCTGCGGAGCGGCCCGCTTTGGAGGAGGTGTCTGTTTTGAAAATAAGAATTAAATATGCAAAAACAGGAGTTCTCCGTTATATCGGGCATCTGGACGTTATGCGTTATTTCCAAAAGGCGATTCGACGGGCCGGACTGGATGTGGCATATTCCCAGGGATACAGTCCACATCAGCTGATCACATTTGCGGCACCGCTAGGACTGGGTGTGACCAGTGAAGGGGAGTATTTTGATGCAGAAATGAATTCCCTGACATCCAGTGAGGATATGGTCGCACGGCTGAATGCGACCATGGCGCCGGGAATGGAAGTGAAAGATATTGTTCAGCTGAAGGAAGGGGCAAAGACGGCGATGGCTGTCGTGGCAGCTTCTGATTATCTGATCACATGCAGGGAAGGTTATGGTGATATTCGTGATTTTACGGATGCTTTGGAAGCCTTTTATTCACAGGAACGAATCGAAGTGGTTAAGGTGTCCAAAACAAAAGAAACACAGATGGATATCAAACCGTTTATTTATAAGCTGGAAGCTGGAGAGAACGGAATTTATATGCTGTTATCTACCGGAAGTGTCGATAATATCAAGCCGGAGCTGGTTATGGAGGGATTTTGTCGTTATTTAAACCGTGATTACCAGAAGCTGGCATTTCAGGTTCACCGTCTGGAAACATATATGCAGAATGAAGCCGGTAAGCTGGTTTCCTTATTAGAGGCAGGGGAGCATTTTTATGAATAGTGAGCTTATGATAACAGAATATGAGTCGCATAAATGTGCGTGCTATTATGAGGATGGAAGGCTGACAGAATTAAATGTTCTGCCGCCGGCATCCATTCTCGGTAATATCTATGTGGGCCGGGTGCAGAATATTGTGAAGAATCTGGATGCCGCATTTGTTGAAGTGCAGCCCGGAGTGGTATGCTTTTATTCTCTGACAGATAATAAGCACATTTTCCTGAATCAGAAGCGGACAGAGGACGTGACGATTGGGGATGAGCTGCTTGTGCAGGTGACCAAGGAGGCCATTAAGACCAAATCACCGCTGGTCGGTTCGGATCTTCATCTGACCGGAAATCTGGTCGTTGTTACCCTGGGAGCACGTATGGTGGGTGTTTCCAAGAAGCTTCCGAACGATGAGAAGATAAAGCAGTTAAAAGCGGCTCTGTTTGAACGCCTGCCGGAGGGCTATGGTGTGATCATCCGGACCAATGCCTATGAGCGAAATCAGGAAGAGGTTGAACTGGAGTTTGAACGGCTTTTAGTGCAGCTGATGGAGATTGTAGAGCATGCAGCCTGTCATAAGACGTTTTCCTGTCTGTATCAGGAGCGTTCGCCATTGATACAGCTGCTGGATGATTATACCGGTCAGACTTTTACAAGGATTATTACCGATTTATCGGATATTTATGAGAGTCTGGAGGAATATGGATCGCAGCATCCGGATGTGCAGCTACAGTTATATGAGACAGAATTCCAGCCGCTATATGCGATATATCGTCTGGATCGTGACTGGAAAGAAGTAACCGGAAAGCGGGTATGGTTAAGCTCCGGTGCATACCTTGTGATCGAACAGACAGAGGCTATGGTTGTGATCGATGTCAATACAGGAAAGGCAATCAATCGCAATCGAAAGCAACAGCATCTGAAAAAGGTCAATATGGAAGCCGCAGACGAGATCGTGCGGCAGCTGCGATTACGTAATTTGTCCGGCATTATCATGATTGATTTTATTGACATGGAGAAGCTGGAGAATCGTGAAGAGCTGATTGAACATCTGTGTAACCGGTTACGGCAGGATCGGATTCCGACAAATTATATTGATATGACGAGGTTGAATCTGATAGAGCTCACCCGGAAGAAAGTCCGGAAATCACTGGCAGAACAGATCAGCCAAAAAAATTAGAAAAAGAAACGGTTTATTCTTGACAATTATTTGAACGCTCGTTATAATATATGAGTATGCCGCACAGTGGGGTCGAAGTATGTCATCAGACATCACCGAAACTGGCGAGTAATGATAAAAGGAGGATACCAATATGTACGCAATTATTGCAACAGGTGGCAAGCAGTACAAGGTAGCTGAAGGCGATATCATTTATGTAGAGAAGTTAAATGCTGCAACAGGTGAAACTGTTACATTTGATGATGTTGTAGTCGTAAATAACGACACAGATGTTCTTTGCGGTGATAAGGTAGCAAATGCTAAGGTTACAGCAGAAGTTGTAGGCGAAGGCAAGAGCAAGAAGGTTATCGTGTATAAGTACAAGAGAAAGACCGGCTATCACAAGAAGCAGGGACACAGACAGCCATATACAAAGGTTGAGATCAAAGCAATCAATGCTTAATTAGGATACCCCGATGATTTATATAACCATTTATCATGAATCAAAGACAAATCGTATCTGTGGCTTTCAAGCATCCGGGCATGCCGGTTATGCAGAAAGCGGAATGGATATTATATGCAGTGCGGTGTCTGTGTTGACGATCACAGCAATCAATTCGATTGATGAGCTGACAGACAGTCGTTACGGACTGGAGGAGAACGCAGAACAGGGGATGATGGATTATCGTCTGGATGCACCGGTATCCGCGGAAGCGGATCTGATTCTTCGAAGTATGGTGGTTGGATTAAAGGGTATTGAACAGCAATACGGTAAAAAGTATTTAAAAGTTAACACTAAGGAGGTGTAACAGTTATGATGGAAATGAACCTTCAATTTTTTGCTCATAAAAAGGGTGTTGGTTCTACAAAGAACGGTCGTGACTCTGAGTCTAAGAGACTTGGTGCTAAGAGAGCTGACGGACAGTTTGTAAAGGCTGGCAACATCTTATACAGACAGCGTGGAACTAAGATTCATCCAGGTGTTAATGTGGGTAAGGGCGGAGACGATACATTATTTGCTTTAGTAGATGGTGTTGTTCGTTTCGAAAGAAAAGGCAGAGACAAGAAGCAGGTTTCTATTTACCCGGTTGTTAACGAATAAGAATTTCTATGGGGACACTACTTGTTAGTGTCCCTTTTTTTAGAGGAAGGTATCAGAAAGTCAGGTGAGAATATGTTTGCAGATCAGGCAAGAATCTATGTCCGTTCCGGCAAAGGCGGTGACGGTCATGTAAGTTTTCGAAGAGAATTATATGTACCGGACGGCGGACCGGATGGCGGAGACGGCGGTCGCGGCGGAGATGTTATCTTCGTGGTGGACGAAGGACTGAATACCCTTGGTGACTTCAGACATAACCGGAAATATAAGGCTGAAGATGGCGAAGAAGGCGGTAAGAGACGATGCCATGGAGCAGACGGTAAGGATATTGTACTGAAGGTTCCGCCTGGCACGATCATCCGGGAAGCAGAATCCGGAAAGGTGATTCTGGATATGGCAAACCGGAAAGAACCGGTTGTATTACTGAAAGGCGGTCGTGGCGGTAAAGGAAACATGCACTATGCAACCTCTACCATGCAGGCACCGAAGTATGCACAGCCGGGACAGGATGCCAGGGAATTGTGGCTGACTCTGGAACTGAAGGTTATTGCAGATGTCGGACTGGTTGGATTTCCGAATGTCGGAAAGTCTACCTTCCTTTCCAGCGTAACCAATGCCCGGCCGAAGATCGCCAATTATCACTTTACGACCCTTCAGCCGAATCTTGGAGTCGTTGATCTGGGAGACGGGCAGGGCTTTGTAATTGCTGATATTCCGGGAATCATAGAAGGTGCCGCAGAAGGAACCGGTCTTGGTCTGGAATTTTTACGCCATATTGAACGTACAAAGGTGCTGATTCATCTGATCGATGCAGCCTCTACAGAGGGCAGGGATCCGGTGAATGACATTCTTGCGATCTGGAATGAGCTTGAAAAGTACGGGATTACAAAAGAATCCAAGCCGCAGATCATTGCTGCAAATAAAATAGACGTAATGTCTCCGATGGAACAGGAGACGGTTCTGGAGATGATCCGGGATGAGGTAGAACCATACCAGATACCGGTATTTCCGATTTCAGCTGTTTCAGGAAGCGGTGTGAAAGAGCTTCTCCGGTATGTACAGGGCGTCTTAAAAGAGCTTCCGCAGGAGAATATCGAGTTTGAGCCCGAATTTGATCCGTCTGTATTTGCGGATGATGTAACTTTGCCGTTTGAAGTATATTATGACGAAAAGGAACAGGAATATGTGGTAGAGGGTCCAAGAATCGAGCGTATGCTTGGATACACGAATCTGGAGTCAGAAAAGGGCTTCCGGTTCTTTCAGGAATTCCTGAAGAAAAACGGTATTTTAGACCGGCTGGAAGCATTGGGCATTCAGGATGGAGATACGGTACGGTTATATGGATTATCATTTGATTACTATAAATAACAGATACCGAGATGAGTAACAGATAAGGAGCAGGGGTATGACAAGTAAACAACGTGCCTATCTAAAGGGATTGGCAATGAATTTAGATCCGATCTACCAGGTCGGTAAAGCTTCCGTCACTCCGGAATTTATAGAAGGAATCAGAGAAGCGTTAGAAAAGCGGGAATTAATCAAAATCAGTGTCCTGAAAAACTGTGCAGATGATCCGAAGGAATTAGCTGTTTTGATTGCAGAGCGTTCCGGAGCGCAGGTGGTTCAAGTGATTGGTAAAAAGATTGTATTATATAAGGAATCACGCGACCATAAAAAGATTATGTTACCCAAATAGGAAATAAAGCAGGAGTTGTCTATGGATGCAGTTGAGAAAATCGGCATTATGGGTGGCACCTTTAATCCGATTCATAACGGACATTTAGTGCTAGCACAGTGTGCCTATCGACAATTTCATCTGGATCGGATTCTGGTGATTCCGAATCGGCTTCCGGTTTATAAGGAGTCCAGCGAGTTATTGGCTCCGGATCTGCGCAGCGAAATGATTCGGCTGGCAATTAAGGATTATCCGTATATGAGTTTTTCGGATATTGAGCTTAAACGAAGCGGTCCGACGTATTCAATTGATACGATACGGGAATTGCACCGGTTACATCCGGATGCTCAGCTTTATTTTATTATCGGTGGGGATTCTCTGGTTCATTTCAGGGAATGGCGGGAGTATTCATCTCTGCTGCGAGAGTGTGCGTTTCTCTGTGCATCCAGACCCGGTGCGGATTCACAGGTGCTACATACAGCAAGGAAAGAATTGCTGCTGGAGATTCCGGAAGCTCGGATTTCATTTCTAAATGTGCCGATGATGAATATTTCTTCAACTGAAATACGGAATGCAATCAGGGAGCATCAGTCAACCGCAGAATGGACTCCGGCTGAAGTGAGAGCTTATATTGATGAGCATCAGCTATATAGTACAATATAAATCCCTTACATTATGAGGAAGGAGTCGAGAGGATGGATCGAATAGAAATACGTGAGAAGCTGAAAGAGCGACTGACCGCCAAACGATTTGAACATAGTCTGGGGGTGGAATATACAGCAGCCGCTATGGCAATGTGTCATGGAGTCAATATGGAACAGGCTGCCATTGCCGGATTACTGCACGACTGTGCTAAGAATTATCCGACTGAAGAGAAGCTGACAAAATGTGAAAAATATCGATTGTCCATTTCTGATTATGAACGTCAGAATCCGGAATTGCTTCACGCAAAGCTTGGAGCTGCCATTGCCAAAGATAAATATAAAATTAAAGACCGGGAAATCCTGTCTGCGATTACCTGGCATACGACCGGATGCCCGAATATGTCAAATCTGGACAAAATTATCTATATTGCAGACTATATTGAACCGAATCGAAAAATGCTGCCGGAGCTTCCCCAGATTCGGAGGGAGGCATTTACGGATTTAGACATTTGTCTGGTACACATCCTGACCAGCGTGTTAGATTATCTGGATCAGGAAAATCGTGAAATCGATCCGATTTCAAAGGAAACTTATCGATTCTATGTAGAAGGAAATAACAGGAGATAATAATATGAGTGCAAAGGAATTAGCAAAACTGATCGTTCATTCACTGGAAGAAAAAAAAGCAGAAGATATCCGGATTATTGATATTTCCCAGATATCAACGATTGCTGATTATTTCATTATTGCCAACGGTACCAACCGTAATCAGGTTCAGGCACTGGCAGATAATGTGGGAGAGGATTGTCATAAGGCAGGATATGCGCTTCATCAGACGGAGGGGTATAACAGTGCGAGCTGGATCCTGATGGATTACTCCGATGTAATCGTCCATATTTTTTCCAAAGAGGACCGGTTATTCTATGATCTGGAACGCATCTGGAGAGATGGTGTTCCAGTAGATAAATCCTCTTTATAATGTTGACATTGGTATTACTAAGCATTATAGTTATATCATAATAAGTTTGGGTGGGCGTATGGATTTAGATTTATTTTTGAAATTTAACAACGTAAAGATTAATAATATTGTGGCAAGAACTTTACGGTATACCTTATATTTACTGTTAATCATATGGTGCCTTGTTTTCAGTAACCTGATTGACTTTGATAAGGCAGCCATTACTTTTTGCCTTGCCAGTTGTAGCTTTTTATTGTTAATACCAACACTTTTCATTAATTGCCTGAAAATCGAAAAGAATTTTATTATGTATCTAGTTGTTATTTGCACCTCCCTGGTAAGTGCGGTACTTTGTTCATTTCTTTCCTATTATGCATCCGCCATTGTACTGTTTCCATTGTTGATTGCGTCTCTTTATTATAACCGGGTACTGGTTCTGTTTACAACGCTGGTAAATACAGCATGTATTTTAGGATCTGCATTTTTCAACCTTTATTTTGGATTGATTCCGAATGATCCGTTGGCTCAGAGTATTGAAGGTGCCATCTTTTATAATTTTCTTCCTAAGGAATTAGTTCTGGTATTTATGTCATTTGTTGCATATTTTATCGTGGACCGAAATAATGAAATGATGTCAGATATTTTTTTATATTCGCAGCAATTGAAGAATTCTCAGGAGGAAATTATTCTTTCTTTCTCCAATATCTGTGAATCAAAATCAAAATCAACCGGTGAGCATGTACGCAGGGTTTCAAAATATGTTAAAATTTTATGTGAGGCATCCGGATTTGATCCCAATTATACAGATATGGTCTGTACGGCATCAATGATGCATGATATCGGTAAATTAATGATTCCGGAAGAGATTCTGAATAAACCGGGCAAGCTTACGGACGAAGAATATGCGGTTGTTAAAAACCATGTATTATATGGTGAAGCACTTTTACATAATACAACCGGCGAAATCATGGAAATTGCGAGAACTATTGCATTGCAACATCATGAGCGTTGGGATGGTAAGGGATACCTTGGTATGAAGGGGGAAGAGATCGCATATGTCAGCCGTTTAATGGCACTTGCAGATGTGTTTGATGCATTATCTGCATCCAGGTGCTATAAAGAGGGATGGACACTGGCGCAGACCTATAATGAGATTTCACTTGGTAGTGGTACGCAGTTTGATCCGAAGGTAGTAGAACTGTTTAAGGATAATTTTGATAAATTTGTAGAAGTATTTAAGGCATTACCAGATGTGAAGCCGGAAGATGCTGCGACTGAAGAACATTGGGAGATTCAGAGTTCTGTTAAAATACACTCCGATGGAGATACAAGCTCAGATGCAGTATAGGCTACACAGTAATATCAAGATATTACATCAGGATTTGAGATGAGTGGGAAGGCAGGAGAAAAGATGTTTCGAGTATTTAACGAATATTTAAAATATATTCATTTATCGACTGATCCGGAGGTGGAATGTGCATTTAACCATTATCTGGCAGATTGTAAGGAACTGAAAAGTTATTGTGTGACCATTCATTATAATCGCCTGGTGGTGGATGTGAAACTCACTGATTTTAGCCTTGAGGAAGCACAGGTTCAGTTTCAGCGGATGATAGGAAAGGTTGGATATCCATACTCACAGATGTTTGTACGGTTTAACGAGGGATCAGTTGTACGATATCGATATGCCAGCTGCAAGGAGAATAAAACCGGATTTTACTGTGATGTGGTATATTCTTAGAATAATAACCGGGAATCAAAAGGGAATGACTATAAGCAATAAACGCAAATAATAAACAGATGGTTCACAGATGCCAAAAACATTCTATGAACCATCTGTTTTTACTTCATTTCTATTTTTACTTATTCCAATTCATTTAATAAAATCGCATATGCACATCTTTGCTTTAGTTTAATAATTGTCTGATTCTTAAAACTGACGATATAATCCAATTACTCGTCCTAAAATGGTAACATCTTTTACAATGATAGGATCCATGGTATCATTTTCCGGTTGCAACCGTATGTAATCCTTTTCCTTATAGAAGGTCTTAACAGTAGCAGAATCTTCTATTAACGCAACTATAATTTCACCATTTCGGGCAACGGAGGTCTGTTCTACGACCAGAAGATCTCCATTGAAAATACCGGCATTAATCATACTTTCACCCTTTACATGTAACATAAAGGTCTGTTTGTTATTGACAAATTCCGGAGAGAGAGGGAAGTAACCCATAATATTATCAATCGCAAGTAAGGGCTGTCCCGCAGCAACATCACCTAAGATCGGTACGTTTACAAGCTCACGCCGTGTAAGATTGAATGAGTCATCTACAATCTCAATTGCACGAGGCTTGGTCGGATCCCTTCTGATATAACCATTCTTCTCAAGAGTCTCCAGATGTGCATGAACAGAAGAAGTAGACTTCAGATGAACCGCACTGCAGATCTCACGGACTGAAGGCGGATAACCTTTTGAGAGAATCTCTTCCTTCATATATTCTAAAATTTCTTGCTGCTTATCTGATATTTTTCCAGTAGCCATATATAACTCCTCCTAAATAATTGATCTGATCTTATCCGGAATGTCGTAATAAGGTCATTCATAGCCTCAGCGTACATGTGTTTTATATACTATAACACATTTTTGCACAATTTGCAAACAAATGTTTCGAACAAACTTTCCGAACATTTATTCTAAAAACCATTGACATGCAAACAATTGTTCGTTATAATAAACTTATATTCACAAACAAATGTTCACAAATAAATAGAGGTATCATCAGAATTAACAGGAGGTATGTATTATGAATACACATATGAAGGTATTGCGAAATATGCCAGTTTCAAAAGAGCAAATAAAAGAACAGATTTCTTCTGTTTTAATATTTCATCCGAAGGCAGCATTGTATACGATCTGTACAGTGTTGGTAACAATTATACCGATCATATTCCTGTTTAATACAGGGAAGCCTGTGAATGCGGCTTCGGAGCATGAACTTCATAAATATTATACCAGCATTGAAATTCAGCCGGGAGATACCTTATGGGAGATTGCAGACACCTATAAAACAGAAGGATATTCCAACCGTAAGGCATTTATAAAGGAAATTCAGGAGTTGAACCACATTGATGATGATCAGATTACAAGCGGCTGCTATCTCCTGATTCCATATTATGCAGAGGAGCCGCGTTAAGATCCCATTTTACCATCCATCCATTCCGAAACCTGTAATTGCTGAGAAAATCCGTTCTTTAACCTGGGGAACGGTTTTTTTCAATTCCAGGAGCAAATCTTTGGATTCCTGGCGTTTTGTAATACCATCTGCAGGACATGGATTTTTG
This sequence comes from Bacteroidales bacterium H4, assembly GCA_963626805.1. GTDB lineage: Bacteria > Bacillota > Clostridia > Lachnospirales > Lachnospiraceae > CAG-632. Next base: position 8,081 of record CAVFXS010000036.1, on the reverse strand, counting down.
CAGACCGGTAGCTGCTGTTCAGTTGCAAAGGATTTAATTTCTCCTTCGTAAGCATAAATTAACGGACGGATTAAAGTAAGCTCTGAACGTTCCAGATGGGTGACCGGGGAGAAGGTATGGATTCTTCCTTCATATAGCATTGACATTAAAAAACTGTCAAGGACATCGTCCTTATGATGTGCATATGCGATTTTATTACAGCCTAAGGTCTTTGCACGTTCATTAAAGGCACCTTTTCGCATTCGACTGCAGAGAGAACAGGGATTTTCTTCCTGTCGATATGTGAAGACAATATCCGCAATCTGTGTTTTTTCTATATAATAGGGCACATGCAGACTATCGGCATATTGGGATAGGAGAGAGGTGTCATATCCTTCAAACCCAAGGTCAATGGTCAATGCGACTAACTCAAAGGATTTCGGGTAAAATTCTTTGAGTCTGCTCAATGCATATAAAAGAGTCAGGCTGTCTTTTCCACCGGAAATACCGATGGCAATTTTATCGCCTTCCTCAATCATATGATAATTTTCAATTGCTTTTCGGGTATAGGTTAGTAGTTTTTGCGGTTTCATATAATGAATTAGCTCCTTTTATCTATTAGCTTTATTTTTGCTATTCTTTATTCTTTATTTTTGTTTTAAATCTTTATTTTATTTTGATCTATTCGTTTCCATTTTTCCGATTTCTTAAGGAAACGGCACCGGCAGCCTTTCGCTTATGTTCATCTTCAATAGCTGCATAGTAATCGATGGTAGTATTAATGTTTTCATGGCCCAGAACATCCGCAACCAGACGAATATCGCCGGTTTCACGATAAAGTGCAGTACCATAGGTACTTCTTAGCTTATGAGGGGTTATTTTCTTGTTTGGCACTGCAATACGGCCATATTTTTTAACCAGACGCTCAATGGCATCAACACTCATTCGATTTCCCTTTGAGGATATGAAGAGAGCTTTGTCCTGGCCATCTGCAATTATAATATGTTTCCGTTCCCCCTCGATATAGTCCTCAAGCACCTGATGGACCTCATCACCAAAGTAAACGATATCCTGACCGCCACCTTTTCTGACGATTGTTAGAGAATTAACCTTAAAATCAACATCTGTAATATCAAGACCAACGCATTCTGAAACTCGGATGCCGGTTCCTAACATTAATGTAAGAATGGCCAAATCCCGTTGTTTCGTACGTTCACAACTTTTTCTCTGACGTTCGGACATTTGACCGTTGCCTTTTTCAATCGCATCCAGAATATCCTGAACTTCAAAAGCCGTCATCCGGACAATATTTTTATCCTTTTTTATTCGAGGCATTGGAACCAAAAGCATAGGATTTTTGATAATATTGTCATGTTTTAGATGGTATTCATATAAGCCTCGTAACGGCGCCATTTTGCGGGCAATGGATCGTTTTCCGTTTTCATGATTTTCACCATCCAGTCGCTCTGTGCTGAACTCCAGATAATGCTGGTATTCAGATATATCATCGGATGTAAACAGTTCCAGATCATCATAGGATATATTAACAATTTCCTTTGATTTAAAACATGGGTTCATATTCTTTATATATCTGAAAAAGGTCAGCAGATCATATGCATATGAAATACGGGTACTTACCTGTGTAGTAAGGTCTTTGTCACGCAGGTAATCACGTGCACATGGCGGAAGCTGGCTTAATAACTCATGATACAAAACTTTCTGATCATGATCCTTTTTCTTATAATGTTCAGAATCCTTTGCCATAAAAACACCTCCTAAATAATAATATAATAATCCATATATGGCAACTACTACTATTTATTCGATATATCATGCGGAAAAACGTAGATTTATCCGCTAGCTCGATACTGCTATTCTAGTACAGGTTTGTACCGTTTGTCAAGGTTGGTGATGATATGACTGTCATTGTAGGATTGATATTATTGGTTGTTCAGTTCGCTATCCTGTTTTACCAGTGGAAACTGGAGCAGGATTTTAAGGAGTGGATGACTGATATAGATATGGAATTTTTCAAAAGTTATGCAAAGTTTAAGGAGGAATAAGTTATGCAGGTAATTTGTGATGTAGTATTAACCGGAATGACTTCCGGGATTGGTCAGAAATCTGGTAAAGAATGGTATCGTATAGGTGCTGTCATTGTCGGATGTCCGGAGCTGCCGTTATTGGCTGGCACTCGGCTTGATAAGTTTGTCAGTGAGGAAGTTTATAAAGATTTATGTACTCTCACTACTGACCGCTTCTATCTTGCCGTCGGTCTTTCACGTGCCGACTGTGGTCGTGAATGTGATCTTGGTTTCAATGTGTTCATAAACGGTTTACCAAAGGAGGATGAACCGCCTGAGGAATTTAGTGATGTCTCACAGGCTGACGCTAATGCCGTTTCTGATAATAAGTCTGGAAAAGGAGGTAAATAAGTATGGATACTGCAATGTTAACAACTGCTTTTGATGCGTCTGCCGCTCTGGAACTGGGTAAAACCGTTCTGACGTGGATTCTGGATGTAATTAAAGGCGAGCCCGTTATGGCTTGTGCGTTTGTGCTCGCTGTTTTAGTTCCTGCTGGCTTCGGTATTGTGAACCGTGTGAAGAATACCGCACGATAGTTTTCAATTATCGGTTATGGGCGGTAGTTCGGAGTATATCCGCTACTGCCCTATTTTTATACCGTTTGAGAGGAGTGATATTTTTTGAGAATTAATATTCAATGTATTGGAATTAAGATATTAATATTTTGTTTGGCTGTTATCGTTGTTATTGTATTTGTATTTCCGGAAATGACCTATGCAGAGGATAATATGGAATATGTAGTGCAGAGTGGTCATTGTGGAAGTTATTCGGATGATCCTACTATTACCGGATACTATAAAGGTAGTTTGACTCTGGCAGAATCAAAAAAATATATAGCTTTCTATGTGGGTAGTACAACGGGCGTTTATAATAATCTTGGTGTTTTGTACAATGATAAATATATTAATTGGAATAGCGATTTTTACTGGACTGCAGTATTTTCAGACAGAAATTCTAAAAGCTCTTGTCTTTGTACAAATCAATTTTCTGGGACATTAAGGTATTATATATTTAATACAAAAGAAGCTGCACAGAATTATTTGAATACTGGTGATGCTTCAGGTGCGATTAATGCGAATGATATGATCGAAGATAAAGGTGATTATGACGAATCCTTACCCTATTATGGCATGGCTTCAGTAGATCCGATTGATTCCGATAATTATACTATGCAATTTACTGCACGTATGAGCACTCAGCAGATAAAAAATTTATATAATCTGCGTAATGAAGGTTATGAGTTGTATTATACGTATGAAAGCTATGGTATTTATATGAATTCTAATATCTGGACTTCGTTATCACGTATTTTTGAAACAATGGGTTTGAGTAGTAGTTTTTCTCAAAAAATTAAGGAAAATATAACGATTGATTCTTCCGGTCGTCTTGTGGTTGGCAAAGCTTATTCCGGCGGCGGTGGTCGTCATTCCGGCTCTCTGTTCAAAACCTTATCAAGTAATACTTGTAATGTGTATGCGGTTGAGATGGAAGGTTCGGTTGTAACGTCTGACAAGTTATCATGTGGACAGGATTATACTAAAGAATTATCTGCAAAGGTTTATAATAATACGGATGCCGGTAGTCTTATATTTGGTGTGAATGGCGGTGCAAATCTTATAGGCTATTATGCAATTATTCAGCCGTATATTGTTAAGGATGGAACTATTATATATGCGAAGCCAACATATGCGTATAATTGGTGTTACAAGTGTTTGCGTGATGCGCTCGGGAACGGTGCTTATAATTACGACCCTACGAATCCGGATGAGCCTGTTGATCCTGTCAATCCGCCAAGTAAAGGTGATCCAGATCCTGATCCTGATAATCCTGATCCGGTTGTGCCTACTGATCCTAGTTCGTTTGATCTTGTTGGATATTTACAAACCTGTATGAAAGAAGCTAAAAGCTTTATACTTTTATATGCTATGTATTTAGATGCTGTTCCCGGTGCTATCTGGGCATTGGTTATTGCTGGTATGACGTTAAACTTATTAATTATTGCGTTTAAGATTGTAAGGGGTATGTGACATGGCTACGATTGGTTATTTATTTAATTTTATGAAATGGCTGTTTACGCAGCATATAACTATTGGTGGTTTTAGCTTCTCTCTTACGTCTGCCGTTATTGCTGCCGGTGTGATTGGATTGCTGTTGCATTTTATTCATTGGCTGTTTGAGGGTGATGTCTGATGTATATTGTAGTTGTGATTATTATTTTAGAGTTTGCATATCTGGTATATATGGTTTTAAGTGATTTATTTAAGGAGTGATAACATGACGATAGATAACATTTACAACTTGCTTCAAATCTGGTTTATAGCGTGGCTGCTTTTCCAGTGCTATGATCTGATCAGCCGGAGTTGTTCAAAGATTGCCGCTTCTCTGCGGCAGAAGCAAAATTGAATATTGATATTCAAAAAAGGATGTGATAAAAATGGATAGTATTATAAATCTGATGGTCGGTGAATTAACGCTTGCACCGGAATATATATTTGTAGCTCGTTGTCTGGCACTCTGCTTGGTTGTGAACGTTCTGACCAGCTTAATTTCTGTATTGGTGCCAATGGTGAAAAGTATGAGGTAATGTATGAAAAAGATAATTAAGATCATACGAAAAACAATTAAAGCAATATCGAAAAAGAAAACCTTGATTCAGGTTGTCCGGATAACAGGGATCATATTAGTATATGCTCTCCTGCTGTTCATCCTGCTCGGCTATGGCAAGAAATGGATTGCCCTGCTTGCTCTCCTGCTCCTCTTCTGGAAGCCTTATAGATATGTAGTGCTTAATGCTGACCGCCTGCTACGGTCATTCGTGGTGAATAGCTTTAACTTTTTTCGCTACCGGGAATATAACTATCCCAGAGATCTCGGTGTTATTGATGGCTATGTCGCCCATACTTCAAAGGTGTTTGGCTGTTGTAAGACACTCTCGGCGGTTGCGAAAGTACATAGGCTTTACAATCGCTATAATGGCGCTCGTACTTTTGATTATAAGTGCAAAAATCCACACTGGATAACATGGAAAGTAAACGTCATTGCGAACTTGGAAATAGACGGTGTGCCGGTGACTCCATTTAAGAATATGCAACAGCTGGTTGATCTCGGTGAAAAGGACAATTCTGCCACTTATAATATCGTATTGATCGATGAGTGTAATGCTGTTTTGAACTCCCGGAATTTCAAAAACAACTTTCAGAATGAAGAGCAGATTAAGAGCCTTGTGACCTGTCGACATAACAATATGTATATCATCCTTGTAGGACAGCGTTTCCGCTATCTGGATGCCCTTGTACGTAATATTATGGATAGAGTAATAGAATGTCGTCATATACCGCTTTTCAATACCGTAATACACTACGTATACTCTGCGTATGACCTTGAAACTTGCGACAATCCACGTATGGTAAAGAAACTCACATGGGACTTTATGCACATCCCTAGCTGGATGTACAAGATGTACGATACGAAAGCTCTTGTAAATCTGATTACGAAAGAAAAAGCAAAGTCAAGCAAGGAAGTGCTTGCTGGTAGACAGAAGAACCTATCTATCTACGATACCGGACGCTTGACACGATCGGGAAAGAAACTCGTAAAAGGCTAAAGGATAGCACCGCTGGAGCGGTGCTATTCGTCGTGTGTCGTGTGTGCTGTAGATATGTTCATCGCTGTATGTCTAAAAATAAAAGGGATAGATTGCTCTATCCCTTTTCCTGCTGACCTTATATAATGCTACTACTCTTCTACCTTAACCTTATCCGCCGGATATTCAATACCTAGGATCTCCATTAAGTTTCTGTATGCTTTCAACTCTCCGGATCCTCGTTGTGCCTCTTTGATTAAAAATCTCTGCATTTCTTCCTTCGTCATGCTCTCTTCCATCCTTTCACCTTCTTTCCCTTTTAGGGAAATTATAAGGGTTTTGAAACAAATTGTAAAGTTATCACCAGACTCCAGGTCAGCAGTGTGGAGTGCAGGCGTCAGCGCGAAGCGGCTTACGCCTGATAATATTCCAGTCTATATTTGTGAAAGAATAGTCAAGCATAATACGCTATGTTGCAGCCGTCTTTTGGCTGCAATGTAGGAAGATTATGCTTTACTTTTCTGAACAAATATACTACTACACCGCCCTTTTCAGGTACTTGGAAAAAAGTGTCGTAAGTGGGGGTTAGTATTACCCCCCACTTGCGGAACGTGGAACAAGTTTTTTGAATCCCTTTTAGATATTGGTTTTATTCTGTTCCGCTTGCCTGCGGAACAACTTGCGGAACAAATTAACTTGCGGAACAAAATTTTAATGCATAAAAGTGAAATTTGTGCAATTTTACATATTGTACCATACAAGGTACAATGCTATAATGTACCATACATGGTACAGAGAGAGGTGTGTTACAAATGAGTGGAACGGTTGCAAGTGCGTTTGTTGTCTGGAACAATCCAAGAGAACATATAACATATGAACATGATAAGGAAGGAAATATTGTGCTAAATCCGGATGGAAGTAAAAAGGTACTTGCGTCTACTCCTACATATTTAGCGGAATTGTCAGATCAGGAAATTTGTGATCTTGTATTAAAAATGTGGTGCGATAGTAAACCCGGACGAATTGGAGCGGTAGTTTATTGCATATCTGCTACCGGTTTACATCATTTACATATGGTTTTAGAAACGTCAGATTCGCATTCTGATAAATTCCGTTATACTGCTATTCAGAAAATATATGGTGTGAAATTCCATATAGAGCCTACACGTGGAAATAAGACTGAAGCAATGGACTATATAAATAAGGTCGGTAAGTATGCTGAAAAAGGTGAAATAGTAACGGCTAAGGCTATTTATGGAGAAATTCAAGGTAACAAAGGTCAGCGTACTGATCTATCCGGAATTGAAGATATGCTTGCTCAAGGCATGACGCCTAGTCAGATCATGGATACATCTATAAAGCTAAGACGTTATGAGAAGATGATAAAAGACGCTTACTTCCGGATGCGTGATTTGCAAACTCCGTTTATACGTGAAGTAAAGGTAATATATCATATTGGTGAAGCTGGCTCTGGTAAGACGTTTACTTCCAGTAAATATATCGAATCTCTCGGTTCAGATCATGTTTATTTCTGTGCTGATTATGAAAACGGATTTTTAGACAATTACAACGGTCAAGAAGTATTGTGGCTTGATGAATACCGTGGACAGTTGCGGTATAGCGTTTTCCTCTCCATGCTCGATTGCTATAAGTCACAGGTTCATGCCCGGTATAGTAATGTTCTCATGCTCTGGAATGAAGTGCATATAACCAGCGTTCTACCTCTGGAAGCTATTTATGATAACATGATAAACTCGTCACGTTATAAAGAGTTAGATACCTATGCCCAGCTTAAAAGACGTATCAATACAGTAGTTTATCATTACAAGGACAAGAATAATGAATACTGTCAGTTGGAAATGGACATGAAAGATTATAAGGACTATGCGACATTGAGAAATTACGCACTGGGGAAATGTGATATAAACGGATTTTATAAAGCTGATGTGGCAGAAGTTAAAGGTATATTCCGTTAATTATCGTCTGGTGTATATGTCATTATATCTTCTGGTTTACAATCTAGTAAATTGCATAGTTTATTGATTGTTCCAGTCTTAACCTCTTTGTTATGTATGAGGTAGTCTACTGTTTTAGGATTAAGGCCGTTGTTTCTAAGCCAGTTTTTATTTAGTCCTCTTTCTTCAAGTAATATAAATAAGTTTTCGTATGTGATCATGTTTTTTCTCCTGTCATATTGCACAAAGAATTGTACCATACAAGGTACAAAATTGTTGAAGATTCCGAGTTGTACCATGCAGGGTACAATGATATAATTTAACTCATAAGGATGAGTTACTTATATACATATATTTATCCTTATATTGTATCAAAAAATATATATCTTTTAAAGAGAGAGGTGAAAAAATGGTAATTGAATTATCAGAAAAAAGACTTGATGCTATTCTAGTACAGGTTTGTACCGTTTGTCAAGG
>CAVFXS010000035.1:0-24175 GCA_963626805.1 Bacteroidales bacterium H4 | reverse complement strand
CAGAGAAAAGTGGCACTAGGATTTGTATCCTAGTGCCACTTTGTCTACAGTCTGGGCAGTTCCCGTCTGAAACGGGAACTGCTTTTTTTCTTGCACGAAAGAATCAATAGTGTTACAATGTAACAGATTGTAAAGAACCATTCATTTGGTTTTGTGATGGATCAGGAGAGAGACCGAAAAACTAAGTATAGGAGTTGTAGGAATGAGTATTATAGAAAAAGTGTTTGGGACACATAGTGAGAAGGAATTAAAGAGAATTTATCCTTTGGTAGACAAGATTGAAGCACTGGATTCTACGATGGCAGCCTTAAGGGATGAAGAACTGAGAGGCAAGACAGATGAGTTTAAGGCGAGACTGGCGAAGGGGGAAACGCTGGATGATCTGTTAGTAGAAGCATTTGCTACCGTGAGAGAAGCAGCATATCGTGTCCTGAAGATGAAGCATTACCGGGTACAGCTGATCGGTGGTATCGTCCTGCATCAGGGACGTATTGCAGAGATGAGAACCGGTGAAGGTAAGACATTGGTATCTACACTTCCGGCATATTTGAATGCACTGGAAGGCAAGGGTGTTCATATTGTAACGGTAAATGACTATCTGGCAAAGCGTGATGCCGAGTGGATGGGTCAGGTACATGAGTTCCTGGGACTTAAGGTCGGAGTGATCCTGAACAGTTCAACCAATGATGAACGGCGGGAAGCATATAACTGTGATATTACATATATCACAAATAATGAATTAGGATTTGATTATCTTCGTGATAATATGGTTATCTATAAGGAACAGCTGGTTCAGAGAGATCTGCATTATGCAATCGTCGATGAGGTGGACTCCGTATTGATCGATGAGGCGAGAACTCCGTTGATCATTTCCGGACAGAGTGGAAAGTCTACAGATTTATACCGGATGTGTGATTATCTGGCACGCCGGATGCAGAAGGGTAGTTCCGACGGTGAGATCACCAAGATGGATGCCCTGATGGGAACCGATATTGAAGAGGATGGAGATTTCCTGGTCAATGAGAAAGATAAGATCGTTATGCTGACTGCACAGGGTGTAAAGGAAGTCGAGAAGTTCTTCCACATTGATAACCTGGCAGATGCAGAGAACCTGGATATCCAGCATAATATGATTCTGGCATTAAAGGCACATTATCTGATGTTCCGGGATAAGGATTATGTTGTAAAGGATGACGAGGTTTTGATCGTTGATGAATTTACCGGACGTATTATGCCGGGTCGTCGGTATTCGGATGGTCTTCATCAGGCGATTGAGGCAAAGGAGAATGTTAAGGTTAAGCGTGAGAGTAAGACACTTGCTACGATCACGTTCCAGAACTTCTTTAATAAATATGCGAAAAAAGCCGGTATGACCGGTACAGCACAGACAGAGGAAACAGAGTTCCGTGAGATTTACGGTATGGATGTTATTGTGATTCCGACGAATTTACCGATTCGAAGAGTGGATCATGATGATGCAATGTTCCGGACCAAGCGTGAGAAGCTGAATGCAGTCGTAGAGTCTGTGAAGGAGTCTTATGAGAAGGGACAGCCAGTACTGGTTGGTACCGTTAGCATTGAAGGATCGGAAGAGCTGAGCCGTATGCTGGTAAAGCAGGGTATTCCGCATAAAGTATTGAATGCGAAGTTCCATGAAATGGAGGCAGAGATCGTTGCAGATGCCGGACAGAAAAAGGCTGTTACCATTGCAACGAACATGGCAGGTCGTGGTACCGATATTAAGCTTGGCGAGGGTGTTCTGGAGCTGGGTGGATTAAAGATCATCGGTACAGAACGTCATGAGTCCAGACGTATTGATAATCAGCTTCGTGGACGTGCCGGTCGACAGGGTGATATTGGTGAATCCAAGTTCTATTTGTCTATGGAGGATGATCTGATGCGGTTATTCGGTTCCGAGCGGATCATGACAATGATGGATCAGTTAAATGTACCGGAAGGGGAAGAGATTCATCATAAGATGCTTACCAAGGCTGTAGAGCGGGCACAGAAGAAGATTGAGAATAATAACTTTGGTATTCGTCGTAATCTGATGAAATATGATGAAGTTAATAATGAGCAGCGTGAGATCATTTATGCAGAGCGTCGGCGTGTATTAAATGGAGAAAACATGCGTGATGTTGTGTTTAACATGATGATGGATACCGTGGATTCCTGCGTGGATCAGACGATCATGAACGGAACGGATGTAGCGGAATGGGATATCCGTGCATTAAATGAACTTCTGATTCCGATCGTTCCGATGGAACCGATAGAGCTGACAGAGGAAGAGAGGTCAACCGGCGATGTGAAGAAGTTAAAGCAGCGCCTGAAGGAGATTACAGCGAAGCTGTATGAAGAGAAGGAAAGCGAGTTCCAGCAGGAGGAGCAGATCCGAGAATTAGAGCGGGTTATCTTATTAAAGGTAATTGACCGCAAGTGGATGGATCATATTGATGATATGTCACAGCTCAGACAGAGCATCGGTCTGCAGGCATATGGACAGAAGGATCCGGTTATTGAATATAAGTATGCCGGTTATGATATGTTCCAGGAAATGACAAAGGCGATTAAGCAGGATACGACCAGACTGCTGTTACATGTACGTGTTGAGCAGAAGATTGAACGTGAGCAGGTAGCAAAGGCAACCGGAACTAATAAGGATGATACGGTAGCTAAGGGACCAATCCGGAGAAAAGAAGCTAAGATCGGAAGAAATGATCCATGTCCATGCGGTTCCGGACTGAAGTATAAGCAGTGCTGCGGACGCGGTAAATGATGGAATGGCGATTAAAATCAGAATAATAAAGTAGGTGAGAGTAGTGATCGAGTTAGATCAGGTTCGGTTTGAACTGAAGAACTATCGTACACCACTGGCGGAAGTAAGGGATTCACTTTGACATCCCATATCTGAAGGATGAGTTGGAAAAGTACGATTATCTGATGCAGGAACCGGGTTTCTGGGAGGATGTTGAGAAGTCTCAGGAGACCATGAAAAAGGTGAAGGTGCTGAAGGATACAGTAGAGAATTTTGAAGCATTGGAGCAGGAATACGAAGATATTGATACCATGATCCAGATGGCGGAAGAGGAGAATGAGCCGGAGCTTGTACCGGAGATTCAGGAGATGCTTCGGAAATTTATAACAGATTTTGATGCATTACGGATACGGACATTATTGTCCGGTGAGTTTGACCGGGAGAATGCGGTTGTGACGTTGCATGCCGGAACCGGCGGTACAGAGGCCTGTGACTGGGTGAGCATGTTATATCGGATGTATACCCGCTGGGCAGAGAAGAAAGGCTTTCAGGTAGAGGTTCTTGATTATCTGGATGGAGAAGAAGCCGGAATTAAATCCGTTACCTTTCAGGTGAACGGTGAGAATGCATTTGGATATTTGAAATCAGAGAAAGGTGTTCACCGTCTGGTGCGGATATCACCGTTTAATGCAGCAGGTAAGCGACAGACTTCATTTGCCTCCTGTGATGTTATGCCGGATATTGAAGAAGATCTGGAAGTGGAGATTAATGAGGATGATCTGCGGATTGATACGTATCGGTCGAGTGGTGCGGGTGGTCAGCATATTAATAAGACATCTTCTGCAGTCCGAATTACGCATATTCCGACTGGAATTGTGGTGCAGTGTCAGAATGAACGGTCACAGCACAGCAACAAGGATCGTGCCATGAAGATGCTGAAAGCGAAGTTATATATGATCAAGCAGCAGGAGAATCTGGAGAAGATTTCCGATATTCGTGGAGAAGTGCTTGATAATACATGGGGCAGTCAGATTCGCTCTTATGTTATGCAGCCATATACGATGGTGAAGGATCACCGGACGAATGCGGAGTCGTCAAACGCAAATGCGGTTATGGATGGAGATATTGATCTGTTTATAAATGCATATCTGAAATGGACCAATACGAATCGAGATGCCGTACAGGATTAAAGAAACAGGGGAACAGGAGTGATGGTATGAGTGAAGAAAAGCATGTAGTATTCCGATTAGGAAATGAGAAGTACAGTATGAATATTGCATACGTAAAAGCAATCGAAGAGCAGTATTCGATCATCCCGCTTCCGGATGCACCGGAAAACGTAAAGGGAATGATCAATCTTCGAGGCGAAATCATTCCGGTATACAGTCTCCGGTCAAGATTTCATATGGATGAGATCGCGAGAACCAGAGATACCCAGCTTCTGATTGCAATGGCAGGCAGAGTACAGCTTGCATTTGAAGTAGATCAGGTGATTGGAATTGAGACGATTGAGGACGAGAACCGAAGAGAGATCCCACTTGTGATCCGGAGTGAAGCTACCGGTTATATCGGCGGTATTTTAAATATCCGGGATCAGATCGTGGTAGAGATTTCAATCACAAATATTATGTCAGAAAGTGAATGGGCTGACATTGAACAATTGATGAAAGAACATGAGTAAACCCCGGCACAACAAGGTGCCTTAACAAAGACAAGAAGGAGAAACAGGAAATGGTGAATATTGCGGTATTAGGATATGGTACAGTTGGTTCCGGAGTCGTAGAAGTAATTCAGACAAATCAGGAAATCGTAAATAAGCGTGCCGGTCAGGAAGTAAACATTAAGTATGTGTTAGACCTGCGTGAATTTGAAGGAGATCCGATCCAGAAAATCTTAGTACATGATTATGATACGATCCTGAGTGATGAGGACGTAAAAGTGGTTGTTGAAGTTATGGGCGGTGTGGAGCCGGCTCATACATTTGTAAAACAGGCACTGGAGAATGGAAAAAGCGTATGTACCTCCAATAAGGAAATGGTGGCAAAGTACGGCGCAGAGCTGATTCAGATTGCCAAAGAGAATAATGTGAATTTCCTGTATGAGGCGAGTGTTGGCGGTGGTATACCGATCATTCGTCCGCTGACCAGTTCTCTGACCTGCGATGATATCACCGAGGTTGCTGGTATCCTGAATGGTACGACGAACTATATTTTGACCAAGATGCGGGATGAAGGTGCAGCATTTGCCGATGTGCTGCGGGAGGCACAGGAGAAGGGATATGCGGAGCGAAATCCGGAAGCAGATATTGAAGGCTATGATGCATGCCGGAAGATTGCAATTCTGACTTCACTGGTATGTGGTCAGCAGGTGGATTATGAAGATGTTCATACCGAAGGTATTACAAAGATTACCGAGAAGGATTTCTTATATGCAAAAGCCCTGAAGGGTTCCATTAAGTTACTGGGAATTTATCAGCGTAAGGACGGTAAGGCATATGTTATGGTTGCTCCGATGATCGTGAGTGAGAAGCATCCATTGTATCATGTAGATGGTGTATTTAATGCGATATTTGTGCATGGAAATATGCTGGATGATGCTATGTTCTACGGAAGAGGTGCAGGAAAGCTTCCAACTGCCAGTGCAGTTGTATCCGATGTTGTAGACGAAGTAAAGCATATGGGAAAAAACATTATGCAGATCTGGGAGCCTGGTAAATTAGAACTGGGTGATTTTAATGAATGGAAGCATAAGTTCCTGGTACGAATCCAGTCCGCAGATATTGATGATGTAGATATGGAGGATGTAAAAGAAGCATTTGGGGATGTGTTATATATCAAGGCACTGGGCGTAGAGAATGAGACTGCATTTGTTACGCCTGAGATGGAAGAAGGAAGGTTCAAAGAAGCGATTCGGAAATTTAATGGTGTTCTGAATGTAGTGCGAGTAGGGGTTTAGTAATAAATATAAAAATATGAATGAGTATAACAGCATCTGAACGCTCGTGAACAAGCAGGTTTGGATGCTGTTTTTTATTCAATGACAGTATATTAACAAAGGTTTTTAATTAGCTTTTTTATGATAAAAGGTTTGAAATATGGAGGAAAAAGTAATATTATTTTTGTAAGACCTTAAAGAGAAAGTATAGATCATGATACAACAGGAGGAGAGGAATATGGGAAAACGGTGCACAAAACAGGTGGCGGCAACAATATTAAGCGTAACATTGATATTGACAACAGTACTGGGCATGAATGACAAAATAGCGGTATGTGCAGAAGAGATCATTTCTGATGAACAGGAGGCAATAGGGGAAGCGGCCTGGACTGATCTTGGAACATCTGATTCAGAAGAGTTAGCGGATGCATATACAGATTCAAATGGTGAAGCAACGGCAAATCTATCGGCAGAAGGTATGCCGGAAGCAGCACAAGGCTATCAAGTAGAAGAGACAGCACCAACCTCTGTGGAAAGTCTGAGAGAGGAAGTGACCGAAGCAGCAGAGAAAGCAAGCGAGGAGGAAGCGACAGTTGATGAATATCCGAAAACAGGAGATGGTATATGTGGTGAAAATCTGACATGGAGTTTTTCAAATGGTACTTTAACAATTAAAGGAACCGGCACCATGACAGAATATGGCAGTAATAATCGCCCATGGGAAGATTTTGTAGGCAGTATTACAAAGGTTGTGATTCAGAACGGAGTAACAACGATTTCACCATATGCATTCTATAAATGCGCAGATTTGCAGTTAGTTACGATACCACAGAGTGTACAGACTATTGGACGAATTGCATTTGCGGAGTGTGCAGAATTGGGGAGTATAGTGCTACCTTCTAAAGTTACAACCATTCCATATGCCTGCTTTGCCAATTGCAGAGGACTTCAGGTCGTGACAATGCCAGGTGTAACAACGATAGAAGATTATGCATTCCAGAATATAGCTGTGTCTGAGTTTCAGATTGGTAAAAAGGTAACCAGTATATCAAAACGGGCTTTTTTCGGAATGCAGACAGAGGCATTTACGGTTGAAAATGGGAATACTATATTTAAATCGATAAATGGAGTTCTTTATACAGATGGATGTGAAACCCTGTATGCATATCCAGCCGGTTCGACTGAAAGCAGTTTCTTGATTCCGTCCGGCGTGAAGAAAATCGAAACTTTGGCGTTTGCACGTGCCTCCAATCTTCAGAAAATCGTATTTTCTTCCACAGTAACGACTTTGGGTGAAAGTGCATTTCAGCAGAGCGGATTGAAATCAGTTACCATTCCGGATACAATTAAAGAGGCAGGGGACTTTACATTTTATGGCAGCAATGTTGAGACTGTTACATTTGGAAAAGGCTTAAAGGTAACTTCATATGAAATGTTTGAATCATGTAGCAATCTTAAGACGATTAATTTTGGCGGCATTCAGGAATTAGATGCAAGGACATTTGCATATTGTAGCAGTCTTAAGACGGTTACACTTCCGACCAGCGTTAAGAAGATCGGCAATGGTGCATTTGGCGAATGTGGAACCTTAGAGACAGTTACATTTCAGGGAACACTGGACTATATTCCGTTTCAGACCTTTTTGAATTGCTATCAGCTTCAGAACATAAACATTACAGGAAAAGTGACGAGCTTTTTAAGAGCCTCTTTTTTGGGGTGTCATAAATTGGAAGCAGTTACACTGCCAAAAACAACGACTTATGTTCATCCGTGGGCATTTGAGAGCTCAGTAACAATTAACTGCCTGAATCCGAATATGAAACCATTCGGAAAGCATGGATACCGTCAGTTGGATATGGTCAGCGTCAGTGGTAAATATTATTATTCAAAGGCTTATGAAGTACTGGACCTGGTAAACCAGGAACGTGTGAAAAACGGTCTGGATAAGTTATATATGAACCAGGAATTGTTGGAAACAGCAATGACACGAGCGGGAGAGACTGCAGTCTGTTTCTCACATACCAGACCGGACAGTTCCATTTGCTTTGAATTGAATATGGATATGGCTGCGGAAAATATTGCTGCTGGTCAGACCAGTGCGGCAGCAGTTATGGATAGCTGGATGAATTCACAGGGACACCGGGATAATATCTTGTCAAAAAATGTTTCCAATATCGGAATTGGTTGCTTTTATCATAATGGAACTTATTATTGGGTGCAATGTTTTGGAACGGGATCTGATAATAGCAATTGTAATAAGCCGACAGATATATCAAAGAAACAGACTATTCAGATTGCTGACAGTACATTTTCAGATGCAAGTACCGGTGCAGATATGAATTTCTCATTTGGCGAATCAAAAGAATATTCTTATAGTATGAAACTGGATCCGGAGACAACGGCACTTTCCAAAGGGCAGACGACCAAAGTAAAAGTATTGCTAAAGAATGCCGGCTCAGACTACTGGTATGCAGTGTTAGATAATTCCTGTGTTACATGGAGTAGCTCAGATCAGAATATAATGACAGTATCTTCAGGAAAAGTAATTGCAAAAAAAGATGGTACAGCAACGATTAAAGCGAGGCTGAAATACTATTCAGCAAAGGTGAATGTCGGAGCAAAACAACTTACAAAAGTAGAGCAGTTTGTCTCACGGTTATATACCAAATGTCTGGGACGGAGTCTGGATACTGATGGATTAAAATACTGGAATGATATGCTGGTCTCAAAGCAGAAGAGTGGTGCAGAGGTTGGTTTTGGGTTTGTATTCAGCGATGAGTATAAGGCTAAGAAGACAACAGATCAGCAGTTTGTTACGATGCTTTATCAGGTATTTATGGACAGAGAACCGGATCAGACGGGACTTGCATATTGGACAGGTCTGTTAAAGGATGGTGTATCAAGAGAGTATGTTTATTATGGATTTGCAACCTCACAGGAATATACAAATATCTGTAATTCCTATGGTATCACACGAGGCACGATTACATTAAAGCAGGCACGGGACAAGAATCTTAATCTGACCCGGTTTGTAACAAGAATCTATAATAAAGCCCTGGCAAGAAGCTGGGATGAATCAGGATTGAATTACTGGTGCAGTCAGATTCAGAGCGGAGCAATGACTCCTACGCAGGTTGCGGAAAACTTTATTTATGCCAAAGAGTTTACCGATAAGCATCTGAGTAATACAGAATATGTAAAAGTGCTCTATCGAACCTTTATGGGACGGGAAGCTGATAATGCCGGATTAAACTACTGGGTCAGCCGTCTGAATAAGGGTGAGAGTCGTAAGACTATTCTGAAGAGCTTCGCGGGATGCCCGGAGTTTAAGAATATTGTAAAGAGCTTCGGATTATAGAGAATAGACCTAAAGAAAATAAACTTATAAATATACGAATATAAAATTAAAGGATCAGGTCATTATGTGAAGAAATTTTATCATAGTGACCTGATTTTTAATACAGATGGCAAAAGATGCGACAGAGCAGTCTGGGTTCTACTATACGAACCATTAAAAATATGGTAGAATACTTTCGTATAAATGAAAGTCATACACTCTGCAAAGGAGGAATCTATATGGGAATGAAACGGACAGACTATATTGGCTGGGATCAGTATTTTATGGGAATTGCACTGCTTTCCGCAGAGCGCAGCAAGGATCCGTCAACACAGGTAGGAGCCTGTATCGTAGATGAGAATAATCGGATTTTATCCGTTGGTTATAATGGAATGCCATGCGGCTGTGATGATGATGAGATGCCGTGGGGAAAGGTTGGAAATGCGCTGGATAATAAATACTTCTTTGTGTGCCATGCAGAGCTGAATGCAATCTTAAATTACCGGGGAGGTTCTTTAAGAGGTGCCAAATGCTACTCTACATTATTTCCATGCAATGAATGTGCGAAGGCGATCATTCAGAGCGGAATCAGAGAAATCATTTATTTGTCGGATAAATATGCGGACACAGAAGCAACGATTGCGTCCAAGCGGATGTTCCAGATGACGGGTGTGAAGTTCCGTGCATTTGAACCGCAGGGCAAGACGATCACATTGCATATATAGCAGGAAATACCCACAGGTATTATAAAAGTCCTGTAAAAGAACATGAGAACCGGAGGAAAGAACAACATGGATATCACGAAGGTGATTGCTACAGAATTAGGAATTCGTACCAGCCAGGTAGAGGCTGTTATTAAGTTGATTGATGAAGGGAATACCATTCCGTTCATTGCGAGATACAGAAAGGAAGCACATGGCGGGCTGAATGATGAGATTCTACGTAACCTGGATGAGCGGCTTACATATCTGCGGAATCTGGAGGAACGGAAGGAAGCGGTCTTAAAGTCCATCGAGGAGCAGGAGAAGCTGACACCGGAGCTGCGGAAGCAGATCGAGGAAGCAATGACACTGGTAGCAGTGGAGGATTTGTATCGTCCGTATAAGCAGAAGCGGAGAACCAGAGCAACCATAGCGAAGGAAAAGGGACTGGAAGGTCTGGCAAATATCATCTGGCTGCAGATGACGAAACAGCCGATCGAAGAAGAGGCGAAGGCATATCTGAATGAAGAGAAGGGTGTTACGAGCGTCGAGGATGCAATTCAGGGAGCAAAGGACATTCTGGCAGAAACCGTTTCCGATCGGGCACAGTACCGGACGTGGATTCGGAACATTACCTGGAAGGAAGGTATCCTGACTTCGACAGCGAAGGATCCGGAAGCAGAATCCGTATATGAGATGTATTACGATTTCCAAGAGGGCGTGGCCAAGATGGCAGGTTACCGGATCCTGGCGGTGAATCGTGGTGAGAAGGAGAAGATCCTGACGGTTAAGCTTCAGGCACCGAAGGAGAAGATTCTGAATTATCTTGAGAAACAGGTGATCGTAAAGGATAATCCGGTGACTACTCCGATATTAAAGGATATCTGTGAGGACAGTTATCATCGTCTGATCGCAGATTCCATTGAACGTGATATCCGAAATGAAATGACAGAGCATGCAGAGGATGGTGCCATCGAGGTATTCGGACAGAATCTGAATCAGCTTCTGATGCAGCCGCCGATCGCCGGACAGGTTGTTTTAGGCTGGGATCCCGCATTCCGTACCGGCTGTAAGCTGGCTGTTGTAGATGCGACCGGAAAGGTTCTGGATACGAAGGTAATCTATCCGACGGCTCCGCAGAATAAGGTAGAAGAGTCGAAGAGGATTGTACATCAGCTGATCCGCAAATACGGAATCGTTCTGATTTCCGTAGGAAACGGTACCGCATCACGGGAGTCCGAGCAGGTAATTGTAGACCTGTTAAAGGAAATCAAAGAGCCGGTACAGTATGTAATCGTAAATGAGGCCGGAGCATCCGTATATTCGGCCAGTAAGCTGGCAACTGAGGAATTTCCGAATTTTGATGTCGGACAGCGAAGTGCGGCATCCATTGCCAGACGGATTCAGGATCCGCTGGCAGAGCTGGTAAAGATCGACCCGAAATCCATAGGTGTCGGACAGTATCAGCATGATATGAATCAGAAGAAGCTGGGAGATGCCCTGTCAGCAGTGGTGGAAGACTGTGTAAACCATGTCGGTGTGGATTTAAATACAGCCTCCGTATCTCTGCTTGAATATGTGTCCGGTATTTCCAAGG
Source organism: Bacteroidales bacterium H4 (assembly GCA_963626805.1). Taxonomy (GTDB): domain Bacteria; phylum Bacillota; class Clostridia; order Lachnospirales; family Lachnospiraceae; genus CAG-632. The sequence goes on along the minus strand of CAVFXS010000035.1, from coordinate 12,851 downwards.
CATTAGCGAAGAATATCGTAGCTTACCGGGAAGAGCATGGAAGCTTTAAGAACCGGAAGGAGTTACTGAGGGTAGCGAAGCTTGGACCGAAAGCATTTGAGCAGTGTGCCGGATTTATGCGGATATCCGGTGGAGAGAATCCGTTAGACGGAACCAGTGTTCATCCGGAGTCCTATGAGGCGGCGACAAAGCTGTTGACAAAGCTCGGATATCATCTGGCGGACATCGCCTCCGGCGGATTGGTCGGGTTATCACTGGCGGCGAAGGACACAAAGACATTATCCAAAGATCTGGATATTGGTGAGATTACCTTAAAGGATATTATTCAGGAGTTGGAGAAACCGGGCAGAGATCCACGGGATGAGATGCCGAAGCCAATCCTGCGATCCGATGTTATGGAGATGAAGGACTTGAAGGAAGGTATGATCCTGAAGGGAACCGTCCGGAATGTTATTGATTTCGGAGCTTTTGTAGATATTGGGGTTCATCAGGACGGGTTGGTGCATATTTCACAGATGAGTGATAAGTTTATTAAGCATCCATTGGAAGTGGTCAGTGTCGGTGATATTGTAGAGGTTAAGATTCTGGGCGTGGATCTGCAGAAAAAGCGGATCCAGCTTACAATGAAGCTATAGAAATCAGGGGAGAGATGAAGAAATATCAAGGATAGCATAAAAGCAGAAGGAGAGAAACAGATGATGCAGAGGGAATCAGACACAGAGGTTCAGGTAGAAAATCAGACAGAAACGGAGGGGGTACAGGTTTCCGTAGGTATGAAGGTAGGATATATGTATTCATTTCTGATGCAGCACACCCACCGCTCGTTTAAGGGTATCTTTGGTGTATGCATCAGTGTAGCGGCACTGGTAGCGCTTGCACTGTCTTTTGACGGAAGCGGAGATACAACACGCAGGGTGATTTTATTGATCATAGGACTTCTGTTTACGGTTGTGAATCCAATCATCCTGCTGATCAAGGCACAGCAGCAGGTATTGTTGTCACCGGTATATAAGAATCCGTTAACGTACCGGTTTACGGAGGACGCAATGACGGTCAGTCAGGGAGAACAGGAGCAGTCATTGGCCTGGAATGCGATTCTGGAGGTGCGGAAAACGGCATCGGTACTGATCATATATACAGCTAAAAATTCTGCGTCCATACTCGCCTATCAGGAAATGGGAGAGAACCGACAGGCTGTGGAAGAGATGATTGCAAGAGGCTGTAAGAAGGCAGGCATAACGAAGATCCCCGCATCCATGGAAAAGGATGCTTAAGCAGGATAGAATAGAGGACAGAACATTGAGTGAAACGATAATAAAAAACAGTTACAGTGCGGAGGATACCTATCAGATCGGATATCAGCTGGCGGCAAACGCAGAGCTGGGGGATGTATTCTGTCTGATCGGAGATCTGGGTGTGGGAAAGACTGTGTTTTCGCAGGGCTTTGGTGCAGGACTTGGAATTGAGGAGCCGATCAACAGTCCGACCTTCACAATTGTGCAGGTATATGATGAGGGTCGGCTTCCGTTTTATCATTTTGACGTATATCGGATCGCGGATGAGGATGAATTATTTGAAATCGGATTTGAGGAGATGACGGATGGGGATGGTGTGTCCCTGATCGAATGGGCAAATCTGATACCGGGCAGTCTGCCGGAGCATTATACGGAGATCTTGATTGAAAAGGAATTAGAACAGGGATTTGATTATCGGAAGGTTTCGATTACCAGCCGATAATAGATGGAGGAATGAGTTATGAAGATATTGGCAATGGACAGTTCCGGACTGGTGGCATCTGCAGCGATTATTGAGGATGATGTAATGCGTGCGGAGTATACAATGAATTATAAGAAGACACATTCACAGACTCTGCTGCCTATGATTGATGAAATTGTTAAAATGACGGAAACGGATTTAAATAGCATCGATGCAATTGCGGTGGCAGGAGGTCCGGGATCCTTTACCGGACTCCGAATCGGATCTGCAACCGCCAAGGGTCTTGGACTGGCACTCGATAAGCCGTTGGTCAGTGTGCCGACAGTGCAGGGGCTGGCATATAATTATCAGGGATTTACACAGCTGATCTGTCCGATCATGGACGCCAGAAGGGGACAGGTTTATACCGGTATCTATCGGTTCCATGGCAGGGACTGTGAGATCGTAAAGGAGCAGTGTGCAATTTCAATCGAAGAACTGATGGAGGTACTGACGGAAGTATGGAGCGGGCAGCCGGAGCTGCCGCAGGAAGTAGTATTTCTGGGAGATGGTGTGCCGGTGCATCAGAGCTATATTGAAGAATACTGGGAGAAATCAGAGAAACAGGTATCCTTTGCACCACCGCATATGAATGGTCAGCGGGCAGGATCTCTTGCAATGTGTGCAATGCAGATGTATAAGGAAGGACGGACGGAAACGGCAGCAGAGCACCATCCGGATTATCTCCGACTGTCACAGGCAGAGCGTGAGAAGGCGGAACGCGAGAAAGCAGCACATGAGAAAACAAAGTGCGAGAATCAATAGCATGTGATGGCAGCAATGTGAAGAGCAGATGTGCAAAGAGCAAAGCTACGAAGAGCGGTGCGCGATAAGCAGGTGAGAAAATGAAGAATCAGGATATATGTATTCGGGAAATGACCCCGGCGGATGTTCCTATGGTGTCTGACATGGACCGGATATGTTTTTCAGAGGTCTGGAGCGAACAGACCTTTCTGGATTTATTTCAATATACGTCCAATTATTATTATGTTGCGGAGCAGGGACATGCCTTGTGCGGCTTTGCCGGTATCAGTGTGGCAGGAGATACTGCGGATGTGATGAAGATCGGAGTGCTTCCGGAATATCGCAGGATGGGAGCAGCACAGCAGTTATTGCAGAGGCTTCTGACCAAAGCGAAAGAAACGGGATGTGAACAGGTCATGCTGGAGGTCCGGGAGTCCAATGAGGCAGCCAGACAGCTATACCATAAGAATGAGTTTGAAGAGCTGGCAGTCCGAAAACAATACTATACACAGCCGGTCGAGAATGGGATCGTGATGAACAGAAAATTGACAGATTTTTCTACTGTACGACAATAGGCATTTTCTTATATAATGACAGCAGATACTTACTATAGAGAATGTGACAGAAGCGAGGTTATGAGATGGAACAGATTCGGTGTAATTGTTGCGGACAGCTGTTAAAACAGGGGGAACATGCAGGAGAAGATTATCTGAAGGTAACGAAAGAGTGGGGATATTTTTCAGAGAAGGATCTGGAGCTTCATGAATGGTATCTCTGTGAGAAATGCTATGATTCCCTGATTCAGGGGTTTAAGATTCCCGTAAAGATTCAGACAATAGAGGAAGTGTTATAGGACGTGAAGCTGTTAGTGGTAGAGGACAATGAGACGATCCTTCTGGGCCTGGAATATTTGTTGTGGGAGGAAGGATATGAGGTAGTATCGGCATCGAATTACCGGAAGGCAGTGGAGCTGTTCGAACAGGATGTTTTTGATCTGATATTGCTGGATATTACACTTCCGGACGGAGACGGATATGAACTCTGCAGGAAGATCAAACACGAACTGGATATCCCGGTGATTTTCCTGACGGCAAAGGATGAGGAAAATGATGTGGTTCAGGGCTTTGAGCTTGGGGCAGATGATTATATCCAGAAGCCGTTTCGGAATCGGGAACTGATTTCCAGAATCCAGAATGTCCTTCGGAGAACCGGAAAAACATCCGAGATTTTGCATTGTCAGTTTCTGAAGCTGGATACCAGAACGGGGCTCGCCTATTCACATGGGGAAGAGGTAGCACTTACAAAGCTGGAATATAAGATCTTAAGCAGTATGATGAGCCATCCGGGGAAACTGTATACCAGAGAAGAAATACTGGCCGGAATCTGGGATCATGCCGGCAATTTTGTAAATGATAATACATTGACCGTGACCATGAAACGGCTTCGGGATAAGATCGGCGATAAAGACGGTAAGATCATAAAAACCGTACGTGGCATGGGCTATCGGATTGAAAAGGAATAGACATGGAGAGTAAGGATCGTGAATTTCAGAAAGCAATCATTCGTATAGTAATACTGATGGTGACGGGACTGATCGTCTGGAATCTTGCAGTGGCGGTAACGAATCGCCGGATCGCGGCTATGTATTATGAACGAATCTCAGCAATCTTCGGTGCAATTTCTGCACAATATCCGGATATGGAACATGGAGACTGGATGCAGTATTTAAATGCAACCGGCAATCAGGAGGACGGAGAGGCATTCTTACATCAGTATGGCATCCTGCAGGGGGATATGCCGATCCTGCAGGCGCAAACAGTCCAGAAACGCTTTCAGATAACAGGAACTCTGGTCTGGATTCTGGTATGCACAGGAATTCTGCTGATCTTTATCTGTTATCAGAAACGGCGGAATCGTAAGATACAGGAGCTGGTGGATTACATCCGTAAAATAGAGCATGGCATATACCGGATTGAGATAGAAGAAAATGAAGAAGGGGAATTAAGCCGGTTACAGAATGAACTCTATAAAATAACGGTCATGCTTCGGGAAAGCTCGGAGCTGGCCGGGCGGCAGAAGAAGGCACTCGCGGATTCTGTATCGGATATCTCTCATCAGCTGAAAACTCCGCTGACCTCCTGTCTGGTCCTGTTAGACAATCTGTCAGAGAGCGAGAATATGAAAGAGGAGACAAGGAGACGGTTTCTTTCGGAAATTACCAGGCAGTTAACCTCGGTCAGCTGGCTGGTTCAGGTGCTTTTAAAATTATCCAGACTGGATGCCGGTGTGGTAGAGCTAAAGGAAGAAGAGCTGTCTGTGTCTGTCCTGATCCGGGGAGTCCTAGAGAAGGTGGGACTGCTGGCAGAGTGGAAGCAGATCGAAATACAGATAACAGGAGAAGCGGAGACATGTATTAAGGGAGATCGGCACTGGTTGGAAGAAGCACTTGTCAATCTGATAAAGAACGCAATTGAGCATAGTCCGGAAGCTTCTGAGATTCAGATACAGGTAGAGGACAATCAGGTGTACACCTGCATCCATGTCCGGGATTTTGGCAGTGGAATATCTTATGAGGATCAGAAGCATATTTTTGAACGGTTTTACAGAAGTGCGGATGCAGGGGAGGACAGTGTGGGAATCGGACTGGCACTTGCACAGGAGATCGTGAAGCGTCAGAACGGATATCTGACGGTAGAGTCGGAGCCGGGTCACGGAACAACTTTTCATATGAAATTTCTGAAATGTCACTGAAATGTCATTTTGCTTTGCTAAGGTAAAGGCAAATAACAGGAAAGGACACAGGATATATGGAGATTTTACGAACGGAACAGGTCAGAAAGGTATATGGAAAAGAAGAAAATCAGGTTGTGGCGGTAGATAATGTTTCATTCTCAGTGGAAAAAGGAGAATTCGTTGCCATTGTCGGAAGCTCCGGCAGCGGTAAATCAACACTGATGCATATGCTGGGCGGAGTGGATCGCCCGACCGGTGGAAAGGTATTTATAGAAGGAGAAGACATCTATCAGTTAAATGATGATAAGCTGGCTATCTTCCGACGGAAGCCTGAGGATGCTGTATTCTATGGCGGGAATTGCCATTATAATCATTATTGTAACCAGTGTATTCTGTATCCGGAACAGCTTTGTGATCTCACTGACAGAGAAGCTGCATCTGTATGGAATGCTTTCATCCATCGGTACGACCGGAAAACAGAGGAAGAAATTAATCTATGGAGAGGCAATGATCCTGGGTGCGGTTGGAATCCCGCTTGGGATCCTTCTGGGACTGCTTGCCGGATGGCTGGTGGTAAAGGGGACCGGACATCTGATGCAGAGCAGCTTACAGGTGACGCTTTCCTATGTTATATCCTGGCCGGCGATTCTGGTCAGCATAGTACTGGCAGTTATTACGATTCTTCTCTCTGCCAGACAGTCGGCCAGAAAGGCGGCAAAGATTTCGCCGATTCAGGCAATTCGCGGAAATGATACGGTCCGTATCTCCAGAAAAGAGATCCGGATGCCGAGATGGATGTCACGATGGTTCGGGATTGGCGGAACCATTGCGTATAAGAACTTAAAGCGGGCAAGAGTCAAATATCGTACAACGATCATTTCCATCGTGGTCAGTGTGGTAGTCTTTATCGGAATGTCGAGCTTCATGAGTATCACAATGAATCTTACCAATATTTATTATGCGGAGAACAGTTATCAGCTGATCGTTGCAATGGATGGAAAGGATCAGATGGAGGATGCCAGAAGAATTCTGGAACTGGATGGTGTCAATCAGGCTGAGATCTGCCAGACCGGATATGTTTCCGTGCCGGTAAATGAGGTGAAATACAGTGAACAGTATCAGACTCTGATGGGGAATGCAGAAGGGGGAGAGGAACAGACAGATGAGACCTTCATCTTATTAGTGGCTTTAAATCCGGAAGCCTTTCAGGCATATGCCGAAAAGCTCGGATGCACAGCGAATGACGGAGACAATCAGGCAATACTGATCTCGGATGTAACGAAGGCGGTAGTGAAGGATGGAAAAGAAAAATATGTGAACGGCGAATTGTATGATTATCAGGCGGGAGATGTGCTTCAGGGCATTACGCAGATGACAGAAAAGCCGATTTCCATGCGTATTATAAAGTCAACGACGGAACGGCCGATGTCGGTTGAAAACGTGAAGGGACTTGGACTGCTGGTGACCAGTAATTCATGGCTGGCAGATTACAGCGAGGAATTCCATGATACACTGGATGTATATATTAGCTGCGATGATCCGGACGGATTGCAGAATGTAATCGAGAGCGATATGGGACTGGCTAATTACAGTGTCAGAAATCTGAAAGAGGACTATGAGGCATCAAAGTCTCTGTTTACATTGATCGGTGTGTTCCTGTATGGATTCATTATTGTAATTGCACTGATCGGAATTACGAATATTTTCAATACGATAACAACCAACATGGAGCTTCGTTCCAGAGAGTTTGCAACACTGAGATCCATTGGAATGACCCGAAAGGAATTCCGGCGGGTGATTTGGCTGGAAAGCTTATTTTACGGTGTGAAGTCTCTGCTGATCGGAATTCCGGCGGGGATTTTGATTTCCATCGGCTTCCATATGGCACTGGGAACGAATCTGGAGACGGCCTATCATCTTCCGTGGACGGGAATTCTGATTTCCATCGGAGCTGTATTTATTCTGCTCTTTGGAATCATGCGTTACTCCATGGGACGGATCAACCGTAAAAATATAATAGAAACGATTCAAAGTGAGAATATATAAGCGCCTTCTTTGTTGATTTCTCCATAGATTATTGCTACAATGAGGACAGAATTTAAGAAGTGAGGAATCAGAATGATAGATGTATGCTTACTGGGAACCGGAGGCATGATGCCATTACCGCAGAGAGCGTTGACGTCGCTGATGGTGCGGTATAACGGAACCAGTATATTAATTGACTGTGGAGAAGGCACACAGGTCGCAGTGAAGAAATGCGGATGGAGCTTTAAGCCGATTGATGCGATCTGTTTTACACATTACCATGCGGATCATATCAGCGGTCTTCCGGGACTGTTGTTAACACTGGGAAATGCGGAACGGACAGAACCGTTGCTGATGATAGGACCGAAGCGACTGGAAAAGGTGGTGACGGCCCTGCGTACGATCGCACCGGAGCTTCCGTTCCCGATTGTGTTTCGTGAGTTGCAGGAGGCGGAGGAATGCATGGATATCCATGGACTGAAGCTGACAGCGTTCCGTGTGAATCATAATGTGACCTGTTACGGATATTCCCTGGAGCTGAACCGGGCCGGCAGATTTGATGTGGAGAAGGCACGGGCCAATCAGGTTCCTATGAGCTGCTGGAGTCCGTTGCAGAAACAGGGATCGTTCGTATATGAGGGCGTGACCTACACGCAGGATATGGTGCTCGGAGAGACGAGAAAGGGTCTGAAGTTAACATACTGCACAGACACCCGACCAACGGAATCCATTGTGAAAAATGCAGCCCATTCCGATCTGTTCATCTGTGAAGGCATGTACGGAGAGGACGGCAAAGAGGCAAAAGCCAGAGAATACAAGCATATGACGATGTATGAGGCGGCAGAGATTGCGAAGCAGGCAGATGTAAAGGAGATGTGGCTGACACATTACAGCCCGTCTCTGGTACATCCGGAACAGTTTGAATCAAAGGTGAAGCGAATCTTTCCGAATACCGTCATCAGTCGGGACGGCAGAGTGTGTGAGTTAAAGTTTGAGGAAGAATAGGAGGCGTTGTTTTATGGAAGAGAAGGCTACAAAGACTCCCGGAAAATCAGAAAAGAGCGGACTGGTACGGTTTATTATATTAGCGGTACTGGCGATACTGATCGTGGCAGCATTATATCTGCGGCTGACCAACCGGACGCCGAATAGCAGCCAGAAGGCGGATGAACAGATGAATGAAGTGCAGACGCTGAAAATGTATGATCTGGATAATCAATATCCGAAGACTGCCAGAGATGTGGCAAAGCTGCACTGCCGATTTCTGAAATCATTGTATAACGAGGAACTGGAAAAGGAAGATATACAAGCCCTGAATGAACAGGTGCGCAAACTGTTTTCTGTGGATCTGTTGGCAGAGAATTCGGAGGAAACGCAGATGGAAGCTCTGACAACCGATATTAATAAATTCCATGCGGACGGACGCACCTTTATCAGTTATGAAGTGGATTCGGAAAACAATGTCCTATATACCACGACCAATGGAAAAGACTATGCAATGCTTTATGTGAATTGCAAGCTTCGTGAGAATGGAAAGACGAAGGATATTCAGGAGCAGTATCTTCTGGTGAAAGAGAATGATCTCTGGAAGATCCAGGGATGGCAGGAAATAGTGACCGATGGAGCGGATGATACGGCATCCGAAAGTGAGAGCAAATAGCATTCGAAAATAAGAGTAAATAATAATGGTCAGATAAAAAGCTGTTCGGATGTGAACGGGCAGTACAGACAGTAAAGCGATAGACAGTAAGGGGATAACGATCAAATGAACGAAGAAATTAAAATATTGGCAATAGAGTCATCCTGTGATGAAACAGCCGCAGCAGTAGTGGTGAACGGAAGAGATGTGCGGTCGAATATTATATCATCACAGATCGCACTGCATACCCTGTATGGGGGTGTTGTGCCGGAAATTGCATCCAGAAAGCATGTGGAGAACATTAATTATGTAATTCAGGAGGCACTGGATACCGCACAGATGACGCTGGATGATATGGATGCGATTGCAGTCACCTATGGACCGGGGCTGGTAGGTGCCTTGCTGGTCGGTGTGGCAGAGGCAAAGGCAATCAGCTATGCGAAGCATCTTCCGCTGATCGGAGTGCATCATATTGAAGGACATATTTCAGCTAATTATATAGAAAATAAAGATCTGGAACCACCGTATATTTGTCTGGTGGTATCGGGTGGACATTCCCATCTGGTAAAGGTATTGGATTATGGAGAGTATCAGGTGCTTGGAAGAACCAGAGATGATGCTGCCGGTGAGGCATTTGATAAGGTGGCACGGGCGATCGGACTGGGCTATCCGGGTGGACCGAAGATCGATAAGGCAGCAAAGGAAGGGAATCCGCAGGCAATCTCTTTCCCAAGAGCCAGCATTGCGGATCATCCATATGATTTCAGCTTCAGTGGTCTGAAGTCGGCGGTATTGAATTATCTGAACCAATGCGAAATGAAGGGAGAAAGCTATAATCAGGCAGATGTTGCGGCATCCTTCCAACAGGCGGTAGTAGACGTACTGACGGATCATGCCATGATGGCAATGCAGGAGTCCGGTATGAAGAAGCTGGCAATTGCAGGTGGCGTTGCATCCAATACAGCCTTGCGAAAGGCAATGCAGGAGAAATGTGCAGCGAATGGCATTACATTCTATTCACCGTCACTGATTTTGTGTACCGACAATGCAGCAATGATCGGAGCAGCCGGTTATTATGAGTATTTAAAAGGGGTACGTTCCGGTCTGGATTTAAATGCAGTGCCGAATCTGAAGCTGGGAGAACGTTAATTGCCACCGGCGAATCGTAAAGCAGTTGAAACGACGAAGCTATGAGGAAATAAGAAGTAGCGGATAAAAGACGGAAAACCGACAGACGTGGCATATATATCAGAGCTAGCAGAGCCGGTAGAAGCAACAGGATGATAGAGACAGCAGAGACGATAGAGGTAGCAGGGACAGTAGAATTAATAGAGATAGTGGAAACAGCAGGAACAGTAGAAATAGTAAGGACAGGTATGAGTAAACAGATAACAGCAATTGTACTGGCGGCAGGCCAGGGACGCAGAATGCACAGTAAGGTACAGAAGCAGTTTCTTTTATTGGAGGAGAAACCGATTCTGTATTATTCATTGAAATGTTTTCAGGATAGTGAGGACATAGAGCGTATCATTCTGGTGACAGGCGGGAATGAGATTGCTTATTGCAGAGAGCAGATCGTAGAGAAATATGGATTTCATAAGGTGACGGATATTGTGGCCGGTGGTGCGGAACGGTATGATTCCGTAGAGCAGGGACTGAGCCGGATTGAAGACGGTATTGTGCTGATCCATGACGGGGCACGTCCGTTTGTGACTCAGAGGATGATTCGGGACTCGATTCAGACAGCGAAGGAATATGGTGCCTGCACAGTCGGAATGCCGGTAAAGGATACGATCAAGGTAGTAGATTCCGATGGATACGGAATTGATACGCCGGATCGGAAGACCCTGTGGCAGATTCAGACGCCACAGACCTTCCGGGTGCCACTGATCAAGCAGGCATATCGTGCCATGCGGCAGTCGCCTGCCGGAAATATTACGGATGATACAATGCTGGTGGAGCAGTATTGTAATACAAGGGTAAAAGTGATTGAAGGGGACTACCGAAATATCAAGATTACAACCCCGGAGGATATGACACTGGCGGCAAGCATCCGGAAAGAAACAGCGGATATATAAGAGATTTTATAAAACAAAATACAGGAAAGAAAAAACAGGCATTTTTTTGCTTGTTTTTTAGTTAGACAGTACTAACATAACTATGAACAAAAATAAAAACATTCATAGCTGATTCTATTAATGAGAGAAGGAACATATATGGCGAAGGCATTCACAGAAGAAGAGAAGAAAGAAATCCGGGAAAAGTTACTGGAGGCAGAACTTCGACTGTTTAAGGAGAAGGAGCTGAAAAAGGTTTCTGTGCGGGAGCTGACGGAAGCGGTCTCGATTGCGCAGGGCGGTTTTTATACCTTTTTTGAAAGTAAGGAGGAGCTGTTCCTGGCATGTGTAAGGCAGAGACTCAATCAGAAGCTGAGTGCGTTTTTTACAGTGCCATTGGAGCAATATGGTGAGGAAATTCAGAATCCAACCCGGTTTTTGACGGAGCGGTTGTATCAGACGGGGATGCATCTGAAGGATAATCTTGCGTTATGCTTCCCTTTGGGGAAAGCGGGCGGTCAGCTACCGGAGAGAAAAGGGTTATGATAAACCGGATACAGCACTTGCGGTCGTGATCCAGAAAATGGTAAACAGTGAGATTGCGGGTGTTTTATTTACAATGAATCCGGCAAATAGTAACCGGGAAGAGGTTCTGATAAACGCATCCTATGACTGGGTGAGTCCGTGGTATCCGGGGCCGTCAGTCCGGATGAATTAGTTTGTGACAGAAACGGAAGCGTGATAAACAGCGTAGTCGGACAAAAGGCAACCCAGGTGATTTATGCCGAGACACAGACAGAAACCGTAGAGGTTGCATCGAAGAAGAGAAATCAGCTGACCATAAATGAAAATCAGATAAAACGTCTGGTGGAAAAATCACTGGAGATTGAAGTACATTATGGAATGCCGATGGATATTGAATGGACGTTTGCAGAAGACAGGCTTTATATTCTGCAGGCAAGAGCCATTACAACCGGTGCCGATAATACGGCGGGAGAGATAAGGGAGGATGCCATGCCTCCGATCATGCCGGTAAACCAGAAGATGCGGCAGACGTTAATGTTCATGCTTGAAAAGGAACCGTTCGCATATTATCCGTTGGATTTTGATTTTGCCATGATACTGGGCGGGCAGAAGCAGATGATTTTCGCAGAGGACGGAGTGGAAATGGATAATAACTGCCGGATGAATGAAGATGGATTTATGCTGCTCCACATGTCACAGGAGGAACTTCTTTGCATGCGTTATTCTGAATTGCAGACAATGCTGAAACGGGGATTTGTAAATACGGAGGAGCAGAAGCTGATAGAGCGCAGGCTGAGCCTGCGTCCGACTGCCGAAGAGTATTGGAAGCGTCAGCAGTGGGAGGCCTGCAAGGGAAATGGTGAGACTCTGAGAGGAATCAGCGAAAGCACCGGCAGGGCAGACGGGAAGGTCTGCATTGTGACAAGTCCGGCTGAATTTCATAAGTTAAATAAAGGTGCCATCCTGGTCTGCCGCTATACAGATCCGGAATGGACTCCGTTGTTTTCTCTGGCGGCAGCGGTTGTGGCAGATACCGGTGGTGTCCTGTCCCATGCAGCGATCGTGGCACGGGAGTATAAGATACCCGCAGTGCTGGCAGTTGGAAATGCGACCGCAGTTCTGAAGGACGGAGACCGGGTGCTTGTGGACGGAAGTGCAGGCGAAATCGAACGCATATGAGTATCCGGAGAGGCAATGAAATTAAAATGAAAAAAACTTAAAAAAGTGGTTGACATTATAAAGATCAGGTGATATTATTATCAATGTCGCTGACGGAGAGTGACCTAGAAAGCGACAGGAAATAAGCATAATTTCATATACGGAGAGGTATCGAAGTGGTCATAACGAGGCGGTCTTGAAAACCGTTTGTCCGA
>CAVFXS010000034.1:0-2223 GCA_963626805.1 Bacteroidales bacterium H4 | reverse complement strand
CTGATGTGCAGATACCGCTTCCTGTATCTGCACACCAATTTTTCGCACCGGGCAAAATGCCGACTTACAGTCCTGAAATACCATTCCGATCTCTGTTCCCCGATATCTGCGGAGTTCCTTTTCACTCATATCCGTGAGATTTTTTCCCCGATACCAGATGTTTCCTTCCGTAACCATGCCTTCCTCTCCCAGAAGTCCCATAACGGCTTTAATGACCGTACTTTTTCCGCTTCCGGATTCTCCTGCGATGCCGAGGATTTCTCCCTGCTTCAGTTCAAAACTGACATCCCGGACTGTCGGTTCTCCATTATAGCAGATTGTTATATGCTCTGCTTTTAACAGGGGTTCCTCTGTATTCTTCTCCGTTAAAGAATTCATTGTGTTCTCCATATTTACTCCACATCCAGTTCCGCCGTAATTTCATAATAATCACAGGGGTGCGCCGCAATGCCTGTCACATTTGCTTTCGTCACGATTCCCATATTCAGATGGGAAACAAAAAAATACGCATCATCGTCCAGGATTTTCTGCTGAAGCTCTATGGCAAGCTTTCCTCTCTCATCCATGTCAAAGGTCTGATGCAGCTGCTCTGTCAGCTTCGTCACTTCATCATTCTGATAGTTTCCATAATTCTTTGTCCCGGTCACTGTACTGCCAAAAAAGTACTCCGGATCACCGGTGGGTGCTGTTGTCAGAGAACTCACGTAAACATCAAACTCTCCGTTTTTTGCACAATTTCTGTGGTCGGAGGTATTATTGACAGACACATCAATCCCGATTTCTTTCAGAGTTGCCTGTGCATATTCTGCAAGTTTCGGCAGCTCCAGGCGCGTCGGATAAGTCAGCCAGTTAATCGTGAGTTTCTGCCCGTCTTTGTCCACGTATCCGTCACCGTCTGTATCTGTCCATCCGGATTCTTCCAGAAGCTTCTTCGCTTCTTCCGGGTCGTAAGATATGGTTTCCACCGCATCATTTCCATAGGAAAAGCTGTCCGGGAATGCTCCCTTCGCCGGGATTCCGCGGCCTCCCATGATCACAGAACAGAAGCCATCTTTATCGATTCCCATCTCGATCGCCCTGCGCACATTCTGATCCTGCATGATTTCAGAGTCCATGTTAAACTGTCCGAAGAAGCATCTGCTTGTGGCACAGGAATGAATGGTATAATCTGTATTACTGTCAAATAATGCATAGTTATCGTACTGGAGTCCATATGTTCCCTGAATATCTCCGGTCTGTAAGGCTGCTGTCAGTGCACTTCCGTCTGCAAAGGATTTCACCGTGACCTTATCTGTCTTCACCTCACCGCCCCAGTAATCCTCGTTCTTTTTCAGTTCGATCTGTGTGGGTGTCACGCTGGTGGCAATATAAGGACCGGTTCCCGCTACATTTGCAGAGCCGCCTTCTCCCTGAATGCCATAATCCATATCTATGATGGCTCCGTACGGATCTCCCAGATAATTGATGATTGCCGGACATGGTTCTGTAGTGTAAATGGTCAGTGTAAGTCCATCCGCTTCCATATGGTCAATTTTCAGATCATACGGTGCCCGGTCATGAACTGCGATCAGGTCTTCCAGGCATTCCTTTACCGCTTTTGCATCCATAGTCCGTCCGCTGGAGAACTTCACGCCATCCCGAAGTGTGATCTTCACCGTCGTATCATCCACAAATTCATAGTCCGTCGCCAGCCATGGCTCCACTTCCATGTTGTCGTTATATTTAAAAAGTGTTTCCCCTACTCCATAGCGAAGTGTGCTCCACCCGGAATAGTTGTCATGAGGGTTCAGCCCTGCATCTCCCATTTCTTCACTGTAGCCGGTTGTTCCGTATACAAATGTTTTTTCTTCGGCTGCAGATGCTGTTGCCTGCAGACTGCCGACCATCACTGCACCTGCAAAAAATACAGCCATAAGCTTTTTCTTTATCATTGTATTCTTCCTTTCCGCTTTTTACTGTTGCTTTTTATTATTGCTTTTATCTTTTGCCCTTTGCTTCGGATCCATATAGTCTCTCAGCGTATCACCAAGAAGATTAAATATCATAACGGTTATAAAAATCGCAGCTCCGGGAGCCAGTACCATCCAGGGTGCGATCTGCAGCATACTCCGGCCGTCGTTGATCATTCTTCCCCACTCTGCCTCCGGCAGCTGTACACCAAGCCCCAGAAAGGAAAGTCCCGCAAGTTCCATCATCATCGTTCCGATATCCAGAACCGCAGTT
>CAVFXS010000033.1:0-60205 GCA_963626805.1 Bacteroidales bacterium H4 | reverse complement strand
CTAGGGCGGATTAGGGACTTTCACCCATTAGAAACGTGCGCCGCAAGGCGCACCACAAAAAAATGCCCACAGAACCGAAATTCTGTGAGCATCTATATTGTTTCATGCTATATTCTTATATCGCTATAGTCCTCAAACCTGCATAAATACAGGCTTTTTCAATGACTATTTGTTTGCAATAGCAGCCTGGGCTGCAGCTAATCTTGCAATCGGTACACGGAATGGAGAACATGAAACGTAATCCAGACCAATCTTATGGCAGAACTCTACAGATGAAGGATCTCCACCGTGCTCACCACAGATACCTACATGCAACTTAGGATTAACTGGCTTACCTAACTTAATTGCCATATCCATTAACTTACCAACACCGGTCTGATCCAACTTAGCGAATGGATCGTTCTCGAAGATCTTTGTATCATAGTAAGCATTTAAGAACTTACCAGCATCATCACGAGAGAAACCAAATGTCATCTGAGTCAAGTCGTTCGTACCGAAGCAGAAGAAGTCAGCTTCCTTAGCGATCTCATCAGCAGTTAAAGCTGCACGAGGGATCTCGATCATAGTACCTACTTCGTACTCCAGCTTAACGCCTGCAGCAGCGATCTCAGCATCAGCGGTCTCAACTACTACCTTCTTAACGTACTTTAATTCCTTAACCTCACAAACCAATGGGATCATGATCTCAGGCTTAACATTCCAATCCGGATGCTCCTTCTGAACCTCGATAGCTGCACGGATAACTGCCTTAGTCTGCATCTTAGCGATTTCCGGGTAAGTTACAGCCAGACGGCATCCTCTGTGACCCATCATAGGGTTGAACTCATGTAAGCCAGCGATGATTGTCTTAATCTGCTCTACTGACTTGCCCTGAGCATTTGCAAGCTTCTCAATATCAGCTTCCTCTGTAGGAACGAACTCATGAAGAGGTGGATCCAGGAAACGGATAGTAACCGGGTTACCTTCCAGAGCTTCATATAACGCCTTGAAGTCGCCCTGCTGATATGGAAGAATCTTCTCCAGAGCAGCTTCTCTTTCTTCTACTGTATCTGAGCAGATCATCTCACGGAAAGCAGCAATTCTGTCTTCCTCGAAGAACATATGCTCTGTACGGCAAAGACCGATACCTTCTGCACCAAGCTCACGAGCCTTCTTAGCATCTGCAGGAGTATCTGCATTTGTACGAACCTTTAATGTTCTGTACTTATCAGCCCAAGCCATAACACGTCCAAATGTACCAGCGATTGTAGCATCTACTGTTGGGATAATACCATCATAGATGTTACCGGTTGTACCATCAATAGAGATGAAATCTCCTTCATGGAACTCTTTACCAGCCAGTGTAAATTTCTTGTTCTCTTCGTCCATAGCGATATCGCCGCAACCAGATACACAGCATGTACCCATACCACGTGCAACTACGGCTGCATGAGAGGTCATACCACCACGAACAGTTAAGATACCCTGAGAAGCCTTCATACCGGTAATATCTTCTGGGGAGGTTTCCAGTCTTACCAGAACCACCTTCTCACCTCTTGCATTCCACTCTTCAGCATCAGCAGCGGTAAATACGATCTTACCACAAGCAGCTCCAGGAGAAGCACCTAAGCCCTTGCCCATTGGAGTAGCCTTCTTTAATGCTGCTGCATCGAACTGTGGATGAAGTAATGTATCCAGGTTACGAGGATCGATCATAGCAACTGCTTCTTCTTCTGTCTTATGTCCCTCATCTACCAGGTCACAAGCGATCTGCAGAGCTGCCTGAGCGGTTCTCTTACCATTACGGCACTGTAACATGTATAACTTCTTGTTCTCTACTGTGAATTCCATATCCTGCATGTCATGGTAGTGATTCTCAAGAGTCTCACATACCTTGATGAACTCTGCATATGCTTCTGGGAATTCCTGTTCCATCTGAGCGATTGGCATTGGTGTACGAACACCGGCAACTACGTCCTCGCCCTGTGCGTTCTTTAAGAACTCACCCATTAACTTCTTCTCACCTGTTGCAGGATCACGAGTAAATGCAACACCTGTACCAGACTCGTTATTTAAGTTACCGAATACCATAGGCATTACGTTAACTGCGGTACCCCATGAGTAAGGGATATCATTATCTCTTCTGTATACGTTAGCTCTTGGGTTATCCCATGATCTGAATACGGCTTCGATGGCCAGCTTCAACTGCTCTACAGGATCTGAAGGGAAGTCCTGTCCTAACTGCTTCTTGTACTCAGCCTTGAACTGCTCTGCCAGAGTCTTTAAGTCAGCTGCCGTTAACTCAACATCATACTTAACACCCTTCTCTTCCTTCATCTTATCAATCAGCTGTTCGAAGTACTTCTTACCAACTTCCATAACAACGTCTGAGAACATCTGGATGAAACGTCTATAAGAATCATATACAAAACGCTCGAATGCAGGATCCGGATTACCAGCGATCATAGCCGCTACAACTTCATCGTTCAGACCAAGATTCAGAATCGTATCCATCATACCAGGCATAGATGCTCTTGCACCTGAACGTACAGATACTAACAATGGATTCTTAAGATCGCCGAACTTCTTACCGTTAAGTTCTTCCATCTTCTTAACGCCTTCCATAGCCTGAGCCATGATCTCATCGTTAATCTTACGTCCATCCTCGTAGTACTGTGTACATGCCTCTGTTGTAATAGTGAAACCCTGTGGAACCGGAAGACCGATAGTCGTCATCTCTGCAAGGTTGGCACCCTTACCGCCAAGAAGATTACGCATGGTCATGTCGCCTTCGCTAAACATATAAACCCACTTGTTTGCCATTTGTTACTTACCTCCTAAGTGTTGAATATTCTTGCCTGTACCTATAAATACAGCCACTGTAAATCATTATACCATATTTTTATCTTTTTTGAAGTCATTTTCGCGAAATATTTTAAATTTTACCTATATTTTATATATTTCAAATGAGATATTGCCAACCGGTTCTTTTTTCTTACTTTTCTCCGCCATAATGTAAAAAACCGATGCCACAACGGGCATCGGTTCCGTTAAAGTGTTGCCACACACACAATTACTACTGAACGATTCTTCTTGCTCCGATCGGAGAAGTGTAATACATATTTGAAATAATAATACCTGTTGACTCTGTGCTGGCGTGAACGATCTGCCCACCGCCAATATACAGACCCACATGTCCGGAATAACAGATGATATCACCCGGCTGTACCGCATCCAAAGATACTGCTGTACCTTGGCTCATCTGAACTGCAGATGAATGGCTTAAGGAATAACCGAACTGTGCATACACAGCCATCGTAAAACCACTACAGTCAGTGCCGTTTGTCAGACTGCTTCCACCATATACATATGGATTGCCAACGAACTGGCATGCATAGCTGGCGATCTCCTGACCAAGTGCAAGTCCCTCTGCAGAAGTATTTACTGGAGGAAGCACTGCAATCTCGGATGATCTTGATGTGGTCTGTGCTGACTTTGCTGCTTTCTCAGCCAGTGCTGCCTCAATCATCGCCTGCTCTTCTTCCAGCGTCATAGCTGTTGGATAATTCCAGGCAACCTCCACAAACTCTTTTGCCACATAACCAACTGTATCATCATTATACCGAATCTCTACCCATTCATCCGTCTCGCCTAATACATCCATCTCCTGTCCACCTGTGACAGAACCGATGCACTCACTCTCGGTACTCTGCTCCTGACGAACGTTCAGTGCAGGAACCTCAACAGTTGCACAATACCTATAATTCTCAGTAATATAAGCACCTGCCTCATCTCCAAACATCAGAAATTCATTTGCTACGTAACCGACAACAGAACCAGACTCAACCTTAGACCACTCTTCGCCCCGTTCTACCACATGAGCAACTGCATACGGATATAACTTGCCAACGATTTCTGCATCCGTATTTGCTTCTGCACGAACCCGAAGGCTTCCTTCGATGTTGGCAACTGCATATTCCTGCCACTCCGGATATTCACACTCCGGTGCTTCGGTCACTGTTTCCTCCACCACTTCTTCTACTTCGACTGCTTCGGTTGCTTCTTCGGTCTCTGCCTCGTTATCACTCTTCAGAACCGCAACCTCTCTGGCTGAAATCCCTGTCTCCATTACTTCATCCTGCACAGCGACTGCTGTCTTCGGCTGTTGATATTCCGTTATCATGTTTGCACCAAACGTCACACTTGCACCCATAGCTAGCATAACTGCGGCACTGATTATTGTTTTTTTCATTTATTACTCCATCTTTTCGTAATTATTACAAATCTGTTACAACTTGTTACATTTGTATTCTAACAAACCATATTTGTTATGTCAACAAAAAAATCGTCATTTTTTTATTTTTTCGGGGGTAAATTGTTGCAAAAATATGCATTTTAGCTATAATTATAAGTAGCTTATGCTATTTGCCATTTCACATGGCATGAATCTATGGAACATGGGGGTTTACATTATGGCAATAACAGATTTCGTGAATCTTTCATTATTAGAACAGATTTTGGAAGATTGGACAATGTCCACCGGTATGTCAGCCGTAGCAATTGACAAAGACACGAATTATATTACAAAAGAATTCGGTTATACAGATTTCTATGAGAAGTATCAGCACACTATGGCTGATGATCTGCGTCACCATGTTGGTCATGATGACAGTGATATCAGCTGGTTTACCTATGGTGGACTCACCTACTTCACTGTACCGATTCAGGCAGACGGTAATTGCATTGGCAATATCATTGCCGGTCAGTTTTTAGCAGAGGAACCTGATGATGATACATTTGCTGCTGAAGCTTCCGAGCAGGGAATTAATCCTGATGCATATCTGGAAGCTCTGCATCAGGTATCGGTGAAGGAAACGGTTACAGCACAGGCTGCCGCCAGACTTCTTCAGACTCTGATAAACAATCTGGTAAATCTCGAATATAACCAGTCATCCAGCAGTTCTCTGGTGAGTGCTCTAGAAGAGAATATTTCAAAGGCTGCCGATCTGATTGATGAGATCAATGCCGAATCATTGGCACTGGACAAGATTGAGAGCAAGCAGAAGATCTTATCTCTAAACGCTTCGATCGAGGCTGCCAGAGCCGGCGAGTTCGGTCGTGGTTTCGCAGTCGTTGCCTCTGAGTTCGGTAAGCTGGCTGTCAACTCCGGCGAGATCAATAAATCGATCAAGACTTCGTTGAAATTCTTAACTAGCGTAATCAATGAGCTGGAAGAGCAGTCCAGGTAGTTCATCTGCCCCACAGCTCAATAAGTCGTCCGGGAATCACTGGATGCAGCATATAGAAATCCACATAAAAAGGCTGTGCATTTATAATCAGAAATATTAATGCACAGCCCTTTATGTTTTATATCATTTGTATTGTCCTTATGAACAGAATCTGACTCTTTCTGTTCAGGTCCAACTAGAATTTCATCTTCTCTTCAAAATAAGCCTTCAGATCTTCAATCTTAATGCGCTCCTGTTCCATGGTATCACGATCACGTACCGTTACGGCGCCATCCTCCTCTGATTCAAAATCATATGTGATACAGAACGGAGTACCGATCTCATCCTGACGACGATACCGCTTACCGATATTTCCTCTGTCGTCATACTCACAGTTATAATATTTAGAAAGCTCTGCATAAATTTTCTCTGCACCTTCATTCAGCTTCTTAGATAACGGAAGCACACCGATCTTAACCGGTGCCAGTGCCGGATGGAAATGTAATACAGTCCGGACATCACCGCCCTCTAACTCTTCTTCATCATAAGCGCTGCATAAGAATGCCAGAGTTACACGATCTGCACCTAACGAAGGCTCGATTACATATGGGATATACTTCTCCTTCTTCTCATCATCAAAGTAGTCCATCGGCTCACCGGATGTCTTCTGATGCTGTGTCAGGTCATAGTCGGTACGGTCTGCAATACCCCATAACTCACCCCAGCCGAATGGGAACAGGAACTCAATATCTGTAGTACCCTTACTATAGAAGCAAAGCTCTTCCGGAGAATGATCTCTTGCACGCATTTCTTCTTCCTTCATGCCAAGATTCTTCAGCCAGTCGATACAGAACTGTCTCCAGTAGGTGAACCATTCCAGATCAGTTCCCGGTTCACAGAAGAACTCCAGCTCCATCTGCTCAAACTCTCTGGTACGGAAAGTAAAGTTACCCGGTGTGATCTCATTTCGGAATGATTTACCGATCTGACCGATACCAAACGGAATCTTCTTACGGGAGGTTCTCTGTACATTCTTGAAGTTTACGAAAATACCCTGTGCGGTCTCCGGTCTCAGATATACAGTATTCTTAGCATCCTCTGTAACACCCTGGAAGGTCTTAAACATCAGATTAAACTGACGGATATCTGTAAAATTATGCTTTCCACAGGTTGGACATGGTACCTGGTTATTTTCGATAAAATCCATCATCTGATCCTGACTCCATCCGTCTACAGAACCACCCAGATCACTGCCATGCTCCTCTGCATAGTCCTCGATCAGCTTATCTGCACGGAACCGCTCATGACACTCCTTACAATCCATCAACGGATCTGCGAATCCGGCAAGATGTCCGGAAGCTACCCATGTCTGCGGATTCATCAGAATCGCACAGTCAACACCTACATTATATGGATTCTCCTGAATAAACTTCTTCCACCAAGCACGTTTTACGTTGTTCTTCAGCTCAACACCAAGATTACCGTAATCCCAGGTATTTGCCAGTCCGCCGTAAATCTCTGAACCCGGGTATACAAAACCTCTTGCTTTTGCTAACGCAACGATCTTATCCATAGTTTTTTCCATTTTTCCAACCTCGCTCATTTTAGTCTCGTTCATTGCCTGCGGCAATTATTTAAATACGATTACAGCAACGCCTTCACCGCTCGCCGTATACGTACCGTTCACTTCTGTTACATAAGAGTTATAATACTGCACCTTGCCTTTGCAGACAATGTTCATCGCATCACTGACCTCCAACACCTTCAGTCCGTCTGTATCAATATCAGCAGCCTTCACTGTCGTTCCGTCCGACTTCACTGTAAAATCACCGGACAGGCCCGCCTGCGCAGCATCCTTCAGCACATACTCCGTATGATTGAATGCATTATACGTTGCCATATCCTGATATGTCAACTCCAGCTTTGCCAGACTGTTCTCCGTCTGTATCTCCTTGATCTCAATACTGCCATCTCCATTGGTGGTATTATAATCATTTACCTCATCCGTTACAAACTGCTCCAGATCGGTCATACTGTAATCTCCGTCCGAAAAATCCTCGACAGAAACATCTGCGATCTTTCCGTCCTTATGAACCGTCATGGTATTCGTCGTGATCGAATCCACACCACCGGTGCATCCGGCTAAAAGCACTGCACTCAGCACGATTCCAACTATCAAAAGCCCCTGTTTCATTCCGAAATCCTCCTGCCTGATATACGATATCCATTCTATAATGGCTTTATCATTGTAACGTTTAATCCACCGGATTGCAAGAGAGAGAATCAAGAAATTCTGCGGATTTAAGGCTTCGGTCCGTATATTCCGCCAGAAAATCCGTACAGATCTGATTCAGCTCCTGCTGTACCTCTGCCGACACCTGAAAGGAATACAGCTTTTCCAGTGTCGTACTCAGGATAAACTGTAATGTATATACCGTAGATGGACTTAACAATTCGCTGATATCATAATCCACCAGACAATGATCCACACAGACCAGTCCGCCCTGCCTTGCCCGGAATACATATCCGGTTCCCTGATTGCCACAGCGTACACAGGAAAATACCTGCATCTCCTCTCCGTCCAGTGCCATTGCCCGAATCTCATAGATCCGCCGGATCAGCTCCGCCGGGACCTGCTTCTTCGCGATCGCACGAAGTGTCACATACAGAAGCTTCAGCTGCTCTCTGTCATCCAGATTCTCATGTGTCAGATGCTCCGCCAGTTCACAGAAATACGTACCATATGTAATTCCGTCCAGATCCATCTTTACTTCATCAAAATAATTTTGCACCTCTATACTCTGTACCCGATACGCATCCCGTCCGGAAAACAGTGCAAATCTTCCATAGGTAAACGGCTGGCTGGCTGCTGTCAATGGATTCCCGACACGTCGGACGCCCCGGACAAACGCGGAAATCTTTCCACGTTCCTTCGTCAGGATCACCAGCCGCCTGTCATAGTCACCTACCGGTGTTGCCTTTAACACCATTCCGGTCACTTCCGTCTGCATGCTTCATCACTCCCTCTGCTCGAATCCAAAGTTCTTTAACAGATAGTCACTGTCCCGCCAGTCCTTTTTCACCTTTACCCACAGCTTCAGGTTTACCTTGGTATCCAGCAGCTTCTCCATATCCAGCCGGGCCTGTGTCCCGATCTTCTTCAGCATAGCGCCCTGCTTTCCGATAATAATTCCCTTATGCGAATCCCGCTCGCAGATGATCGTAGCATCAATATCCACAATATTCTTCCCCGGACGATCCTTCATAGCATCGATCACCACTGCGATCCCGTGCGGGATCTCATGATCCAGGCACCGCAATGCCTTCTCCCGGATAATTTCTGCCACAATCTGTCGCTCCGGCTGATCCGTGATCGTATCCTCATCATAATACTGCGGTCCTTCCGGCAGATATTTTAGAATCGCCCGGATCACATCCTTCGTATTCCGGTCACGCAATGCGGACACCGGAATGACTGCATCAAAGGAATACTCCTTCCGGTATGTCTCCATCGCCGCCTCAACCGCCTGCTTCTCTACGGTATCAATCTTATTGATCACAAGGATGATCGGTGTATGCACCGTTTTCAGACGCTCAATGATCGCCTGCTCTCCCTTACCGATATAGGTGGTCGGTTCTACCAGCCATAATACAACATCCATCTCACTCAGTGCCGAATTCACAGCACTCATCATATATTCACCCAGCTTGTTTTTCGCCCGGTTAATCCCCGGTGTATCCAGAAAGACAATCTGTCCATCCTCACAGGTATATACCGTCTGGATCCGGTTTCTCGTCGTCTGTGCTTTATTACTGGTAATGGCAATCTTCTGCCCTACCAGATGATTCATCAATGTGGATTTTCCTACGTTGGGTCTGCCAATGATCGTAACAAATCCGGATTTATATGTCTGTTTCATGCTATCTCCTCTAAAATACCGTTCTGATATTCTTGAAATGCTCTGCTTCCTGCTCGATCTTCTTCTCGTTTCCGATCACACAGATCGCACCGGATGAGATCACAGACTGAACCAACTGTGCCAGTCCGCGAATCGTTGCCTGGTTCGTAGAAAGCAGCTCATCCCTCCGCTTCTGACGATATTCATCCGAAATACCGGTCAGATACAGATTGAAATCCCGCTCGCCGCGATCATAGGCATTTAACGGAATATCTGCCGTTCCGATCGTACCAATAATGTATTTGGTCATATCCCTGTCATCGGCATGGAAGCCTGCCACATACTCTGCTGCCTTCTGATAAACCTCATAGGTCTCCATCAGGTTCGGATCCCGGTAGGAGGTCAGATAGCTGGTTCCGTTATCACCGAAGCCGCACATACATCCATATGCGCCACCCTGTACACGCACATTGATCCACAGATAATCATAAGAGAAAATCGTCTCCAGTACCCGCAGTGCACCGGTCGTCTCAAAGCCTGCCTTCTTATAATTTCCGGCAGTTGCCACATACTGTACCTGACTGGCTGTCTTAAATGCCTCATTGCGGAGCTCCGGCTTCAGCTGCTCCGACTGATGTGCGACACTCCGATTGGACAGATAAACGGAAAACAGCGTCACATTCATGCCGATCGCTTCTTCCACATCATTATCTCCGGTATAAGAAATCACCAGATTCTCCTTATGCAGTAATTCCTCAAGCACTGCCTGCAGCTGCTTCACCAGATCCTCTTTCTTCGCCTCAAAGTTCTGATTCAGATCATCAATAAACTCATAGTAATCAATACCCTTTGCACGTTCTTTTACATATTGCCCGATTGAGATATAGGACATCGTGCGGGCTGCAGCTGTGGAATGTCCGCGGCTCAGCAGATCCGGTTTCATGGATGCCTTGATCTCTGCCAGAATCTCTGCCAGCCGCTTCGTATCATTCAGCCGGCTGTGCAGCAACAGTTCTTCGATCAGCTTAAATGTATCATCAATCTGCTCATACAGCATCTTCGCCTTCACATCAAAGGTCGGCAGATATTCGTCCGCATTCAGACTGCCCCGCACATCAAAGGATGTCCGGATGCTTCCGGATTTCAGCCGGATCTCACTGGCCAGCTCATTATAGCTGTAATGCTCTGTGTCGATCATACCCATAACAGCAGCCAGCAGGTTCGCATACGGCAGCATCTCGACCGGAAGCTTATCCAGCTTAAAGCACAGATGCACATAAGCAATTCCGTTTGTAAAGATCGGATGTACCACCACCGGAATCCCCAGCATATCCTTCACCACATTCTGCTGCGGCTGAATCTTTGGCTCGATATCCGCGATCTCAAGCAACGGAATCTTCCGGATATCCTCTTCCGGAGACGGCTCTGCTTGATATTCCTTCAATGCCTTTGTATCCGCGATCAGCTGTTTGATCTGTCCCGGATTCAGGGATGCCTTATACTCTGCAAGAGAAGCCTTCATGACCTGTTCCTTCTTCTCATTTAACCCCTGCTCCGGCTTCAGTACCACCAGACTCCGATGTGTATTGTCCAGAAGATAGGTCTGAATCGTGCGCTCAAAGAATCCGTTCTCCAGTCCACGTTTCATGAAACCAAGTGTCTCATCCATCTTAATATGAATAAACGGTGCCCGATCATCATATAACCAGCTGTCAAATGCCTTCAGTCCATACATGAGTCCCTTCGGATACCGACCGAAATCAGACTCCCGGAGCTGGAATTCCAGCGAATTGATTGCCGCCTGCATCGCCTTCTTCGGTACTCCTTCTTCGCAGATTTTCTGCAACGTATCGCGGATCACCTGCTCAAACCGATCCTGATCCTCTTCGTTTGCATTGTGTGCAATGATCGAAAAGATCGGCTGCTGGATCGTACTGTCATAAGACGACTCAATATCCTTACCGATTCCTGCCTGGATCAGTGCCTGCTTTAACGGTGCTCCCGGCATATCAAGCAGTACAGACTGCAGCAGCTGCAATGCCATATAAAGCTCCGGCTGCAGACTGGTTCCGATCACTGCATTATAAGAAAGGAACGTATTATCCTTCATGTCCTCTGACTCTGCCAGAGAGTAAGAATATGTCTTCTTCACCGGTCCCGGATACTCGATCTGCATATGGATTCTGGAATCCACCTTCTGGTAATCATAGTGGCACAGGTACTCCTCGTCCAGAAACCGAAGCTTCTCCTCCACGTCCATATTTCCATAGAGATAAATATAACTATTGGACGGATGATAATATTTTCGATGGAAATCAAGAAATGCCTCCTGTGTCAGAGTCGGAATCGCTGATGGCTCTCCACCTGATTCACAGGCATAGGTCGTATCCGGCAGCAACGACATCTGGATCAGCCGTGCCAGCTCCTGATTCGGATCCGAATAGACACCCTTCATCTCGTTGTAAACCACACCATTATAGGTCAGTTCACCGTCCGGAGCCTCCAGCTCATAATGCCAGCCCTCCTGCTTCATAATCTCCGGATGAATATAAATATTCGGATGGAACACCGCATCCAGATAAACGTCCATCAGATTCTGAAAATCCTTATCATTATAGCTGGCGATCGGATATACGGTCTTATCCGAATATGTCATTGCATTTAAAAATGTGTTTAAAGAACCCTTTGCCAGCTCTACAAACGGATCCTTTGCCGGGAATTTCCGGGAACCGCAGAGTACAGAATGCTCCATGATATGCGGGACTCCGGTATCATCATGCGGTGGTGTACGAAATCCGATGGTAAATACCTTATTGGTATCCTCGTTACTGATCACGACCACTCTTGCCTTTGTCTTTCTATGTCTGAAAATATATCCGGTTGCCGACAGCTCCGGAATTGCTTCCTGCTCTAATAAATCATATGCACCCATGCGTTTCATCGCTGTTCCTCCTTGCTTCACGTTCTTCTATATTATGAATCCGTTACATATTATGCCAGTATCACAAGATATATCCTACCATGTTTTCCCATGATTGGCAAACCGATTACCTCTTTCTGAAAAATATTATTTGAAATTTCTTGCAACACCATACATCCTATTTTACACTGATTAATATAACACCGAAAAATAATGATTCAGAAACTTTATAAAGGGGGATACGATCATGAAATCAGGAACTAATTTTTTAAAGAAAGCTTTATCTGTTACATTACTCGGTTCTCTGGCACTATCTCTGTGTGCCTGCAGCGCTTCACCATCCATGGTGACATTAAAGAATCAGGAGCTGACCAGCCAGCTGCCGGATGAATCCGTTACCGGCAAGGATCCGGATGATACCTTCTGCAGCTCTACCGCTGATTTTTCCATCCGGCTTTTTCAGACAGCTCTCGCCGGAAGCAGCACCGGTGAAAATGTCCTGCTCTCGCCGGAATCCGTTCTGTCCGCACTGGCTATGACTGCCAACGGAGCCGGAAGCACAACCCGCACCGAAATGGAACAGGTTCTTTGCGGTGGCATGTCCATGGAGGACTTTAATCCATATATGTATAGCTTTCAGAATCGCCTGACCGCAAGTGAAGATGTGAGCTTTCATCAGGCCAATTCTATCTGGATCCGTAATCAGGAGGACGCGATTCAGATAAATGAGGACTTCTTACAGACCGATAAGAATTATTATCAGGCAGATGCTTACTATGCAGCCTTTGATGACCAGACCACAAAGGAAATCAATCAATGGGTAAATCAGAATACAAACGGTATGATCCCTTCCTTATTAGAGGATTCGATCGCAGATGATATTGTCCTGTACCTGATCAATGCCCTTGCCTTCGAGGGGACCTGGTATACTCCATATGGGGATTCACAGATCACAGAAGATGCTTCTTTCACAAATTATGCCGGTAAAACAGAGACCGTTGCCATGCTAAACAGCACGGAGAATTACTATATCCACGACGAACATGCCACCGGCTTCCTTAAAAATTATAAAGGTGGTGACTTCGCATTCCTTGCTCTGCTACCGGAAGAAGGAATGACACCGGAGGACTATGCAGCCACCCTGACCGGCGAAGATTACCTTACCATGTTCCGGAACCGTGAGATCCGGGATGTCATTGTACAGATGCCGGAATTCACCTATGATTATACCACGGAATTAAAGGATGTCCTGTCTGAGATGGGTATGCCGGAAGCATTTCAGGATCATGCAGATTTCTCTAATATGGGAACCACCGACACCGGATATCTGTATATCAACCGGGTTCTTCACAAGACCCACATCGAAGTAGACCGTACCGGAACCAAGGCTGCCGCAGTCACTGCCATTGAGATGACGAATGAATCCTGTGTGATGGAGGAGGAAACACCACCTCATGTCATTCTGGACCGTCCATTCGTCTATGCGATCATTGATACCAATACCGGTCTGCCGATCTTTCTGGGAACCGTAAACACCGTACAGTAATGTACGGTGTTTACCGCACCTGCTGTAACACTCCCATCTCCATCTCATAGACATGATCACAGAGAATATCAATATCTTCTTTATTATGGCTGGCCATCACGGCAGTTCTGCCCTGCTCCTTTAATTCCATAAAGAGCTTTCGCATATCCGCAACTCCATGTTTGTCCAGCCCGTTCATCGGTTCATCCAGAATCAATATCTTCTGATCTTCCATGATTGCCTGCGCAATTGCAAGTCGCTGTCTCATACCCATGGAATAATTTTTCACATGCTTTCGACTCTTTGGATCCAGACCCACTTTTTCAAGAATCGTTTCTATATGCTCCGGATTCTTCGGATTCCGAAGGCGGTACAGATAATCCAGATTCTTATATCCGCTGTAGTTGCCAAGAAATGCAGGCTCTTCAATGATCACACCTGCCTCATTCAGCATATCCAGATCCTTATGCATTTCTCTGCCCCGAATATAAATGTGTCCGCTATCCAGATATAACAATCCGCATATACTCTTAAACAGCACTGTCTTTCCGGAACCATTATGTCCAACAATTCCGGTAATACTCCCTTCCATGCAATCCACAGAAACATCTTTTAACACCTGCTGTTTTCCAAACGTCTTACACGCATGTTGCACCGATATGACCGGAGTCTTCTCTATCTGTACTTCCTGTCTGTTCTCATTCTCCATTCTTTCCCTCTCCTTCTATTCTTCATTATTCCATATAAACTCTTTCTTCCTGATTCGCAGCATTGTCGCGGCAACACATATTGCCAGACCAAGGATACTGACAGTCAGACAATAGGCAAAGGACGGGTAATAGATATCAAGGAAGCTTCGTTCTCCATAAATAGACAGCCTGCACCAGTAAAGCGGAAGTACATATGCAATTGCTGCATTTGCGGCAATACTTCCTGTTATCAGTTGCAATACCATCATAAACCCTACAATTGCAATCGCTACAATACGGTTTAAATACAGACTGATTGTAAACATGAACACCCCTACCAGTGTAATCTCCAGCCACATCATAAAGAAACATAACAGCATTGCCTGCCAGGGCTCATATTTATTCACAATCACCGCTGAACTCCTGCCATATATGTTGTAGTCATAAATATTATTGGAATATGCCATTGTCCATATTATCTTCCCCCAATCAGCTGATAGCTGTACCCGGGGTATAAACACCAGAACACTCATGATATATATCAGAACAACTATTAAAAAGCTCTGCAGACCGATTGCACCCAATTTCTCTATCGCCCACATCTTTCGCCCTACCCGCAGTATCTTATACAACTCTGTTCGATTCATAAACGGTACATCCGAATATACATAGCAGACAATAAATCCCAGAAATGTAATAAATGAAAGATTATCCACCAAATGCGGTGCCATCCATGGTGTGATCCACTCCTGCTTATCAATCATCAGCTGATCAATTCCGCTCATTGTTGCACATATCAGAGCCAGAAGCAGCAGTCCCGCTCCCAGAAACCGAATGCTGCATATCCGTTGTAAACATCCCCTGAAGCAATTTTCAACAGCTCTTTTTATCTGTATTTTCATCCTGCTACCATCCTCATTTCTTTTTCTGCTTTGTACATATGATCATCCCTCCACAGATCACTATCACCAGCACCTCTATGTAATAGAGCAGCCTTGACTGTGTCGCAAACTGAAAATTAATTGTCTCTACCCCCATTTGATACAATGTGACTGCACATCCAACATTATATCCCAGAAAGCGTATTGCCATCATATCCCATACATATACGATTGCTACCGGGAACGCATAGACCAGCATCCGGTTTTGTACAAATACCGAACACACCAATCCGATCACCGCCATACTGCCTGCCAATGCCGCCAACTGCAATCCTATCAAAATCACATATCCGATATAATTACCGCTTGCAAGACAAGCTGCATATGCCGGATTGATTCTTATATGCTCTTCCAGTTCCCGTGCCCCCGGTAATCCATACTGCCAATAATAGGTAACTGCATCCAGTAAAAACGCACTAAGCATTATTACTGCTGACGAAAAAAATGTCACCAGTACTTTTGATATATAGTACATTCCTTCCGACCCTCTCAAGATCGCCTGCATGCTATACTTATATTCTGTCTCATCACATAAGGATGCCGCATATGGTGCCGCTGCAAGCATTAATGCTACCACAATGAAGGTCTTGCTCCCCACCATCCATCTAATACGGTCTACCATACTGAGCGTCAAATTATCATTATACAGAAGCAACAGATATATACTTCCGACAGCCACCGGACACTTCCAATTAAGAAATGCCCTGCGAAGATCCATCTCTATATAATTTATCAAACCGGCCTTTATACGTTCATTTTTCATAGAAATTCTCCTGTCGCTGCATTTATCCGAATCTCATAATTGCTTTGGACGCCATCCCCACCGGTTTCCTTTACCTGAAATGCCCATACCGGTATCATCTTCTTTTCCATTGCCTTCCCTGCGCTTCTATAATCACAACAAAGCGTTGCTGAGGTTACTTCATAGGTTGCACCATCCAATATATTCTCATAATGAGTGATCAGTGCATCTACGATTGTATCCATATCCAGTAGTTCCACTTCTTTCTCTGACATTTTATAAGTACTGATCTCATTAATCATCAGTCCCGCAATTCCTTCTGCATTATATCCCGCTACAACCTGAGCATTTCCATTCTCTGCCCGGCCTGCCCAGAAATCTCCCGTATGGTAATCTCTGAGTCCACAATAGGTCTGATGAATATAAAAGCTGTACGCATCATCTGCCTCCGACCAGTCCGTTCTATATCTTTCCTCCTGTCTGTTTCCATCCAGGTCGTAATGTGCCTCCTCCTGCTGCAAGATTTCATGATCCAGATAATAGGTATCTACCTGAACTCCATCTCCCAGTACAATTCCGTTATTCTCCAGCACATCCATAACAGTAGCCAATGCCTCTTCGTCTGTTGCAAACGAAAATGATTTCTTTGTCTCATATAGCGGAAGATTATATTCCGGATTCTTCATTTCAGAATTTATACTATACCTTGTTGTTACATAAGGATATGTCATAAACTCTAACCCAGTATTACCCCAACCACAAAAAGCTTTATAGAAATTAGTTTCTCCCGCTAATTCTTTCGATAAGATAATTCCATTCTCTAAATCATAATCTGCCTGTGTTTCATCCGGCATCAATACTTTTGCAAGTTTCTCATAATCCGGTTTTATGAATTCAACAGTGCCTTCCAGAAAATATGCCTTTTCCGGTGCATTCACAGTCATATCTACCGTTACATTCTCACCATCCGCTTTGTATTCGGTCGGAAAGGAATATGTTTTAATCGTATTTATATCTACAGCCGTTGACGCCTGTTCCCCTGCTTCTGTCGTCTGTTCGCTATTTCCACAGGAACAGGCTATCATTGCCATGATTCCCAGACTCATTATGAGACCTATCTTTTTTCTCATTGCCTTCACCCCTTCTTTTACCTTATATATACCACGGAATGCAGGTCTCCTGCACTCCGCGGTTCTCCTTAACTTACGGACAATATGTTCCTACTGCATGCACATCTGCATAATATGATGGTGCGGTCGCCATAACATAGTATTGAGCTCCCGCTAAGCCAGCCTGTATATCATAGGCATGACTACAATTTTTTCCCACTTCAGTAATTGTTAATGGATTAGACACCCTGTCCCCCCGACTATTATATGAAGTAAAACTCATCTGGGGACCACCCGATAAGGAATCTAATTTGATATAAAAATTCTGATCATTATCATCTTTTGTTACCTTTAATGAATACGGATCTTTAGAGGATACACCAGATACACCAGATGCCCTTACATCCAAATATGAGTTCCCTGCATATGCCAGGCTCGTCACTCCAACTACACTTCCCAAAATAGTTAACGCACATAATGCTGTACTTAAAAATCTTTTCACTTTTGTCATTCTCTATTCCTCCATTTACTTTTGGACCTGTTACCGGCCGCTTGGGTTGATAAAAAACGTTCTTTTCTTCTCTGACATAATCGTACCGGTACCATTCCGACATCACTCAATTTCATCATATCTTCCCCCCTTTCTCTGTCTTGTTTCAAATCAGATGATTACCAGTACAAGGAGAACCCAGAATCTGTCCTCTCCTTGTACTCATCCTACAATTTTCGCCTTAAAAAACAATCCTCTATGTATAATTCGACGGTTTTATGCATAAATCGGCGGTAAATCTGCATTCACTTATACATTTAATCCCTTATCCTTCCACTATGTATTCCTTTTATACTTATTTTTTAAAATTACTGTATGCAAAAACCTTCCCTTTTCACATACTACAAAATCATCTCCTTGATATTTTTCCACTACTCTGTGAATATTCTCCATACCAATTCCATGTCTGCGTTGATTTTTCTTTGAAGTCCGAAATGTCTTTCCCAACCGTTTTGGTTCCTGCTCAACCGGATTTTCAACTGACACCCGAAGTTCCTGCCCTTCTATCAAACAACAGAAATAGATTCGCTTCTCCTTCTTACTCAACCGCTCACAAGCCTCTATTGCATTATCCAGAAGATTTGTAAGTACCGTTACCAGATCCATGTCTTTTACAATTACTCCTGCCAAATCTCCTATATTCAGAATCATTGTAATCCCCTTCTCTTCTGCCTGACGTTTTTTCTGTCTGAGAATGCTGTTCACAATTGGATGATTCGTATAGTAGGTTCCCTGTGTCGACCGGCACTTACCATAGATCTGTTTTATATACTTCTCAGCCTCTGTAATCTGTCTATCTTCCAGTAATCCCTGTATGCAAAGCAGATGATTTTGAAAATCATGTATCATTTTTTGTTGTTCTCGAACATCCGATTCCATTGTCTGATAAAACTTTAGCTGTCGTTTCATGATACTAAATCGTTTCTTGCGTCTTACAGCATTCTTCCAAATAGCATAAATCATCTTCTCCCTCCCTTCAGGTGGTAGTAGATCTCGCGTATCTTTCTATATTTGTCTCTCGGCACCGGTAATATCTGCATATTATCCAAAACCACCTGATAATTAGATAATCCCTGCATATGACAGTAATTCACCAGATAGCTTTTATGGATTCGAATGAACTGTTCATTATTTAATTCCTCTTCTATCCGGTCCAGTTTTCCGGTCATAGTGCAGACCTCTCCCTGTGTCAAATAGAAATACAGTGTGTGACGAACACTCTCTATATACAGAATCCGGTTGAGCCTGACCTCACGAAAACCTTCCCGGAACTCAAAGTATCGAGTTACTTCCTGCATAGCTACCAACTGTATGATTGTCTCCACTGCCTCATGTAACTGATCCCGATTATTTTTCAATACATAACGGAGTGCTCTCACATGGTAGCCCTCTTGCATAAACTCTACATGTGAAGTCACAAAAACCAGTGGAATTTCTCTGTCAGACTTCCGAATCCGTGCTGCTACCTGCATGCCATTCTCCTCATGCATTTCAATATCAAGCAGAATCGCATGATAGCAACTGATTCCCCCTTCGGTCTCCAGTAATTCCCTGCCTGAACTGTAAGTATCCACCTGATATTGGGATACCTTCTGTTTCTTCAGTACCTCCTCTGTCCACTCTTTTATTTGTTTCCGAAAATACGACTCATCATCGCATATTGCAATTCTTAACATACTTTTTCCCCATATACTTACCCTCTATTTGTTTCTATAATAGACCATTCTCTATTATTTGTAAATAACTTTTTAAAAAGTTAGAACAGAACTTGAATTACATAATCTCTTTACTTCTCCGCAAAGTCTGTTATAATTAATTAGATATGGTTTTTTACATAATCTGACAGTGTTTCCAGAGAGTACACCACTGTCATAAGAATATTACAAAGGAGTCATTACCATGAGTCACACGATTGAAATCCGGTGGCATGGCCGGGGCGGTCAGGGTGCAAAAACAGCCGCACTCTTACTTGCGGACGTTGCCTTCAAGACCGGAATGCATGTTCAGGGGTTTCCGGAATATGGACCGGAACGTATGGGAGCGCCGATCACGGCGTATAATCGAATCAGCGATGCACCGATCCGCGTTCATTCCAATATCTATACCCCACAGTATGTTGCCGTTGTAGATGAGACACTTCTGGAGTCTGTAGATGTTACAGCCGGACTTCGGGAAGATGGTGCCATCATTGTAAATACCTCTCGTCCGAAATCCGAGATTCTTCCTCATTTAAAAGGATATAAAGGTAGTGTTTATACCGTTGATGCACACAAGATTTCTATGGCTACCCTTGGAAAATATTATCCAAACTCCCCAATGCTGGCTGCTGTCGTCGCTATCACAAAGGTTATGGAGCCAGAGGCATTCCTGCGTGAGATGGAATTATCCTTCCAGCATAAGTTTGCCAAGAAACCAGAGGTGATTGCGGGTAATATGGAAGCCCTCAGGATGACCTTTAAGGAGGTGCAGTAAAATGTCAGCAACTGATATTTCAAAGATTACAGAAAAAAGCAAATGGCAGGATATTACACCCGGCAATCAGGTATACGGTGCCGGTACTTCCCGCGAATTTCATACCGGAGAATGGAGAACTCAGACCCCTGTATGGATTCCTGAGAAATGCAAGCAGTGTCTGCTCTGTATCCCGGTCTGTCCGGATAGTTCTATTCCTGTAAAGAACTGTGAGCGTCAGGAATTCGACTATGATCATTGCAAGGGCTGCGGCATCTGTGCCAAGGTATGCCCATTCGATGCCATCACTATGAAGGAGGGTCAGTAAGATGTCTATTCGTGAACGTTTATCCGGAAATGAGGCTATCTCCTATGCAATCAAGCAGATCAACCCGGATGTTATGCCTGCATTTCCTATTACTCCATCCACGGAGATTCCGCAGTTTGTTGCAAACTATATTGCCAACGGCAAAATGGATACCGAATTCATTCCTGTTGAGAGTGAGCACAGCTCCATGAGTGCTACCATCGGTGCCTGTGCAGCAGGTGCCAGAGCCCTTACCGCTACTTCTTCCTGTGGTATGGCCCTGATGTGGGAAGAGCTTTATGTGGCAGCTTCTAACCGCCTGCCGCTCGCACTGGCACTGGTAAACCGTGCCCTGTCCGGTCCGATCAATATCAACTGCGATCATTCCGACAGTATGGGTGCCAGAGATACCGGATGGCTGCAGATCTACGCTGAAAACAATCAAGAAGTATATGACAACATGGTACAGGCATATCGCATTTCAGAGCATAAGGATGTACTCCTGCCAATTATGATCTGTCAGGATGGTTTCATCACCAGCCACGCAGTCGAGAATATCGAGCTGCTGGAGGATGATGTTGTTAAGAATTTCGTCGGAGAATATGAGCCGGAGAATTACCTGTTAAATGCCGAGCAGCCTATGGCTGTTGGTCCGTACGCCGTATCCAATTACTATATGGAGACAAAGATGGGCCAGCGTACAGCTATGCACAATGCAAAGCAGGTAATTTTAGATGTTGCCAAAGAATTTGAAGCGATTTCCGGTCGTCATTACGGATTCTTTGAAGAGTACCGTCTGGAGGATGCCGAGTATGCGATTCTGATCATTGGTTCTGCTGCCGGTACCTGCAAGGATGCTGTGGATGCCCTTCGGGCACAGGGTAAGAAGGTCGGTCTGTTAAAGCTCCGTGTCTTCCGTCCATTCCCGGCAGAGGAGATCGCTGCTGCTCTCGCACATTGCAAATCTCTGGCAATCATGGATCGCTGCGACAGCTTCAATGGCAACGGCGGACCTCTGGGTGCCGAAGTTTCCCAGGCATTATACAATGCCCGTTCCTCCGTTCTGGCCGTTAACTATATCTACGGTCTGGGTGGTCGTGATATCCGTGTGGAGGACTTTGAGGATATCTATTCCCGTCTGGAGACCATTGCTGCTACCGGACAGATTACTGACCAGTTCGATTACATTGGTCTGAGAAAATAAGGAGGGACGTATAATGGCTACTAAATATAATTTCAAAGAAGAAATGAACAAGCCGGAGCGTCTGGCTCCGGGACATAGAATGTGCGCCGGCTGTGGCGGAACGATTGCAGTCCGTGCAGTCCTTCGTGCGCTGCATGAGGGTGACAAGGCAGTTATCGGTAATGCAACCGGCTGTCTGGAAGTATCTTCCTTCATGTATCCATATACAGCATGGGAAGACAGTTATATCCACAATGCATTTGAAAATGCAGGTGCTACTCTTTCCGGTGTAGAAACCGCATACAATGTATTAAAGAAAAAAGGTAAAATTGATGACACCTATAAGTTTATCACCTTTGGTGGTGACGGTGGTACCTATGACATCGGCTTCCAGTCTCTGTCCGGTGCTATGGAGCGTGGTCACGATCTGGTCTATGTCTGCTACGATAACGGTGCCTATATGAATACCGGTATCCAGCGTTCATCCGCAACTCCGAGATTTGCGGATACCACTACCACCCCTGTCGGATCACAGTCCAACGGTAAGCTGCAGGGTCGAAAGGATCTGGCTGCCATCATTGCAGCACATAATGTTGCATATGTAGGTCAGACCACCTTCCTTGGCAATTTCAAGGACATCCATACCAAGGCAGAATCCGCAATCTACACGCCGGGTCCTGCATTCTTAAATATTATGGCTCCATGTCCTCGTGGCTGGCGCTATGATGCCAGTGATATTATGACCATCTGTAAGCTGGCTGTTGAGACCTGCTACTGGCCACTGTTTGAAGTGATCGAAGGCAAATGGATCTTAAACTATGAGCCAAAGAAGAAGCTTCCGATCGAAGATTTCCTGAGAGCACAGGGACGTTTCAAGCATCTGTTCAAGCCGGGAAATGAGCATCTGATCGAACAGTTCCAGAAAGAGGTTGACCGCCGCTGGGAAGACCTGCAGTATAACTGCTCCAGAGGCTAAAATAAAGAAGCGAGAAATAAAGGAAAGGGGTTGCCGGATGGCAACCCCTTTCCCTTTGTTCCTGCTCTATGAGATCTTAACGACCTTTGCTGCCTGTGGTCCTTTTTCTCCTTCAACGACTTCAAACTCTACCTTTTCGCCTTCTTCGAGAACCTTGAACCCCGGCATCTCAAGTGCTGAGAAATGTACAAAGATATCCTTGCCTTCCTCATCACTGATAAATCCATAGCCCTTCTTTGCATTGAACCATTTTACTGTTCCTGTTTTCATGATACTACCTCCACTTCACTGCCGAAGTCCTTCCTGACACTTCTCTCGTATGTCATCCGTCCTCCGGTTAAACTAATGAGAAAAGGGTATACAACCACATCTGTTGTACACCCTCGTCTAACTGATGCTATTATAGAAAATCTCATTACAATTTTCAAGTAATTTTTTATTTTTTCTTCCCCTTTTTTTCAGCTCGTCTGTTTTTTTCAAAGTTCCCTTTTTCCTCTTGCATTTCCGTCCTCTTTCCGATAAGATAAGACATAGGTACATGACTGGCGGAACTGAATGTATTCAGGTAGAGATCACTACAGGGAGTGTACCGGCAGGAGCTTCCTGCAATGGACATTGAGCCGACCGCCTGGGCAGCATTTTAATGTTTGCCCTTTTTTTATTATACGGGAACATTAATATGTCATACATTAGGAGCCTTGCTCCAGCTTATTTTTCACAATTCACAAGGAGGACATTCAGATGAAGATGCAATCATTGGAACAGGAATTAAAGAACAATCCTTATCCGGGACGGGGAATTGTAATCGGTAAATCATCCGATGGTACTAAAGCAGTCACCGCCTATTTCATCATGGGCCGCAGTGCAAACAGCCGGAATCGTGTATTTGTTACCGAAGGTGCCGGTATCCGTACCGAGGCTTTTGACCCATCCAAGATGGAGGATCCGAGCCTGATCATTTATGCACCGGTTCGCGTATTCGGTAATCGTACCATTGTCACAAACGGAGACCAGACCGATACGATTTACGATGGCTTTCAGAACGGACTGACCTTTGAACAGTCCCTGCGTTCCAGAGAGTTTGAGCCGGACGGCCCGAACTACACCCCTCGTATCTCCGGCATTATGCAGGTTGAGAACGGTACCTATCACTACGCAATGTCGATCTTAAAGAGCCATAACGGTAATCCGGCTGCCTGCAACCGCTATACCTTTACTTACGAGAATCCTCTTGCCGGTGAGGGGCATTTCATTCACACCTATGCAAGAAATGAAGAGCCGCTTCCAAGCTTTGAGGGCGAACCGAAATTAGTGGATATCCCGAACGATATCAATGCTTTCACAGATCTGGTATGGAACAGCTTAAATGAGGATAATAAGGTATCGCTTTTTGTCCGTTTCATCAACATTGCCGACGGAACCTGCGAGACACGTATCGTAAATAAGAACCAGTAGTTTATTCTAAAACAATCAGATAAGGAGTATGTCATGAACGAAATTCAATTAAAATACGGATGTAACCCAAATCAGAAGCCTTCCCGCATCTTTATGGAGGATGGAAGTGATCTCCCTGTTACCGTCCTGAACGGCAAGCCTGGATATATCAACTTCCTGGATGCATTCAACGGCTGGCAGTTAGTAAAAGAACTGAAGCAGGCAACCGGTCTTCCGTCCGCAACCTCTTTCAAGCATGTATCACCTGCCGGTGCTGCTGTTGGCCTTCCTCTGGATGATACTCTGGCAAAGATTTACTGGGTAGACGATCTCGGCGAATTATCACCGCTTGCCTGTGCATATGCACGTGCCAGAGGGGCAGACCGTATGTCATCTTTCGGAGATTTTATCGCACTTTCTGATGTCTGCGATGCCGACACTGCCCGCCTGATCAAGCGCGAGGTATCCGATGGTGTGATTGCTCCCGGATATACCGATGAGGCTCTGGAGCTTTTAAAACAGAAGAAAAAGGGAAACTACAATGTAATTCAGATTGACCCTTCCTACGTACCGGCAGAGCTGGAACGCAAGCAGGTATATGGCATCACCTTTGAGCAGGGAAGAAATGAACTGAACATTGATGCAGACCTGTTATCCAACATTGTTACCAAGAATAAGGACATTCCGGAGTCTGCTCTGATTGATATCAAGATTGCATTAATCACTCTGAAATATACACAGTCTAACTCTGTATGCTATGTAAAGGGCGGTCAGGCAATCGGTATCGGTGCCGGTCAGCAGTCCAGAATCCACTGTACCAGACTGGCTGGTCAGAAGGCTGATAACTGGTATCTGAGACAGTCTCCACAGGTTATGAATCTGCAGTTTGTAGACGGTCTGGGTCGTGCGGATCGTGATAATGCGATTGATGTATACATGGGTGATGAGTATGAAGATGTCCTCCGTGAGGGCGAATGGCAGAAACGCTTCAAGGTAAAGCCACCGGTCTTCACCAGAGAAGAAAAGCGTGCATGGTTAGATGGCAATCAGGATGTTACCCTTGGTTCCGATGCATTCTTCCCATTCTCCGATAATATTGAACGGGCACATAAGAGCGGTGTAAAATATATTGCTCAGCCGGGTGGTTCTGTCCGTGATGATCTGGTTATCGAATGCTGTGATAAATACAATATGGTTATGGCATTCACCGGAATCCGTCTGTTCCACCACTAATCTATGATGAAATCGCCTTTCTGCTACTATCCCTCTTTTCGTCGTTCCTGACGATTCTTCTTACGCAGGAGGGCGGTTTCCCATTCTGCCTGCTGACTGATGGTCTCTACGATCAAAGGCGGACCCTTCGTCGGCTTATCATTCTCATCCATTGCAACCATCACAAAAAGCACGGTTAATCGGCCTGCGTACCCGTTGCCGGTCCTCCACATAGGTATCGATCCGAACCTCTAAGGATGTATTGCCTGTATATGTCACATATCCGATCAGTACCAGCAGATCTCCCGCATAGGCACCGGATTTAAAATTCAGATTATCAATTGCGGCCGTTGTTACCGAATACGACTGACAGTGGCTCTGTGCCACAACCGCTACCACCTCATCAATCCGCTGTAACAGAGCTCCGCCAAACAGCCGGTATGAGCCATTCGCCTGTATTAAAACCTGTGCGGCCGGTAGCTCCTGCTGCTGCCTGCATAGATCAGCAGAAACACAAGGCTCATCACAAGTAATAGTCCGACTCCGGTCAGCCACATATAGCATGCCCAGTTCTCCGGTAATAATCCTGTAAATCTCGGATCCATGCCAAATAATTCTCCGTACCGGTTCTTAAATACAAAAAGCCGCAACGGTCTCCAGAGTACCGTACCCAGGCATAACAGTCCTGTACCGATTCCGGTCACCATACTTCCATAACGAAAACATTCATACCACTTCTGATTTCGCAACAAGATCAGACATCCTACAATCAGGACAATCCCGATTCCGCAGACCCACTCACTGATCTGATATACCATCGCCAGCTGTGACAGGCGCTTCTGCAGATGCTCACTGGACGCAAAGCTCGCCATCCCGGTCACCGCCTGATGCCCCATAACCTGATCTACCATATAATCATAATTAAACTCCGCTTCAAAGACGGATACTCCGGTCGTCCCGCTCATGCCCCGGCTCGCATACAGATAATGATACCAGCTCTGATTCGGAACCAGAATCAGAACCGTCCCCGCTGTCGCTACCAGCATAAGCAGAACTGCCGTCAACCATTTCATTACTCTTGTTCTCTTCATTGATGTACACTTTCTATTCTTTCTCCAATGGTATCTTCTGCTACTATATCCTCATATCGATCACATATCCGAATGAACCTCTGCTCAATCGCATACCGCTTCATATGACCCAGCTTCTCCTCCTGGTCTGCCGGAATAAATCCACCTGCCATACAGGCGTGTCCGCCACCGCTACCGATACCCTGTAATGCCTCCTGCACGATCACTCCTGCATTCAGCTCCTTAATCTCACTGCGCACAGAAAACTTCAGTCCATCCTCCCGCACTGCATAGACCACTGCAAACTCCACAACATCCAGATTCAATATAAAATCCGCTACCATTGCAATCAGTCCATCCGGACAGTCAAACGGAATCTCCGCAAATCCCAGATTACTGTATATCTTAATATTCTCGATTGCCGCACCATATGCCTGCAGATCCTTCAGCTCCATCGTACTCCGGCTCATCGCTGTCAGCTTCTCCTCGTCCACATAATGATACAGGTACGCATACATCTCGATATCCAGCTCTGTCATACCTCTGGACAGGTTATTCGTATCCACCCGTATACCATAAAGAAGTGCGGTCGCAGTATTGGAGTCAATCGGAGTCCTGCTCTCTTTAAAATACTGTGCGATCAATGTCGCACAGGCACCTACGATCCGAACATCCTTATATTTATATGTATACTGTACAAAGGTCGGATGATGATCAATGCATGCCACCTCGTCTCCGACAAAATCCGTAATATTCGCATTATATTTTTGCGAATCTACCGTCACAATATAATCTTCTTCCCGCATATCCGGAATCTCTGTAATATTGTACAGCTTAAAATCGAATATCTCCATCATCCGCTTGGTGCTCAGCTTCTCAATCGTCCCGGCATAGCAGAGCGTTGTCGGCACTTCATGTTCCTTCAGAAATACTTGCAATCCAAGTGCACTCGCCAGTGCATCCGGATCCGGAAAATTATGTGTCTGTATATAAACCTTATGGTTCTTCAGTAAATCAACCAGTTTTCTCCAATCCATTGTACTTCCTCATTTCTACTCTGTATTGTAAATCCTGCATTTGAAAATATTGTAACATCTCAGAAATACACTGTAAATCCATTTTTTCTTATTGACAACCGATTTATTTTTCGTTATAATGAATGAGTTGTGTGACGAGAGTTATTCTTGATCAGACATATGCGGAAGTGTCGGAACTGGCAGACGAGCAAGACTAAGGATCTTGTGATCATTGCGATCGTGTGGGTTCAAGTCCCATCTTCCGCATTTTTTATTGTCTAAAAACAATTAATGTATCAGGCGATTATGAGTGCTGCCGAATATCGTAAACTCCGAAAAGAGTATAAGCGATACGGGCATATCAAATTTTCAGCATCAGAAAAAGGACGATTCCTATACCTTGTCAGATAAAGGAATCGTCCTTTTTCTCTACATACGAAAGCCTCTATCTATGAAGCTCCCTATATATAATATCAAAATCAGAATTAAATGTTTGCTTTCGCTACTTCTGCTAATTTTGCAAATCCCTCTGCATCACTGATTGCCATCTCTGATAACATCTTACGATTGATATCTACACCTGCAACCTTTAAGCCATGCATTAACTTGCTGTAAGAGATACCGTTCATTCTGGCTGCTGCGTTGATACGTGCAATCCATAACTGTCTGAACTGTCTCTTCTTCTGCTTACGTCCTGCATATGCACTTGTTAAGCCTCTCATTACAGACTGCTTTGCTACTCTATACTGCTTAGATCTGGCTCCTCTGTAACCCTTAGCCAGCTTTAATACACGGTTATGCTTTTTCTTAGCATTTAAGCCACCTTTTACTCTTGCCATTATCGGTTCCTCCTATTCCTACATGTATGGTAAAATCTTCTTCATTGTCTTAACATTGGTTGCATCTGTCATAGTTGCTTTTCTAAGATTTCTCTTTCTCTTAGTTGTCTTCTTTGTTAAGATGTGGCTCTTGTAAGCTTTCATTCTCTTCAGCTTTCCAGTTCCTGTTACTTTGAAACGCTTAGCCGCAGCTTTCTTTGTCTTTAATTTTGACATGTTACTTCCTCCTTAATATCTATCGTCTATTTTGAATTTAACGTTTTTCAGCTAAAAACATTACCATGCTTCTTCCTTCTACCTTCGCCGGCTTCTCAACGACTGCTACGTCTTCCAGCTGTGCTGCGAAGTTATTCAGGATATCAATACCGATCTCTGTATGTGCTAACTCTCTTCCACGGAAACGAATGGATACCTTTACCTTATCACCCTTGCTTAAGAACTTTCTTGCCTGATTGATTTTGGTATTCAGATCATTGGTATCAATATTCGGCGAAAACCGCACTTCCTTAATATCAATGGTCTTCTGCTTCTTCTTAGCTTCCTTTTCTTTCCGCATCTGTTCATAGCGGTATTTTCCGTAATCCACAATCTTGCATACTGGTGGTTTCGCTGTCGGAGCAATCTTAACCAGATCCAGCTCTGCTTCCCGTGCAAGCTTCATTGCATCCTTGGCAGACATAATACCAAGCTGCTCACCATCTTCACCAATCACACGCACTTCTTTGTCTCTGATTTGTTCATTAATCATTAAATCGCTAATAGTAGTACACCTCCAAAATATCTAATATACAAGAAAAGTGGATAGCATAGCTATCCACCTTATAAAAAGTCTATTCGTAATCAATACTTTTTATGAACCCAAGTCGCCGCTGCGCTAAGGTGAGAGTGGATACTCTGCTTTCTTTTCATCAACTACTAGACTATACCGCATTTGACCGTATATGTCAAGCGGTTTTTCGCATTCTTCATATTAATTATAAACCAGCTCACAGGTCACTGTGGTTCCGGACGCATTCTTGATAAACACCCGATAATTACCGGTATATGCCAGATTTGTAAATGTAAATGAGAAATTACCTTTTACTTTGATTGCCCGCGTTGACCCATCCGGCTGTATGATTCCCATCGTTACGTACTTATCACTTGGGCTAAGAACCCCAGCCACGTATACCTGACCGCCCTTATCCTTAGAAAAGGCCGATGACCTCATAGTATATCCGCTATTAATCGTCCAACTTGCAATAGACCTTGTAATATTGGTCGGTGCTTCTACAATGATCGTATCTGCAAACATTTCCTCTGCACTGCAGGTAAATTCCTCATACTCTTCTTGATCAGCACTCTCATATGCTATAGTCTCATCTACAGAATACATCGTTGCCTCATACACACAGTCATATGCCTTCTCTATCCCTGTTTCTGCTGCAAATACGATTGTTGTTCCTGTAAAAAGCATACCAACAGTTGTCAGTATAGCTACCGAACGTTTTAAACTCTTGTCCCGATTCTGTTTCATACAATTAATCCTCCACTTCAATTCATTTGCTGTTGCTCCCCATGTAGGTGCAAAGGTTGCCAAATTAATTGCCTGTTCTCCCATTTTCAAAATACTTTCAAAATAATATGTTAGAGAATAGCCATCCCTGTAGCATCTG
The DNA here is from genome assembly GCA_963626805.1 of Bacteroidales bacterium H4. Lineage (GTDB taxonomy): Bacteria > Bacillota > Clostridia > Lachnospirales > Lachnospiraceae > CAG-632. The sequence goes on along the minus strand of CAVFXS010000033.1, from coordinate 30,480 downwards.
TGATCACAAGATGCCTCCGACCACTTCTGCATCTGCTTTGAGATATACCAGATCAGCGGCATAAACCAGTATATACAACACAATATAATCATCAATGGTTTCCAGAACACATCCCGTTGCTTATAGTGATTCAACTCATGATCCAAAACCATCTCCAGTTCTTCTGTCGGAATCCCATCCATTGGCAGATAAATCTTCACCCTGTGAAGTCCCTGAATGCACGGAACCATGATTCGATATCCTTTATATACCTGTATCGATCGTTGAATATGCTTCCTCTCACATAAACGTGATAAAAGCTTCTGTTCTTCTACCGTCCCCCGACAGGCACTATGCGTAGATGAACAGAAGCCTTGAAATCGTATTAAATACATACCAACTGTAGCACACGCCCCTGACAGCCAGACTACAAATCCAATTACTGCACTTATTCCCATCAGCGGTGAGAGTACCAGCAGCCAGCCTCTGCCACCAAGCAAATCTATCTTCATTATCCGTATCACTGCAAACCACGGTATCACAAATCCAAGCAGTGAAATCCTCAACAGTCGGTATACAAACTCCGGATTACTACGCTTCGTACAGAACAAAGTGATTATTTTCCATAAAGCAAACAAAACTGTTCCCATTAAACAGGTCAGACCAATAATAAATAAAACTCTAACAGCAATGTTACTTAAGATCATCGATTAACTTCTTGATTTCTTCTTTCTCTTCTGCCTTTAACTCTCTAATTTCAAATAAAGTAGATACAAAGCTTACTGCTGATCCGTTGAACCAGAAATCCTCAGCCTTTCTTAACTGATCATTGCGATACTCTACTTCGCTACGTAATGACCAGTAGTAAGTAACACCCTTACGCTGAGAAGCAACAAATCCCTTGCCCTTCAGACATTTCAGGAAGGTATAAACAGTTGTGTCCTTATATACAAGACCATATTTCTCCCTCAACTGATCCATAATCTGATGACAGGTAACCGGTTCCCCTGCATCCCAGATACACTTCATTGTTAACAATTCACACTCAGATAATTCAGCACGTCTCATCTTTTACTCTCCATGTCTTATAATATTTTTATTAATAGAAAACTATTTGTATTAATTTTATAATAAAAGCTTCGCCTCGTCAATGATTTATTCACCAAAAGCAATCATATTTTTTCCTTTTTCACTCTTTTTTCGTATATTTTTCCCAGTTTAATTTTTTATAATTCTTTTAACTTTCCACGAAGCTTTTCAAGGAACATCAGCAATATACTAATCAGCAACAGTCCACCGGATATCCAGATTGCACGGTACCCGATCTTCATGGAAATGATTCCACCCAGTCCGGCACCGATCGCAAAAAACAGGATGATTCCGAAATAATAAAGAGACTGCTTCAGAAGCCCCGGCTTCCGTTCTCGCAGATACATGGACAGGGATGCGGTTCCGTTTCTCAGATTACCGATACACATCGTACTCGCATACGAATATCCATCCACCTTCCGGAATGCCTGTACCTGCATGGCACAGGAAAAGGATACCAGAACCGTTGCCAGCATATCAAGGCTCTCCGGCATAAATCCTACCATCACCAGAATCAGGATCTCGATCAGCAGAATGCCCTGCCTCCAATGCAGCTTCTGCGACAGCCGAAACTTCGCCTGAATCTGTTCTGCCACAAATACTCCGGCCGCAAATGCGAACAGCGGAATCAGGTATTTCAGACCATCCTGCCATTCTCCCTTCATGAAATGCTCACTCATCAGCACGACATTTCCGGTCTGTGCGTTGGAAAAGACCTTATTTCTTGTAAAATATGTATATGCATCCTGAAAACCTCCGGACATCGCAAGAAATACGCTGTTGATGAATGCCTCTGACATCTGCTTCTGCGGCAGGGTTCCCACCAGCCATGCAGATATTGAAGTTTTTCCGTTTGCCATATTGTCACCTCCAAAATTCACACCCACTATACACTACTTGCCGGAATATGTAAATGCCATTTTTCTCCGAATAATAACCATTTTCCCTTATTGTTACAATAAAAAACGTATCCCAGATACTATTTCGGCATCTGCGATACGTTACATTGATTCTCTGATTTCCAGTCTGTTTACCTTAGCATTCCCCAGATCCAGTAGATCAGTCCCAGGACCCAGCTTGTAAAGATACCGTAAAGGATGACCGGCCCGGCAATCGTGAATACCTTTACTCCGATACCGAATACCTGTCCTTCCTTCTGATATTCAATACAGGGTGCCGCCACAGAGTTTGCAAATCCGGTGATCGGGACCAGTGCCCCGGCTCCCCCAAACTTTGCCAGTGATCCATAGAGATTAAAGCCCGTCAGGATAACACTGGTCAGGACCAGAAGCATCGATACATAACTGCCCGCATCCTCTATCCCCAATCCGGCCTGCTTCTGAAGTAGCTGAGAGATCGCCTCCCCGATCGTGCAGATCGCACCGCCGATCAGAAAGGCCTTCAGGCAGTTCAATAAACAGCTGTGTTTGGGTGTCACAGCCTTCACATACGCATTATATTCTTCATTACTTGGTTCCTTCAGCATAATTTCATCCGCCTTTCGCTTCTTGATTTCTGTCTTATTGACTGTTATAAACGATATACGCCGATATCGTTTTACGATGCCTTATGATTGTTTTATGATGTTTTATGATGGATTTGTAAAACAAAAGAACTGGATCCAGCTTCCGACCAACTTCCCGGCTCCGACTGCTACAATGATATAGGGCAGGCCCTTCCGGATAGATACCCTCCGGCAAAGAATCGGAAACAGCCTCACCACATCTGCCAGTGCTCCTGCCAGACAGCCAGTAAACATTCCGAACAGCAGTCCGCTGACTGCCAGTCCGATCTGTCCGAGATGTACCGGGATCTCATATAGCGTCAGCAGGTTTCCCGCCGTTGTTCCAAGCAGGATCAGGGTCTCCAGCCGCATGGTATGCCGACCGTAGTTTGCCCAGTCCTCCAGTCTCGTATACACTCCGAGGGATGCCATGAATGCAACATAGGCTCCGGCGATCGCGCCACCTGCCGCCAGTCCGAGTATTACCATCAGGCATGTTTTAATCCACATCCCGACTGTCCTCGTTTCGTTCTGCATCTATGATAAAGGTCTGATTAACCCCCTGCTCATACTGGCGCATCTGTACCTGCAGCGGGGACGGATCATTGGTCAGCCTGTACTTTCCACCATGGTTGAAGAACAGAATGATTCCCAGAAAAAGACCGATCGAATATGCCGCCTGCAACACACCGGGACCATCTGCTTCTTTCCCGGTAAACAGCAGGTAGATCTGGTCAAACAGCTCCGGCGTGGTTACATCCGTGTTAAAGGTCATAATGGAGAATGCCGCACCGAAAAATGCCAGCAGCCCCACCAGGATTCCCTTCACCCAGTCCTTCCATTTCGCCGGTTTCCCGACTGGTTTATAATATACGATAAACTCTGTTTCACCGATGCTTTCCACCTGACAGTTCGGAACAGCTGCGGATATCTGCCGGATCAGATAACAGGTGGAAAACACCTGCTTGGTTTCCTGATTTCCCTTAAACTCCGTCAGAATCAGCTTCTGTACCTGCTTCTGGACAGTCTTATTCTCACAGAACACCTCCGCAACATCCTGCAGCCGCACTACCGGCCGGTTGATTGCAGAGCTTTGCTGTACATTCAGATAAATGGTTTCTGACATATCAGAACACCTCCCTTGGTCTCAGTTGTCGATTCCTCCATATACATCACCAGCGTTCCATCGACATAATCCGACCTGGTCTGTCTGATACTGAACAGCCACAGGATTCCCGCCAGTACTACCAGTGCCAGCAGCCACCATATCCATTGATACCGTTTTTTCTGCATGATTTCATCCACACTCCTCGACTTCTACATTTACGAGTAGTATTTCCGGGATTTCAGTTTCTATGTTTTATTTTTTCAATTCGTCCTGGGAACTTTTTCCATGATTCATCTGTTCCCGCATTTTGGTCAGTACCTTTTTTTCGATTCTGGATACCTGTACCTGGGATATTCTCAGAAGTCCGGCGATCTCCGTCTGCGTCTTATCCTCAAAGTAGCGCATTCTTATAATACTGCGTTCCTTTTCCTCCAGCTGCCCCAGCAGCTCCTCCAGTGCCAGCTGGTCAACCGCCTGCTGACTTTCATCCTCGCTGCTCACCAGCTTATCGATCAGATAGATGGAATTTCCGTCATTCTGATAAATGGTCTTATATATGGATTCCACCTCAGAGCTGGCTTCCAGGGCGAGCACAATATCTTCCTTCTCAATCTCCAGAGAACTCGCCAGCTCTTCCAGCGTAGGCTCGATTCCACGTTCATTCATCATCTGCTCTCTGGTAGAATAGACCTTATATGCCGTTTCCTTCAGAGAACGACTCACCTTCACCATTCCGTCATCCCGCAAAAACCGTTTGACCTCCCCCATGATCATGGGAACTGCATAGGTCGAGAATTTCACATCATAGGTCGGATCAAATTTATCAATACATTTCATCAATCCGATGCAGCCGATCTGATACAGATCCTCCAGCTCATGTCCCCGCCCTGCAAAGCGCCGGACGACGCTCCATACCAGTCCGAGGTTCTCGGTTGCCACCTGCTCGCGTGCCTTTCTGTCTCCCTCCTTCGCAAGCTTAATCAGTTCAATTGTCCTGTCCATCCTGCACTCCCATCGTTTTTACCATTGTGACACACGTTCCCTGTCCGGGCTCCGATTCTACCAGCAGCCGATCCGTAAATGCTTCCATGAAGGAAAAACCCATACCGGAGCGTTCCTCCTCCGGCTTTGTCGTAAACAGCGGTTCCATGGCCTGCGTAATATCCGGGATACCACGTCCATGATCCTTCACCTGAACGGTTACGGTATGATCTGCTATATGCACCCAGACCTGTACGGTGTCACGGTCTGTCGCTGCCGCGAGGTTCTCTCCGGCTTCCCGATCTGTCGTCGCTGCTGGGGTCTCTCCGGCTTCCTGCTCTGTCGTCGCTGCTGGGGTCTCTCCGGCTTCCTGCTCTGTCGTCGCTGCATGTTTTATCTGAGGATCATAACCGTGAATGATCGCATTGGTCACCGCTTCCGAGACCGCCACCTTCAGATCACTTAATTCCTCTAATGTAGGATTCAGCCGGGAGACAAATGCCGCCACAACCACTCTGGCAAAGCCTTCATTCTCTCCCATCGCATCAAATTCAACCATCATTTCATTCGTGTTACCCATTGTATCCTCCTTATTATCCGCATGATCATGCCCTTTTTATTCTGCTCCATTGCCGGAATCAGTCTCCGGATGTCATTACCTGCTCCAACGGTATTACGATCCGGTAGATTCCGGATAGTGTCAATACCTTCTGCATCTCCCGGCTGACACGACTGACATACACCTGTCCGCCTCTGACCGCCAGCTCCCGATACCGCCCGGTGATCAACCCGATTCCGGAGCTATCCATTAAGACGGTATTCTGAAAATCAAACACCACATATTTCACATATCGCTCCTGCATTTTCTCCTTTACCGCAGTTCGAAGCTGTTCTGCCTGATAATGATCCACCTCCGGCGGAAGCAATATCCACAGCCACTCCTGCTCCAGCTTTAATTCATATTCCATATCTCTGCCTCCTGATCAGCGATCGTCAAATGCCGTCAAACCATGCCGCATTTTCTGGCCGCCATAACTGTGATAAAAAAAGAGAAACCTCAGTTTCAAGGTTTCTCTTTTGCTTTTATGAATACCAAACCATATTGAATTGTTCCGCCGGCTTATTCTGCCTGCGTGGTACCTTCTGCTGCTGTCGTGCCGCCGGCTTCCCTACCACTCTCCGTGCTTGTACCTGTACTGTTTTCTGTACTTCCGTTCTCATCCCGGTTCGCATATTCCGAATCCGGGAACCGCTTATTAATATCGTCAAACAACGCATTCGCAGATGCCAGATCCCCGGTACTCTTATACGCATTTGCCAGATTATATCTTGCTTCCACGTCATCCGGCTTCAGGTTGCAATATACCTTAAGCTGGGTAATCGCTTCCGCATAGTTCTCTGCACCGAAAGCTGTCATGCCTGCACTCCGGTATGGATCCAGAATATCCGCACAGTTATCTACTACCGTCTGTGCACAGGCTCTTGCCGATTCTGACAGCTCCGTATTACTTAAGTCGACATTTCCCAGTGCTGCGATCGCCGCTTCCCGGTCTCCGGTCATATATGCCTGCAGAGCCGTCAGAAGATTGTTATCCAGACTGGTTCCGTTATTTGCCTCGTTCATCTTTCCGATGGTTCCCTGCAGCTCATCGATCTTCGCCTGAAGATCGTCTGCCTTCTCCTGCATATTGGCGATCTGCTCGTTCTTGCTTGCCAGCTCTGCACTGTAGGATGACTTCAGCTGCAGATTCTCATTCCGCACCGCTTTGATCCGATTCGGCATGAACAGGAAAAACATGGCTGCCACTCCAAGCACCAGTCCGGCACACAGATATAATACATTATGCTTACCGTACTTGATCTCCTGATAGTTTCCAATCTCCAGATTGGAATCCTGTCCGACATCCTCCGCCGCAGCGCCCCGTTCAATAATCTCCCGGATCTTCCGCTTTGCAGTCTCTTCTCCGTCCAGCTCTTCCTCAGACTCCCAGTCACTTTCACCGTTTAAGTCCATTGGCGGCAGATCCGAAGTGTCATCTTCCTCTGCCTCATAGCTGTTATATCCATGCTGCTTCTCACTCTGATTGATCGTATCCAGATATTCCTGTGCCCGCGGATTGTAGCGGTCGATCTTTAATACCCGCTGCAGGGCCTTCCGTGCCTTTTCCAGCGAGCCTGCCCGCATATAAACCAGTGCCAGCAGCAGATACGCATTCACGAAATGCGGATTCGAGCTTAAGATCCTTTTTAACTGGATCAACGCCAGGTCATCCTGCTTCTGCTTTACATAATGAATGGTCAGGTTATATTTCTTCGCTGCCTGATCATAGGCTGACAGCTTATTCTGATTCCCCTGTACCAGCTTCAGATACCGGATCGCCGGATTCTCCTCTGCCTGATAGTTGGAGCTGATGACCCATTCCATCAGCGCCTCCACTACCTGTCCGCTCTCATAATATACCAGTCCCAGAAGATTTCTGGCATCTATATTCAGCTTACTGTACCGCAGAGAGGTCTTCAATGCTTCCTCTGCTCCGGTCAGATCCCGATTCTTTGCCTTTGAAAGTCCCTCGTTATAATAGTAAAGAGAGGTGTTCCATGCACGAATCAGATATTCCTGTTTTAATCCACACTCACTGCACACATCATTTATGAGTACAGGTGCTCCGCAATGTAAACAATTCATAATCCTTCACACCTATCTATTCTTTATTCTGTGGTGGCTGCTGTGCCTGCTTCATGACCTCGATCAGTACATCTGCCACATCGCTGAAATCATTCTTATATATCGTATCCTCCAGCTGATTCATCTCTGCTGCAGGCTTAAACTTCTTAATCTCTTCATCAAAATTAATCACGCCTAATCCTCCTTCTCGGCTTCCAGTTCTCCTACCAGATACAGAGAACCGACACAAAATACACGGCTATGTCCGGTCAGCAGCTGTCTGGCAGCCTTCAATACCTGTCCCGGTTTCGGAACGATCCGGACTGCTGCTCCGGTATCCCGCTTAAACTGTTCTTCTACGATCTCCAGCGGAGTCGCCCGCTTCCCACCGATCGATGTCACGATCACCTGCTGTAACGGCAGACGCTCGCATAAAATATGTATCATTTTATTATACTGCTTATCACTGGCTACTGCAAACACCAAAATAATATCCTTATCCGCATACAGTCCGCTTACGGTGTCGCAAAACGCCCGGATTGCCGGCTCATTATGAGCTCCGTCCACATATATACCCGGCTCCAGCTCTTCCATACGTCCGGCCCATTTCATAGCCTGCAGTCCGGCCCGGATCACATCCTGTATCTCTGTCTCCGCATCCGGTCCGGCTTCCTTCCGCAGAAGGTATTCTGCCGCCCGTACCGCCAGCATGGCATTCTCCGTCTGGTAGAGTGCTGTCTTCGGAATCCTGTACTCCCTATCATACTGGCTTCCATATGAAAAATCAATTGTCTCTTCACCGATTTCCTTTATGGTTATCTGCTCTTTTTCGACCCGGATTAACGGTGCCTGCATCCGGTTTCCGGTCTGCTCGATCACCTGTGCAGCCTCTTCCGGCCGGTTCAGATAGACACACGGCACTCCGGCCTTTATAATACCTGCCTTCTCTCCGGCTATTTTCTCAATCGTATCTCCTAAGTATTCCATGTGATCCATACCGATGGATGTAATAACCGTAAGCACCGGTTGCAGCACATTCGTTGCATCCAGTCTGCCGCCCAGTCCGGTCTCATAGATCACAAGATCCACCTTGCTCTCCGCATAATAGCATGCCGCCATCATAAAAAGAAACTCAAAAAAGTTCGGATGAATCAGTCCCTGCTCCATTCCGGTCCGGACTGCCTCATGAACCTGTCCGAATACCCGTTCAAAATCCTCGTCCGATATTACGGTCTGCCCGATCCGGAACCGCTCATTCATCCTGATCAGATGCGGCGAGGTGAACACTCCGACCCGACATCCCTTCTGTTCCAGAATCGCCGTAAGAAATGCACAGACAGAGCCCTTGCCATTCGTCCCGGCAACATGCACAGCCGGGATGCGATCCTGTGGATTTCCAAGCAGCTTCAGATACCCTCTTAAGTTTTCATGTGTTGTTTTCTTTGCAAATCTCGGAATATTTAACAGATATTCCTCTGCTTCTTTTCTGTTCACTATCGATTGTCCACCTTTTCCGGATACAGATCATGCTGCTCTAAACGATTGGCTGCAACTGCCTCCCAGCGTGTTCCCGGCTTACCGTAATTGCAGTACGGATCAATGGAAATGCCTCCGCGCGGAGTGAATTTTCCCCATACCTCAATGTACTTCGGATCCATTAACCGAATCAGATCCTCCATAATAATATTGACACAGTCCTCATGGAAATCTCCATGGTTCCGGAAGCTGAACAGATACAGCTTCAATGACTTACTTTCCACCATTTTAATATCCGGCACATATGAAATCGTGATCGTGGCAAAATCCGGCTGTCCGGTGATCGGACAGAGGCTTGTAAATTCCGGACAGTTAAACTTCACGAAATAATCATGATCCGGATGCTTATTAATAAAGGTCTGTAACATCTCCGGTGCATAATCATCCGGATATTTTACTCCCTGATTTCCCAGTAATGATACGTTTCCCATTTCCTGTTTTTCTCTGCTCATATGAATCTCCTCCTGTCAGATGTTTCTGACCATTGCCTATTATAACCTGTCTATGCCTGTTTGCCAAACAGATTTTCCGGAATCCGGATCGTCCGTTCCAGACTGAACGAATAAATATAGGTTTCCTTTACATTTTTTCCTGTCAACTGCTCCAGCGTTCTTCTGTAATACTTAAGCTGTGTATAATAACGGTTTATCAGTTCTTCTTCTCCATGCTCTGCCGCAACCGCATCGGTCTTATAATCCAGCAGAACCAGTTCTCCGTCCTCTTCAAAATATGCATCGATCACACCCTGGATCAGCTCCAGATCGGTTTCCTGTGTATCCGGATGGATCTCATTCATCGGAATGCCTGCTACAAACTGCTGCTCCCGGTACAGCTGTCCGCGTCCTTCCGCCGCCTGCATCCGCTGTCCCAGCTCCGAGCTTACCATACGATAAATATGTGCGACCGGAATCCGCTTACGCTCTGCTCCGGTCAGGATTCCTGCCTGCTCCATAGTCTGAAGTGCCTGCCCGATCTTCTGCTCACTGTCAGCCTGCTGAAAGGACAGCTTTTCCATAACCAGATGCACCAGAGTACCATAGGTTGCCCCGTCCGTAACCGCCATGATCCGTTTCTTCTGCTCCCTGCGTTCCTGTCGTCTGCGCTGTCTGACCTCCGCTGACAAAGCCGGATCCATTCCAAGCTTCGTTTCCATTCCAAACTCCGGCTCCACTCCAAGCTCCGGTTCCATTCCAAGCTCCGATTCCTCATCATCTGCGAGCTGACTCATTTTCTTGATCTCCGATACCGACAGCTTGCCCCGTCCGGTCGCCGCTAACGGATACGGATACCGCCAGTCGAAACGCTCTGCGAGCCGTTCCGCGATCTCTGCACATTCCGGATGTGCCGCATACTGTTCCCATGCCTTCGCCCTCTGTAACAGATCCTGTACGGTCCGTTCTATATACAGTGCCTGACTTCCTGTCTCCACGATCCGGTATTCCATCCAGGTCTGCCGGATTCCACGGCTCGTAAGCTGGCCAATTCCCTGAATAAACCAGGTCAGATAGGAATTACACTTCGTGATCAGCGTCTTGGTAAGCGGCTGCAGCATCCGAATATCCGTATCCTCCCTTACCGCCGGTGTCTTTTGATCCAGATAGTCTGCATACAGCTTCCGATATACCTCGTTATTCTTAGCCGTCATCCGGTCGATACTGCCTACCAGGATCAGCTTCTCCTGTGCACGGGTCATTGCTACATAAAGGATTCGAAGCTCCTCTGCCAGGTTCTCCTCCCGCATATACCGTGACAGGTAGTTACGCTTAGCGGTCTTCTCATAATAATGCTGCTCCAGATTCTTATAATTCACACCCAGATAGCACTCTGCATCCACCAGAACCGTATCCTCCGTATCCATCTGATTAAACCGCTTTCCGCAGCCGCATACGAATACCACCGGGAACTCCAGGCCCTTGCTCTTATGAATGGTCATGATATGAACCTGATTCTCACCGTTTTCCTGACTTCTGCTCTCGCCGAAGTCCTGTTCCGTCACACGCACACGCTCAATGTACCGCAGGAAGTCAAACAGCCCTCGGTAACTGGTGGTCTCGTATGCGGTCGCCTTTTCGATTAATTTCAGGATATTGCCCTGTCTCCGCATACCGTTTGGCATGGCACCCACATAATCGTAATAGCCGGTCTCATTCAAAATATTCCAGATCAGCTCCCGGATCGTACAGGCCGACTTCTGCTTCTTCCACCGGATCACCCGCTCCAGAAATGCCTCCAGCTTCTGCTTTAATCCCGGATCTGTATCCTGGTCTGTGCCGGCCTCTGTCACATACCGGTTCACAGCATCCCACAGACTGATTCTCCGGTGCCGGATGCGGACCTTCGCCAGCTCTTCACTGCTCACGGCCGCCAATGGACTGCGCAGGGCTCCCGCCAATACAATGTCATCCCTTGCATTATCGATCACCGCCAGCATACAGAGAATGTCCTTCACCTCTACCGAGTCGAAATATCCCTTACCGCTCTCTGCATCCACCGGGATGCCGGCATCGGTCAGCACACTGCGGAACACATCCGACCATCCACGAACCGTCCGCAGCAGGATCACAATGTCCTGATATCTGCACGGACGGTATGCCTGCATGGACTCATCCCAGACCGGCAATGCCTGTTCTCCGCCGCACAGCTCCTGAATCCGGACAGCTATCAGCTGTGCCTCCAGCATCATCTGATCCTGCGTCTCTTCCTCATCGCCGATATCCTTTCGTCTGCTGCCATTGCCTGTATCCGCTGCTGCCGGTGTTTCCTCTCCATCCTGTTCCGATAGATCGGCAGAACAGGTATCCAGCATCAGAAGCTCTGTCCGGTACATCTGCTCCCGCTCATTTGCCGGAAAGACTCTGCCCGGGACCAGTGCCACCTGCTCATTATATGCAATGCCGCCCAGTGCCTCCGTCATGATCTGATAGAAAAACAGATTCGCAGACTCCAGCACCTCTGCCCGGCTTCGGAAATTCTGCTTTAATTCGATCTTATGCCCGGTTCCCGGTGCCTGCAGGTCCTCGGTAAAACGCTGATATTTCTCCTGAAACAGTCGTGGTCTCGCCATCCGGAACTTATAAATACTCTGTTTCACATCGCCTACCATAAACATATTCCGATACTCGCCGGTTGCCGGATCCCTCCGGGCAATGCTTGTCAGAATCGCTTCCTGCAGATCATTGGAGTCCTGATACTCATCGATCATGATCTCGGTATACTGCTCCTGTAGCTGTCCGGCCGTCTCGGTCGGGTGCCGCTCTCCATCCGGGTCACGCGCCATCAGTGCCTGCAGGGCATAATGCTCCACGTCACCGAAATCCATACAGTTCTTTCGCTGCTTCTCCTTTGCAAATGCGGCACGGAATGCCTCTGTCAGTCGGATCAGCGTCTGCAGTACCCCGGCCGTCTTCTCCTGCTGCCACAGGATTTCAGACATCGGCATTGCTACCTGTGCTGCCGCCTCCTTCCGGATCTGACTGTAGGCCTCCCATAATCCGGTCGCATAATGCGATTCCGGTACGCCGCTGTTTTTCCATGAGAACCGCTTGTAGGTTCTCCATGAATTATCAAAGGCCTCTTTCAGCTCCGTATAGGATTCTGCCTGCCCAATCATCTCAAGCATCCTGCATTCCTCTGCAAAATAATCACAGTATTTTCCGTATGCTTTCGGCCGATATTCCGAGTCCAGATTCTCATACTCTACCCGGATCCGTTCCGGAATCTCCTTCACCTCTGCCATCCGCAGCTTAACATCTGCCACCAGTCTCCGCATCCACGGTTGACCGTTCATGGTCTCTTCATCTACGATCCCGGCATCTGCCCTCGCCACATTCAGCCATTCCTCCGGATATGGGAAGCTCTCCGCCTGCCGGTAGATCTTGCGCAGTACCTTCCGGATATTCTCATCCGAACGCATAGCGTTTAAATACTGATGCAGCTCCATCATCTGCTCCGGACATTCCTCATAGGCCTGCTCGAGAACCGCCGTCAGCACATCCTCCTCCATCAGTACCCCTTCTGTCTCCTCCATGATCCGCATGGAAGGATCCAGATCCAGAAGCTGGAAGTTATCATCTACGATCTTTTTACAGAAGCTGTCAATGGTTGTAATGCTGGCCCGATGGATCAGTGATAACTGCTTTACAATATGCTGGTTCTCCGGCTGTTCCTCCTGTATCTTTTCCAGTGCATTCCGGATCTTATTCCGCATCTGGCCGGCAGCCGCTCTGGTAAAGGTTACGACCAGAAATTCATCAATATTTCTTCCGTCCGTTACCACCCATTCCAGAATCCTCTGAACCAGTACGGCGGTTTTACCGGACCCGGCCGCAGCAGAAACCAGAAGTGTTCCCTGCCGGTTATCAATGATTGCCTGTTGTTCCTTCGTCCACTGCATGGTCTCTGCCTCCTTTCCTTGCAGCCTGCCGGTCTGCTATCGTATAGATCTGATTGCCGCCATCCCGGCAGTCGATCTTACATACATCCTGATAATCACAGTATTCACACGGGAGTGTGCGTCCGGTCTGTACCGGCCGTATCGGAATCTGTCCCTCGGCAATCTCCTCTCCGAGCTCCGCCACCGTCCGGTTCACCTCTTCCAGGAGCTGATGATATTCCGCACCGGTCAATACGGTATCACTTTCCTGAATCTGCTCCTCGCCGTCTACCTTCTTCACCTTCACCGGAAGAATCTCATTACCGCCAAGCAGTGTGATACATGGCTCCTCCCGGTTGATCACACCGGTCAGTGCGGTTTCCCGGCTGATCTTCCGCTCCAGTGCTTCGCCTGCCACCCGGACAGACTTCTCCACCATTGGAATCCGGAAGCCATAATACAGGGAGCCTGCCGGTACGATTTCTTTGTCCGGAAACCGTTTCTTCAATACCTCTATGACAACATTGGTATATACCAGAAGCTGCAGCTGCAGTCCGGCATTCACCTGATTCACATCGATCGTTTTTCTGCTGCTCTTATAATCCAGCACCTTTACATACACATGCTCTGCATCCTGACAGATATCGATCCGGTCAATGATTCCTTTCAGGAACATCCGACTTCCGTTTCCAAGCCGGATCTGAGTCGTATCCAGATTGACACCCTCCCGCTCCAGATCCTCGGAAGGGAATGCCATTTCAAACCGATACGGAATCATCTGCCCCTGAAGCAGCTGGTTTCTAAGATCCAGCACTGCGTAGGATGCGGTTCTGCCGATCCGTTCCATCAGCTGACGGCTGCTGCCACTCAGGTTTAAATGCTCCTTCTCCTCCTGCGCAATAGCTTCCTGCATCTCCTGTTCCACCATCTGAAGTAATGCCTCATCCGTTACGGTTTCCCATTCATTTTCCGCGGGATCCGACAGCTCCAGTGTCTCTGCATTCCGTTTCTCCACCTGAGAAAATACACCTTCCACAATGCGGTGCAAAAGACTTCCCATATCACTTAAGGATACCTCATTCTGCTCCCGCTTCTTTAACTGCAGACCATATTCCAGAAAGAACTGATACGGACACCGACTGTAGGTCTCCAGTCTGGATACACTGGTATGAAGCTCCTTACCGTATAATCGTGCCGCCGTTTCCGCAGACAGGATCGTGTTCAGATTGTTATATAAGAGTCCGGCCTGAATCCGGCTGATCCGCTCCGGCTGATTCTTCTCATAATAGCTGCACAGCTCCTTCCAGAGGCCCGCCTCTTCCTCCGACAGCGGCTCCTCCTGAAACAGGGCAGCGATGAGATTCTCCGTACTGTCCTCCGGTGTCTCAATGTTCTCCCAGCTTAATTCTCTGGTGGAATATCCGTCCACCTCCAGCTGCGGAAAGATTCTCCGGATCCGGCCGATCAGATAGGCCGGCAACACCTCATTTCCGTCCTGATCCTGCATATGATACATCAGATGCAGCTCTCCGGATGGCTTCGTCAGGTTTTGATATAAATAAAACTGTTCCGTAAATACACGGCTTCTCGGATCCGGCGCCAGCTCCAGCTCCTGTCCCAGAATCGCCCGGTCGGCCTCTGAGAGGATTCCGCTGCTTCCGGCAGCCTTTGGAATGATACCGTCATTGATGCCGAGAACAAACAGCACCTTGACATGGTTCAGACGGCTTCGCTCTATATCACCGATCATGACCTGATCGATGCTCGGCGGAATAACGCCCAGCGTAATATCATTTAATCCGGTCTCCAGAACCTTACGGAATTCTTCCGATGACAGTGTTTCCTCTCCCAGAATCTCTGTCATTTTATCCCAGATATTCGTAAGCTTATCATAAATCTGCTCATAGGCCTTGGACAGCACCAGATTCCCCTGTTCCTCATAATCATCCGCTGCCGCCTCCAGCTGCTTCTCCATTTCAAAGCTCTGCAGAAACTGTTTCAGTACCTCCACATAATCCTGTACCTTCTCTGCTTCCTTCAGTGCCTGCGTAAATGGTGCCAGCATCTCCGATATCTGACGACCGATAGCTTCGACTCCGGTCTCTCCCGCATCCTCTGTTTCAAAGACCTTTCTCCACCAGCTCCGCCCCCGGATCCCCTTCTTTAAAACATAGTTTTCCAGAAGCTCGATCTCATCCATGGACAGCGATGTGATGCCGGTTTTTAAGAGCCGGAATACACTCTCGTAGGAATAATCGGATTCCGTGATATCCAGAATCGCCCGGATGGCCTCCAGACAGGGATTCATATAAATGCTCTGATTCGTATCTATGAAATACGGGATTTCAAGCTTGGGAAAGATCTCCTCTGCCATCGGTTCCAGCCCGGCCAGATCTCCATGAATGACCGCAATATCCCGGAACCGGTATCTGCCTTCCCGCACCATTGCCCGGATCTGACGTCCTGCCGCCTGCAACTCCTGCCTCGGTGTACCAAAGGTCTGCAGATATATATTCTGTACATCGTCCGGATATACCTGATATGGAAACCGAAACAGATTATTCTCCAGATGTTCAAGCTCCGGAGCTCCCCGGAATCTCGGTCCCTTCTGCTCCAGAAACCGCTCCTCTACATAGATTTCCAACCGTTCTCCCAACCGGCAGATCCGCTGAATCGTATCCTTGCTTAAATAAAACAGCTCATGCTCCGCACAGCTCTCCTTCTGTGCACTTTCCGCATCAATGGTAACTGTAATCGTTACCGCGTCACATACCTGTGCCAGTGCCTCCAGCACCTCATACTGTATCGGTGTAAAGCCGGTAAATCCATCCAGATAAATCACACTGCCGGCTAACAGCTCCGACTGTGGAATCTGCATTGCCAGCATTTCCAATACATGCTCTGCAATAATATAGGAGTCCTTCACTTCCTTCTGAAACTCCTCATATACAAACAGCAGATCATCCAGCTTGCCCTTCAGCATCGTGTGTCCATTCACGGATCTGCAAACCCGTCTGATATCCTCCGGTCCCACCCGGTACTGGAACAGCTCTGTCATTAATGATTTCAGCTCGTCAATAAAGCCCAGCTTGTTGACACATGGGCCAAAGCATGGCAGCTCTCGGCGATGCTCCAGCAGGATTCTCTGCAACAGCATGCTCTTTCCGAAATCCTCCAGGACATGATCCGTTCGGATATTCAGCTCCTCAAAAATCCGGTATGCCAGCCGTTTAAAGCTGACAATATCAATATTCATGGTTCCGTGATTGGGATGCATGGTTACAATATCCCGCTGTGCCTGCATGGTAAACTGCTCCGGCACCAGAAGAAAAAAGGCCTTCTCCGGCTCCCGCATGGCGGCCTGAATGATTTCCTCATATACCAGATGACTTTTACCGGACCCGCTGGCTCCCTCTATAATCTGAATCATATGCTACTCCTTACCTGTCTGCTTTGTTTTCGTCTGCACTCTCTGTTTTCGTCTGCATTCTCTGTTCCCGCTCTATCCCATCTGTTTGATTTTCCTTCCCGGCTTCTGTCATATTTTCCGAAGGACTGAATATATATAACTATAGAAAACGAGAGGTGACAGTTATGGGTTCGAATACCAAAATCTTAATATTAAAAGCAAAAGAACTCATCTATACGATGATTTTTGTCGTTCTGGGGATTCTTCTGCTTCTTCTCCTTCTGTTCATGTTTCTGCCCGAAAAGGCACCACAGGGAGATCCGGAAGTTACCGAAACCTCTGCCTATATCCCCGGTGTCTATTCCTCTACCGTTCAGCTGGGGGATTCCAAGCTGGATGTCCAGGTCACCGTAGACAGTAACCGCATCTGCGATGTCTCCATCGTAAACCTGAACGAAACCGTAGAAACCATGTACCCGCTCCTGACTCCTGCTCTGGAAGAGATCAATGCACAGCTTCCGGATATCGAATCAGCCGATGACCTGACCTGCTCTGCAGACAGCCAGTATACATCCGTGATTCTTACTCAGGCAATCAAGAACGCTCTGGAAAAAGCAACTGTAAATAAATAATCCCGTTCAGACCTTTTCAGGTCCGTTACTACAGGAACAGCATCCGGATATTACATAGCATTATCTGTCCCCGGATGCTGTTTTTCTGTTCCTTGAATGTTAATTCTCTCTTAATTGTGCAACTTCTCCCTGCTTCTTATAAATACTGTCTGCAGGAACCATTCCCCGCACCATGGATACCGGATATACATGACTCTTTCTGCCGACCACGGTACCCGGATTCAGTACGGTATTACAGCCGATCTCAACCCAGTCACCGAGAATGGCGCCGAACTTTTTCAGTCCGGTCGGGATCCCCGCCTCTCCGGCCTTCACGGTTACCAGGGTCTTATCTGCCTTTACATTGCTGGTGATACTTCCGGCTCCCATATGGGAATGATAGCCGAGGATCGAATCGCCCACATAGTTGTAATGCGGCACCTGTACGGAATTAAAAATGATGACATTCTTAAGCTCTGTGGAGTTTCCGATCACACATCCGGAGCCAACCAGTGCATTGCCCCGGATAAAGGCTCCCGGCCGTACTTCCGTATCCGGGCCGATAATCGCCGGTGCCAGAATAGTTGCGGTCGGATATACCTTCGCCGTCTTTGCAATCCAGATCTGCGGCTCCCGCTCCTCATAAATATCCTCCGGCAGAGTCGGTCCCAGCTTCAGGATCAGGTCATGGATGCCCTTTAATGCCTCCCATGGATATGTTACCTGTTCCAGTAATTCCTTCGCCAGAGTTTCCTCCAGCTGATAAAATAACTGATCTACCTTACACGCTTCCTGCAATTCTTCCTGTCTCATTTTCCTCTTCCTTTCTTATAATACGCTGCTGATTTATCAAACAATGGGGTAAATGCATTCTGATTCTGCAGTCCCTTGACCAGTTCCGTCTTCTTTACGACAAAATCCTCCAGAATCTTCATATAATGCTCCTCTGTGATCTCACCCCGTTCTACCTGACCCAGCCCTTTCTCCCAGCTGGCTGTCAGCTTCGGCTGCAACAGGGCATTGATCGAATAATATACAATGTCATAAATCATCTCGCCCTTTAAGGTCGGTGTGACTACCTGTGTCTTCTTATTCAGTGCCATGTACTGGATATTGATCAGCTTTTTGATAATCTCCGCACGGGTCGCACTGGTGCCGATCCCACTGCCCTTCATGTAATCCCGCAGCTCCTCTTCTTCAATATCGGAGCCGGCTTTTTCCATGGCGATAACCAGTGTACCGGAGGTATAACGGCTCGGCGGCTTCGTCTCACCCTCCCGGATCTCAAAGTCCTGTGCCTCAACACTGCTGCCCTTTTTCAAACCGGCAATGTATTTGATCAGGCCCGGACTGAACTTCTCTTCTTCCTCTTCTTCGCCCTTTTTTCTGGTACTGTTGAAGGCCTTTCCTGCAACCTCCAGAAATCCCTGCTTATACAGGATCTTAAAGCTGGCGAAAAAACGCTCGCCCTTCCGCTCCAGTGTCAGGGATGCCTTCTGATATTCTGCCGGCGGATAGAATACGGACAGAAACCGTCTGGCTATGATCTCATATACACCCTGTGCCGTCTGGGATACCGAGTTTAATGCGGAGAATCCCTGTCCGGTCGGAATGATTGCATAATGGTCTGTAATCTGCTTATCATTGACATATTTGGTCTTTGCAATTCCTTTATAGCTGCCCTCTTCCAATATATGGGCCGCATAGCCTGCCAATGCCTGATAGTTTCTCAGTCCGCCGATATTCTTATGGATCTCTTTGCTGACGGCTGTGGACAGCACTCTGGCATCGGTTCGCGGATAGGTGACCAGCTTTTTCTCATATAACTCCTGCACGATCTTCAGGGTCTCATCCGGACTGATCTTAAACAGCCGGGAACAGTCATTCTGCAGATCTGCCAGATTGTATAGCATCGGTGGATTCTTCTTCTCCACCTTTTTCTCGATCTTCTCCACCTTCATCTCATAAGGGGCCGGATCCTTCATCTCCCGAATCAGTGCCTCTGCATCCTCCCGGTTCTTAAATCCATTCTCCTTATACAGCTTCGGCGACTGATAGTACCGGCTGCCCTCCACCGCACGCCATTCTGCATCAAAGGTCTCATCCTCTGCCTGCACCTTCGCCATGATCCGGTAGAATGGTGTCTTTACAAACTCCCGGATACTTCGCTCTCTCTGTACGACCATGCCCAGCACACAGGTCATGACCCGGCCGACCGATATGGCTCCCGGCCGGTTCTCATTCAAATAATTCCGGACCGCATATCCGTATTTCAGTGTCAGCACCCGCGAGAAATTAATACCCATCAGATAGTCTTCCTTCGCACGCGAATACGCTGCCGCACACAGGTTATCATACTCGGAAAGGTCCTTCGCCTCCCGGACTCCACGCAGGATTTCCTCCTCTGTCTGTGAGTCGATCCAGACCCGCTTCTTCGTCTTCTTTGCATCAACCTCTGCCATCTGGTCTACCAGACGGTAGATATATTCTCCTTCCCGTCCGGAGTCTGTGCAGACATAAATGCATCCGACATCCTCCCGGTTTAAGAGTCCCTTGACGATCTGAAACTGCTTCGATGCATTCCCGATCACCTCATATCGGAACTGTTCCGGAATAAACGGGATCGTATTCATACTCCATTTCGCCAGTGCCGGATCATACACCTCCGGATAGCTCATGGTAACCAGATGTCCGACACACCAGGTAACGATACTGTTCTCATCCTCGATGTATCCGTCACGATTACCGCCATTTACTTTTAATGCCTTTGCAAATTCCCGTGCTACGCTTGGTTTCTCTGCAATATATAAATTCTTCAAATTATATCCTGCCTTCCTGTTCTTAACTTATTTATTATACACGAAAACTCTATCCGGGAAAAGAGCCGATTTGCTCTTGACAACTCACCGCTCCGTAATATAGAATAACTTTAATTTCAGTAACGGGAAGCAAAGGGACTTCGAATGATAACTTATCATTTCGTGGTCCCTTTTTCTTTTCTGTTATGGCGGTGATGTGCTTTTGATGTGCTTTATTGCAGTCATTGATCGCGGGAAATAAAGCAATAATAAAGCAGGAATGAAAGAGGAGTGATTATATGGATAAGTTTTCTGAAATTGTAAGTGCTGTTGATGGGTTTGTATGGGGGCCCGTCATGCTGGTTCTGCTGGTGGGTACCGGTATTTTCCTGACCATCCGGACCGGATTCCTTCCATGGAGAAATCTGGGCTATGCCCTGAAAAGTACATTAAGTAAAGAGGCCCGTAAGAAAAAGGGAACCGGTGATGTTTCTCCGTTCTCTGCCCTGACAACCGCACTGGCTGCCACGATCGGTACCGGTAATATCGTAGGTGTTGCGACCGCCATGGTTTCCGGTGGTCCGGGTGCCCTGGTCTGGATGTGGGTTTCCGCCTGCTTCGGACTGACCTCCAAGTTCAGTGAATGTATGCTTGCGATCAAATACCGGGAAGTGAATGAAAAGGGAGAAATGTCCGGCGGTCCGATGTATACCATGAAAAAGGCTCTGAAGCACAAGAAGTTCGGCAGCGTGCTCGGCTGGCTGTTCGCATTCTTTGCAGTGGTTGCCTCCTTCGGTATCGGCAATATGACACAGGCCAATTCCATTTCTTCTTCCATCCATGAGACCTTCGGTGCACCGACTGCGGTAATCGGAATCGTGATCACGGTTCTGGCTCTACTGATCATTGTCGGCGGTATCAAGACGATTTCCAAGGTATCCTCTGTTGTGGTTCCGCTGATGGCTATTTTCTATGTCATTGCCGGTCTGATCGTTATCATCCTGAATATCCGGAATGTTCCGTCCGGTGTGGTTCTGATTCTGAAATCCGCCTTTAATTTCCAGGCAGTCAGCGGTGGTGTTCTGGGTACGGTGGTTGCATCCTTCGCCAATGCAATGCGATACGGTGTTGCCCGCGGTGTCTTCTCGAACGAAGCCGGTATGGGTTCTGCCGCGATCACAGCCGCAGCCGCTACCACCGATAATCCGGTACGTCAGGGTTATATCAATATGACCGGTACCTTCTGGGATACAATCGTGGTATGTACGATTACCGGTCTTTGTATTGCCAGCTCCGGTGTGCTCGGCACCACGCATGTCACACAGGATAATACCTGTTCCTATGAGGCGGATACTCTGATGCTGACCTCCGTGAATTCAAAGTCGGAGACTGTTACAACCGGGTATGCCATGGATATCATCGATGATTCTTCCGTGGTTCTGACCAGCAGTGACGGAAAGACGATCTATCAGCTGACCGCCTGCGGTGCAGATGAACTTGAACGATCAGATATGACTGCACATCCATCGGAAAGCGGTTCCATTACCGACCGGCAGCTGACCGGTGCATGGCGGGATGCGGATGGAAATATATTCAAGTTTAACCCTGACGGCACCTACTGCTATGAGGAGCTGTATGTCGGTTCTGCCCTGACGATTCAGGCATTCTCCACCGTCCTTGGCAAGGCCGGTGCATGGCTTGTCACGATTGGAATCGCACTCTTCGCATTTTCCACGATCCTTGGCTGGGAGTACCATGGGGAGAAAGCCTTTGAATACCTGTTGCATACTCATAAATTCAATATCATTTACCGGATCGTATTCTCACTGATTGCTTATATCGGTGCAACCACAACCCTTGATCTGGTCTGGAACCTATCAGATATCGCCAATGCCCTGATGGCTATTCCGAATCTGATCTGTCTGCTGGCGTTAAGTGGGGAAATTGCTTCTGATATGAAGAACTTTCAGCCGATTCTAAAGAAGGAGCAGGCTCTGAAAAAAGCTGCAAAGAATTAATCTCAGCGTATGACCTGCATCGATTTCAGCGTACTACCTGTATCGATTACAAAGGTCGGAGGCTCCGGTGATCGTCCGGAAACCTCCGACCTTTAAGTTTGATTCTTGATTTTTATTTGTGTTTTACTCGTTTAACATTTTCTTATTTCGGAAGTTCCTTACTCGATGGAAATGCGCTTCTTCTCTTCTACTGCCGGCTTCTTATCCTTCGGGAATGCAATGGTCAGAATACCATTCTCATACTTCGCCTTTACATCCTCCTGTGTCAGATTCTCGCCGATATAAAAGCTTCTGGAGCAGCTGCCAAGATAACGCTCTCTGTGAATATATTTACCACATTTCTCATCCTCATCCAGCTTGTTGGCATGTACACCGCTGATTGTCAGGTGTCCCTTCTCCAGCTCTGCGTGGATCTCATCCTTCTCAAAGCCCGGCATCTCAATCTCCAGCAGATAATCTGCACCGATCTCCTTCACATCTGTCCGCATCAGAGGCTTCACTGTCTCTCTTCCTCTTGCGGTGTTGAAAAGTTCATCAAAATAATCATCATTAAAAAAGCTAGGTACTATCATAATCGTGTCCTCCTGTTATATGCATATTCTGTGGGAATGTATCCCTTGTTTTCTTGTTCTATATGCAATATAACATATATTGTTAGCACTGTCAATAGGTGAGTGCTAATTTTTATTCCTGCGTCAGCATATCATATGCCTCAAGCTTCCGGATCCGCCCCGCCAGTAAAACAGCCATCAGGAACGCAAACAATATCATGCCAACCCCGATCATAACGGTTCCTCCAACCGGTATGGCAAAGTTACATTTCATCAGTCCAAACGTTCCCATAAAGATCCGCATATATGGATTCGCTGTATAATATGATATAATTGAAAAAATAATTACCGACAGAATAATCGTCGGCATAAAACTCAGTGCCGTCTGCAGAATCAGGTTCTCTGACGTATATCCAAGTGCCTTATAAATGCCATAATCCTTCCGCTTGTTATAAAGCAGTGTCTTCATCAGAAGATACAGAACCAATGCAGTCACAAGCACAGATATGATAACTACAAGCATCAACATCATACCTGCAACCCTTCGAAAGATCGTCATATTTCCTTCCATTGTCTTATAAAAATTGATCGTTGCTACAATATGATCCCCATACTTGTCAATACAATCATCCATAATCTCCTGCGCACTCGCTTCATCGGCTCCGACACAATCAAACCAGTAATAGACCGGTCTGCCGGTAAAATCAATGATATGCTCTGCCGCCTGTTTACTGAATACAGCCTCTTTTCCACTATTATTACAGGTCTGTACCAGACCTGTGATCAGATATCGGTAGCTCCTGCCTCCATATTGTAGTTCCAGTTCATCACCGACTTCATATCCGTATTCGTCACAGAACTTTCCACTTACTGCTATCTCGTTATCATACTCCGGAAGTCTGCCTTGATAACATACATCTACATTATTCATCTTCGATACATCATCAAAAATATACGCAAGCAGACGATCCTCTTCCTTATATTGAATCCGGAGATTAAATATCTCCCGGAGATTTGTGACATCCCCTCTCTTCTCCAGATCAGAATACACAGCATCTGCTGTTTCCGCATCTGTTGCTACGAGTCCGCTGCAGAGTTCAAATACCAGAAGTTCCAGCTTCGGATTCCGACTAAAATTCTCATACAGCATAAGACTGATGATACAACTGAATATCAGCAGACCTGTCACAAAGAAAGTAATCATATTCTGTTTTATATTTGTACACATCGTTTTCAGTGCCAGACTCACCTGCAATCCCAGAACAGAACAATCCAGTCGGACATGATTTTTCTTAAAGTTATGTGCGGCCTGTCCCTCCCGAAGTGCAACCACCGGCTCTATTGTCCTAATCTTTCTGGTTGAAGCACCGGTAATTCCTAGCACAAACAATACCAGGCATATAATCGGGCATATCGTGATTCCCATATGGAAGCTGACGGTATACGGTACGCCCATCTGTGCAATTACAAGCTTTGATACAGCCGGCATCAGTGCATATGCACACCCTATTCCGAGCAGGCTTCCAATCATAGCGAGCATCCCAAACTGTATATATAATGCCAGTCGTATATTATGACTGGTGTACCCAATTGCCTTCAGGGCACCCACTATCTTTAAATTCTCCCGGATATAATTGGATATGCAACTGATCAGCATCATAGTCACTACCATTATTAAAATCATGGTGATTACCAGAAAACAGACTGCAATGATCAATGACATAAAACTCTTGCCCGCCAGAACATCTTCTAACACCTGCCCTTCTACAACGGAAACACCGTTCAGTTTCAGTATCTCATTTTCAATTTTTAAATTAAACCCGGATGCTCTTACTCCTTCCTTCAGCTTCATACTGATCAGAATAGAGTCTGCTGCCTTTTCCTTCTGCCAAAGCTTTTCATAGCTCACATCATCCAGAACAAATTCATAAATGCCACAGTTACTGCATCCCCAGTTTGTTGTATTGGTAAAGCCTTTGATTATATACGTATATGTCTTCCCTGACAATTCAAAAGAATACGGCTCTCCGATCCGATAACCGCCACTGGTATAGAACTGATACGGCAGATACAGGTAATCACCGGTAATGTCGTCATCACTGACCACAACCTCTGTCCGATCCAGCTTCTTCCGAAATGCATCTGTGTTATAAATCAGAAGTCCCGGTGCCACCATCCCGTCACCAAAGGGCAGTGACACATTTGAATACCCAAGGCAATGATAACTGTAATAATCCGATACATCCTTTAACAATTCCTCAATATCTTCATCCGTAATTCCCTCAACATTTTCGTGAATCCAGAGGTAACTATCTCCGGCCCCTAACCGCTTCGCCTCTTTTCTTGCTGTCGGATAGGCATCAAAAAACAACAATAATGCAACTCCGGTTAATACCGCAGATATAAAAATCAGGAAAAACAACCCGATAGAGCTTCCCTTGTTTTTCTGAAAGTTTGATTTGGTCAGTAATAATTCTCTCTCCATACCTACCACCCCATCGATACCAGAAAATCATTCAGCTTCTGATGGCGTCTCTTATCCTCCGGAGAATATGCACCGAGTTCACAAATTCCACCGATCTCGCCATCCTTTACATAAAGGATCCGATTTCCTCTTCTTGCACTTATAATGTCATGCGTCACCATAACGATCGACTGCCCCTTCCGGTTGCTTTCACTCAGAGCATCCAGCACTGCTCTTCCTGTCTGCGAGTTTAAGGCTCCGGTCGGCTCATCTGCAAATATAACTCTTGGCTGATTCATCAATGCCCTTGCAATTCCTACCCGTTGTGCTTCCCCTCCGGATATCTGTGTCGGAAACTTCTCCCATATGGCTTCCTCTATCTGAACTGCCTCCAGAAGCTTCTTCGCCCGTTCTGTAACCGCCTTTTTATTCTTATTGACCAATAGTCCCGCTGCCAGCACATTATCAAGCACACTCATAGAATCCACCAGATAAATCTGCTGAAATACAAACCCGCAATTTTCCCGTCTGAAATATGCCAGTTCATCCGTTGTCATCCCTGTAATGTCTCTGTCTTCAAACAGAACTTCTCCCAGGGTTGGCTTATCCATACCGGACAATGCATACATAAGGGTAGACTTTCCTGCTCCGCTGGCTCCCATAATAACCGTAAAATCCCCCTCATAAATCTCCATATCCACATTTCTTAATACATGCTGCTGTACACCACCATTGGAGAATGTCTTACATAGCTTCTTCGTTTCAATTATACTTTTCATCATTCAACCTCCTTATAGCACTTATTTTATTGCTTTTATTCTTAAGTGCCTTTAAGGAACCCTTAAATAACTCTTAAATCCTTAGCCGGCCAGACGAATATATACGTAAACGATAAAACCCGGTTCTCCATTCTCCAGTACCAGCTTCCCATCCATCTTTTCTATAAAGAGGTTTGTTAAATAAAGTCCCAATCCTGCTCCGTCCTGTTCACGGACATTACTTCCCCGCTTATACTTCTCCTTCAGAACCGGAAGCTCCTCCGGCGTCACACCCGCTCCCCTGTCTGCAATTCGCACAACCAGGTATTCTTTCTGACATTCCGCACTTACTTCTATCCTTGTACCTGCATACTTATAAGAATTCATGAATACATTATCAAACGCCTGCTGAAGTCGTGACCGATCCACATAGATCCGACAGTTCGGCACAGCAAAATCCTCTGCCCGTTCCAGATAATCCGAATTAAGGATCAGTTCCTTTACCAGAGCCGACGGATGATTTCCCGGATTTACGGACAGCTCTGTAATCTCTTCCACACTGGCCTGAAACAGATTGTCAACCAGTCCGGAAATCTGGTCCGTCTTCCGGTTAATCAGTTCAAACTTCTCACGTACCCGTTCCTCCTGTGTAAGACAAAGTCCCACCTCCGACGTCGACTTAATCGACGCGACCGGTGTCTTAATATCATGTGACAGCTTTGCAATCATTTCTTTTTTATCATCATTGGCCTTTTTCTCCGCAATCCGTGCCTTTTTCAATTCCGTCCGCATCAGGTCAAAGGCCTCTGTAAACCCGCCAAAGATATGCTTTCGATCAACCAGTAATGGCAGATCAAAATTACCATCCGCTACACGCACTGCAAATTCATTCAATTTTTGAAATGGGGTAATTATTGTTCTTCTCAAATATACATAATAGATACTGACCACGATCAGCTGAACTGCCAGAACAATGATCAGATACCAGAAAAGATACTGTCTGTATCGAGTATATATTTCTGCCATATCATTATCAAATATGACCTTCCCTTTTGTTTCTCCCTGAATTACCAGATCCATGATCAGATCCTGATTCTGAATTGCCTCATTTAGACTGGAGGACATCCCCTCCTTATTCGTATACAGAACCGTTCCCTGATTATCAAGAATGGTGTAGGCCAGTGCGGTTGAATACTGCTCTTCATCCCCGAAATTCTCCTCTATCGAATACAGACATTCGTTAACTGCAACCGGGTCCTGTTTCACCTGTCCCGGTCTGCCAATAAAGTAATAGCATCCGATGACCTCCAGTACAAATGTAAGTACCAGCGCTATTATAAATGGTGTTTTCTTCATTCCGTTTCTCCCTGTATAAATCGATATCCTTCCCGCCATACCGTCACAATATATGCCGGCTTCTGTGGATCCCTTTCAATTGCTTCCCGCACCTTTCGGATATGTACATTTAATGTATTATCTGCCGTGAACCGATCCTCCCAGACCTTCTCAAACAGCTCCGCCTTCGTAATCAGTCGTTCCGGATTCTGCACCAGATAAAGCAGCAGTTTAAACTCCATGCCGGTCAGACGTTTCTCCTCTCCGTTCACCGTCACACATCTCCGCCTGCTATCCACCACCAGATAACCATCATCATAATCGCACTCTCGTCTATCAGTCACTGAAGTATATTCCCGATAGCGCTTCAGTACCACCTGCACCTTTGCAAGAAGCACACCGAGGGAATATGGCTTCTCAATGTAATCATCCCCTCCGATATTCAAGGCGATCAGCTTATCATCATCTGTATTTCGGGCTGAGATAAACAGAATCGGAATCTTCATTGTCTCCCGGAGTCTCTTGCACAGCTGAAATCCATTTCCATCCGACAGATTGATGTCCAACAACACAAGGGATGCCTGATTCTCTGTCCAGAATGCCTCTGCCTCACTTATACTGTAAACCGCTTTGGTCTTTACATTAAACATATTAAAATACTCGCAGGTACTGTCTGCTAGCATGGTTTCATCATCTATGATCAGGCAATCATACTGCATATTCGGTCACCTCCTTCTGATGCTCTTCCTGTATCTTTATCAACTTCTAACTTCTGGTCTTATGATTGACGTATTTCGCCTTATATTTTGAATAAACAATCGTCTGATCCTTATACAGTCCATAATATCCGGAAGCCGCATAGCTGATAGAGATTGCGATCAGATAGAAGGAAACGCCTTCAAAGCCAAACAACTCAAACGCAATGAGGATGGATGTGATCGGGCAATTGGTCACACCACAGAATACCGCTACCATACCGGCTGCCGCACAGATCGAGGCCGGCATCCCGAGAATCGGTCCCAGCACACAGCCGAAGGTGGCACCGATACAGAAGGATGGGACAATCTCACCACCACGAAATCCTGCCCGCATCGTTAGTGCCGTCAGGATCAGTTTCCAAAAGAATGCCAGCTTATTGACCTGTCCGTCCTCAATGGCCGCTGTGATCAGACCGGTGCTGGCGCCCATGTAATCGGTCGTATGCAGAAGTAATGTCAGTACAATAATGATTCCACTGGCTACAACTACCCGGATATATGGATTCTTCAACCATTTCTGATAAGCATCCTCGGTTCCCTTTAATACCATACAGAACAGGATGCTGACCAATGCACAGCCCAGCGCCAGTACCCCCATCTTGATTCCGATCTCCAGTGTCAGTTCCGGAATATTAGTAACATGAAAGGTTTCCGGATGGATTCCCATGCTGGCTGCAAACTTCGTTGCGATCAATGCTGCAATGACACATGGCACCAATGCAGTGTAATACATAACGCCAACACTGACTACCTCCATGGCAAACACAGCCGCCGCCATCGGGGTTCCGAACAATGCCGCAAATGCGGCACTCATTCCGCACATAACCATTACATGTCGATCCTCCTCATCCAGCCGGATCCATCTGCCAAGCTGATTACCGATACTACCGCCAAGCTGAATCACCGCGCCCTCTCTTCCGGCCGATCCACCGACCAGATGAGTCAATGCAGTAGATACGAAAATCAACGGTGCGGATTTTAACGGAACATCATCCTTTGCACTGATCGTAGAAAATACCTGATTGGCTCCGCGATCATCCTTGCCAAAGATCTGATATAAAAATACAATTACAAGTCCGGCTAACGGAAGGCAGAAAAATATCCACCCATGTGCCTGCCGGAAATCCGTTACGGATGTCAGCACAAAGGCAAACAATGTACTGGCCCCTCCGACAACGCAGCCGGTCAGAGCTGCCAGTATCAGCCATTTTCCAAGGCTTGTCATATCCTTGCGGATTCGCCCGGAATAATACTGTAAATGCTCCTTCTCCTTCGCATGACGCAGCTCCCGTGCTTTCTGACGTGCTTCCTGTTTCTCCATGTCTGTTTCATTCTTCATGATTCTCTCTTCCCTGTAGTCTCTTTATTGTTATAGCTTTTCTGCTGTTGCTTTATTTCTAATTTCTGTTATCGTTCCTCTTTTCGATTTCTTTTCTCATTTTATTCGAAACCTTTTATTTTTTCAATGTTTTTTCATGGATTCTGCCTTGTATACCCATCAAAACAGCTTGCATTCTTTGAAATAAAATGTTAGGATTTTAACAGTATGAAACGTTAAGGGGGTTTTACCTTGAGTTATATCAAACATAAATCAGAGGAATCTGTCGAGGATTATCTGGAGACAATTCTCGTTTTAAGTGAACGTCTTCCGGTTGTCCGTTCCGTAGATATTGCAAATGAGCTGGCCTACTCGAAGCCAAGTGTCAGTGTTGCCATGAAGAATTTAAAGACCCGTGAGCTTATTACCGTAACAGATGATGGCTATATTTACCTGACGGATGAAGGAAAACATATTGCAGAGACTGTTTATGAACGACATACCCTGTTTTCAAAATGGCTGATTCGTCTGGGCGTTGATCCGGAAATTGCGACACAAGATGCCTGTAAGATGGAGCACGATATCAGTGTCGAAAGCTTTGAAGCAATTAAGAAATACATCTGTAAAACTCTGAGCAAAGATCTGTAGTTATAGTTAAATAGTCAAGAATTCAGGAGTCCTCGATGATCTGGGCGCTCTTGAAACTATACGCTTACCAATTTGCGAACACCTCGTTATTTTAACTTGATTTATTTCCTTTTAACTTGACGATGTTAAAATGCAAGTTTATGAGTTGTTTTGTAACCTTGTTGAAAGTTTCCGCCCATATGGGCTTTTTTGTTCAATGAACTCTATATAAGTTCCTTGTCCAAAAGGAAATCTATCACATTGATATTCAAAATGCCGTTATCATCATACCAACGCTTAGAGGTATCTTTCCTTACCACAATTTTAGGGAAAGAATCTCCTGTAAGCGTAAATGGTCTGAGTTCTACTTCAGCTTTTTCATCAGTCGGCATCACATACGCTGACTGGACATAGGTTCATTTTCCTCCTGAATTTACGACAAAATCAATTTCCCTTTTGTTACAATGTTTTGGTAACTCTGTGAGTATATATGTCATCGTAGTCATCGCCGTAAATTCCCTGTTTGCTTGTGGGCTTACCGTTAGTACGAATCTTCTGCAAGGTATCAATCATAATGAATCTTGTTTCGGGATAGTCGG
>CAVFXS010000032.1:0-5583 GCA_963626805.1 Bacteroidales bacterium H4 | reverse complement strand
ATCTTTGTCATCTTCTACTACCAGTATTTTCGCCAATAAAATCTGCCCCTTTTTCTACCTAATTTATATAATATAATATACGTTTCAAAATATTCAGTCAATATTTCGGTCAATATTTGAATTAATATTTAAGTGTATTAATTAGATTTTTCGTGTCGTCCTTATTGCATTTTCACAAGGATTGTTATAATATAATTTATATATACCCAAGCATATTTTAACATTATGGTATAATTAATCTAGATATATTTTAAGAGGAAGTCCCTATGAAATCAAATAAACTGAATCGCATATGCAAAATCGTATTGATCGTATTCATCACTCTTACATACATCTCTACACCCATATGTGCATTGACCAATCTTTCGACATTTACCTTTATTAGCTATACGTGTCAGGCGATTGCCGTCTTTCTGTTTCTGTTTATATTCCGGGCAGAAAGCATTCCCATGGACACAGAGTCAGAACCTTTATCCATTACCGGCGAGGAACAAAAGTATCTGGTGGATGAGCAGGCACTACGGATCAGCGAACTACGTGAGAAAAATACCGAACAATCACTTGCCATTGAACATCTTCAAAAAGAATTAACAGATACCAAAGACGCTTTAAATATACAGACCGCAGCATCTACTCATTTAGAGGAGCAATTGGCACAATTATCGCCGTCGGATACCCCTGTCTGTTATGCAGATTTCCTTCCCCCAATCGAAGATACAGACGAGGCAACGATCGATATTTTACAAGTTGTACAAGATACAATTCAGGAATTGGAGGAATCAGCTTTACAGGCTAATATCCGAATACAGCTTGCTTCTTCTGGCAACAGTCTATATATAAAGGCCGCCCCTTCCCGTATCCGAATTCTGTTCCGGAACATTATTGATAATTCCATTAAATATATGCAGCGAACCGGTATTCTTCTAATTACAATATCAAATATCGGCTCTGATATTTTTATTGTATTAAAGGATAACGGACTGGGATTAGATACATCTGAAACCAACCATATCTTCGAGTTGAATTTTCAGGGTTCTAATCGTATCAGCGGAAACGGTCTGGGTCTTACACAGGCAAAAGCTATCGTTGACTATTACGGTGGAACTATTTATGCTAAGAGTACCCCAAATCAAGGCATGGGTATTTATATCCAGCTCCCCACCGATTAAGGGATATAATATCAGAGGCAAATAAAAGCACGTTTCCAATTCTAAGAAACGTGCTTTTATATTTTGTTTTATTTCCTGTTCTCTATCTTATATCTGAAAGTTGCTCATAGAATCTGCAATCTTATCTGCCGCATTCTTAACAACACCTGCAGATTCTGTAACCTCATTAAAACTATTCGCTACTTCCGCAGTCGCCGCTGAGGTCTCCTGTGTACTTGCTGCATTCTCTTCCGCTACTGCCGACAATCCCTGTACAACTTCTACAATCGAACTTCGTGCTTCATTCAGTGCTACTGTCCGATTTTCAATTGCTTCAATACCACGGATAGACTCTTCAATACCATCCATAACCTGACTTACAATAGCCTCTGTATTCGCAACATTCTCACTCTGGCTGTTAATGATTTCCTTTACCTTTTCCATTGTAACAACTGCTTCATCCGAATCATTAATTAACTCATTAATAATATTATCAATCGCATCTGCAGATGCATTGGACTGATCCGCAAGCTTTTGAATCTGATTGGCAACGACTGCAAATGAGCGTCCCTGTTCTCCAGCTCTAGCCGCCTCAATACTTGCATTCAGCGACAACAGATTGGTCTCTTCTGCAATTGAGCTGATCAGGCGTGTCGCCTCTCGAATTTTCTGTGAGGATAGATTGGTTCGATTTGTCTGCTCATATATCAAATCGATTGCTTCCTTCACCTCGTCATTGATATTGCGAAGCTCAACCAGAGACCGACTCGCCTCCGCACTGGACTGCCGCATATAATCTGCCGTTACATTCAGATTCTCAACTTCTTTGGTTGTATCCTCAATCATTTCGCCCATTGCATATACACTCTCAGATGCATTCTGGGCATCCTGTGCCTGAGAAGTTGCACCGTCCGCAATCTCTCCAACTGCGCGTTCTACACTATCAACTGTAGCCAGATTCTTCTGTGCTGTATCATTCAGATGCTCTGCTGACTGCAACAGAGAAGTTGTATGTTCATCAATATCCTGAAGCATATACTTCAGTTCATCCCGAAGTCCGGCCAGAGAACGTGCCAAAACACCGATCTCATCGCCACGGCTTAAGGCCACATCATCCATCTCCACATTCAGATTACCCGCTGCCACCTGACGAACTGCATCTATACTGGATATGATCGCCCGACTGGTTCGAACCGCCATAATCGTTGTTATAATCAGGGCAATCACCAATGCAATCACCAATATAATTGCAATCTTTTTACTTTCCATGGCAAAAGGTCCAGCCAACAAAAAAATTGTCAGTAACGTAATCACCAATGTCGGAATTCCTGACATCAGCACTAACTTAACTTTTAACTTCATTTCCTATAACCTCCATTACATCTATAGTGTGTATCCTTCTCACAGTTTCTTCGCATGTACATATACAACTGTATGCATATACGATCTACATATGATAATTATACCAATCCTTAACGGAATATGCAATTACAGAAAATAAGTTTTTGCGAATACACAAAAAGCCTGCATGCTTTCACACACAGGCTTTGGTTCTCTTATATAATGCTGATTAAGCAAGTTTTGTAACATTCAGCTTGACGCCAGGTCCCATCGTAGAAGCGATAGTTACACTTCTTAAATACTGTCCCTTTGCTGCTGAAGGCTTAGCCTTATTAATAGCATCTATTAACGTCTGGAAGTTGTCCGCTAACTGCTCCTCAGAGAAAGAAGCTTTTCCAATTGGCACGTGAATAATGTTTGCTTTGTCTAAACGGTATTCGATCTTACCAGCTTTGATATCAGCTATTGCCTTGGTGACATCCATGGTTACTGTACCAGCCTTAGGGTTTGGCATTAAGCCCTTAGGACCCAGTACACGACCCAGACGACCTACAACACCCATCATATCAGGAGTTGCCACAACAACATCGAAATCTAACCAGCCCTCGTTCTGGATCTTAGGAATTAATTCCTCACCACCAACGAAATCCGCACCTGCTGCCTGTGCCTCGTCAAGCTTGGCACCCTTAGCAAATACCAGAACGCGTACAGTCTTACCAGTTCCATGAGGAAGTACAACCGCACCACGAACCTGCTGGTCTGCATGACGTCCATCGACACCAAGACGAATATGGCACTCAATGGTCTCATCAAACTTAGCACTCGCTGATTTTTTAACAATAGAAACTGCTTCTGCTGCATCATAAGTAGTAGCTCTATCTACTAATTTGGCAGCTTCTGTATATCTCTTACCCTTTTTCATATTAATAACCTCCTGTGGTATTATCGGGAGCGACCCTCCCACTCAATTCTTAGTCAACAACTGTGATACCCATTGAACGAGCGGTACCTGCGATCATGCTGGTGGCTGCTTCAATGGTAGCTGCGTTCAAATCCGGCATCTTCAGTTCAGCAATCTTCTGAACTTCAGCCTTAGTGATGGTTGCAACCTTAGTCTTGTTCGGAACGCCGGAACCAGACTTAATGTTACAAGCCTTCTTTAATAATACAGCTGCCGGTGGAGTCTTTGTAATGAAGCTGAAGCTTCTGTCTGCATATACTGTGATAACAACAGGAATGATCATATCGCCCTGATCAGCAGTTCTTGCATTGAATTCCTTCGTGAACTGAACGATATTTACACCATGCTGTCCAAGTGCAGGACCAACCGGTGGGGCTGGAGTTGCCTTGCCTGCCGGAATCTGTAATTTAATATAACCTTCTACTTTTTTAGCCATTATAGCTTACCTCCTAAATAAATTGTGGTATTTACGGGGGATACCCTCCCACTTGCTAGTTTAACTTCTGTACCTCTAAGAAGCCAATCTCTACCGGTGTAGCACGTCCGAAAACATCTACATCAATAGTAATGGATTGCTTAGCCATGTTGATTTCTTTAACATCACCAACGGTGTCTGCCCATGCACCGGAAATAACCTTAATAGTATCTCCAACCTCCAGGTCAACCTCAATCTGCTGTTTTGTCGATACGCCCATGGAACGAATCTCGCCCTCTGAAAGCGGAACCGGCTTAGACCCGGGTCCAACGAACCCTGTAACACCTCTGGTATTACGAACGACATACCAGGTAGTATCGTTCATGATCATGTTTAAAAGAACATAACCCGGAAACATCTTCTTAGAAACCTGCTTTTTGGCACCGTTCTTAACCTCGACTACATCCTGAAGGGGAACGACCACCTCGAGTATCTGATCTTCAAGCCCGCGGTTTTCTACGCTCTTCTCGATATCAGCTTTAACCTTATTCTCATATCCTGAGTAGGTATGGACTACATACCATCTTGCTTTGCTTTCTTCTGCTTCTGACATATAATCACCAACCTTTACCCAATCGATTTAACCAGATCGGTTAATTCTGATAATCCAAACTGCAAACCATAATCAACCGCTGCAATGATACAGCCGAGAATGATTGCAATAATGATAACCGCTACGGACTCTTTTACAAGGGAATTCTTATCAGGCCAGATAATCTTCTTAAATTCGAGTTTTAATTCCTGAAACCAGTTGCGCTTTACAACTGCCTTCTCCTCAGCTTTCTTTCCCATTAAATCACTCCTTATGTGGTTACCAAGGTTTACTTCGTTTCCTTATGCATTGTATGAGCCTTGCAGAACTTACAATACTTCTTTGTTTCCATACGATCTGGATGCGTCTTCTTATCCTTTGTGAGATTGTAATTACGCTGTTTACACTCTTCACATGCCAATGTAATCTTTACGCGCACAACTGCCACCTCCGTTCCTTTTTTGATTGTGAATCTCCTCCTGTATGTCTGAGCCTGTATACATGAATGCTCGTTGTTGCGGCATTCGCCGCCAACTCGCCACTCACCTCGCGTATCCGCTCGTTGTTGCGGCATTCGCCGCCAACTCGCCACTCACCTCGCGTATCCGCTCGTTGTTGCGGCATTCGCCGCCAACTCGCCACTCACCTCGCGTATCCGCTCGTTGTTGCGGCATTCGCCGCCAACTCGCCACTCACCTCGCGTATCCGCTCGTTGTTGCGGCATTCGCCGCCAACTCGCCACTCACCTCGCGTATCCGCTCGTTGTTGCGGCATTCGCCGCATAAGAAATTCGCTTCGCGACTTTCTTCCCACATACAGATTTCACACCTCAAATCCATGCAAGCATGTCTTTGCCGGTCTGAAATCTGCATGTGCAACTCGCTTGTAATTTCTTGCGTGGCTCATTTTTGCACACAAAAAAAAGACTTCTTCCGTCACAGATTTTAGGATACCATAGATGGGAGGGGACGTCAACTGTTTTCTGTGAAATTCATTTTAGGTCCATTCATTTCAGGTACGTCAAGAAAATGACTTACACTTGCATAATTTGCTGAATGATATCACTACTAACTTGAGTTTCCGCAAAATGTAATTAAAAAATAGTTATGTCTTCCCAGAGCACCAA
>CAVFXS010000031.1:0-5988 GCA_963626805.1 Bacteroidales bacterium H4 | reverse complement strand
ATCTTCCACGGTTTACCCTCCTCTCAATTCTCTTGGCAATCTTACTCAGGGTAACAATGACAACCATGTACATAATACCGACAATTGCCCAGGTCTGGAGACTCTTCAGGGTATTTCCCACGATGGTCTTACCTACATTCGTAAGTTCCGGGAAACCAATGATAGACAGGATAGAAGTATCCTTCAGGGTAATGATGAACTGGTTGATGATGGACGGGATCATGGTCCGTACTGCCTGGGGAACAACAACCAGTGCCATGGATGCGCTGTAGGAAAGTCCAAGGCTTCGGGAAGCCTCCATCTGTCCTCTATCCACACTCTCAATACCGGCACGGATAATCTCTGCCATATATGCACCACAGTTCATGGAAAGTGCTGCCGTACCTGCCTGTAATGCATTCAGACGGAAACTGGAAAATCCCAGTCCCTGCATGCCGGCCGGCACACCAAAATAAATGAAATATGCAAGTACAATCAGCGGCACACCGCGGACTGCATCCACATAAATGGTTCCGATGAGATTAAATACCCGGTTATGTCCCACGTTCATCAATCCGAAAATCATACCGATGATCATGGCAAATAACAGGGACAGCAAGGTCAGCAGCAGGGTCTGTCCAAGGGCTCGCAGCAGCATGCCTCCGTAAACTTCAATAATACCTGTCATATTTTCTTATCTCCTTTTTTCTTCTGGCTCCCGAAAATGCTTCTTACACTGTGAAAGCCTCTGACACAGGGGTTTTCACAGTGCAGGAAGCAGCCGCATATTCTGCAGCTGCTTTCCCGTCACCAGAATCGGTATTACATACCTTTTATTTTTTTAATTACTCGCCAAGATATTTTGCAAGGATTTCGTCGTAAACGCCGTTTGCCTTAATATCTGCAAGTCCTGCATTGAACATGTCAAGCAGATCCTGATTTGCCTCGTTCATGATTGCAAATCCGTAAGGAGCCGGATCACTCTCCATGGAATCAACGACTTTCAGTGCCAGACCTTTGTTTGCAATCCAGTCCTGAATGATCGGTTTGTCCTCTACGCATGCAACACTGTTGCCTGCTACGACATCCTGATACATGGTCGGTGAATCCTCAAATACAGTAGTAGTGAATCCGTACTGATCTTTCAGGCTCTCTGCAAATGCAGCACCCTGGGTACCGTTCTTTACTGCTACGTTCTTTCCGGCAAGATCCTCAAAAGAAGAAATATCGCTGTCAGCTGCTACTGCAAAAATCTGGCAGGAATCAAAATAAGAATCGGAGAAAATCCATCCGTTTGCTTTACGCTCATCTGTGATACTTGCGCCTGCAATCAGACCATCTGCCTGGCCGGACTGTACTGCTGCTACTGCTGCATCCCATCCAAGGCTCTGAATATCAATGTTGAATCCCTGATCCTGAGAAATTGCTTTGATGATATCTACATCAATTCCTACAAAATCGTTGCTCTCATCCGTATACTCGAACGGTCTGAATACAGTATCCATTGCGATTACGTATGTTTTGGCATCAGCATCAGCCGTATCCTCTGCTGCGTCTGCGGTGTCTTCTGCTTCATCAGCAGTTTCGGTGGTCTCAGCAGCTGAAGAATCGCTGGATGAGGATGATCCGCATGCTGCAGTGGAAACTGCCATGCATGCAATGAGAGACAGTGCAATTAACTTTTTCATAATATGTACACTCCTTTTCTCCGGCAAAAGTACCGGCCCTATTATGCCAAAAGGCATTTGTATTATTGTATACAATGCCTTTTGTCTGAAAACAGTATAATTTTTTCTCTATTACTTGTCAAGTGTAAATTATGTAATTACAGATCCTCTGCTGCCGCCAGCACCAGCTGTACCGCACGGTCAATGCCCAGTTTTTCAGTGTTCAGGCACAGGTCATAGTTGGCCGCATCCCGGTATCTGGTCTTGGTGTAATGCTCACAGCTCTTCTTTCTCGCTTTATCAGCCTGACGCACATCCGATGCCACCTGCTCGAGAGAAACTCCTGGCATTTTGCCGGACATACGGTTCACTCTCCACTGGAATCCTGCATGGGCAAATACCCTCAGACAGTGGTCAAACTCTTTTAAAATATATTCACTGTTCCGGCCTACAATGACACAGCTCTCATGGCTGGCCATCTCGCGAATGGCATCCATCTGTGCCTGCCAGAGTTCTTCATCCAGCGGCTTGTTGTAGAAATCAAAGAGGCTCTGTGCAAATCCAAAGGTCTGCGGTACTCTCTCATCCCACTTGCGCACTTCTTCCGGCGTCAGTTTCGGGTTCGCCAGCGCAGTTCTCAGGATGATGTCCTTGTCATAGTATTCGATGCCAAGTTCTTTGGCAACTCTTCTTCCGATCTCTCCGCCGCCTGCACCAAATTCGCGGGCAATGGTAATGATTTTTCTCATAATTACTGATTCTCCTTCTCCAGAAGTTTACGTCCCATCAGAACACCCATGGCAGACGCCATCATCAGTCCTCTGGTCCATCCGGAAGAATCTCCCAGACAGTGCAGTCCCTGAATATTGGTGTTCAGGTCCGTATCCATCTTTACTTTGTTGGAATAGAATTTCAGCTCCGGGCTGTACAGCAGGGTCTCACCGCTGGCAAATCCCGGTACGACCTGATCCAGCATCCGGATGAATTCAATGATGTTGGTCATGGCACGATAAGGCATAGCCGCTGTAATGTCGCCTGCCACTGCGTCTTTCAGGGTCGGGCGCACGTTGGACTGTGCCAACTCCTTCGGCCAGGTTCTCTTTCCATCCAGAATATCACCGTAACGCTGTACCAGAATATGGCCTGCTCCCAGCATATTGGTCAATTCTCCTACCTTCTGTGCATAGGCAATGGGCTGGTTAAACGGCTCGGTAAAGTTGTGGCTTACCAGAATGGACAGGTTGGTGTTCTCACTCTTTAAGTCCTTGAAGCTGTGTCCGTTTACCACGGCCAGGTTGTTGTCATAGTTCTCCTGAGCTACAAATCCGCCCGGATTCTGGCAAAAGGTACGTACTTTATTTTTCCAGGGCTTCGGATAACCGATGAGTTTTCCTTCGTAAAGCACCTTGTTAATCATCTCCATGACCTCATTACGGCACTCAACGCGGACACCGATATCAACGGTACCCGGCTTATGGGCAATTCCATTTTCCTCGCAGACTTTCTCCAGCCAGTCAGCGCCTCTTCTTCCGGTCGCGATAATGACATTGTCAGCGTAAATCTCTTCACTGCCTGCCTTATCTTCCAGACGGACACCCTGACAGACATCGTCTTTCAGAATGATGTTGTCGCACTCGGTGTTAAAGCGCATCTCCACGCCTTTTTCCTGCAGATAATTCTGGATATTCAGATACAGCTGCTGCGCTTTCTCCGTTCCCAGATGGCGGATCGGGCAGTTTACCAGCTGAAGGCCTGCACGGATAGCACGTTTGCGGATCTCTTTGATCTCCTCGCCTTCGTACACACCTTCCACATGCTCGTCAGCTCCGAACTCCAGATAGATCTTATCCGTATAGTCAATGAGTTCCTGTGCAAAATCAGAACCGATCAGGTTCGGCAGTTCTCCTCCTACCTCGCAGGAAAGGCTTAACTTTCCGTCAGAGAATGCACCTGCTCCGGAAAATCCGGTGGTAATCATACAGTTGGGCTTGCAGTTCATGCATTTTCCGGTCTCTGCTTTCGGGCAGTGACGCTTGTCGACCGGTTTTCCTTTTTCCACCATGAGGATCTTCTTGTCAGATCCGTTGCGTACCAGTTCCAGTGCGGTAAAAATACCGGCCGGTCCTGCTCCGATAATTACTACGTCATATTTCATAAAATCTTCTCCTGTATTCCAAATATTCGCGTGATCTCATCACGCAGTCTTCTCCATCATTTAGTATAGCATATTCCCGGCCGTTTGCAAAATGGATTTTCGCCCGTTTATTCGCCCGCTTCCAGCATACTTTCCGCAAATCCCGCGTACCCTTTTGTGGGATCATTGACAAACACGTGTGTGTGTTGAGGATACCTACAAAAGGCTAAAGTTGAGGGAGACGTGGGTACAGATCAATTTCAATCTGACCATCAGCTCCCTTGTAATACTTGATTTCTTCAAGTATTTCTTTCAATAAAGCATTTCTTTCTTCATTCGTCATTGCGTCATAGCTGGCAAGCAGCTCTTCCGTTTGAGGAATGAGACTTTGCTGTGTTGTTTCGCTCTTTTCAAGAGCAAGAATCTCTTTTTGAAGTTTTTCTATCTGCATATCCAGATCTTCCATGGAAAGTGTCAGCTTTGCACGCCTGCTCTGGAATACTTCCAAAGTATACACACCCTGCTCAACAAGATTGAACGCATTATCAAGCTGTGCAGTTAACTTTTCTTTTTCCTGCTCTAATTTCTGCAATCGCTTTTTGCCAAGCTTAATATCCTCAGCATAACCGACTGTATCAATCTTGACCTTGTAGCCTTTCAGCCAGCTGCGAAGTGCATCAATGATTTCTTTTTCTACGATTTCAAAGTAAGCACTTCCGTTATGGCAATTTCGTCCATTCACGCAGCGAAGTCTCGCCGGATTTCCGCTTCTCTGCGACATCGTTGTCCGACCTATACGCTTTCCGCATACTGAGCAGAAAAGCAAGCCGGAAAAAGGATTTTGCATCTTGAACTCTTTTTTGACCGGAGCCTCCGGCTTTTTATCTAAGCGGATATCCTGTACCTTCATGAAGGTTTCTTCGCTTACCAAAGCCGGGTGCAGTCCATCATAAATATTGTAGGTACTCATGTCTTTACTCCGCTTAATACGTTTCTTGACAGCCCCATTTTCAATGCTTTTTATCTGCTTGCTCCATCCTCTTCTTATCTTTCCCATATACACGGGATTTGTGATGATTTGAAATATTGTATTGTATGTCCACAAATCACCGTGCCGGGTAGGAATATCGTTGTCATTGAGATGGTTGCAAATGATTTTTGTTCCCTGATGATTCAGATACATATCAAAAATCTTCTGCACCACCGGTCCTTCCTCTGGATGAATCTCTAACGTATATCCTTTTTCATGCTGGATTTTTACTCGATTGTATCCATAAGGTGCGATGCTTCCAATCCACTTACCTTCTGATGCACTACTGTCACGTCCTCGGATAAGTCTGCGATTGATTGTCTTATATTCTCTTCGGCTCATGAACAAGCCAAACTCAAAATATTCTTCGTCAAATTCATTAGATGGATCATACATCTTTGTCGGTGTAATGATTTTCGTTCCTGAAAATTGAAACACCTGACTGATGTATGCCTGGTCAGCTCCATTGCCTCTGGCAAGTCGTTCTACATCTACTACAAGAACTCCTGCATAAAGTCCTGCGCTCACCTCCTCCAGCATTTTTTGAATTTCCGGTCTTGCTGCGATTGATTCACCGGAAACGACTTCATAATATGTTTTAGCAATATAATACCCTCTGTCATTTGCCATCTTGTCTAAAATAGCTTCGTGCCGCTTCAGTGTTTCCTCTATACTGAGTTCTGCATAATCCCGATCAAATCGTGATTTACGAAGGTATTTGACATATTGCTCCATAGGTTTCCTCCTTTCCGGCTCATTATACAATCTCATATTTCATAGCGTCAACGATGTCGATGTTTCCTTATAATAAGGAAAGCCACAGCATTATTACTGCAGCGATCCACTTCCATTTCCTTCCTGAGATGATCTATCAGACATCGTTCTTCTCTTATAAGAGCTGCTGACAATCTGATTCACTCTTGAAATACATTCCTGCGATACTCTGTCACAAAAATTATCATGGATACGAACAGTCGTATTGTCATTTTTGATTTCTGCTGCAATCATAGGCTATCCTTTCCGCAAGCAGATACACTTGCTACAACAGTGCTTTCTATTTATAGTTACCACTCTTTACCTTTGTTATTCAAAGAATCTCATCGGTAAAAGAATAGGCAGATTCTGCTCATAACAAAATCTGCCCATGGTTTTTATCGACGAGTACATGGATTCCATAT
>CAVFXS010000030.1:597-2419 GCA_963626805.1 Bacteroidales bacterium H4 | reverse complement strand
ACTGACAAAAAATCTGCTCACAAAATCAAGCACAAAAAGATTCCGAGAGTACATAAATAATGTTTGACTCTCAGTTACTGAATCCCATATTTGCTGACCTTTTTCATATGATGCCAGTAAACAATAAAGATAGCTCCTCCTGTGAAAATCCATGAAGCGAGATACACATCCATCAGCATATCATAAGTAGGGATCCACTTAAACACAGTTACCATCCAGATCAGACGGAATACCACAGTTCCGAGGATCGTGATGACAGACGGTTCCAGCGATTTTCCCATGCCTCGCAGGGCAGAACTCTCGACTTCATAGGTAGCAGTCAGTCCCTCCAGGGAACATACATGATGCATTCGGATCAGTCCGTAAGCTGCGACGGCACTGCTGGTAGTGTAGATACTTACGAAGAAATCGTCCCAGATCATAAATACAATTGCTAGGATTTCTGTAAAACCAAAACCAAAGAGCAGACATAACCAGAATACTTTTTTGCATCTTTTTACGTTGCCGGCACCGTAATTCTGGCTGATAAAGGTCACGGCAGCCTGAGCGAAGGCGGTGGCAATATCATATGTAAAATATTCAAAATTCAGCGCCAGTGAAGAACCTGCGATTGCATTCTCACCAAATGAATTAATACCGCTCTGGATAAAAACATTAGATACAGAGAAAATAGCACCCTGGATTCCGGCAGGGATTCCGATGGCCAGTACCTTCTTTAATGCATTCTTTTCGATCTTCATATTCCGTATGCGGAACTGAAATTCGTCCGCTCTGCGATGAAGACAGATGATGACCAGGGCAGAACTGAGCACGTTGGAGATCACAGTTGCTATGGCAACACCTGCAACACCAAGGTGAAAGCAGATGACCAGAAATAAATTCAGAATCACATTTACAGTTCCGGACAGAAGCAGATAATACATCGGCCTGCGGCTGTCTCCGAAACTCCGGAGAATAGCGGAACCAAAGTTATAAATCACCATAAACGGAATACTGAAGAAGTAAATCCTGATATATAAAAGTGCCTGACTCATTACACTTTCAGGAGTGCCTGAGAGCTCCAGAACACCTCTGGCAGAGAGCATTCCCAGCCCCATCAGAAGAAGCCCGAGTATAGCTCCGAAGGTCAGGATCGTGTGAAGCATTCCACTGATCTGCTCACGCTTTTTCTGGCCGATCAGAGTAGCAAGTGCCGCATTCGGACCGACAGACAGCCCTACAATAAGGTTCACAAAGATACCTACAAGTGCTACACAGCTTCCGACAGCCGCCAGTGCAGTATCCCCTGCAAACCGTCCAACTACAGCTACATCTGCAGAGTTAAACAACTGCTGCAGAATACTGCTGAATGCCAGCGGGACTGCAAACAGGATCAGTTTTCCTGCAAGACCGCCATTCAGCATATCCATTTCTTTTGATTTATCGCATCTTGTATCTGACATATATAATTACTCCTTTGTAAAAGTAAGCCGGCAGTCATGCCGGATATATTTCGGGATTATGATAGCATGGTGGGATGGATTTTACAAGTAATTGACCTTTTTTGACTGTAAATGTTTTTTACAAAGATTTTACGATAGTGCGATTTTGGATTTTACTTTTGATTTTTATAATAGCACCTGTAAATGAGGCAACAAGCTATAAAAAATAAAATAAACAAAAAGAAAATGAACCATTACTTTTTATAACAGTAAGAGGGTTCATTAGAAGAGGAGAAAATCATCATGAAGAAAAAAATCGCAACAATCCTTACAGCAGCAGTTATCGGAGCAACAGCTTTTACAACAATCGTAAGTGCAGCAAGCGGAGACATTACAATCGT
>CAVFXS010000030.1:0-552 GCA_963626805.1 Bacteroidales bacterium H4 | reverse complement strand
CCGTGAGGATGGTTCAGGTACAAGAGGTGCTTTCGTAGAACTGTTCGGAATCGAAGAAGAACAGGATGGAGAAAAAGTAGATATGACTACAGATGAAGCAAGTGTAACAAACAGCACATCTGTTATGATGACTACAGTTGCAGGTGATGAGAATGCAATCGGATATATTTCACTTGGCTCTCTGGATGACACAGTAAAGGCTGTTAAGATCGACGGTGTAGAAGCTACAACAGAGAACGTATCCGATGATTCTTATAAGATCGCCCGTCCATTCAATATCCTTACATCTGACAAAGAAAGTGATGCTGCAAAGGATTTCGTGAACTACATCATGAGTTCAGACGGACAGCAGATCGTTGAAGATAACGGATACATCAAAACAGCAGATGATGCACAGGCTTACGAAGCTGCTGACGGAGTTTCAGGTAAAGTTGTTGTAGCCGGTTCTTCCTCTGTAACACCGGTTATGGAGAAACTTGCAGAAGGTTATGAAGCAGTAAACAAAGACGTAACAGTAGAAGTTCAGCAGAGTGATTCCACTACAGGCGTAAA
>CAVFXS010000029.1:0-84951 GCA_963626805.1 Bacteroidales bacterium H4 | reverse complement strand
CCTTGAAAGGAGGTGGTCACTGTAAAACACATCGGGGATAGCCCGATTTAATCATTACAACAGGCATTGCCTGATCACATAGAGCAACTTTTAACAGCCAGTTAGGGATTATCCCTGCTGGCTTATTTTTTTATCGCAAAGGAGACAAACAACATGAGAAAAGAACAGATTATTACAGCAAACAACAATCAGATGGAGGAGAAAGGCATGAAGAGTAGATTATTACACTTTAAGAATCATCATTATTATCTGTGGATTTTTTATCATCTACACAGTGTATTTCGGATTCTTAAAGATCCTGATTATTGTGCCGCTCGGTGCGATTGCCTGTTCCACTATGGCAGGAAACAGAATGGTAAGTCATACGATGGCTACCTACTGCAAATATTTCCTGTCATGTGTGTTTGAGGCAGTAACGATGGCACTTGCGATTGTGGTATGTAATGCATTTATCAATGCCATTTAATGTG
Organism: Bacteroidales bacterium H4; assembly: GCA_963626805.1. GTDB lineage: Bacteria > Bacillota > Clostridia > Lachnospirales > Lachnospiraceae > CAG-632. The sequence goes on along the minus strand of CAVFXS010000029.1, from coordinate 84,481 downwards.
CAGGAATTAAATGACAGCACAGGCAACTATTATGGTATCAATCAGATCAGCAAGAATGTGAATATCGGCAACAGAAAGAAGCTCATTAACGGAAATGGCTTTGTATTCGGAGTGCCTGGTTCCGGTAAATCCTTCTTCTGTAAGATGGAGATGTTAGATGTTTTGAAAAAGTGACAACTCGGGCACGAGGAATGGTTTATAGGCGCAGGTATATTGAAAAAATAGAGATGATGTGATAGGATGATATTCGTGTAATTGTAACTAAAATTGAAATGTACGGCAGAGATTTCGTCTTCAGTTGCAACAAAGTTTAATAAGGACGAAACAATCTATGGAAGTGCTGATGAGGATTTGAAGAATATTCCATTGCGATATTGGGGATAAGGAGGTACGCAAATATCCTCATTTGCGGATGGTGGTGCTCAGGAATTTCATAAACGTGCTGGAACTGAGAATATTGCGTCAATCGTTGGAATGTCAGTCGCTTTGAAGGAAAGCTGTGCTGAGATGGAAAAAACCAATCAAAAATTACTTGACCTCTTTACCGATTACAAGGCAAAAGAAGAGGAAGATGCTAAAGAAGAAGCTACCTTAGAGCGTGAGAAGCGTATGCGGAAGGCAATGCTTAATGTCAAGAAGAAATTCGGATAGAACGCTATCCTCAAAGGAATGAATCTTGAGGAGGGAGCGACGGACAAAGACCGCAATGAGCAGATAGGCGGGCATAAGGCGTAGGAAAGGATGATGGCAATGAAGCAATATGTGGTAGATGCATTTACAGATAAAATATTCCACGGTAATCAGGCAGCTATATGTGTTATGGATGAATGGCTTCCTGAAGAAATTATGATGAATATGACAAAAGAGAATAACTTTTCTGAAACAGCATTTGTTGTGAAAGAAAGTGATAAATATCATCTCAGATGGTTCACACCGGGTGGAGAGATTGATCTGTGCGGTCATGCAACTCTTGCCAGTGCCTATGTACTGTATCGGTTCTATATTACGGAATGTGACAAGGCTGTTTTTACGACACTTAGCGGTGATTTAATCGTTATCAAACACGAAGATTTACTGGAAATGGAATTCCCTGCATATGATTTGAAGCCTGTTCCGATAACAGAGAAAATTATCGAGGCAGTAGGCGTAACACCGAAAGAAGCATATATGGGGCGTGATTTGCTCTGTGTTCTTGATAGTGAAGAAGATGTAAGAAATTATGTTCCGAATGCAGAAAAAATCAAAGAACTTGACGGTTTGCTTTTGCATATTACTGCGAGGGGAAAAGAAACCGATTCTGTATCAAGAAGCTTTGCACCGAAATTAAATGTCCTTGAAGATCCTGTCTGCGGTTCGGGACATTGCCACATTGCACCGTACTGGGCGAAAAAACTCGGCAAAGAAAGCATTGTAGCATATCAGGCTTCAAGCCGAGGCGGAATGCTTTATTGCAGAATATCGGGAGATAAAGTGTTTCTATCTGGAAAGGCGGCACTTTATTCCGAGTGTGATTTGAAGATTTAAAAAATTAATAGAGGCGAATATATGCGCAAGAAAGACAGAGAAATAACAGATTTTAATGAAATAGTAGAACACGATTATCGGAACGGATTGTATTTTATGTATGGAATGCGTAAAGGCATGTCCTAAGAATCTTAAAGCATTTCTTAGAAATCTGCTTTTGAACGAAAAAAATGAGCGTCATAATCGAAATCTTCATATAAGTGGATATTGAGAAAGAAAAAAAGATAGGCTTTTAGGCATCGTGTAACAGAAGAAGCGGTAAGTAAGCCGGAAACACGGATAGGGAATGATTGTGGATACATGAAGTATATGGCAAGGGAAGGGGATAACAATGGGAAAAGTATTGATTATTAAAAATAATAATAGTGATGAACGGATTAATAAATATGCACAGGAGAGCTTTAAATTGGTGAAAAAAAGATATTATAATTCTGTCGATGGAACCTTAAATGAGAAAGCTCTAATGGAGTTAAAGAAAAATTTTGGTGGCAACGGGATTGTTTTAATGATTGCGTATATAAATTCAGATGAAAAAGAAATCAGGGATGTTTTTATAGGCTCGGATGTTAATATTAATGAAAAAAATAGTATTGAATATATAATGAGAGTGCATTTAACCCGGGAACATCATCAAAGGGTTATAGACAGTATAATAGATAAAATTGATTTGGATATTGATGCTGATTTTGGATATGGGCAATACGTTATAATGAATGATATGGAAAGCTTGTATCATGAATTGAGAGAACGAATAATTGCAAGTAAGGGGAATGATTATAATTTTGACAAGACAAGTAAAGGAAAAATAGCTGAAGCTTATGAATTAAGCAGATTGGCACAACAGGATGAGCAATCTATACGTATATATCCGAGTGACGATGTTGGTGTATACAGAACGGAATTTCAAAGAGACAGGGAAAGGGTTGTTAATTGTAAAGCTTTCAGGAGATTGGTTGATAAAGCACAAATATTTGGTTCAGAAAAAGGAGACTATTATCGAACCAGAATGACACATTCCTTGGAGGTTAATCAAATAGCAAAGGCAATCGCATATGCATTAAGGCTGAACCTTGACTTGACTGAAGCAATCGCATTAGGGCATGACTTGGGACATACTCCATTTGGACATCAGGGAGAAAGGACTCTTGATGATATCTTATGTGGAAAAATAGATGTAGGGATAGATGCCCATAAGACAAATGATAAATTGTTTGAACATAGGTGTTATGGAGGATTTAAACATAACTATCAAAGTGCAAAGATATTAACACAAATAGAAGAGAAATATAAAGAATTCCCTGGATTAAACGTTAGTGTGCAAGTTATTGAAGGTGTTTTGAAACATACAAAGCTAAATCCAAAGGAAATAAAAATCGAGGACTTTCTATCAGAAGAATATATTAATAAAATATACCTTAATGATGAGAAAGAGCAGATATGCTCAAGTCTGGAGGGACAGGTCGTTGCTATTGCAGATGAGATTGCACAAAGAGGGCATGATGTGGATGATGCACTTACATCGGGAGTAATTACAATTGAAGAATTTACAGATAGATTAAGAATAGATAAATGCAGAGAACTATCCGGTTATATAAATCAAGAACTTGAGGATATTGCGAATGCAAAACATTTAATTGTTGATATAAAAGAACTTAAAATTTCGAGAATTGTATCAGTTATTATTAATTATTTTATAGAAAGTACAATAGAATATTCGGCCCGGTTAATTGCAACACACGAGGAAATCAGTGAAATATCATTAAAGAATAATATAAAAATGGTATGTTTTTCACCAGAAGTAGAAAGAGTAAATAATTATTTAGAAAAGGTAGTTCAGAAAAAAGTAATCTGTAACTATGAAGTGGCAAGGGCAGACTATAACGCAAGCATGATAGTTCAAAGATTATTTGAGAAATATTATAAGAATCCAAGATTGTTGCATTCTGGAACAGTACATAAAATTTTTGTTGAAACATTAAAACATAAAAACAAAGCAGTTGCGAATAGTGCAATTTTTTTAAGCGATGGAAGTATAAAGCTGGTTAATGAAGAAATTAATGAAATTACAACGAAAGAGCTCAGGGAAGAAACTATTTTAGATTATCTGGATGGAAAGGGGGCTGACGAGGGGGAGAAGGATATTGTCATTTTTGAAAAACGAAGAATATTGATAAGAGCTATAACAGATTATATTGCAGGAATGACGGATGGATATGCATTAGAAGAATATAAAAAATTAATGGCTTAATACAAGGATTTGACAGTACAAGAAGGTGATGAAAAGATGAATATCGTTGCGGAAAATCCCGGCACGGAGCAGACCGTTGATGTTACCTGTGTCACACCTGATGGTAAGAAAGCCGACGGAGCGTATGTTGTTATAAATAACTAAAAAAAATAAAAATAACAAAAAAATATAAGGAGATTTCTTGCCTTTTGAGGTAAAATCAGTTATGAGGAGTGTTAGTTGGAATAAAAAGAGGAGGATGAGATATATGAAAGCAATTAACAGGTTTAAGAAGGGAATAGCTGTTGTACTTTCGATTACCATGTTACTTGGGTTGATATCGATGATGCCGGGAAATGTGTTTAAGGTGCAGGCGGCAGATGAAAACTCGGAACCAGGTGTCACAGCCTATGCGGCAAAGGCACAGCTTATGGACGGGACATTCGCACCGGACAATACTGGTACTGCAACGAATGTCGGAAAGATTAAGTTTGGTAAGAATAGCGACGGAGCACCACAGGAATGGTATGTCCTGGGCAGTGACAGCAATGTGAGTGCAGACAATGTAGCTATCTTTGCAGCAAGTTCAATAGGACCAGATCAGATGTTTCAGGAAGATGGTTCGGTTATAACGGTTGCAGACCTTGGAGAGAACTATGACTATGGAACATATACAGATAGCAATCCAGCAGAAGTGTATGTGAATCACTATGGAGCAAGCAAGTTACGTAAATATCTGATAGGTGAGCTGGCGAAGAATACAAACTACTTTTCAACAGCAGAGCAGGGATTGATGCAGGCGACAACAGTTATAACCAATGATTCTAAGAATGATAAGGAATATACTACATCAGATAAGTTGTATGCTCCTGATGGTAAATATAGTGGTTATGGTACAGAAATTTCAAAAACTATAACTGTCGGGAACAATATAAAATTGCAAAAGGATAAATATTGGACCGATGGAGGGTATTTTTGGCTTCGTTCCCCATATACAGATAGTGTAGCTGCAGCTGGTTCTTTCTACTATGTGCATATTGCGGTTTCTAATTATGGTGGTGTTGTATATAATGATGTGATGCGGTCAACTGGAGGCGTTCGTCCGGCATCCAACCTAAACCTGTCCTCAGTCCTTTTTGCATCATCTGCACAGGCAGCAGTATCCGATGCTGAAGTAGCAGGTACGATTGCAGCAGGTACAGCAATGACTTTACGGCTGGACGGAAACTCAAAGAATATTGGCACCATAGCATATAATGTCAGCGAAGGAACAATCAAGGGAACCAGGGGATCGGTAACGTCGGCAGCTATCGTTGTACAGGGCAACAATGCCGGAACGGACTGGTATTACAGCAAGATGATCAGCGGAAACGAGATATCTGTAACGACGGATGAAATGAAATCAAAGCTGTCTGAAAGTATAACAGCAATTTCTGATCCATCGGATATTAATCTGGAAAATTGCAGGATCTGGCTTGAGACAACAGGCGATGATGGTTTGAGTTATGTGGTAGAGGCTGCCAAAGAAAGTAATACACCTTCTGTAACTGCCAGGACATTAAATTTAGCCGATGGATATATCAGCATAACACCAACCGGTTATTCTCAAAATGGTGGTGCAGAGGTAGCATTTACGGGTAAATACATTATAACAGGTACCACAGAATGCGATACACCATTGCGATTTTTTAATAATACAGATGATGCTGTAGTATACGATGTTACATTTGATAATGCACATATAATAGGTGGAGCGTATTGCACTGCCATTGCGTTCAGGGACGAAACTAAATCAGCAATAACATTAAACATAACGAATAAAGGAAAAAGTGAGGTGCGGGCATGGGGAGGTCCTTCCTTCGCATATCAGATAACTGGTAACGTTGAAGTGAATGTTAATATCACGGAAGAAGAGGGCTCCAGTTTGTATCTGGGGCCTCGTGATAAAAATCAAGGGGATACTGCTCATAGAATCTACTCTACAAGCATTGCCTGTATGGTAAATGGAACGACACCGGACAATGCAACCGGCTTCAAATCAGGAGAATATGAGACAGAAGAGAGTACAACAAAAACCAATATAGCATTAGGAACAAGCATCATAGCAGATCCAACTGCACCAACTACGAAAACAGATGCATGGCAAGGGAGTTATGTTTACTATGGCTCTTATGGAACTTCCGGTGTCGGCAGTAGTGGAACAGCTGAACCTGTGAAGTATAGGGTTCTTGACAGCAGTACATCCGTATTTGGCGGAACGACCATGCTTCTTGACTGCGACAGCATTCTGTGGACAGGGATGTTTGACAGCTCGAGTAATGTGTGGTCGGATAGTTATATAAGAAACTATTTAAATGGTTTTATGACAACAGCTTTTAGCACGTTAGAACAGAATGCTATAGCGGAAAGCACTAAGAGTGAGCCAGGCAGTACAGATGGTGGTGGAGTAAGCAATTTGAATTATGTTGCTCTTAATGGAGATAAAATATTCTTGCTTGATGCAAAGGAAGCAACTAATACAAAATATGGATATAGCAATACGTATGGCAAAGCAACAAACAGAATAAAAACATACAATAGTAGTAACTTTTGGTGGTTGAGATCATCTCGTACAGATAATGGTAATACAGGAGTATGTGGTACAGATGGTAGCATGGGTGATCGCGCTATCGATGGTAAGAAAAATAATGTTGGTGTGAGTCCTGCTTTAAATATCAATCTGTCATCTGTCCTCTTTTCATCTGTCATCTCTGGAACTGCCGGACAGACAGGTGCAGAGTATAAGCTGACACTTTTAGACAGTGATTTAAGAGTAGCTAATGATGGCGTGACAAGGGATAAGAACACCATATCTGTTAAATATGCTACCTATGGACCCAATAGTCAAAATGTAACACAGGTTTCCGTGCTGATATTGGATAAGGAATATACACCGGGTAATACCAACGATGCAAAAGTACTTGCCTATGGGGCATTGAATATGGAAAGCTTTGCTACATACGGTACAGGCACTTTTATACTTCCTTCGGATCTTTCAGATAAGGTATGTGGCAGTGATTACTATGCTTATATTGTAGCAGAGGATGTCAACGGAGAAAAAGAAACGGATTATGCAAGTACTCCTGTAAAGATTACAGTTATATATAATGAAATAAGCGATGTAAATGTAGCAGTGGATGCACCGGTTGCCGGAGCTTCACTTGATACAAGTGCAACTGTTCCAACAACTGTTACAGGCACAACGGTTACCTGGACAGCGAGTGGCAGTGAAGTGACAGGCAATGCGTTATACAATACGGTTTATACAGGAAAGGTTATATTGATGGCTAATTCCGGATATGTATTTACAGATACTGTAGCTGTAACAGTAAATGGGACTGCAGCAACAAGTATGACAAAAAATGCGGATGGAACCCTGATTGTCACTTATACATTCCCTGCCACCGCAAAGGATAAGCTTACTGCTATCACAGCACCAAGTGAGATCACGGTTGCGAATGGAACAGAATATGAAAATATGAATCTCCCGGAAAAGGTTACTATTATAACAGAAGGTAATACTGTGACAGAAGCAGGTGTGTCATGGGATACATCTGAACCTGCCAGCGGAAGCTATGATTCATCCGTGTTGACAGAGCAGTCCGTGACATTAAAAGGTGCCATCACCTGCCCTGCTACGATTGATGCGAATGACGTATCACTTACAACAACAATTACAATTAAAATCAGTGCTGCAGGAATTACAGGAGCACCGACAGCTAATCCTGTTGCAGGAACTTATACAGACAATCAGAAGGTAACGCTTACATCTTCAACTCCGGGAGCTGTTATATATTACACAACAGATGGAACAAAGCCAAGTGCGTCCAACGGAACGAAATATACAGCACCGATTTCAGTGACAGGAGCAGAAGGTGAGAGCGTAGTTACCACTATCAGAGCCATTGCAGTAAAGGATGGAATGCAGAATAGTGAGATACAGGCATTTACCTATATAATCAGTATTCCACATGTGCATAAAGCATACAGGATTATTGCTGGAGCGAACAGCTCATGGACACAGAACATAGACGGAAGCATTGTAATCAAAGGTAACGGAGACTTTTTGAAGTTTCAGGCAGTAAAGGTAGATGGTATGGTGCTTGATGCCAAAAACTACATAGCAGCCGAGGGATCAACAATTATTACTTTAAAGGCAGATTATCTTAAGACATTATCAGCAGGCAGCCATACTTTTGAAATTGTCTGGACAGATGGTTCAGCAAGTACAAACTTTACGATTGTAAAGAATACATCAGATGACAGCAACCCGGAGGATAAGAATGATTCGGAGGATAAGAATAGTTCGGAGGATACCACGAAGGATAATCAGAATGTCACGGCACCGCAGACCGGAGATACAGCCAATCCACCCCTGTGGATAATGCTTCTGGTGGCATCACTTGTGGGACTTGCAGGAGTGCTTATAAAGAGTAAAAGAAAGAATGACTTGTAGAGTCAATGTGTAAAGAGGTGAACATATGAAAGCAGTAAAAATTTGTAAAAAAGGAATAGCCGTGGTTCTTTCTGTAATAATGATGACGGGTCTTGTGCCTGTGACGGTACAGGCAGACGTGTCAAATGGGACAGACTATTCGTTTGATAGTGAGACTGGTGAGCTGTTTATACATAGTGACAGTGGAACTACCTCATGGCGGGAGGACGAGAGTATTTCTAAGGAAGCAGTAAAGAGCGTTGAATTCCAACGACGGTATGATGCGTCGCCGATTTTAAATATCGGCGCACATGCTTTTGAAGGTTGTACGAATTTGTCCGGAACAATTAAACTGAATGCCCAGACAGCAAGTATTGGAGAAGATGCTTTTAAGGACTGCAACAGTCTGGAAACGATACTGATACCGAAAGCAGTGCAAGGGCAGATTGAATCTGCCGGAATTCCCGATAGTACGGCATATGTGCTTTTTGAATTTGATGGTGACACATTGGATTTTTCCGTAACAGATATAGAATATGGTGCACAGGAACAGATTGTTTTTGATGGAATGATTGATAATGGAACATGGGGATGCAGTGGCTGTGTTTTAATAGCTGAAGAAAATCTGAAAATTCTACCATCAGAGACAGGTAATGGAGGACGGGCATGGTATTATAAATATGCTGAGGATGGCGGAATAATTGTGACAAAGTATACACCGAAGGTGCGGAATGGCATTGCAGAAGGAAGGACTGTTGAATTGCCGAAGACGCTTGCCGGATATGCCGTTAACGGATTTTCCGATACAGCCTTTTCGGATTCGAGATTAAATGCCAATCAGATTTTTATAATAGATGATAGTACAAATGTTGTGCTGCCGGACAGTGTATCAAAACTGCTTATAACTGAAACGAATGGCAGGAAGGAAGCCTACTTTACTTCTGGAAATACAGGAACTGTAGATACTATGAATATTCCGATATATCAGGATGTTAAAACCCTGTATGCAAAGGATATGATTATAGACAGCAGTTCAAGTCATATGCTGGTGATGATGTGTTCTACGGTGTCCTATAAGGAAAATGCGAATGGAGATATCGTTATTACGAATGCCACTTTTGGGAGGTTTTCAGAAGAGGAAAATTTTACTGTTCCAACTTACATTAAAGGCAGTCCGGTGACGACTGTCATGATAAATACATATGGAAACAATGAGATGGATAAAATTCTGGTGGACGAATCCGTTAACGAAATCACCTATGAGTATCGTAGTTACTCATCTGGCTCGAATGCACCTGTAATTATGTCTGTTACACAGGGTAGTGGTCAGAAATGTATAGAGATTCCAACAGAGATTGCCGGTGTAGCAATAGCAGAAGTGCCGGAAACAGCATTTGATGCCAGCGTAATATGCGTCGTCGTGTCAGAAGACACTCAGGCTAATGTGCCTTCTTATGTAAGTAAAATAACATACAGAACAGATGCAAGTGGAAATAAAATAATCACTGGCATAGTTGCGGGTACAGATGCAAGTGGTAAGAAAATTGCTGTAAGTATTCCGGCGACGATTGGAGGAAGCAAGCCTATCATATCAGAAGAAGCCCAAAAAGATATGCAGGATATTCCACATCATCATCATTATTTAAATGGTGTATGCACGGATTGCGGTGCAGTGGATGAGGGTACACCTACAGCGCAATATCCAACTGTCTACAGTATGAATATTGGAACCACTCCATTATATGAGGTGCCGGGAGGATGGAATAGCACAGAAGGCGTAAAAGTATACTATGGCACAAACAGATTATTTCATGTGCTTGGAAGCGGCATTGATACACAAACTGTAAGTAAGGATGCAATTCTTTTGAATAGTGATAGCCAGCTGGAGGAATATAGCTCTTTTTCGAACAATGGAAATAGTTGGACTGGCAGTAATATACAAACATACTTAAATGACACATACTATAATAATTCCTTATCTAAAGTTGAAAGGAATGCAATACTTGATACTATATTTATCGAAAACAATACATCCTATGCGATTAATAATGCTAATTATACAGATGTCAGCTCGACAGATAAAGTGTTTGTTCTTTCAGCAAGGGAGGCTGATGAACTGTATGTTGATAACGATTCTAGAAGCTGTGGTGCCCATGTATGGCTTAGATCATCCAATTCTGTAAATGCTAATGAAGTAGCAAGCGTGTATGGAAATGGTAAAATAGCAAGTTTTGACTGTACAAATCCATATATTCGCATCAGGCCGTCGTTTAATCTGGATAAATCAGCTGTTCTTTTTACAACTGCTGCAACAATGGATAAAACTGCAGAAATAACTAAAAACAGCACCATTATAAGTGATGAAGCATATACCGGTGATAAGATATGGAAGCTTACATTAAGGGATACAACAAAATCAATTAAAGTATGGCAGTCCAAATGGGTTACCATGGATTCAGATGGAAAAGTATCTGTCCCATTTGATTATTTGACAACTGCGGAGAATGAAGTAAACCAGGTTTCTGTTATGATTACGGATAAGTCATATGATGAAAATGCGAAAATACTGTACTATGGGAAATTAGCTATAACAGGCACGACACAAAGCTATGATGGAATAGAAGTATTCGGAAATGGGTCGTTTGTATTGCCGGAATCTTTGAGAAATAAGACATTGGGAACAGATTATCATATGTATCTACTAGCGGAATGCATCAATGGTAATACTTCTACGGATTATGCAAGTAGTCCAAGGGAAATTACACCTAATGATATGCAAGACAAACTTATAAGTATAACGGCACCAACCCCAATTATAGTTGCAAATGGAACAACATATGCAGCTATGAATCTCCCGACACAGGTCACTATCGTAACGGAGAGAGGAACAGTAGATAAAGCGGATGTGAAATGGGATACAACTACGCCTGAAAGTGGAAGCTATAATCCATCCGTGTTGACAGAGCAGTCCGTGACATTAAAAGGTGCCATCACCTGCCCTGCTACGATTGATGCGAATGACGTATCACTTACAACAACAATTACAATTAAAATCAGTGCTGCAGGAATTACAGGAGCACCGACAGCTAATCCTGTTGCAGGAACTTATACAGACAATCAGAAGGTAACGCTTACATCTTCAACTCCGGGAGCTGTTATATATTACACAACAGATGGAACAAAGCCAAGTGCGTCCAACGGAACGAAATATACAGCACCGATTTCAGTGACAGGAGCAGAAGGTGAGAGCGTAGTTACCACTATCAGAGCCATTGCAGTAAAGGATGGAATGCAGAATAGTGAGATACAGGCATTTACCTATATAATCAGTATTCCACATGTGCATAAAGCATACAGGATTATTGCTGGAGCGAACAGCTCATGGACACAGAACATAGACGGAAGCATTGTAATCAAAGGTAACGGAGACTTTTTGAAGTTTCAGGCAGTAAAGGTAGATGGTATGGTGCTTGATGCCAAAAACTACATAGCAGCCGAGGGATCAACAATTATTACTTTAAAGGCAGATTATCTTAAGACATTATCAGCAGGCAGCCATACTTTTGAAATTGTCTGGACAGATGGTTCAGCAAGTACAAACTTTACGATTGTAAAGAATACATCAGATGACAGCAACCCGGAGGATAAGAATGATTCGGAGGATAAGAATAGTTCGGAGGATACCACGAAGGATAATCAGAATGTCACGGCACCGCAGACAGGAGATACAGCCAATCCGCCCCTGTGGATAATGCTTCTGATGGCATCACTTGTGGGACTCGCAGGAGTACTTATAAAGAGTAAAAGAAAAGATATTGTCTAAATGGAAGTAGGCTTTACTGACATATATGTGCCGGTAAAGCCTTTTTTTGGTTGTTGCAGAACAACCTTGCTCATGGAAATTTGCATGAACAATATTGGCAGATTGCTTGATGATTCATGGGAAGTATGATATATTAAAAACGACAAAATAAAAGAATATACAGCCTTTTTAACGGTAGTGTTTAAAGGAGCAATTTATGAAAATTAGTAAAAAATATCGGATTATACCGTATACAATATTTGCGTTGCTGATTGACCTGTTTGGAAGAATTATGGCAGACAAATTAATGCTCCCTATCTGGTGCGATTCTATAGGAACATTTCTAATATCATATGTTGCAGGCCCGGTATGCGGCGGTGTGGTTGGGTTCACTAATAATATAATATATGGAGTTTTTCAGGAACAGCAGTCATTATTCTGTATAATAGGTGCTATTATAGGAGTGGCAGTGGGCTGTTTTTCCAAAAAAAAATGTTTTGAAAACCAGTTCAAGACCGTGAATCTTGGAATGGGAATAGCGTTGTTCGCTACTGTTATATCTGTAATTCTTAAAGTTACGATTTATGATGGCTCCATTCAGAATGTCTGGGGAAATCAGGTGGCACTTATGTGCATTAACAAAGGATATCCCAGACTCGTATCACTTTTTTTCGGACAATTCTGTGTGGAATTTCTTGATAAACTGATAAGCGTTGAGGCTGTATTTTGCATCATCAGACTAGTGAGATTTAAGAGAAAGCAGATGGAGCTGCTTAAAGATAATAGGAAAAGAAATAAAGGGCGGAGAATAATTGGAGTATTTGCACTTATAGCAGCATTAGGACTGGGCACTGTTACAACAGAGACATCAGCTGCTGACACAACAGAGACATCAGCTGCTGACACAACAGAGACATCAGCTGCTGACACAACACAGACATCAGTTGCTGATACAACAGAGACATTAGTTGCTGACGGAAAAACAGACTACGATTCATATCTGCAAAAGATATATACGAATGAGGATGGATTACTGTCAGGTGAGGCAAATGATATAGAACAGACTACGGATGGCAAGCTCTGGATTGCAACATATGCAGGGTTATATAAGTATGATGGTAATAAATTCAAGCTTTTAAATGAACTTCCGACTGTTAAGAGTGTTATTTGCCTTCATACGGATGACGAGGGACGCTTATGGGTAGGAACTAATGATAACGGTATATCAATTGTCATTAATGAACAGGTTGTCAATACAATTGATGAGACGGAAGGGTTGCTTTCAAATTCAATCAAAGATATCACCAGTGATTCATATGGTAATTATTATATAGGTACCGCAGATGGTATGTCTATAGTAACACTAAATGGCGGAGTCAAAGTTGTTAAGAATTATGAACAGATAAAGAATGCCTATCATATGACATCTGACCATAACGGCAATGTAGTGGTTTCAACAGACAGAGGAGAGGTATATTGGCTAAGAAATGGTGAAGTGCTACAATCGTATACAGATGCCATACAGCAGGAGGATATCAGAGGGGTCTGCTTTATAGAAGATGGCAGGCTGCTTATGGGGTCTACGTCTGACATAGTATATGAATTTGAAGTGAAGAACGGTTTGCCGCAGCTGCAAAGAAAGGAAGAGCTAGACGGTGTAGAAGCGATAAATTCATTTTATGTTACAGACAATGGAAGTGGAGATATATTTGTATGTTCTGACAATGGTATTGCTGTTTTGCATAATAATTATACATATAGCAGGCTTAAGACAGATGAATTTTCCAGCACCATTTATGGTATGCAGATTGATTATCAGGGAAATTTGTGGTTCTGTTCATCAAGAAAAGGACTGCTTAAAATGAGCAAATCCCCATTTCAGGAGCTGTTTCCACAGGCGGGTGTGGAGGCTGCTGTAGTTAACACGACGGAGAGGTGGCAGGACTTGCTTTTCTGTGGAACAGATAATGGATTGGTAATTATCAATGAATCAGATAATATAGCAGTCGAAAATGAGATTACGGATATGCTGGCTGATACAAGAATCCGTTGTATAAAAGCGGATAGTAAGGGGAATTTATGGATTGCGACAACCGGACGGGGTATCTGCAGAATTGATGCAGATACGCAGGATGGATTTAAAATAAGAATGTTTACAGAAGATGATGGAATATCCGGAATGCGTTTCAGAAGTATTTTGGAGGCACAGGACGGCAGAATCATAGTGTCAGGAGACTATGGCATTACCATCATCAATGGAGATATGGTTGAAAAAGTATATACGGATAGTGATGGATTCACGAATGAAAAAACACTTTGCACGCTTGAATATAAAGGAGCCTTATATGTTGGTTCAGATGGTGGCGGTATCAGTGTTATTAAGAATGGTCAGATAACAGAGCACATTGAGAAAAAAGACGGACTTTCATCTGATGTAATTCTGCGTATGATTTATGAATCGGAGAGTGATGGCATACTGATTGTTACAAGTAATGGACTATGCTATATGGATTCTGATGGAGATGTAAGCTGGCTTGATCGTTTTCCATATAGTAACAACTATGATGTGATCTGCCGGAACGGAACCTGCTGGATTCTTGGAAGTGCGGGCATATATGTTGCTAAAGCTTCGGATCTTATAAGAAATACAAGAACGGAATATCCAATTATGGACACCAAGAAAGGTCTGCGTTCATCTCTGACTGCCAACGCGTGGCTTTGCAGGGATGGAGATGAACTGTATCTTTGCAGCGGAACTGGTGCGATCAAGATTAATATGTCAAACTACGATATAACGGCTAAGTCTTATCGAATACTTCTTAATTCTATCAATGTAGATGGAACAAAATACAGTATAAGTCGTTCAGATGTATTAAAGATTCCATCTAAAGCTGAGAAAATCACATTTGAACCGGAAATATTAAATTATTCTGTTTATGATCCATATGTAAGTTATTATCTTGAAGGGTATGATTCAGGTGAAACAGAATGTCTGCTGAGTGAGTTTGGACGAATCACATATCCCGACCTCAAATCAGGGCGATATGTTTTCCATATAGCAATCCTTGACGGGCTTGATGGCAGTGTGATGGAAAGTGCAAGCTATACCATAGAAAAAGAGCTTGAAATGTATCAGAATACATGGTTTAGAGCTTATGTGATGTTTATTGTTGGACTTGTGATTGCGTGGATAACCTGGTGTATAACAAGACTGGGGGCACAGAAAACGATATTAAAGCAGCAGTATGAGCTTGAGTATGCACAAAAACAGATTGAGATGAGTAACGAAACGATTCTTTCTATTGCGCGTACGGTAGATGCCAAAGATGCGAATACAAGTCAGCATTCATACCGGGTATCAGAGTACTCGGTTGCGATTGCAAGACGCCTCGGATATCCGGAGAAAAAGTGTGAGAGTCTGCGGCAGATGGCATTGCTACACGATATTGGTAAGATAGGTATACCGGATGCGATACTTAATAAGCCCGGAAGGTTAACAGATGAAGAATTTGCTATTATGAAAAGTCATGTTGTAAAGGGAGGAGAAATTCTTAAGGATTTCAAAATGATAGAAAATGTAGATTTAGGAGCCCTATATCACCATGAGAAATATGATGGAACGGGATATTGTCATGGTCTCAAGGGTGAGGAAATTCCTATCGAGGCACGAATCATTGGAATTGCAGATGCGTTTGATGCCATGACGGCTAACCGTGTATACCGTAAGCAGTTAGATATTGATTTTGTTATTGGAGAGTTAAAGCGGTGCAGTGGAACACAGTTTGACCCAGAGCTGGTTGAGATTATGCTTTCCCTCATAGACGATGGAACAATTAATGTGACAGCATTATATGAGAAATCAAAGGAGGATGGCGAATATGAATGATAAACATATCTTATGTATTATTACATCGATAGTTATGTGCTTTGCGGCTATAATGTTTTTTAATTCAACGAAAACAGAGAAAAACCTGAAAATAGGATTTATATTTTCCGAAGATGAAACAACACCCTATACAGAGAATTTTATAGACGCAATGGATAGCCTGGTTAAAGAGTATGGGGATAGTATAGAATGTGTTGCCCGATATAATGTGTCAGATGACCAGATTGATGAATTTCTTGACGAGCTTATAACTGAAAACTGCGATTATATCATAGCAGCGAGCAATGGGTATGAAATAAAAACAAAGGCTGTAGCTGCAGCTCATCCGGACATAGAATTTTGTGTACCTCTGGGTGATAATGCAAACAAAGGAGAGATACTTCCGAATTATCATACCTGTTCCGGGACTATATATCAGGGAAGATATATATGCGGTGTGATTGCAGGTGAAAAGCTAAAAGAGATGATTGCTGATGGAACTATAACATCGGAACAGGCTAAGATAGGATATGTAGCAACATCTCCAAATGCCCAGTCAATATCCGGATATACGGCATTTTATCTCGGAGTACAGTCTGTTGTCCCGGAGGCATCCATGCTTGTAAAATACACATATGAATGGGCTGATTATTATAAAGAAAAACAGGCAGCAACGGATCTGATTAATCAGGGCTGCATTATTATATCACAGCATTCCGATACGATTGGACCTGCTGTGGCATGTGAGGAATCGTTGCGGACGATTCCGGTTTATCATGTCGGATATAATCAGAGCATGACAGATATTGCTCCAACCAGCTCTTTAGTAAGCTGTTCAGTTGATTATTCGTACTATTTCAAGCAGTCAGTGGAAGCTCTTTTAAATGGAAAAAAAATTGAAGACTGTATTGATGGAGTGACGAATGGACAGGATGCCATGGCGGGGTTAAAAGAAGGCTGGGTGCGCATTCTGGATGTTAACAGAGCCATTCTGCCGGATAATGTTGACAGCATCATAAATGAAACGGTAAATGGGTTGGAGAACGGAACAATTCAGGTGTTTTCGGGTCCGTTCATAGGTGCCAACCCTGATAATGAAAATGATACCGTAGATTTATCTATACCGTATATAGAGAATGAAAAAACCTCAGCCCCAACCTTCAGATATGTCCTTAAGGATGTTATCAAAGTGTTACAATAGTTATTAATGGTATGCGAATGGAAAAAGGTTCAATTGGACGGACACAACCGAAGCTTGATGCGTTGAATGGAAGCCAGAAAAATCTTCCGGAGAAGGCTTTTATAAGTATAACTGATAAAGTAAGAGAAACAGAAAACGTCTGACAATGATCAGGCGTTTTCCTTTTCGGATGGAGCGTGTTTTAAGACCTCCGGAAGAGAGCAATAGAACGTATGGGTCAGATAGGAAATGGTAGTCTCTCTGGAACGGTGGTTTGGATTCCGGAACCAGTCAATGAGCATGGATGCCAGAGATTCCATATAGAGCTGGCAGAGAAAGTCTTCAAAATCTGCCGAAACGGACAATTCATATTTTTTCTCAACATTATGGATGAAATTTAAGGTGATCTCATAAAAATCGTGGTACAGGAACCGCTTTAATTCTTCCCGACCCAGACTGTCATAGGCGCAGTTCAGGATGTGAGCATTGGATTCGATATAATCCATGACGAAGATAATGGCCTGTTCTGCGTTCGTCATCAGGTCAAAGTTCTTTACAACCTGAACAGCCTCCTGTTCCAGCATCCAGGTCAGCAGGGCATATATATTTTCAAAATGATAATAAAAGGTTTTCCGATTGACGTTGCAATCTTTAATAATCTCGCTGATCGTAATTTTACTTAATGGTTTTTTCTTCATGAAATTTTTCAGGGATGTAGCTAATGCAGTCTTGGTCTGCAGTGTGGCTTCTTCATGTGTCATATCATAGTTCCTCCAATTAAATAAATTCAGATCCAATAAATTTATTATACACGTATCCGGTAAAATTTGCATGGACAAACCGGGGGAAATGACCGGTAATACAAAAAATTATTACACAAATAAGCTGATTTGTCCGTATTTATACAAATGACCGGTAATTGGCCATTTTATAAACGGACAAAACTTCATACAATGATGCTAAATTTGAAAAAAGGAGTGCGAATTATGAAGAAAATTTATTCGGGCATTGTAAATCATTCGAAGATAGTCATGATCGGCTTTGCACTGGCATTTATCATATGCATGTGCTGTAAACCATTTATCGCTGTTGACTATGATATGAATGATTACCTTCCGAAAAACAGTGCATCAACCATTGCATTAGGCACCATGGAAGAGGAGTATGAGGGCGGAATCCCGAATGCCAGAGTCATGGTAGAGAATGTAACTGTCCCGGAGGCACTGGATTATAAGAGGGAGATTCAGGCAGTCGATGGCGTGACAGATGTGACCTGGCTGGATGATGTGGCGGATGTGACGGAGCCGTTAGAGTTCCAGGATACAGATACGGTTGAGACTTACTATAAGGATCAGACGGCCTTGTTTCAGGTTACGATCGAGGAAGCGAAACGAATCGAAGCAGTGAATGCGATCCGTGAAATTATTGGAGAAGAGAACGCAATGACGGGCAGTGCGGTATCTACGGCGGTGGCAACAACCAGTACCGTAACGGAGATTCCGATTATCGCAGCCTGCGGTGTCGCCTTTGTGTTTCTGGTACTGATACTGACAACGACCTCCTGGATGGAGCCGGTTGTGATCCTGATCGGCCTGGGAATTGCGGTAGTTATCAATTCCGGAAGTAATCTGATGTTTGGAGAAATCTCATTTGTAACCAATGCGGCAGGTAATATCCTGCAGCTGGCAGTTTCACTGGATTACTCCGTATTCTTATTGCACCGGTTTGAGGAATGCAGACATGATTATGACGATCCGAAGGAAGCGATGGTGCAGGCATTATGCAGCTCGACCTCTTCCATTTTGTCCAGTGGACTGACAACGGTAATCGGATTCCAGGCACTGTGCCTGATGAAGTTCCGGATCGGTTCGGATCTTGGTGTTGCACTGGCAAAGGGAATTGCGATCAGTCTGATCACGGTATTTGTATTCATGCCGGTATTTATTCTGGCAACCTATAAATGGATCGATAAGACAAGACATAAGAAGCTGGTACCATCTTTCCGGAAATTCGGACAGGTGGTATGTCGGTGCATGATACCGATGATGTGTATCTTTCTGGTTATTATGATACCGTCTTATCTGGCATCGAACAGTAACAGCTTCTATTATGGAGCTTCTCATATTTTTAACGAGAAGACAAAGCTGGGTTCTGATGTTCAGAAGGTAGAGGCAGTCTTTGGAAAAAACGATACGTATGTGCTGATGCTGCCGAAGGATAGTACGGCGACACAGAAGGAGCTGTCAGACAGTCTGCATGAGCTGCCGGAGGTTAAGAGTATCCTTTCCTATGTGGATACCGTAGGAAGTGAGATTCCGGAGTCTTATCTGGATGCGACAACATTATCAAAATTAAATTCGGACCATTATACCAGAATGGTCATAACGGTCGAGGCGGATTATGAGGGAAATCAGACTTTCGGACTGGTGGAGTCGATCCGTGAAATCGCACAGCAGTATTATCCGGATCAGTGGCTGTTGGCAGGTGAGGGCGTATCGACGCTGGATCTGCGTGATACAGTTACCGCAGATATGGTAAAGGTAAATCTGATCGCGATCGGTGCGGTTTTTATAACCCTGCTGATTTCATTAAAATCCATCACACTTCCGGTGATTCTGGTACTCGGAATCGAGACAGCGATCTGGGTAAACCTGTCCTTCCCGTATTTCAGTGATCAGCCGTTATTCTATATCGCTTACCTGATCATCAGCTCCATACAGCTCGGTGCGACGGTGGATTATGCAATATTACTGACAGACCGGTATCTGGAGTTCCGGGAGAGCATGGAAAAGAAACAGGCAATCGTTCAGACGATTTCAGCCGTTACGGTTTCGGTCCTGACATCCGCCAGTGTTCTGACGGTAGTCGGCTTCCTGATGGGCAAGGTATCTTCCCACGGATTATTGGCACAGCTCGGTATTCTGCTCGGCAGAGGTACCTTGTGTTCACTGGCGATCGTACTGTTTGTATTGCCGGGACTTTTATATAGTATGGATGGACTGATCAGACGAACAACGCGTGGCGTTCAGTTCTATCATGCAGGAAAGGAGAATAGTAAGAATGAAGAATAGATTAAAGGAAAACAGGAATCAGAAACGGGTAACGAGAATTCTGGCAGCAGGACTTGCGGTGACAGTTGCACTGCCGGTGGTTGCACCGACCCATATGGCATGGGCGGAGGATACAAATACAGACGGAAAAGAGGAAGTCGTATATATTATGACGGACGGCAACGGAGATGTAAAAAATATTGATGTCGTCAATATTTTCCGCAGTGGTACACTTAAGGATTATGGTGATTATTCAGCAATCAAGGTGCTGACGACCAATGATACTCTGGAGCAGAACGGCAATGAAATCACCGGTACGGTAACGGCAGATAAGCTATATTATCAGGGAACGATGGATGCGGACACACCGATTCCGTGGAAGATTTCCATTCGTTATTTCCTGGATGGCAAGGAATATGAGCCGGAAGAACTGGCGGGAGCAGACGGATCCCTGGAGATCCGGATCTCCATTCAGAAGAATACGGCCTGCAAGGGTTCCTTCTATGATGACTATGCACTGCAGATGTCAGTGACAATGGACGGCGAGCACAGCAGTCATATTGTGGCAGAGGATGCTACCATTGCAAATGTGGGAGCAGATAAGCAGCTGACTTATACCATACTTCCGGGCAAGGGACTGGAAACCTCGATTCAGGCAGATGTTACGGGTTTTGAGATGGCAGCTGTAGCGATTAACGGAATCCGTCTGAATCTGAATGTGGAGATCGATGAAGATGAACTGATGGATAAGGTAAATGACCTGATTGATGCGACAAAGCAATTGAAGGACGGCAGTGAGGAGCTGCAGACCGGTGTGAGCAGTCTGGAGACCGGAGCAAAGAGTCTTGAGGATGGTGTGAATACCTTAAATGACGGAACCGGAAATCTGAATCAGGGGATCTTAAAATTAGAAGATGGAATTACCCAGATGCAAAGCGGTCTGGATGCGCTGAACGCACAGTCCGATACCCTGCGTTCCGGCTCCGGCGAGGTATTGGAAGCGCTGGAGACCATACAGTCGGAACTGAATGCGGTGAAGGTGACTACCGCAGATCTGAAAAAGCTGGTGAATGCATCCGGAGACATCAAGCAGGGCATTCAGGATCTGGAGGATGGAGTTGCGGAATTAAAGGCAAATGTAAATTACGCCCAGTATCAGGCATTGATGAAGGCGAATGGACTGGATATTGCAACCTTGCGGGCAGGAAATGATCAGACTATTGCGACGCTGAGCAGCCAGATCCAGAGCCTGCAGACAACCTTGAGTCAGATTCAGGGTGTTCCGGGATATGAGCAGCAGGCAGCAGAGCTGCAGGCACAGATTACACAGCTGCAGCAGATCGTAACACTTCTGGCCGGAAATAATGCGGCGATCGACGGTGCCAAGACCTATCTGGATGCCATGGAAGAAAATATCGGGAAGCTGCAGACCGGAGTTGCGGATCTGAAAACCAATTATCAGAAGTTCCATCAGAGCATTGTTGCATTGAATAATCAGTTATCCGGACTGGTGGTAAAAATGTCTGAGCTGACGACCGGAATTAATACACTGACCACACGGTATCAGACACTGGATCAGGGCATTAATGATTATACGGACGGAGTAAAACAGCTGGCTTCCGGCTATACTGTATTAAAGATGGGAATCTCAGAGCTGGCACAGGGCAGTCAGCAGCTGTTAAACGGAACCGGTAATCTGTCAAGCAGTACCAGCGAATTATATTCCGGTGTTGTAAGTCTTTGCGACGGCACGGATGCACTGGCAGACGGAAACGGAGCCCTGTATGATAATACAAAGGATATGGATGATCAGATACAGGAGCAGATCGACAGTATTCTGGACACTCTGGGTGGAAATGAAGGAGAACCGGAATCCTTTGTATCAGATAAGAATACAGATGTGAAATCCGTACAGTTCGTAATTAAGACGGATGCGATTGAAAAGCCGGATACCGATGATGCACAGGATACAGAGACGGAAACTCTGACCTTCTGGCAGAAATTGATAAATCTTTTCAAACGGAAATAAAGAAAAGCGAATAGAAATACAGAAATAGCATTGACAGATTCCTGCTGTCAATGCTATACTTCTATTAAAGTTAGATAAAACTAATTAAAATATGAATAAACTAACCCAAAAACATAAGGAGGACAGGAGCATGCAGGAAGAACTATTGGTGATACAGTGCTCTCCGACAATGGCAGGACTGAAAACAGGCAGTCTGTTTACCTGTCCACTGGAGGATCGCAGAGCTCTTACGGATACGATCCGGCAGATGAACCGACGGTTTGGACCGCGCGGAATCCGTATTCTCCCAATGAAATATATGAAGGATCGGATTCTGGTATATATGTACCGGCCGGAACGGCTGGCAGCAGATCTGAAACATCAGGAGGCGCGGAAGATTTTAGGCGAGATGGATTATCCGGTCGGAAATCCGGATCGGTGTGTGGTAGAACTGGTGCATCGGCTGAATCAGGAGGAAGAGTTTCCACATGAGATCGGCCTGTTTCTCGGATACCCGCCGGAGGATGTCTGGGGCTTTATGACACTGGGTGGAAGTAAAGCGAAATACACAGGGATCTGGCAGGCATATGGGGATGTGGAGCATGCGAAACGTACCTATCGTCAGTATCAGGAATGCACACGCAGATATTATGAAGCATTCCGCAGATATCATTCGATTGATCGGCTCGTGGTGAGTTGTTCATAGATAAAACATAATAAAAGAAAGGTTGGTAACATCTTATGAGTAAAGTTGCGATTGTATATTGGAGCGGCACAGGAAACACAGCAGCCATGGCAGCAGCCGTTGAGGACGGAGCTAAGGCTGGCGGAGCAGAGGTAGAGGTATTCACCAGTGCGGAATTTGATCCGGCGAAGGTGAGCGACTATGATGCGATTGCGTTTGGCTGTCCATCCATGGGTGCGGAGCAGTTAGAAGAGACAGAGTTCGAGCCAATGTTCATGGCGTGTGAAGGCGGCTTAAACGGTAAGAAGATCGCGCTGTTTGGCTCCTATGGCTGGGGCGATGGCGAATGGATGCGGAACTGGGAAGAGACCTGCCAGGGCGACGGTGCCATGCTTGCATGCGACAGCGTAATCTGCTGTGGTGCACCGAGTGATGATGTTGTAGATGAATTAAAAGCGTTAGGCGGAGCACTGGTATAAAGAAATATAATATGGTATAATAGAGGGCGTGTATATGAATATGCACGCTCTTTTGCTGTATATTGATATGTTATCATACAATAATGATAAAGAATGGAGGAAAGTGTCATGATAGAAACAGCCATATCAATTAACGGAATGGCATGTGGTATGTGTGAGTCTCATGTGAATGATGTGATTCGCCAGAATTTTCAGGTTAAAAAGGTAACCAGCTCTC
This sequence comes from Bacteroidales bacterium H4, assembly GCA_963626805.1. Classification (GTDB taxonomy): domain Bacteria; phylum Bacillota; class Clostridia; order Lachnospirales; family Lachnospiraceae; genus CAG-632. The sequence continues at coordinate 60,970 of CAVFXS010000029.1, read as the reverse complement.
ATAAGAAGGGTGAGACAGTGATTCTTTCGGAACAGGAGTTGAATGAAGAAAAACTACGTTCCGCAATCGGGGCGACCGGTTATGAAGTAACAGCCGTTTCCTCAAAACCATATGAGAAGAAAGGCTTGTTCGGCAGAAAAAGTAGAAAATAATTGGTTGACAAACAATGAAAAATGCGTATAATCAAGATTAGGTTTTGGTAACCGACAGAATTAGATATTAAAAACCGATGAAGTGGAGATAAAAACAGAACGGGCACTTACAGAGAACCGGGAGGCTGAGAACCGGTAGAACGCCAGCTGTTAAATGGACCACAGAGGGCGCAGTCAAAGGAGCAATTGGCTCTGAGTATTCTGTGACGTGAGAGCATACGTGAGTTGCTGAGAATATGTTAGTATTCTGATGAGAGTGTGGATTCCACGAATCAAGGTGGCACCGCGGTGAAGAAGTTTACCGTCCTTGACAACAGGTTAACTTGTTGTCAGGGGCGGTTTTTTAATGCACAGCATTCCAGATCCCGTCAGAGAAAAGGAGGACACATGCAGACAATCGAGAAAGTAAAAGAGCTTGCAAAAGGATATGACATCGTACCGGTATATGAGGAGATGATGGCGGACGTAAAGACACCGATTCAGGTCATGAATCTTCTGAAGCAGAAGAGTCATCACTGTTTCCTGCTGGAGAGTGTGGAGAAGCAGAAGCGCTGGGGCAGATATACATTTATAGGCTTTGATCCAACTATGGAGATTACCTGTATAAATCATGAGATGGTGATCCAGGGTGAGACCAGAGAGGTGAAACAGGTAGCACATCCGAGAGAGGAGCTGCAGAAGATTCTGGATCGACATAAGAGTCCGAAGCCGGAAGGTCTGCCGACATTTACAGGCGGTCTGGTTGGATATTTCTCTTATGATTATCTGAAGTATGCAGAGCCGAAGCTGGACCTGCAGGCGGAGGATAAGGACGGATTCAAGGACATGGATCTGATGCTGTTTGATAAGCTGATCGTGTTTGATAATCTGCGGCAGAAGATTCAGATCATAGTAAATATAAAAACCGAGCAGATAGAAGAAGAGTATGCGAAGGCAAAGACGGAGATCCGTCAGATCATCCGGATGCTGCAGGAAGAGCATGCGGACAGCTTCCCGACCGGCAGACAGAAGGAACCGCTAAAGGGACTGTTTGATAAAGAGGAGTTCTGCCAGAAGATTAAACGGGCAAAGGACTATATCCGGGAAGGTGACATTTTCCAGGTGGTTGTATCGAACCGGCTGGAAGCAGAATATGAAGGAAGTATTTTTAATGCATACCGGGTGCTGCGAACCACCAATCCATCACCATATATGTTCTATTTCAGCTCCGACGATCTGGAGGTGGCAGGTGCTTCACCGGAAACTCTGGTAAAGCTGGAGGGTGATGCAGTCTATACATTCCCGCTGGCAGGCACCAGACCGAGAGGCAAGACACCGGAAGAGGATGTCCGAATCGAGAAAGAGCTTCTGGCAGATGAGAAGGAGCTGGCCGAGCATAATATGCTGGTGGATCTGGGAAGAAATGATCTGGGTAAGATCTGTAAATTCGGTACGGTGAACCTGGAGAGCTATATGTCGATCGAGCGGTATTCCCATGTTATGCATATCGGCTCTACGGTAAAGGGTGAAATCCGGGAGGATAAGAATGCACTGGATGCCATTGAGGCAGTGCTCCCGGCAGGAACCTTATCCGGAGCACCGAAGCTCCGGGCAATGCAGATCATTGATGAACTGGAAGGGTGCAAGCGTGGTATTTACGGCGGAGCGGTCGGTTATATAGATTTTGCGGGAAACATGGATATGTGTATTGCGATCCGAATCGCATATAAGAAGAATGGAAAGGTATTTGTTCGTTCCGGTGCCGGCATTGTAGCAGACAGTGTACCGGAGAATGAATATCAGGAATGTATTAATAAGGCACAGGCGGTTGTAAATGCGTTAAAGCTTGGAGAGGAGGAAATGTAGATGATATTGTTGATTGATAATTATGACAGCTTCTCTTACAATCTGTATCAGCTGGTCGGAAGCATCCGGACCGATATCCGGGTGATCCGGAATGATGAGATGACCGTGGAAGAAATCAGACAGCTGGCACCGGATCATATCATTCTCTCACCGGGGCCGGGAAAACCATCCGATGCCGGAATCTGCGAGGCGGTTGTCCGGGAGCTGGGGGCAGAGATCCCAATCCTCGGTGTCTGTCTGGGGCATCAGGCAATCAGTGAGGTGTACGGTATGCAGGTAACATATGCGAAAAAGCTGATGCATGGCAAGCAGTCTCCGGTACAGATCGACACGGCTGCGAAGCTGTTTCAGGGGCTGGAGCCGGAGATCCGGGTCGCACGGTATCATTCACTGATCGCAAAGGAACAGCCCGGAGCAGAGGAGCTGAAGGTGATCGGACGCTCGGATGAAGGCGAGATCATGGCGGTAGAACATAAAACCTATCCGGTCTATGGCGTACAGTTCCATCCGGAGTCCATATTAACAGAGCATGGTAAAACAATTATGAAAAATTTCCTGGAGGTATAAGATTATGATTAGAGAAGCAATTGCAAAGGTAATTAAGAAAGAAGATTTAGATGATGAGATGATGACGGCGGTTATGGACGAGATCATGTCCGGTGAAGCAACCGATGCACAGAAGGCTTCGTTTTTAACGGCTATGAACATGAAGGGTGAAACGATCGAAGAAATCACCGCGGCAGCAAAGGTAATGCGTCAGCATTGCGAACGGTTCTTAAATGATATGGATGTTCTGGAAATCGTAGGAACCGGTGGAGACGGTGCCAATACGATCAACATTTCCACATTGGCATCGATCATTGTTTCCAGTGTGGGTGTACCGGTCGCAAAGCACGGCAATCGTGCGGCATCCAGCAAATGCGGAACGGCAGATTGTCTGGAAGCGTTAGGAGTCAATATTACCGTTGATGCGGAGAAGAGCTATGAGATGTTGAAAAAGTTAAATATCTGTTTCCTGTTTGCACAGAAATATCATACGGCAATGCGATTTGTCGGCGGCGTCCGTAAGGAAATGGGCGTCCGGACGTTATTTAACTGCCTGGGACCACTGGCAAATCCGGCAGGTGCCAGTATGCAGCTGCTGGGCGTTTACGGTGAATCGCTCGTAGAGCCGTTGGCACATGTATTGCATAATCTGGGTGTGAAGCGGGCAATGGTTGTTTACGGTGAGGACTGCATGGATGAAATTTCCTTAAGTGCACCGACCTATGTATGCGAGGTAATGGATGGTGAGTTTAAGACCTATACCCTGACTCCGGAGCAGTTCGGATTCGAGCGATGTAAGAAGGAAGACCTTGCAGGTGGCACACCGGAAGAAAATGCACAGATCGTAAGAGAGATTCTGCAGGGAGCCAAAGGTCCGAAGACGGATGTGGTACTGTTAAATGCAGGTGCGGCAATTCATATCGCAAAGGGATGCAGCATTGAGGAAGGAATTCGGGAAGCGAGAGAAGCGATTGAGAGCGGCAAGGCTGCAAAACAGCTGGAAGCATTTATTGCAATGAGTAATGAGTAGGAGGACTGCCGGATGAATATTTTGCAGGAGATCGCCGAGAAGCGGTTAGTGGCAGTAGAACAGGCAAAGCAGCAGTGTCCGGAACAGCAGATGCGCCGGATGGCAGAGGAGCTGGCAGATACAGAGAAAAAGGTACAGGGAGCATATCGGTTCCCGTTCTATCAGAATCTGAAGAAGTCAACGGACGGAAGGGTGAATCTGATCTGTGAGATTAAGAAGGCATCCCCATCCAAGGGCATTATTTCAGAGGCATTTCCTTACAGGGAAAAGGCTCTGGAATATGAACAGGCGGGTGCCAGTGCAATATCGGTACTGACCGAACCGAATTATTTTCTTGGAAAGAATGAATATCTGAAGGAAATATCAGCAACGGTGAAGATCCCGACTCTGCGGAAGGATTTTCTTCTGGACAGTTATCAGATCTATGAGGCGAAGACATTAGGGGCTTCGGCGGTACTGCTAATCTGTTCGCTGCTGGAAGCAGAGCGATTAAAGGAATATCTGGAGATTGCACATGAGATCGGGCTGTCTGCACTGGTAGAAGCACATGACGAGTCAGAGGTTGAGAAGGCTCTGACGGCAGGGGCACAGATCGTCGGAGTGAATAACCGCAACCTAAAGGATTTTACGGTGGATCTGAACAACAGTCTGCGGCTTCGCAAGCTGGTTCCGCAGGATAAGGTGTTTGTTTCCGAGAGTGGTATCCGGACGGAAGAAGATATTCGGGTACTGAGTAAAGCAGGTGTTCATGCGGTGCTGATCGGAGAGACCATGATGCGGGCAGGCGATACCGGCGAGACCCTTCGGAGATTGGCAGGTGCAGGCTGTGACAAAGGTTAAGATATGTGGGCTGCGAAGACCGGAGGATGTATTATATGTAAATGAAGCAGGACCGGATTATATCGGATTTATCTTTGCTCCGAAAAGCCACCGGTATATCACACTGGAGCAGGCGAAAGCTCTGCGGGCCATGCTGGTGCCGGGAATCATTCCGATCGGTGTTTTCGTGAATGCGGAGATCGAAACGGTAGTACAGCATGTGACAGAAGGAGTAATCGAAATGGTGCAACTCCATGGAAATGAGGATGCGGATTATATCAGGAATCTGCGGATGAGACTGCCGGAAACGAAGATCATCCGGGCGATCCGGGTGAAAACGGCAGAGGATGTTACGGACAGCCTGACTGTGGATGCAGACTATCTCTTATATGATGCCTGTTGTGCGGGGCAGGATGGCGGTACCGGCCAGAGCTTCAACTGGGAGCTTTTAAACGGTGTAGACAGACCATTCTTTCTGGCAGGCGGACTTCGACCGGAGAATATCACGGCTGCGATTGACACGGTGAACCCGTATGCAGTGGACGTCAGCAGCGGCGTGGAGACAGACGGCTATAAGGACCGGGAGAAGATTCAGGCACTGATCGCGAGGGTGCGGGAGCAACGCTGAGCAAGGCGGTTTGAGGAAAAGGATGCAGGCAGCATGCGTTGATAAGGATGAACAGCTGATTGTATAAGAGAATGCGGATGAAAGAAAGATACAGACAGAAGGATAGAAATACGGAGGAATATAAGATGGCAAAAGGAAGATATGGAAAACACGGAGGACAGTACATACCTGAAACTCTGATGAATGAGATTCATAAGCTGGAGGATGCGTATGAATATTATAAGAAGGATCCGGAGTTTAATGAGGAGCTGAACCGGCTGCTCCGGGAATATGCAGGACGTCCATCCCTTCTTTATTATGCAGAGAAGATGACCAGAGAACTGGGCGGTGCCAAGATCTATTTTAAGCGGGAGGACTTGAATCATACCGGTTCCCATAAGATCAATAATGTACTGGGACAGGCTCTGCTTGCAAAGCGGATGGGAAAGACCCGGATCATTGCGGAAACCGGAGCCGGACAGCATGGCGTGGCGACCGCGACCGTAGCTGCTCTGCTGGATCTGGAGTGTGAGATCTTCATGGGCGAGGAGGATACGATTCGTCAGGCATTGAATGTATACCGGATGGAGCTGCTTGGAGCGAAGGTACATGCGGTAAAGACCGGTACCCGGACCCTGAAGGATGCGGTCAATGAGTGCATGCGTGAATGGACGAAGCGGGTAGATGATACGCATTATGTTCTGGGATCTGTTATGGGACCACATCCGTTTCCAATGATCGTGCGGGATTTCCAGAGCGTGATCAGCCGGGAAGCCAGAGCACAGATTCTGGAGAAGGAAGGCAAGCTGCCGGATGCGGTTATGGCATGTGTTGGCGGCGGCAGTAATGCGATGGGTATGTTTTATGAGTTCATCAATGATAAGGATGTGCGGCTGATCGGCTGCGAGGCGGCCGGCAGAGGTATTCATACCAAGGATACGGCGGCAACGATTGCAACCGGAACCGAGGGTATTTTCCATGGTATGCAGTCCTATTTCTGCCAGGATGAATACGGACAGATCGCACCGGTTTATTCGATTTCGGCCGGATTGGACTATCCGGGTATCGGACCGGAGCATGCGTATCTACATGACAGTGGAAGAGCGGAATACGTGGCGATCACAGATGATGAGGCAGTGGACGCATTTGAGTATATCGCACGGACAGAAGGTATTATAGCAGCAATCGAGAGCTCACATGCGGTAGCAGAGGTCATCAAGCTGGCTCCGACCATGCGGAAGGATCAGATCATTATCTGCTGTCTGTCCGGTCGCGGAGATAAGGATGTGGCAGCAATAGCAAGATACAGAGGAGTGGAATTATATGAGTAAGATAAAAGAAACATTCGAAAAGAAAAAGGTATTTGTAGGATTCCTGACCGCAGGAGATCCGAATCTGGTTAAGACAGAGGAATTTATTCTGAAGATGCAGGAGGCAGGTGCCGGTTTGATCGAGATCGGTATTCCATTCTCAGATCCGATCGCAGAGGGACCGGTTATTCAGGAAGCAAATGTGCGGGCACTGTCCAATGAGGGTGGCTGTACACTGGATATGGTATTTGACATGGTAGCACGGATCCGACCACAGGTAACGGTTCCGCTGGTATTTCTGACCTATCTGAATCCGGTATTCCGATATGGCTATGACCGCTTCAGTCAGAAGTGTGCCGAGGTTGGGGTAGACGGTTTTATCATTCCTGACATGCCATATGAGGAAAGTGCAGAGCTGACGGAGATTGCGGCCGGCTATGGCGTTGATAAGATCACCCTGATCGCACCGACCAGTGATGAGCGGGTACAGATGCTGGCAAAGGATGCCAGAGGTTATATTTATCTGGTTTCCTCCATGGGCGTTACCGGAGAACGGAACGAGATCACGACAGATCTCGGCGATATTGTGGCAAAGATCCGACAGGTAACGGATACACCGGTTGCGATTGGATTCGGAATCCACTCTCCGGAGCAGACAAAGGAAATGGGACAGCTGGCAGATGGCGTCATTGTAGGAAGTGCCATTGTAAAGCTGATCGCAAAATATGGCACGGAGGCAGGAGAGCCGGTTGCAGAGTATGTACGTTCCATGAGCGGAGCATTGGAATAAGAAGAGCTAAAAAAGGCTGTCATCGAATGAAAATGATTCGGTGACGGCCCTTTTTTTGCGTGCGGATAATGGTGCACAGGAGACAGAAATAGGAATGAATTACCTTGTAAAACACAGAAATTTACGTAAAAAATGCAAAATGGAATAATTTTACGTAAAAATAGTAAAACAATGAAGGAAAAATCAAAAACAAAAATGGGAAATTGTACAAAATGACGAATAATGAGCTTTTGAAAGAATGAATATTGACATATTTCAACAGATGCGGTAACATACAATCAAACAAAGGGAGAAAATGAATTGATAAATTTACGTAAAAACCGGTTTCGATTTGTTTTGGAAATCCTTGATTACCTTTGTAAATGAATTCGAACAAAATACTCATAACTAAGGAGGAAAACGATATGAGAAAAATGAAAAAATTATTAGCATTAGGCTTAAGCCTGTGCATGGCAGTCGGCATGATGGCAGGATGCGGAGCATCCGGTAACAATACAGGAAACGGTGATACAAGCAGCAGTTCTTCGCAGGAAGCAACTTCCGGTTTATCATTTGCATTCTGTACAAACACATTGAACAACACCTTCCAGAGCTCCATTGATTCAAAGTTAAGCGAGCTGTGTGCAGAGAACGGAATTTCCTACACATGTCTGGATCCTGACTATGATCTGAACAAGCAGTTAAGCCAGTTATCCGATGTAGCAAACAGTGGATATGATGCAGTATTTATTATCCCGGTTGATTCTGCCGGTATTACTTCCGGCCTGGCAGAGATCAAGGATGCAGGAATCCCGATCTTCAATGTAGATACCGCAGTTATTGATGATGATATTGAGAACTTCGTAACAATGTTCGTAGGAACCAATGCTTACATGGCTGGACAGTTAGTTGGTGAGCAGATGGCTAAGGATTATCCGGATGGAGCTGATATTGCAGTATTAGACTTCCCTTCCAATGAGAGCTGTGTAGACCGTGTAAATGGTTTCCTTGCAGGTCTTGGCGATAATAAGGATAAGTTCAACATCGTAGCACAGCAGGATGGCGAGGCAGCCCTGGATGCATCCATGAGCCTGGCAGAGGATATCATCATTGCAAATCCTGACATTGACGCATTCTTCTGCATCAATGACCCTTCCGCATTAGGTGCCGCAGCAGCAATCAAGGCAGCAAACAAGACCGGCGAGATCGGTGTTTACAGTATTGATGCTTCTCCGGATGGTAAGCAGGCATTATTAGACGGTGAGTTCACAGCAGTTGCTTGTCAGGTACCACTTCAGATCGCTGAATACTCATTCAATGAAGCAGTAAAATATCTGGATGGCGACACTCAGATCGATGAGAAGAAGGTATATCTGGATTCTCACTTAGTATTAGAAGACGAAGCTAAGGAAACTATTAACGACTGGCAGTAAGATGACTGGGAAGAAAGGCACTGTTGGGAAGACTGACAGTGCCCTTCCCTTATAAAGGAGGTACACTATGGGACAAACAGTTCTGGAAATGATAGGAATTAAGAAAAGCTTTTCTGGAATCTATGCTCTCAGCGGTATTGATTTTAGCCTGGAACAGGGAGAGGTTCATGCACTCCTCGGAGAGAACGGTGCCGGAAAATCAACCCTGATCAAGGTACTCGGCGGAATCTATCAGCCAGACGAAGGCACAATTAAGATTCAGGGTAAAGAAGTTAAGATTAACGGTGTTCCGGCCGCAAGAGAAAATGGAATCGGAATCATTCATCAGGAAATTGTGCTGGTTCCATACCTGACCGTAGCACAGAATCTGTTCCTAGGCAGAGAGATCAAGACAAAGCTCGGAACCATCAATATGGCAGAGACCAACAGAAGAGCAAAAGAAATGATTGCATCTCTGGGTGTGAATATCCGGGAGGATGCAATGGTAGAAGATTTAACCATCGCACAGCAGCAGATGGTTGAGATTGTAAAAGCAGTATCCTTTAATGCAAACATTATTGTAATGGATGAGCCTACCTCTTCTCTTTCCAATGAAGAAGTAGAGCAGTTATTTGAAATTATTGGAAACCTCAAGGAAAAGAAAGTAAGTATTATATATATTTCTCATAGAATGGAAGAACTGTTCCGGATTTCAGACCGGGTAACCGTTATCCGGGATGGACATTATGTAGGAACCAAGAAGACTTCGGAGACCAATCCGAATGAGCTGGTAGCAATGATGGTTGGTAGAGATCTGGAAAGCTTCTATGCCAGAGATTATTGTGACATGGAAAAGGCAGAGGTTGCACTAAGTGTTAAGAATCTGTCAAACGACAAGAATTTCAAAGATGTCAGCTTTGAAGTACACAGAGGTGAGATTCTTGGATTTGCCGGTCTGGTCGGCGCAGGACGAAGCGAGATCATGGAAACGATCTTCGGTGCACACCCGGCAACTTCCGGTCAGGTATTCTTAAACGGAAAAGAAGTACATTTTAAGAATCCGATGCAGGCAATTAAGTCCGGTATCGCACTGGTTCCGGAGGATCGTAAGAAACAGGGACTGATACTTGGAAACAGCGTGGCATTTAACATGACACTGGCATCCCTTCATTTCTATATGAACGGTATCGCGATCAGTGAGAAGAAGCGGGAAGCAGTCATTGATGAATATACCAGGAAGCTTCGCCTGAAGGCAGCCTCTCCGGAGATTGAAGCGGGCAGCCTGTCCGGTGGTAACCAGCAGAAGGTTGTGCTTGGCAAATGGCTGGCAACCAAGCCGGATGTACTGATTCTGGATGAGCCTACCAGAGGTGTGGATGTAAATGCAAAATATGAGATTTACACCACGATCAATGAGCTGGCAAAGCAGGGTATTGCAATTATCATGGTATCCAGTGAATTGCCTGAAATCATCAATATGTGTGATAACGTATGTGTCGTAAGAGCCGGACAGCTGGTTGGAAAGCTGACAAAGGATGAACTGACACAGGAAGAAATTATGAAATACGCCGCAGGAGGAGTTGAATAATATGAGTGAATCAAAGAAGAAAAACGTACTTTTGAATAATCCGGTGGTCAATGTATTCCGAAGCAATATCGGTATCGTTATGGTATTGATTATCATGTGTGTCATCATATCTTTTGCAACGGATAAGTTCCTGACCCCGACAAACATTATATCTGTATTAAGACAGATATCCATTAATACCTATATTGCATTAGGTATGACGCTGGTAATTATCCTGGGACACATCGATTTGTCCGTAGGTGCGATCGTAGCAATGAGTGGTACCTTAACCGTAGGCTTTATTGTAAATCAGGGTCTTCCGATCTGGCTGGCAATTATACTCGGCATCGTGCTTGGCGCAGTAACAGGGCTGCTCAGTGGTTTCATCGTATCGCAGTTTAAGGTTCCGGCCTTCATCATTACTATGGCAATGATGAATGTAGCAAACGGTATTGCATATGTATATTCCGGTGGACAGTCAACCCGTATTACAGATGCATTCTTTATTAACATCGGTACCGGTTATCTGTTCAAGGTAATTCCACTTCCGGTTGTTTACATGGTAGTTTTAATTGCAATCTTTGCATTCCTGTTAAATAAGACAAAGTTCGGTACATATATCTATGCAATCGGTGGTAACCGTGAAGCAGCCAGATTATCCGGTGTGCCGATCAAGAAAGTAGAAATCATCGTATTTACATTATCCGGTCTATTATCTGCATTCGCAGGTCTGGTTCTTTGCTCCAGAATGTATTCCGGTCAGCCGTCTGTAGGTAGTGGCTATGAGCTGGATGCAATCGCAGCCTGTGTACTTGGCGGAACCTCCATGGCAGGTGGTAAAGGACGGATCAGTGGTACTGTATTCGGTGCAATCGTAATCGGTATCATTTCCAATGGTTTGAACCTGATCGGTGTAAGCTCTTACTGGCAGCTGATTATCAAGGGTCTGATTATCGCCTGTGCAGTCCTCCTGGATGTACAGAAAGGTAAATTAGGCAATCTGAAGAAAAAGAAGGCAGAGAAATAACTAGACTGAGGGAAAGGAAAGCATGATTTAGAATGCTTCAGGGATAAAGATATGGAGATTTTTCGTAAAATGTCCTTTGCTGATTCAACTGGAGATGCGATTCCGTTTTATCACGAAGGGAAGTATCATATATTTTCATTAACACCGGCTCCGGGTACCACCGTGTACCCGGACCGATTAAGAACGACATGGAGCCACAGTGTATCCGAGGATCTGGTGCATTGGGAGGAGCTGCCGACCGCTCTTTATCCGGGCGAAGGCAATGAGCCGGATGCATCCGGAGTATGGACAGGTTCCGTGATTTACGGCGAGGGAAAATACCACATTTTCTATACCGGTTACTCCCTGCCGAATGAGTTCCAGCAGACCATCTGTCATGCAAGCAGTGAGGATGGTATTACATGGACAAAGGATCCGGGCAATCCGGTGATTGCCCCGAAGGTAGAATTATACGAGAAGCTGGACTGGAGAGATCCATATGTATTCTACAATGAAGAGGATGCATGTTACTGGATCCTGATCTCGGCAAGACGTCTGGATATGCCGGTAACAAGAAGAGGCTGTATCGTCTTATATCGTTCCAAGGATCTGGTAAACTGGGAATACTACGGACCGATTTACTCACCGGGACATACCAACTGTCCGGAATGCTCTGAGATGTATAAGATCGGAGATACCTGGTATCTGTCATATTCCAGATTCTCAGAATTTGTAAATACAATTTACCGGGTAGCAAAATCCCCATTTGGTCCATGGACCAAGCCGAAGAAGGATGGAATCGGCGGCAGACGGTTCTATGCGGCAAAATCCATGCAGGATGACAACGGCAGACGGTTCTATTTCGCCTGGGCACATGACCGTGCAGAACGGAGCGATACCGGCGAATGGTACTGGGGCGGCGCATTCTGTATTCCACATGAGGTGGTTGCGGATGAGAACGGTGAGCTGGATGTTAAACTTCCGAAGGAATATGAGGATATGTTTACAGAGCCGGTTCCGTTTGAATATGAACCGGTACTTGGTGAGACAAAGTACTACGGCAAGGATACGATTGTTTTGGATTCTGTCAGCACCTGTACCTATGGATTTATGAATCAGCCGGAGGAGCAGTTCCTTCTCAGCATGAAGGCATTGCCAAGAGAGGCTTATGATCATTTTGGAGTTTTAATTAAGTCAGACAGGGAAGCAAGCGGATGCCTGCTCTTAGAGTTTGATGTCGCAATGCAGCGGGTATCACTCTTAAATCTTCCGATGGGCGTGGATCCATTCTGGGAGGCATCCTGTCAGGCTGTACCGAAAGCAACGGATCCGGGTCCGGATGGTATTCGTGTGTGTGAGAAGACCTTCCGGATCGTGGATGGAGAACCGATCGATATCAAGATTATTATTGACCATGATATGGTTGAAATATTTGTTGGAGAACAGGTTGCATTTACATATCGGAAATATGCAAAGGCACAGTATGAGGTAGGACTTTTAAGCCAGGATGCAAAGGTAGAGTTCTATGACATTTCCATCAGGAAGTAGAAGGTGCTGCGTATGGATAAAAAGTATGATATTGTTGCACTTGGTGAAGTGTTAATTGATTTTACACCTGCGGGGCGTTCGGAAAGCGGGATGCTGCTTTTCGAGCAGAACCCGGGAGGGGCGCCGGTCAATATGTTGACTGCAGCTGCAAAAAACGGCTTTCGGACCGCATTCATCGGGAAAGTCGGAAATGATATGCACGGCAAATTTTTAAGAGACACTATGGAGGCGGAAGGAATTGATGCGGAGGGTCTGGTGGTGGCAGATGATGTGTTTACCACACTGGCATTTGTGGCATTGAAGGAGAACGGAGAACGTACCTTCTCGTTTGCAAGAAAGCCGGGCGCAGATACGAAGCTGTGTTATAAAGAGCTGGATCAGAAGATCGTGCGGGCTGCAAAGGTGTTTCATGTGGGTTCCCTGTCACTGACGGATGAGCCTGCAAGAACGACAACATTTCAGGCTGTAAGGATGGCAAAGGAATCCGGAGCATTGATTTCCTATGATCCGAATTACAGACCGCCGTTATGGGAAAGCCGGGAAGAGGCGGTAGAACGGATGCGTTCACTTCTGCCGTATGTAGACCTGTTGAAGATTTCAGATGAAGAGACTGAGCTCCTGACACCATATAAGGAGCCGGAAGCAGCGGCGGAATATCTGGTAAAGAAAGGCATCCGGATTGTGGCAGTTACCTTAGGGGCTGATGGTGTGCTGGTTGCAACTGAAGGTAAGATGCAACGGGTTCCGGGCTATAAGAGTCAGGCGGTTGATACGACCGGAGCCGGAGATTCCTTCTGGGGTGGATTTGTTTCCGAGTTTTTAAGATGCGAATGTGCACCGGAGAATTTATCGGCAGAGCAGCTGAAACGGTGTGCAAGATTCGGAAATGCAACGGCCAGCCTTTGTGTAGAGAAGCGAGGCGGCATTCCGGCTATTCCGGATCGCAAAGCAGTAGATGCGAGAATGCAGGAATAAAGTGAAATTACAGATTTACAAATGATGAAGATAATCAGCAACGAATGATAAAAAGAAAATCAAAAACGTCCGGTTAGAGGAGCTTAAGATGAGCCTGTAACCGGACATTTTATTTGCTGTGTCTATGTATGGATTTCGGTCAGGTATTAATCCTGATTATGCTTGGAAGAATTCAGTAACCAGAACATCCGGATATACATGAACAGACTGCCGAGAAGACTGACAGAGCAGATGATCAGCAGAGTGTTGGTGACCGGTGTCGGAATCTGAGGGAACAGAGCTAATACAATGAATATGATAAATACGATCATTGTACAGACCTTGCCATACCATTGGGCAGAATCCCAGATTTTCCTGTTCTTCCGGAAAGTGCCATAAAGTGCCATGAACATCATGGTCAATTCCTTGATAAGCAATAGAATAAACACATAGATCATCTGCGGAATCTGCCAGCACAGGCAGAAGGCAATCGTGATATGTGTCAGCTTATCGGCAATCGGATCCAGTACCTTTCCGAGCTTCGATATCATGTTAAAGCGTCTGGCAATCTTGCCATCGGCTAAGTCTGTAAGAGCGGAAACCGCAAGAACGATAGCCGCCCTTAGAAATTCCCAGGTCGTTTCTGCGTGCAGATACAGATAGACAAACAATGGAAGCAACAGAATCCGAAAAACACTCAGAATATTTGGAATTGTGACTATTCTATTTTCGTATGGGGATACCGGTTGGGTATCTGTTTTTTCTTCTGGATTTTTATTTCCTTCCATAATTCCTCAAATTCTAGGCTTCTGAATTGTATTTTAATTGCTGAGCCTTGATTAATTCTTCATCATCAAAATAATTAATGCGCATTGCAGCCTTTACCTCGGCTAAGGTATGTGCAGCCTCCTTCTGTGCCGCCATGCTTCCCTGATGTAAGATTTCATAAACGGCAGGGATATCCTTCTCCAGTTCTTTTCTTCTGGCACGGATCGGAGCAAGCTCCTTCTGCAGGACTGCATTCAGGAATCGTTTTACCTTCATGTCGCCTAAGCCACCACGCTGGTAATGCGCCTTTAATTCGTCCAGATTGGCATATTCCGGAAGAAGCTCCTTGAAGTCCTCGTCGGTAGCAAATGCATCCAGATAGGTGAATACGGTATTGCCCTCTAAGGAACCCGGATCGCTGACCTTGATATGATTTGGGTCGGTATACATATTAAATACCTTCTTCTGTACATCCTCTTCGGAATCGGACAGATAGATACAATTACCTAAGGACTTACTCATCTTTGCTTTACCATCGGTACCCGGTAAACGGGAACAGATACTGTTCTCAGGGATTAATGCTTCCGGCTCTGTCAGGGTCTCGCCGTAGACGGCATTGAATTTACGAACGATCTCACGTGCCTGCTCCAGCATCGGGAGCTGATCCTCGCCGACAGGAACGGTCGTAGCCTTGAATGCGGTGATATCGGAGGCCTGGCTGATCGGATAGGTAAAAAAACCGACCGGAATACTGGTCTCGAAATTACGCATCTGAATCTCAGACTTAACGGTTGGATTCCGTTGCAGTCTGGAAACAGTAACCAGATTCATGTAGTAAAAGGATAATTCTGTCAGTTCAGGAACCTGAGACTGAATAAACAGACAGGATTTTGCAGGATCCAGTCCACAGGATAAATAATCCAGTGCAACTTCAATAATATTATCCCGGATTTTATCCGGATTGTCTGCGTTATCGGTTAATGCCTGAGCGTCTGCGATCATAATAAATATTTTGGAATAGTCTCCGGAGTTCTGTAACTCAACCCGTCGCTTCAGAGAACCAACATAATGCCCCAAATGTAATTTGCCGGTTGGGCGGTCGCCGGTTAAGATGATTTTATCCATGATTTTCTCTCTCTTTTCATTTATATCGTAAATACCGGTTTTATGCTGATAAAAGGCATAAAATAATACTTTTGATTATAGAAGTTATATGCATGTATGTCAAGAAGTGATGATGGATAAGCTATAGATAAACAAGATGATGATAAATTATAGATAGATTTTACAAGAAAATGATGGACAATCTGTAGTTAGTCTTCTATAATAAAAATGATGGTGAAGGGACATTTGCAGGAGAGATGTCCGGATCAGTTGGAGGGATTTGAATGAGAAAGAAGAGTCACTGGCGGCTTGCCAAATATCTAATGAGAGAGAATCACAGACCGGCAATTGCCATGATGTTTAAGATAGGAAGTGTTGCACCGGATTTTATGGTGCGTTCTATGATTCAGGGACATAGCTATGATACAACCCTTTCGAGGGTAGAACGCAGACTTGAAATGCTGGAAGAAAGTGGACGCTGGAATCTGGTATCTGCATACCGAGTGGGATATGTTACACATTATCTGGCTGATTATTTTACGGCTCCGCATAATAATCATGGAGATTTTAATTTTCGGACACATTGCATCTTTGAGAAGAAACAGCTTCAGATGCTCCGGAAGCATCTGGAAGATCAGTGGTGGTCGGACGGAGATTACAGGGAGCACCCGGATCTAATGCGTTATCTGCAGGTGATGCATGATGATTATCTGCAGCAGGCACCGGCTGTAAATACAGACTGTCAGTATATTACCAATGTTACAGAGCAGTTTTCGCGTTATGCATTTTCATTGTTTGATGAGCGACAGATCAAAGTAGTCGCACTGGCGGAATCAGGAGAAAGTCGTGTAAAAATAGGTAAAATTAGACGATTTGGGAGGAAACTGCGGAATACTGTATCACACAGGCATGCGGCATAGGAAAATAGTCTAAAAAGAATAAAATGTAAAAAAATATTTACAAACCAATAAAGGGTATGTATAATGGTTTTAAACCGAAACGGTTAGGAAGCTATATACATACCCTTTGTTGGCGTTATGGAATATTGGAGCCTACAGGGTAGCGGGATTACAGATCAAAACAGCATTCGCTGTTTTATGTAAGAATGCAGGAAATTTCCTGCATATCAGATTCTGGGCTGGACAGCATCCGGGGACATCCCCATATGGAATCAGAAGTTATAACAGAATATGTAAAATCTATCTCAGGAATACAGAGAAAATGATATAAAATTCAAGGGCACAGTCCCTTTTCATGGATAGATATTAAAAGAAAAGGAGATGTTGTAAATGAAAAAACATCGGATAAGGCATGGGGGAAAGCGGTTGCTGGCCGCTGTGCTTGCAATTATGATGGTGCTTTGCACCTGCTCCGGGTATCTGCCGGTTTCGGATGTGACCGGAGAGAATGCAGGAGTGAAAGAAGAAGAGCTTCCGCCGGAGCCGGACGGCGATGCGGCACCGGGGACGATCGGAATGCTGAATCCGTATCTCAATGGGCAAAGTCTGATCATTTATAAAAACGAATCGGATACCGGACATAAGCAGCCGCAGATTATTTACGGAACCTTTACGGAAAACGGACAGAGAGTGACAAGATCCCTGTACTGTATTGATTTTGCAAAGGTGCTACAGAGCGGTACCGGATTTGCGGAGGGGACGGATTATGCAAGGCTGAATGAGAGACAGAAGCAGGCAGTGGCAGAAGTACTTGGAAAGACAAAGATTCTGGATGCACCGCGGAATGCAGAGGGCGGGTTTGATCATACAGGGAATCTGGTGGCATGGCAGGAATATATCGCAACCCAGCTTCTGATCTGGTATTACATAGACAGATATTATACACCGGGAACATGTGAGGGAATCGGCTGGTATGGAGTAGAGCGTGCCTGTGTAGACGGATATGCCAGTCTGGAGTATTGTAATATGGTACGGGAGTACGTGGATGCACTGGACAAGAATCCCGGATTTGCAGGCGAACAGCGGGAAACAGCACCGGCATATAAGCTGAAATATAATCATACATCCGGCTGCTATGAGACAGTGCTGACAGACATCAATGATGTGCTTGCACGATTTGACTTTGAGAGTATCATGCAGGGAATGACATATGAAAAGATTGGAAATCAGTTGCGGATAAGATCAGATCAGGTGATTTCGGAGACAGGCTGTGCGGAGATGACAGGAATCAGCCGGACGGATATGGGAATATTTACCTATGTTACGGCCGCAGATGCAGGGATACAGCCGCTGATCCGGTGCGATGGAGCTGTGCCCAAGGAGAACCGCCGGGTATATCTGAAGGTATATACGGAATCGCTGGGTGGCATCCGGGTATATAAGCAGGTAGTTACACATATGACAACCCCGTATTCTGTTCAGGGAGCGGTATATGGAGTGTTTAAGACAAAGGCAGATGCGGAAGCTAATGTGAATCCGGTTGCAGCAATCAGGATAGACCGGAAGGACATGACGGGAAACGATTATGGAGAGGTGAGCCAGTTGGCGTATGGAACTTATTATGTAAGGGAGACGGAAGGACCGCAGGATGAGAATGGGCGGGCAGTCGGACATTGGATGCTGGATCAGACTGTTTATCAGGTGACGGTGAAGGAAGTATATAATCCCGAGCTACATATAGGCAGCCCGGCCAGTATTACCTCGAGGGAACAGAATTATACGGCGGCCATCCGGGTAGATAAGGAATCCGCTATCCCGGCAATTAATCATGATAAAATGTCTCTGATTGGAGCGGTGTATGGAGTTTATGGCACATATGATGCAGCAGAGAGGGCTGGGGTACAATACGCATCGACAGCGGCAGCCCAGCTTGGAGCAGCGGCGGAGGGAGCGGAGGCAACCATTGTTATAAAGAAAAATCCGGATGGTATCTATGGGCAGGTAAACGGACTTCCGCTTGGAATCTATTATGTAAGGGAAATTTATGCACCGAACGGCTGGATGACAGATGAGACGATTCATACGGCGGATGTCAGAAAACGGAATACGCAGACCTTCATGACAATGAAGACACTGACATCCAGAGAAACACCGGAGCATAGCATTATTTATGTCGGAAAGACCAGAAAAGAGAATCCGTTTGATGTTCTGGGGAAAAGCTTTGAAATAGGTGCTGGTGGGGGAGCTATCGGTATGCTTGGTGCAGAATACGGTGTGTTTAAGACCAGAGAGGATGCACAGAAGGCTCAGCTGAAGTCCTATGATGACAGTAGTGTTTATGAGGATAATCGTGTAACAACAATCGTCACGAACCGGACGAATGGCAGTATGATTCTGGGTGGACCGGATCTGTCTGTATATAGTGTCTATGGGGAATCGGAAGCATTGCCGAAGGGTACCTATTATATTGTAGAAACCAAAGCACCGAAGGGATGGCTGTTAGACCGGCAGATCTATTGTAAAACAATGACCGAAAAGCTGCCGACCGGAATTTATTATGCACTGGTTAACTCACAGGAGGTGGAGAAGTCCGGTGCCATTGAGCTTTATAAAACAAATGCGATTGGTGGGGAGCGGACTGCAGATGCGACCCTGAAGGGTGCGAAATACGGAATCTATGTGGAGAAGAATCCTGGCTCATCTGAATTAAAGCGGATAGCCGAAGGAGAAATCATAACAGATGATGCCGGATATGGCTATATAGAAGGACTGCCGGAGGGAATTTATTATGTGAAGGAGGAGGTGGCATCTCCCGGATATCAGTTAGATCCGAATATCTATCCGGTTGAAATTACACCGGAGCTGGTGGGTTCTGTAAGACCGGTTGTGAAGGTGGAAAGTGTGGAAATGCCGATCCTGACCGATTATGAGATTACGAAAATAACCGTAGAGGACAGTACCGGTATCACAGAACCGACACCGCTGGCCGGCTGTGTATTTGGACTGTATTTGAAATCAGAGTTGGATATCGAAAGCCTGGAAAAGGATGAGTCAAAGGATGAATCTGGCAGGCTAAGTCTTACCTTTTCCTATCATGCAGATGGGACGGTGATTACGGAAGGAACTGTACTGGAAAATGTGGAGCCGTATTATACGGCAACTACCGGAAAGGATGGAAAAGCGGTATTTAAGGACTGTTATCCGGGGGATTATCTGGTTGTGGAGCTGATGATTGGGAACCGGGAGGATGGTAATACCTATCGTGCAATCAGGTCGTATGAAGTATCACTTCCGGTGACAGCTGTTTCTGGCAGTTATAAATCAAGGGAAACAGTGACGCTGACAGATGAATTTGCCGGAGAGTATTTAAGGATTCAGAAGCTGGATCAGGCAACCGGAGAGAAGATCAATGGAAAGGTGGAGTTCCGAATCTATGATCTGGTTCAGAAGCAATATGTGAGCCTGTCAGTGAACGGAAGCGTAAAGGATCGGTTTGCAACAGATGAATCCGGCTGCATCCGGTTTGACAGCCGGATCAGTCAGGGCCATTACCGGCTGGAGGAGGTTGCAGCTCCGGAATATTATGAGATGAAGGAGATGGAGATCCGGGTGCTGGACGGGTATCTGGAATACCGGGAACTGGATGCAGATCATACACCTGCCGGTGAATGGATCAGGGGTGAATCTGAAGTAAAGGACGGTAGAGTGATTCAGATTATCCAGGTGGAGGATAAGCCATACCAGATTCAGGTAGAGAAGGTGAATGAAGCAGGAGAGCCATTGCGTGGGGCTACACTTGCGATCGCTTATGCCGATGGAAAACAGCCGGCTGTGGATGCCGATGGAAACTATGAGATATTAAAGCTTGCAGGACAATCAGTGACTCAGCAACAGAAGGCGGTACAATCGGAGAGAGAAAGAGGGGAATTGCAGTCGGGAGAGGTACAACCGGAACTGGTAGAAGCTCAATGGAAAACAACAGCAGCGAAGCAGGTATGGGAATATGTTCCGAGAGGAAATTATTTTCTGGTGGAGCTGGAGGCACCGGATGGATATGCGATTGCAGATCCGATACCTTTTACGGTTGGTTCAGAACCGGTGCAGACGATCACGATGATGGATCAGAGAATGACCGGTCGGGTAGCGGTTGCGAAGACCGGACCGATGCTTGTCGGAGCAGAACCGGAGGAAACAGAGTTTGGAACCGTATGGCATCTGCAATATGAACAGCACCCGATGGCAGGGATTACATTTACAATCTATGAAGAAGGAACGGACAGGGAGGTATGTTCCTTTGTGACCGGTTCGGAAGCAGTTACCTATTCGCCGGAACTGGATCTGACCGGAGATCAGAAATACTATATGATGGAGACGGCAGCTCCGGCAGGAGTTGTTATGAGTACGGATAAGTATCCGTGTAAGATGATCTATGACGAGGATACCGCAGGCTATGTAACGGAGATCATCAAAGTAGAGAATCAGGCAATGGATGCGGAGCTACGGTTATATAAGCAGGGAGAAATGGCAGTACCATTGGAGGATGGTACATGGACCTTTGAACCGGAAGGGCTTGCAGGTGTCTGGTTTGGCGTATATGCTGCAGAAGATATCTTAAATGTACAGGGAGAGGAGATAGTGGAAAAGGATTCCCTGGTTGGTCTCGGCTGTACAGATCAGATAGGATGCTGCAGGCTCCGGGAAACGTTGCCGGCTGGTGACTATTACTGGAAAGAGTTAAAAACTGTAGATGGCTATATATTAGAGGAGAACAGCTATGGCTTTGAACTTGCATATCCGCCGAATCAGACAGAGAATGAATGGAAGCTTGAGGTAAATAAAGAGCAACCGTTGATGAACCGGTTATATAAGGCACGGATTACTTTAAATAAGAAAGGGAGTGATGACCGAAAGCTGGCGGGAGTGACATTTACCCTGTTCCGGGATGGAAAAAGGATTGGAGAGTATATGACAGATGCAGATGGAAGAATCGAGATCGGACAACTCCCATATGGCAACTATTACTTTAAGGAAACAAAAGGCATACTGGGATATTTGTTTGATGCGGAGATAAAATATGAGTTTGCAGTGGAAGCAAAGAATAATCAGACGATAGAGCTGAATGTGGTGAATGAAAAGCTACAGGAAATTCCGGTTCCGATTACGGGAGATGCAGTGTCAATGCTCTTAGGGCTGGGTTTGCTTATGACTAGTATTCTGGCATTTATACTGATAAACGGAAGCAGCATTTGGAGAAGAAAAGAGAAAATGAGTAAGAGGATGGAATAAAAGAAACTATGGAATAAGAAAAGACCTTGACAGACTTTACCATTGCGTGATAGCATTTCTCATGATTGGTATTATTTATAGGGAAGAGTTTTATAATAAGTGATTTCAGAAAGGAAACAAGCAATGATAATGAAAATTTTAGGTGGATTTTTGATGGCACTTGCAGACAGTGTGCCTGGAGTGTCAGGAGGAACCATAGCATTTATTCTGGGATTGTATGATGATTTCATTACTTCGTTGAATAATATTGTGAGCAGGGAAAAGGAAAAACGAAAAGCAGCCTTCTTTTTCCTGTTAAAGCTTGGCAGTGGCTGGGTTGTCGGTATGGCAGGAGCTGCCATGGTGATCACAAGTATATTTGAAAAGCATATTTATGCAATCAGTTCTTTGTTTATTGGATTTGTATTATTTTCTATTCCGCTGATTATTATAGAAGAAAAGGAAGCACTGAAGGAAAAGTATAGAAATATGCTATTTATAATTCCCGGTATTTTGCTTCTGGTAGCAATTACATATCTGGCACAGAATGGTATTCTGAAAGGCGATGTAGACTTAAGTGTTTCCGGTCTTGATTTTGGTCTTGCTGTCTATGTATTTTTTGCGGCAATGTGTGCAATCTCAGCAATGGTATTGCCGGGTATTTCCGGGTCTACCTTGCTTCTGGTATTTGGCATCTATCAGGCAATTCTCGGGGCATTAAAGGGATTGATGACAGGCGTATTTAAAGGGGATTTCTCGTATCTTCCGATTGTAATTATATTCTGCGCCGGTGTTGCAGTTGGTATTTTTACCATTGTAAAGCTGCTGAAGCGAGGGCTGGAGAAACACAGAAGTGCCATGATGTATTTTATACTTGGTATGATGATTGGCTCATTATATGCAATTGTGATGGGACCGACCTCTATCAGTGAACCGGTGGAACCATTATCATGGAAGACGTTTGGATTTGTATATTTTGTGGCAGGAGGTATTATTATTTTCGGGTTACAGGCATTAAAGGGTGTATTTGAGAAAAAGGAAGCCGGAGAAAATGCTGCAAAGCAGGTAGAAGAGCAGAAGTAAATGATAAATGAAATCATCATAAGGAGGCTGATGAAATGACAATTACGGATGAAACCATTGAGTATGTCGGCATATTGGCAAAGCTGGAGCTTTCAGAGGAAGAGAAAGAGCAGGCGAAGAAAGATATGAGTGATATGCTGGCATATGTAGGGAAACTGAATGAGTTGGATACAGACGGCGTAGAACCAATGAGTCATACCTTTGATGTGCATAATGTATTTCGGGAAGATGTTGTAACCAATGGCGATGACAGAGATAATATGATTCTGAATGCACCGGAGAGCAAGGACGGATGCTATCAGGTTCCGAAGACATTTGACTAAGGAGGCAGTGACATGGATTTAGTGAGTTTGACAGCAGTTGCATTGGGAAAAAAGATTGCGTCCGGTGATGTGACATCCGTAGAGATAACAAAGGCAGTGCTGGATCGGATGGAACGGCTGGAGAAAGAGTATAACAGCTTTGTTACCATTGACCGGGAAGGCGCACTGGCACAGGCAGAAGCAGTGCAGAAGAAGATAGAGGCAGGAGAACTTACCGGACCGTTAGCCGGTGTTCCAGTAGCCATTAAGGATAATATGTGTATCAATGGTATGCTGACGACCTGTAGCTCAAAGATTTTGAGCAACTTTAAGCCGACCTTTACGGCAGAGGCAGTAATTCAGTTGCAGAAGGCCGGAGCCGTGATTGTAGGTAAGACTAATATGGATGAGTTTGCCATGGGTTCTACGACAGAGACCTCTTACTATGGTGCTACGAAGAATCCGTGGGATCAGAACCGGGTTCCGGGCGGTTCCTCCGGTGGATCGGCAGCAGCAGTAGCGGCAGAGGAAGTACCATATGCACTGGGATCCGATACCGGCGGATCTATTCGTCAGCCGGCAGCCTTTTGTGGCGTAACCGGTATTAAGCCAACTTATGGAAGAGTATCCAGATATGGACTGATAGCATATGGTTCCTCGCTGGATCAGATCGGACCACTGGCAAAGGATGTGACGGACTGTGCGACGGTGCTTGAAATCATCAGCACCCATGACAGTAAGGATTCTACTTCGGTAGATCGCAAAGATACAGACTTTACATCTGCACTGGTTGATGATGTAAAAGGAATGAAAATCGGTATTCCAAGGGATTATTTCGGTGAGGGCATTGATCCGGATGTAAAAGAGCAGGTTCTGACAGCGGCGAAGACTCTGGAGGGAAAGGGTGCTATCGTTGAAGAGTTTGACCTGAGTCTGGTTGAGTATGCGATTCCTGCATACTATATTATTGCTTCTGCAGAAGCAAGCTCCAATCTGGAGCGGTTTGACGGTGTAAAATACGGATATCGGACAGCAGAATATACAGATCTTCATAATATGTATAAGAAGACACGTTCAGAGGGCTTCGGACCGGAAGTGAAACGCCGAATCATGTTAGGTTCCTTTGTATTAAGCTCCGGATATTATGATGCTTATTATATTAAGGCCTTGCGGACAAAGGCACTGATTAAGCAGGCATTTGACAAGGCATTTGAGAAATATGATGTGCTCCTCGGACCGGTAGCTCCGACAACTGCATTGAAGATCGGAGAGAGTTTATCGGATCCATTAAAGATGTATCTGGGTGATATTTATACCGTATCTGTGAATCTGGCAGGGCTTCCGGGTATTTCTCTTCCATGTGGATTTGACAGGGATGGAATGCCAGTAGGTATGCAGCTTCTGGCGAAGCCTTTTGATGAGAAGACCATTATTCGTGCCGCTTATACCTTTGAACAGGGTAGAGGCTATAGGAGACCGACAGCACTGACAGAAAGGGGGCTTTAAAATGAGTAAGGCATATGAAACAGTTATCGGACTGGAGGTTCATGTTGAACTGGCAACAAAAACAAAGATTTTCTGTGGATGCAGTACGGCATTTGGAGGCACTCCGAATACACACACCTGCCCGGTATGTACCGGTATGCCGGGATCCCTTCCGGTATTGAACAAAGCAGTTGTGGAGAAGGCAATTGCAGTAGGTCTGGCTACGAACTGTACGATTACAAAGAATTGCAAATTTGACCGAAAGAATTATTTTTATCCGGATAATCCGCAGAATTATCAGATTTCTCAGCTGTATTACCCGATCTGCAGAAACGGTAAGGTAGAGATTGAGGTAAACGGAAATAAGAAATTTATAGGAATCCATGAGATTCATATGGAGGAGGATGCAGGAAAGCTGGTACATGATCCATATGATGATACGTCTCTGGTTGATTTTAACCGTTCCGGCGTGCCTTTGATCGAGATCGTATCTGAGCCGGATATGCGTTCGGCAGAGGAGGTAATCGCATACCTGGATAAGCTGAGAATGATTATTCAGTATCTGGGAGCCTCTGATTGCAAGCTGAATGAAGGCTCCATGCGTGCAGATGTGAATCTGTCTGTACGGGAAATGGGTGCAGAGCAGTATGGTACCCGTACCGAGATGAAGAACCTAAATTCATTCAAGGCAATTGCAAGAGCTATCGAAAATGAACAGGAACGTCAGATTGACCTGATCGAAGAGGGAAAATCGGTTGTTCAGGAGACCCGGCGCTGGGATGATACAAAGGGATATTCCTATGCCATGCGTTCTAAGGAAGATGCACAGGATTACCGGTATTTCCCGGATCCGGATCTGGTTCCGATCATAATCAGTGATGAGTGGATGGGAGAGATCCGTGCGAAGCAGCCAGAGCTCAGAACAGAGAAGCAGCAGAGATATCGGGAAGAGTACGATATTCCGGAATATGATATTGACATCATTACTTCTTCCAAGAAGATGGCAGATCTGTTTGAGGAGACGATTGCACTTGGTGCAGCCCCGAAGAAGGCAGCTAACTGGTTGATGGTAGAGACTATGCGACTGTTAAAGGAGCATGAGATGGAAGCGGATGAGATTCAGTTCTCGGCTGCAAATCTGGCTGCGTTAATTCAGATGGTGGAAGCAAAAGAAATCAATGGTACGGTTGCCAAGGAAGTATTTGAAAAGGTATTCTCTGAAAATATTGATCCAAGGTCATATGTGGAAGAGCATGGGTTAAAGACTATAAATGATGAAGGTGCACTGAAGAAGGTTGTCGAGAAAGTGATTGCATCCAATCCACAGTCTGTAGAGGATTACAGAAACGGTAAGGAGAAGGCAATCGGATTCCTGGTTGGACAGACAATGAAGGTCATGAAGGGTAAGGCTGATCCGGGTATGGTAAATAAGATGCTGAAGGAATTACTGTAATAAGGGACCAAAAGAAACGTAGAAATATAAAGGTCTGAATATATGGGAAAAAACAGAAACAGAAAACGGAATAGATTCCTATGTTATATTATGCCGCTGGTATTGCTTCTGTGGGGAACCACAGCAGCTGCTGGCGGTTGCCTTTTTACGGGGAAAACAGAGCTGGATATCAGTGCGATAGAGCCGGTTCAGATGAAAGCAGCATCCCGGCTGGATGAGAACTGGGTACTGACTCCGGAAGCGTGGGTAGAGGAAATGCTTCAGACAATGACGCTGGAAGAGAAAGTGGGGCAGATGTTCTTTGTGACCCCTGGCAATCTGGAAAATCCTACGACAAAAGCTGCCAATCAGGTTACGCAGGCAACCGATGGTATGCTGAGCAGTATGGATGCCTATGCACCCGGAGGAATTATACTGATGGGCGGGAATATAGAAAACGATGTTCAGGTTATGGAGCTGATAAAGGTATGTCAGGAACGGACAAAGCTGCCGCTCTTTGTCGGTGTAGATGAAGAAGGTGGAATTGTGTCCAGACTGGGTGGTTGTGCCGATATCAGTATGGAGAATGTAGGAGCCATGCAGGACATCGGAGAAACCGGGAATCCGGAGCAGGCATATGAGGTCGGGAAAACACTGGCGGAAGGATTGCAGAACTATGGATTTAATCTGGACTTTGCTCCGGATGCGGATGTTTTGACCAATCCGCAGAATTATGAGATCGGAACCAGATCCTTTGGTAACGATGCTGATCTGGTAGCACAGATGGTCGGAGAAGAAGTACGTGGATTACAGGAGTATGGTGTCAGTGCAGTTGCCAAGCATTTTCCGGGACATGGTGCGGTCAGTGGAAATACTCATAAGAACCTGCAACAGGTAGATACGACGTTAGAAGAATTGGAAAAAACGGAGTTTTTGCCGTTTGAAAAGGCAATAGAAGAAGATGTAGATGCAATTTTGGTCTCACATCTGGCACTCTCAGAGGTGGATCCGGCGGAACCGTCTACCTTATCGGAGGAGGTTGTGACCGGATATCTGAGGGAGGAGCTTGGATATCAGGGCGTTGTGATTACCGATTCCTTTCAGATGGGATCAATTACGAAAAATTATAGTCAGGAGGATGCAACACAGAAAGCCATACTTGCAGGTTGCGATATGATATTGATGCCGCAGGATTATAATGCCTGCTATCAGGGGATTCTGAATGCGGTTGCAGATGGGGAGATATCAGAGGAACGAATTGAAGAATCCTGTAGACGAATTCTTTTGATGAAAATAAAAAGAGGCATACTGATCCCGGAATAACAGACATCCTCGGATGGAAAGACTGCAGATATATGTCAGAGGGGATCAGTATGTTATCTTTTATATAATGCATTTTGCTGATTTAATGTTCGACCGTTGCTTCATATTCATCAAAGAGATAATCATAAATATTTGCAAGTCCGACAAATTCACAGCCATATAGATACAAATCATTGTCCAGCTGTTCCGTACGAATGAGCTTTACAACATAGCGGAGTATATCAGTGGTGCCGTCAAATTCGATGGATGCATTGAAATAATAGCCAAGTGGGAGCTGGGTTGAGGTTGTAAAGCCGAGACCGGATTTTGAAATGTTAAATACATTAAACTCGGCATTTCCGATCTGTAACTCCTCATTTTGTTTGAATAATGAGGATACTTCCAGGGTTAATTTGATCGGAAGACGCTTATATTTTCTTTTTTCAGATATAGATTCGGTCATAGTGAATATTCCCCTTTCTGACTTTTTATTAATTATAACAAATCGTAGAATGATATACCAGCGTAAAATGTAGAAAAACGACATGACGGGAAACAACCATTGACAGTTTCCTGGAAAAAGGACATAATGGTACATGGCTGGTTGACAAAAGAATAAACTACAAGGAGAACAAGAATGTCCGAACAGATTATGGATCATGCATATGAGGAAGAGGAACTCCATGAGGAATGTGGGGTTTTTGGAGCGTACAGCTTTGATGGCGAAGATGTAGCACCATCTGTGTATTATGGGTTGTTTGCACTTCAGCATCGAGGACAGGAAAGTTGTGGTATTGCGGTGTCAGATACAGAGGGACCGAAGGGAAAAGTACTGTCTTATAAAGGAATGGGACTGGTCAATGAGGTATTTGAACCGGAGAATCTGGAGAAATTAAAGGGGAATATCGGAGTGGGACATGTGCGGTATTCAACAGCGGGTTCCAGTACCCGTGAGAATGCACAGCCTCTGGTACTGAATTATGTAAAGGGTACTCTGGCATTGGCGCATAATGGTAATCTGACCAATGCACCGGAGCTTCGGAGAGAGCTGGAGTATACCGGCGCTATCTTTCAGACCACGATTGACTCTGAGGTAATTGCATATCATATTGCGAGAGAACGGTTAAATACAACCACTGTTGAGGATGCGGTGGCAAGAGCCATGAAGAAGATTGAAGGCGCCTATTCGCTTGTGATTATGAGTCCGCGAAAGCTGATCGGAGCCAGAGATCCATTCGGATTCCGTCCGTTATGTATAGGAAAGCGAGATAATACATATTTTCTGGCATCGGAGACCTGTGCACTGGATACCGTCGGTGCGGAGTTTGTCCGGGATGTAGAGCCGGGAGAGATTGTAACGATTTCGCCGGAGAATGGAATCCAGTCTGTAAAGAGCATGTGTCAGGAGAAGCATGCAAGATGCATTTTTGAATATATTTATTTCGCACGGCCGGACAGCCATATTGATGGTATGAGTGTGTATGCATCCCGTATCATTGCGGGACGGTGTCTGGCAAAGGATCATCCGGTGGATGCGGATCTGGTAGTCGGTGTTCCGGAGTCCGGAAATGCGGCAGCCATGGGATATGCACTGGAGTCCGGAATCCCATACGGTACAGCATTTATTAAGAATACCTATGTAGGCCGGACCTTTATTAAGCCGAAGCAGAGTCAGCGGGAGTCCAGTGTAAATGTGAAGCTAAATGTCCTGAAAGAGGTTGTAAAAGGAAAGCGGGTTGTTATGATCGACGACTCGATTGTCCGGGGAACGACCAGTGACCGGATCGTAGGGATGCTGAAGGCGGCCGGAGCAACAGAGGTACATGTAAGGATCAGTTCGCCGCCGTTTTTGCATCCGTGTTATTTCGGAACGGATATACCGGATGAGGACCAGTTGATCGCCCATAACAAGACAGTGGAAGAAATCTGTCAGATTATCGGAGCAGATTCCCTCGGTTACCTGGAGCTGAACCGTCTGCCGGAGCTGATTCATGACCATTGTGGTTACTGTGATGCCTGCTTCAGCGGTAATTATCCGATCAAGCGTCCGACAGAGGATATCCGTGGCGAGCATGAGGAGTTCAAGCGGGGAGCAATAACAAACAAGTTTTAGGAGGAAGTACAATGAGTAACAATGAGATTTATCAGAGCCCGTTATCAGCCAGATATGCAAGCCGTGAGATGCAGTATATCTTCTCACCGGATATGAAGTTTAAGACATGGCGTAAGCTGTGGATCGCTCTGGCAGAGACAGAACTGGAGCTTGGACTGAGCGAGAATGGCAAACCGGTTATTACTCAGGAGCAGATTGATGAGTTAAAGGCGCATGCCGATGATATTAATTATGAAGTTGCAAAGGAACGGGAAAAGCTGGTACGTCATGATGTTATGAGTCATGTATATGCGTATGGTCAGCAGTGCCCGAAGGCAGCCGGTATTATCCATCTGGGAGCAACCAGCTGCTATGTCGGTGATAATACAGATGTAATTGTGATGACAGAGGCTATGAAGCTGGTTCGTAAGAAGCTGATCAACGTGATCAATGAACTTGCAAAATTTGCCAGAACATATAAAGATCTTCCGACCCTGGCATTTACACATTTCCAGCCTGCTCAGCCGACTACGGTTGGTAAGCGTGCGACCCTGTGGATGCAGGAGCTGTTACTGGACTTAAGTGATCTGGAATATATGATCGGACAGCAAAAGCTGCTTGGCTCTAAGGGAACGACCGGTACACAGGCAAGCTTCCTGGAGCTGTTTAATGGTGATCATGAGAAGGTCCGCCAGATTGATAAAAAGATTGCAGAAAAGATGGGATTTGCAGAGTGTTATCCGGTATCCGGACAGACCTATTCACGGAAGGTGGATTCCAGAATTCTGAATGTATTATCCGGGATTGCACAGAGCGCCCATAAGTTTTCGAATGATATTCGTCTGCTTCAGCATCTGAAGGAGATCGAGGAACCGTTTGAGAAGAATCAGATCGGCTCTTCGGCTATGGCATATAAGAGAAACCCTATGCGGAGTGAGAGAATTGCATCTCTGTCAAATTACGTGATCGCAGATTCTATTAACCCGGCAATTACGGCAGCCACCCAGTGGTTTGAGAGAACTCTGGATGACTCTGCCAATAAGAGAATTTCCGTTCCGGAAGCATTCCTTGCAATTGATGGTATTCTGGATCTGTATCTGAATGTCGTAGATGGCCTGGTTGTATACGATAAGGTTATTTATCAGCGGTTCATGAAGGAGATTCCGTTCATGGCAACCGAAAACATTATGATGGATGCGGTTAAGAGAGGCGGTAACCGTCAGGAACTGCATGAGCGTATCCGCGAGCATTCCATGGCAGCAGGTGCTGTTGTGAAGAAGGAAGGTAGGGAGAATGATCTGGTAGATCGAATTGCTGCAGATCCTGCATTCGGTATGACCAAGGAGGAAATTGAGGCATTGTTAGAGCCTAAGAACTTTGTGGGACGTGCACCGGAACAGACAGAGGAATTTTTGGATGAAGTGGTACAGCCGATTCTGGATGCCAATCGGAACATTCTGGGTATGACTGCGGAGATTAATGTATAATAAATAATAGGAAAGAATGGGTATGATTTGGATTTCGGTCTGTGAGGTCAGGAAACACCAGAAATCCGGAAGTGAATAGTTAAGCTAAGAGACCGTCTGCTTTGCATGATAGATAAATGAAAAGCAGACGGCCTTTTGGTTATTATGATATATGATAATGGAAGAAACTTCTCTGAATGATTCTGCATGACAGAGCCAATAATTGATGATAGAATGAAGACATGACAGGAGGGTAACGGAGCATGAATATCAGCATGGAATATTATAAGATATTTTATTATGTGGCTAGATATAAAAGCATTACAGGTGCAGCGGGCGAGCTCTGTATTTCTCAGCCGGCAGTCAGTCAGGCACTGAAGCAGCTGGAGCAGGCTCTGGGGGTCTGTCTCTTTGTTCGGACCGTAAAGGGCGTGTCCTTAACCAAAGAGGGAACCATGCTTTATTCCTATGTGAAAAACGGATATGAGCAGATCGCACTGGGAGAACAGAAGCTGCAGGAAATGCTGAATATGAAGACCGGAGAGATCCGGATCGGAGCCAGTGATATGACATTGCAGTTTTATTTGCTCCCATTCCTTCGGAACTACCACAGACTGTATCCGGATATCAAGGTTACGGTTACCAATGCTCCGACACCGCAGACACTGGAGCATCTGAAGGCTGGGCGGATCGATTTCGGAATTGTCAGTACTCCGTTCGAGGAGCAGAAGCATCTGCAGATTCTTCCGGCACGGGAGATACAGGATGTGTTCGTGGCGGGCAGCCGGTTCTGGAACTATAAATCACAGATGCTCCGATATGAACAGTTAAATGATATACCGATCATATGTCTGGAGGAGAATACCAGCACTAGACATTATGTGGATCAGTTTTTGAATAATGAACAGGTGACATTGGAACCGGAGTTTGAGCTGGCAACCAGTGATATGATCGTACAGTTTGCACTGCAGAATCTGGGGATTGGCTGTGTGGTGCAGGATTTTGCACAGCCCTATATCAATGCAGATGAACTGTTTATCCTGCAGTTTGATAAACAGATACCGAAACGGCATATCTGTGTAGTCAATGATGACCGGCTTCCATTGTCAGTAGCTGCAGATGGATTGATGAAGTTGCTGATGTCATAATGTATGCTTATGATAAATATAATAAATATTGATTTTACTTATGGAGTGACTTGTTGTATATTAAAAGAGCATTGTGGATTTATTTCGCAATGACATTGAATTGTGACAGATGGAGCAGGAGGATGCACGTATGGTAAAGGCAATTGTGGGAGCCAATTGGGGCGATGAAGGAAAAGGTAAGATTACAGATACATTAGCAAAGGAATCCGATATTATTGTTCGGTTCCAGGGTGGTGCAAATGCAGGTCATACCATTGTAAATAACTATGGTAAATTCGCATTGCATACACTTCCGTCCGGTGTATTTTACGGACATACAACCAGTATTATCGGAAACGGTGTGGCACTGGATATTCCGAAGCTGATTCATGAGCTTGATGATGTTGTGGCAAAGGGTGTACCGAAGCCGAAGATTCTGGTTTCCAACCGTGCACAGATCGTTATGCCATATCATGTTTTGTTTGATACATATGAGGAAGCAAGACTGGCCGGTAAATCATTCGGTTCTACCAAGTCCGGAATTGCACCGTTCTATTCAGATAAATATGCGAAGATCGGTTTTCAGGTAAGTGAGCTGTTCGATGAGGATGCTCTGAAAGAGAAGATCGAGCGTGTGATCGTTCAGAAGAATGTATTGCTTGAGCATTTATATCATCAGCCATTGTTAAAGGCAGATGAGATTTTCCAGACCTTAATGGAATATAAGAAAATGATCGAGCCATATGTATGCGATACTTCCGCATATTTATATCAGGCAATCAAGGATGGCAAGAATATCCTGTTAGAGGGACAGTTAGGTTCCCTGAAGGATCCGGATCACGGTATTTATCCGATGGTAACATCATCCTCAACACTGGCAGGTTACGGTGCGATCGGTGCCGGTATTCCGCCATATGAGATTAAGAAGATTATTACCGTATGTAAGGCATATTCGAGTGCGGTAGGTGCCGGTGCCTTTGTCAGCGAGATCTTTGGCGAGGAAGCAGATGAGTTAAGAAGACGCGGTGGTGATGGCGGCGAGTACGGTGCTACTACCGGACGTCCGAGAAGAATGGGATGGTTTGACTGTGTAGCATCCAAGTATGGCTGCCGTGTACAGGGAACCACAGATGTAGCGTTTACTGTTCTGGATGTATTAGGTTATCTGGATGAGATTCCGGTATGTATCGGTTATGAAATCGATGGCGAAGTAACCACAGACTTCCCAACCACAACCTTACTGGAGAAGGCAAAGCCTGTACTGGAGACTCTGCCGGGCTGGAAGTGTGACATCCGTGGCATTAAGAAATATGAAGACTTACCGGAGAACTGCCGGAAGTATATTGAGTTTGTAGAGAAGCATATTGGCTTCCCAATCACGATCATCTCAAACGGTCCTGGCCGCGACGATATCATATACAGATAAGGCTCAAGCCGTGCACAACAAAACGACAATCGTTGCGGTATGCTTGCATACAAAGCAACGGGTTGCCGCTTTGTTGTATAGGGCGCAGCCCGATGACCGAGCCGACAGGCGAGGAGGTACTATGGAATATACAGTGAAAAAAAGTAAAGCGGGACGGATCGGTTACCGAATTACCGGAGCCGTATTTTTAGTGCTTGGAATTCTCGGAGTCTTATTGGCAGTTCAGGTTCCGTCTATGAAATTTCTTGTGATTGCAGTTGCAGCAGTGGCTGCATTCTATGGTGTTTATCTGCTGAAAGCATCGTTTCGGCAGCAGGCATATGACATCACATATGAATTCACGGAAGAACATATAAAGCTGATTCTTCATAATGGGGAGAAACTTCTCCCATATGATGAGGTTTCAAGAGTGCAGTGGATAGAACCCAGCCCGGATGTGGATTATGTCATGATTCAGATTCGGTCAGGAAAACAGCAGTACGTATTACACTTTACAGGAAAAAGAGCATATGCTGAGAAAATTTATTCATATCTGCTGGCACGAGTTCCGGAAATCGGCTAGAAACAAAATTTCGGAGACAGAATCCGATATTTTTCAGATAACTGCCCGAAATAATCATTGAAAAAAGAAGACATATATAATATAATTGAGCCTAGAACAAAGGCGTCTTACAATCCCTGGGCGTTATTTGCTTCAGGGATTTCTATATGCAGTCATAATGAACCGCGATCTCATTATGATTTTAGCATATGCAGGTCAATTACGCCGCTTTCGTTCGAGGAGTATTATTTATTATAAGGAGGAGTTTGTGATGT
The DNA here is from genome assembly GCA_963626805.1 of Bacteroidales bacterium H4. GTDB lineage: Bacteria > Bacillota > Clostridia > Lachnospirales > Lachnospiraceae > CAG-632. The sequence goes on along the minus strand of CAVFXS010000029.1, from coordinate 26,838 downwards.
CATACGTTGATGACGTGCTTGCATTAGTTCAGAAGAAGAATGCAAGTGAACCAGAGTTTTTGCAGGCAGTTGATGAGGTATTGAATTCTCTTCGCCCGGTTATCGAGGCAAATGAGGAAGCTTACAAGAAGGATGCTTTGCTTGAACGTTTATGTGAGCCAGAGAGACAGTTTAAGTTCCGTGTACCTTGGGTAGATGACAATGGACAGGTTCAGGTTAATACTGGTTATCGTGTACAGTTTAACTCAGCAATCGGACCTTACAAGGGTGGTTTAAGATTACATCCATCAGTAAATATTGGTATTATAAAGTTCTTAGGCTTCGAGCAGATCTTCAAGAATTCCCTGACCGGTCTTCCGATTGGCGGTGGTAAAGGTGGTTCTGACTTTGACCCTAAGGGTAAATCAGACCGTGAAGTTATGGCATTCTGCCAGAGCTTTATGACAGAGCTGTGCAAGTACATCGGTGCTGACACAGACGTACCTGCTGGTGATATCGGAACAGGTGCAAGAGAGATCGGTTATATGTATGGTCAGTATAAGAGAATCCGTGGTTTATATGAAGGCGTATTAACCGGTAAGGGATTATCTTATGGTGGATCTTTAGCAAGAACAGAAGCTACCGGTTATGGTCTGTTATATTTCACAAGAGAAATGTTAAAGTGTAACGGTCATGACATCGCAGGTAAGACAGTATGTGTATCAGGTTCCGGTAACGTAGCAATCTATGCTACACAGAAGGCACAGCAGATGGGTGCTAAGGTTGTAACAGTATCTGACTCTACCGGTTGGGTATATGATCCGGAAGGAATTGATGTTGCATTACTAAAGGAAGTTAAGGAAGTTAAGCGTGCTCGTCTGACCGAATATGCAGCAGCTCGTCCAAGTGCTCAGTATCATGAGGGACGTGGCGTATGGTCAATCAAGTGTGATGTTGCTCTTCCATGTGCAACTCAGAATGAGTTACTGATTGACGATGCTAAACAGTTAGTTGCTAACGGTTGTATTGCAGTAGCAGAGGGTGCTAACATGCCTACTACATTAGAGGCTACTAAATACTTACAGGAGAACGGTGTTCTATTTGCTCCTGGTAAGGCAGCAAACGCTGGTGGTGTTGCAACATCTGCATTAGAGATGAGCCAGAACAGCGAGAGATTATCATGGACATTTGAAGAGGTTGATGCAAAGCTTCAGGGAATCATGGAGAATATCTTCCATAACGCTGATGAGGCTGCTAAGAAGTATGCAAAGCCTGGTGATTATGTAGCTGGTGCTAATATCGCTGGTTTCTTAAAGGTTGTAGATGCTATGAATGCACAGGGGATTGTATAGTCAAGACTATAATTAAAAAAATCATAAAGAAGAGTCCTGTAGGTGAAAGCCTGCAGGACTTTCTTGTATGGCATCTTTAATAAAACCTGCAGTATCCATTCTGCAGGCTTTATTTATAGCATCATATTAAAAGACTTAATTTGCACTTGTATTCGCCAATAATGGTATTAAAGCATTATTGATTTCCGTATCCGTGGTGTATGTAGTGGATCCAATCGTAATCTGGCAAACCTTGAAAGAACCTGTGTTGATCTGAATCTCGATGTTCTGGCTATTGTCCGTAGCCAGGGTGCCAGAGATAGACAACCGTTTACCTGCATCTTTTGTTTCGGGAATCAGACTGTAAACCGGCTTGACAATATTTGCTTCAATCATGCTCTTATATGTATAGTTTCTACCGCCGTATTTCAAGGTCTGGGTAGAAAGGAGGGTCACCTGTTCCGCTAATGCAGGGTCTGTATTAATATCCTGTGGACCACCTATATCAATGCCGGACATTGCAGATGAAACAGAGAAGAAATATATTCCGCCAGTAACAAGCATTAGCAATATAATAATGGTTGCAATCAGGGAAGAATCGCCATTGCGTTTACAACGAACGAAGTAATAAACGACAGGAAGGAGAAGCGCCCAGATAATCAGTCCAAATCCGTTTCCTTTCACACACATGACAATGGCATCTGCAATCAGACACACCTCAGCAGCTACGACTAATATAGTATAAGAGGAAGCAACTGCCATTAATGACTGTGGGTCGGCAACCGTTCCTTTGATCTGCATCACAACCAGAACCATAAATAGGATGTTTAATGCGGCATTGATCAGCATGAGAAACGGTGGAAAGGAATTAGTTGCACGTCCGCTTGCCTTTGATGATACAGATGTGGCAGCCGGTCTGGAACTCTGATACTGGTTTGCTATAAAAACAGTATCATTAACCTGTGGACCAAAGCCTTCATTCCAGTCATTCTGATTTGGCTTGCTGGCATCGCTATTCAGAGAGAAATCATCTGCAACGGAAGTATCGGTCGGTGAGTTACGCTTCGAAGATGACGATGAATCATTGTCATCTGCTAATTGAAATCCCATAAAGTATCCCCCTTTATTCGATAATATTATTTTAATTATAGAGGGGGAATTATACCTTGTCAATAAAGGGGGAATTTTTTTTCTTAAAAACAATAGTATAAGGAATTGACAGATAGAAAAAGGTTTGATAACTTGATACTAATTTCAATAAGAAATGAAGGGAAACAGAATGAAAATAGCGATGCTTGCAACAGGAGGAACCATTGGTAGCAGGGTGATACAGGATGGCTGGATCGTCCCGGACACGGAGACACCGTATGAGGTGCTGCGGTTATTCCGGATGAGATATCCGGATCTGACTGTGAGTGTGGAGATAGACAGCCGGATGCCATATCAGATATTGAGTGAAAATCTGGAGGCAAAGTACCTGATAAAGCTGCTGGATGAAGTCGGTGATTGTATAGAAGCGGCAAAATATGATGGAATCATTGTCTGCCATGGAACGGATACGCTACAGTACACGGCAGCCATGCTGGAATATGTATATGGGAATCGGCTGGTTCCGATCCTGCTGGTATCCAGTAATTACCCCCTGGAGGATGCACGGGCGAACGGACTGGATAACTTCCGCTATGCGGTGCAACGAATATCAGATGGATATTGTGGTGTCGGCGTTGTTTATCGGAATGCGGACGGTAATACCTATGTTCATCGGGGGACACGTCTGCTGGAGCATGCAGTGTTTGAGGACGATCTTCATAGCATTTACGGAAGCTGTGTGGGTTGGTATCGACCGGATGGCACCTGGGTGGCAGGAGAGGCTGAAGAGCCGGAAGTTCTACAGAAGAACACAGAGGAAATGCTGCCACCGGAAGAGATATATCATGCACTGAAAAAGGATTCCGGAATCCTGTGGATTCACATGGCTCCCGGAATCGTATATCCGAGTTCGGAGCGACTGGGAGGTGTTCGGGCGGTTATGTTACAGTGCTATCATGCCGGAACGATGCGGGTTGACGATGCGTTCCGTAGCTTTGTACAGGAAATGGCAGAAAGAGATGTCCTGGTCTATCTGCTGGGAGTCGAGCAGATGGAAGGCGGTTATGAGACCAAGCAGGCATACAGGGATTGTGGTGTAAGGGTTCTGGAGGGTGTTGCTCCAATTGCAGCGTATTGTAAACTATGGCTTCAGATAAGCTGGAGTATGAATGAAACGGCTGGGGATATGATATAAAGCCGAAGGATAAAGAATAAAACGAAGAGGCATAAGATGAGTGGAAATTCAAGAATTGACGGAGCGGATGAACGCTGGAAAGCATATCGGAGAGATCTGACAGCATATGTGATGACGGATGCAGAGCCGGGAGAGACAGTGCTGGTCGTAGGAGCGGGTGCTTGTGATGATCTGGAACTGGAACGGTTGTTGGAAAACGACCGACAGGTATTTTTGCTGGACTGTAATCCGGAGACTCTGCAGGCAGGAACAGAGAAGGCAGGAAGCCATGAAAATCTGCATACGATATGTGCAGATGTAGCAGGACTGACAGAGCAACGGCTTGATGCATTTCAGAAAGCATGTGAGACCGGATCAGAGGCATTGACTACATGGACAGTAGGCTACGAGGACGCATTCTGGACACAGAGAAGTTTCCGCCATGTGGTTCGGGAGACGCTGGAAATGTACGACCTTCAGGGATTTGACCGGGTCATTTGTATGGGTTTTCACAGTCAGGTATATATGCCATTAATACTTGCACTGAAGACAGGACACTATCCATTATCGGTACGGCAGCAGGTAAAACGGAGCGTAGAGCATTTCAACCAAAGCTTTGCAGAAGAATCCGTATGTGTTATGAAGCAATATGGAAGAATTGTATATCTGGGATACGAGTATACGACATTCCTTCGGGAAGATACCGCACTCAGAGAGGAAGCGATTGAGCGGTTGACCGAACAGGGAAGCTCCGGTTTACACCGGATGAGGCTGTCACGGGTGGAGGGAGCCTATCAGCTGGAACAGGAAATCGGAAAGACCTATGAGAGGCGGGAATTGCAGATTGCGGACTGCGCATATATGCTGTGGCCATTTTCAGAAGAAAAGAGCTATCTTATGGTCATATTCAGGATTCTGTGATATAATGAGCGCAAGTGAGCCATAGGGAGCTTGCTCACTTTTGGCGAACGGCGAAGTGATTGAGCGATGAAATTGCGAAAACAATATATCATACATATAGAAACGATAGGAAACGATTGTGAAGGAAGAAAATAATAGTCCATTAGAAAATGATTTACAGAATATTAAACTACCGAAACAACCGGAGGAGCAGACGGAGCATCTGCTGAATGAGGCACGGACTCAGGTGGAGCGTAAGTTTGAAGCAGAGCGTCAGGTAGAATTACAGAAGAATCTGGAAGAAGAGGCCAGAAGACCGGGGCAGAAGCTGAAGTCATTTGTACATGCAGTGGTGCTCCCGATATTATATGGTATTCTGATTGCACTGATCCTGACGCAGGTGATGTTTTTTCATGCGGAGGTACCGTCCGGCTCCATGGAGACAACCATCATGACCGGAGATCGGATCGTCGGCAATCGGATGGCATACTGGTTTGGTCAGCCAGACTATGGAGAAATAGTAATATTTTGGAGTGCAGAATATAATGAATTTATGGTTAAGCGGGTGATCGGATGTCCGGGAGATCATGTGGAGCTACGGACAGATGGTGTCTATGTGAATGACCGGCGGGTACGTGATGACTATGTACAGGGAATGACCAGAGAACTACGGGACGGCGAGGATGACTGGATTGTTCCGGCAAACAGCTATTTTCTGTTAGGAGATAACCGGGAGAATTCAGCGGATTCCAGATACTGGAATCAGACATTTATTTCGGAAGATGAGATTTATGCAAAATATATGTTCCGATATTCACTGGGAAAGAACGGCTGGTATTGTGACTGGCGGGATCCGGTAGATTTTTGGACGGAAGAATAGAAGATACAGGAGGCAGATTATGCATCAGGACAATGTGATTTTATGTGTATCATCCAAATATGAGGAGAAATATTATCTGAATGAGGATTTTGAAAATCTTCCGGAAGGCATCCAGCGGGAGCTGCAGATCATGTGCGTAACATTTACGGAGGAGATTGGTGGCATTCTGACTCTGGAATATGATTCCAGAGGAAATCTGAACTTTATTACAGCAGCGAATGAGGGTGACTTATTATATGATGATATCGGCAGTGCATTAAAGATTAAGCAGATCCGGGAACACCGCAGAGAACTGCTGGAGGCACTGGAGACATATTATAAGGTATTCTTTTTGGGTGAGAAAATAGACATAGAAGAGTAGGAGGACTTGGAGATGATAAGACATGTGGTAATGTTTGGTATCCGCGAGAACGGAGAACTGACATCGACTCAGGAGGCCAGACGACTGGGAGATAAATTGCTGGAGCTTCCGGCACAGATTCCGTTTCTGAAGAAAATGGAGGTAGGCGTAAATGCAGAGCAGGCTCCGAAGGATAATGCACAGCTGATATTGCTTGCAGATTTTGACTCAATGGAGGACTGTGAGAAATATGCAGTACACCCGGCGCATGTCGCAGTTGCCGGAGAGATTGCAAAGGTAAAGGTCAGTCGGTGCTGTGTGGATTATGAAATCTGATTAAGGAGAAGCATATTATGTTAGTGACAATTGATGTTGGAAATTCAAATATTACCATCGGTTTGTTTGATGGTGATGAAATAAAAGGAACCTTCCGAATGACGACCAAGATTCCGCGGACATCAGATGAATATGGAATCTTCTTTATGGATCTGTTAAATGCAAGAAATCTTTCAGTAAAGTCGATTCACGCAGTAATTGTAGCATCCGTAGTGCCGGATGTGATGCATTCGCTCACAAGTGGAATTCTGAAATATTTTCATGTAAAGCCGATTATTGTTGGTCCCGGTATCCGAACCGGAATCAAGCTGGCAACGGAGAATCCGCGGGAATTGGGGGCGGATAGAATTGTAGATGCTGTTGCAGCATATGAGTTATATGGTGGTCCGGTAATTGTAATTGATTTCGGAACAGCAACTACACATGATCTGGTGACGGCAGACGGAAGTCTGGTTGCAGGTGTAATCTCCCCGGGAATCCGAATCTCAGCCAATACACTCTGGAATAATGCAGCAAAGCTGCCGGAGATAGAGATCCGTAAACCGGAGAGTATTCTGGCGAAAAATACGGTTACCAGCATGCAGGCAGGATTGATCTATGGCGGAATCGGACAGACAGAATATATTGTACATAAGATCAAGCAGGAAGCGAAGCTGGAGCATATGAGGGTTGTAGCTACCGGCGGACTTGGAAAAATTATTTCCCAGGAGACAAAGGTGATCGATATCTATGATCCGGATCTGACACTGAAGGGTCTGAAGCTGATTTACGAGAAGCAGGAACGCTAGATATGAGTGCAAGGATCGGGAACATTGACATACAGGATAAACTGATACTGGCACCGATGGCTGGCGTGACGGATCTGCCATTCCGGTTGCTCTGTAAGGAACAGGGTTGTGATATTCTTTATACAGAGATGGTAAGTGCAAAGGCCATGTATTATAAGAATCGGAACACGATTCCTTTACTTGCACTGGATAAGAGGGAACAACCCATCGGCCTGCAACTGTTTGGATCAGAGCCACAGCTACTGGGAGACATGGCGAAACAGATCGAAGCGATTGGCTTTGATTTCATAGATGTAAATATGGGATGTCCCGTGCCGAAGGTATTTAATAACGGAGAGGGTTCAGCACTTATGAAGAATCCATCTCTGGCAGGCGAGATTGTAGCGGCGATTTCGGAATCGGTATCTATTCCGGTAACTGTGAAAATGCGAAAGGGCATTGATGAAGAGCATGTAAATGCTGTAGAGGTTGCACAGATCGTAGAGAAAAATGGAGCGGCTGCGGTAGCAGTCCATGGAAGAACACGGGCACAGTATTACGCAGGCAAAGCCGACTGGGACATCATCCGGCAGGTGAAAGAAGCGGTATCCATTCCGGTAATCGGAAACGGAGATATTCTGACAGCAGAGGATGCCTTGCGGATGAAGACAGAAACGAACTGTGATGCATTCATGATCGGCAGAGGTGCCAAAGGCAATCCGTGGATATTTTCACAGATCAGGGAAGCACTCCGGACAGGAGAGACTCCGGAAAAACCATCTGTAGCAGAAGTGGTAGATATGATTCTACGGCATCTTGATATGATGATAGAGTTCAAGGGAGAATATACCGGTGTACATGAGATGCGGAAGCATGTGTCCTGGTATACGACCGGATATTCGAATTCCACCCGGATTCGCGGCGTGGTCAATGAGATGGAGACCAGAGAAGATCTGGAGAAGGTACTGCAGGCATGGAAAACGGGCAGCCTGTAACGGAACAGCATAACACAAGATACAATCATAATACGAAGGGAGAAATGAACAATGGAAGCAATGGAATGTATTAAGACACGGAGAAGCTGCAGAAAGTTTAAAGAAGAGGCAGTATCACATGAGGTATTGGAAACAATCGTAGGTGCGGCAGCATATGCACCATCCTGGAAAAACACACAGATTACCAGATACATTGTGGTAGAGGACAAGGAGAAGATTGAAAAGATCGCAGCGGACTGTGTACTGGGATTTGAGTATAATACCAAGACGATTTGTAACTGTGCGGCTCTGGTAGTGGTAACTATGGTAAAGAATCGTTCCGGTTATGAGAAGGATGGTTCTTACACCACCTCCAAAGAGGATCGTTGGGAGATGTTTGATGCCGGAATCGCAACACAGACCTTCTGCCTGGCAGCACATGAGCAGGGGGTTGGATCGGTTATTATGGGAATCTTTGATGAAGCGAAGATCGCAGAAGTGATTGAGGTGCCGGAAGGACAGCAGGTGGCTGCCTTGGTGGCAATTGGATATCCGGTATTTGAACCGGAGGCACCGAAGCGGAAGGAAGTATCGGAATTATTGTCCTTCCAGTAGGATTGCGGAAGCGAGGAGAATGACAATGGAATGGAATCAGCTGCTCTGTTCGAAACGGAGAAAAAATTATCCGACCTCTGTGAATGGAGGAAGAGATCTGCGAACCGAATATGAGAAAGATTATCAGAAGATCATTGGCAGTGCTTCATTCCGGAGGCTGCAGGATAAGACGCAGGTATTTCCGCTTGATAAGAGTGATTTTATCCGAACCAGATTGACGCATTCACTGGAAGTGTCGTCCTTTGCACGCTCGCTTGGTCAGAATATAGGTAAGAATCTGATTGCTACGGGAAAGGAACCAGGTTTTAACTGGCGGATGGCAGAGGACATGTGCAATGTCCTGCAGTGTGCCGGACTGATTCATGATATCGGGAATCCGCCGTTTGGACATTTTGGAGAGACGGCGATTCGACAGTGGTTCCGGGAACGGCTTCCGGAGCTGATGTTTTTTGACCGGCGGGTAGAGGATATGCTGACGGAGCAGATGAAACAGGACTTTTATCAGTTTGAGGGTAATGCTCAGGCACTTCGGCTGATCAGTAAGCTGCATTTTTCACTGGATGAGTATGGGATGAATCTGACCTATGCATTGATGAGTACGATTTTGAAATATCCGGTGTCTTCGCTGGAAACAGATCCACAGTCGGATAATATCAGGAACAAGAAGATGGGATATTTCTATGCGGAAAGTGAGATTTATCAGGAAATTCAGAAGATGACGGGAACACATGGATGTCGGAATCCGATGACATTTATTTTGGAGGCGGCCGATGATATTGCATATAAGACGGCAGACATTGAGGATGCGGTGAAAAAAGGCTGTATTACCTATGGCATGCTAGAGCGGGAATTACGGCAGTTGAACCGGCAGAGTGCACCATGGGTGATGAACTACTTTAATCCATTGGAGGAGCTGCAGCACCAGTATCAGAAAGCACTGGAACGGGAATATGGCAATCCGGAGTTTTATGCAGTGCAGAACTGGGCGGTAAATGTGCAGAATTATCTGATCAAGTGTGCAACCTATGGATTTATTCAGAATTATGAAGCAATCGTGGAAGGAAATTACCCGCATGACCTTTTCTGTGGCACCTATGCAGAAGGATTGATGAAGGCAATGGGAGATATTGCATATCGGAATGCGTTCGTGTCAGAACCGATTTATAAGCTGGAGATTGCTGCAGGACATATGCTGGAATTTTTGCTGGATAAGTTTGTACATGCGGCTATTTATTTTGATACTGGAAAAGAACTTGGTACTATCGATGAGAAAGTTATCACGCTTGTATCTGAGAATTATGTGGAGCGTTATTATGCGGAATCGCGAGGAAAAAGTGAAGAAGAAAAGCTATATCTGCGAATTCTGCTGGTGACAGATTCTGTCTGCGGGATGACTGATAGCTATGCCAGAAGCTTATATCAGGAGCTGAATGGAATCTTATGATTCCATTCAGCTCCTGCTGCATTTCGAAAAAATTATTTTGGAAGTTTATTATTGGAAGTTTTCCTTCAGAACGGAAGCACGTTTATGTGACTTGTTCTCATACAATGCATCGTCGGCCTGCTTGATCAGGGTCTGGATATCCAGATCTGTGTGACAGATGAAGTCGACAATACCGATGCTGGCCTCAATATAATATGGCTTATCACTGCTTGCATTGATGTCAGCCAGACGCTTGTGAATACGGTTGGCAATCAGGTCAGCAGACTGCTGACTGTTCAACAGGGCGAATGCTACGAACTCATCACCGCCAATCCGACCGATGATATCGCCGTTTCTTAAGCTGCTCTTCAATGCGGTTGCAATTGTGCGCAAGGCAAAATCGCCGTCCTCATGTCCAAAGGTATCATTTACGATCTTCAGGTTATCCATATCAGCAAATAACAGGATTGCCCGTTGTTCTTCATTAATGGAAGAAGAAATAACTGCCTGAGTCTCGGTCAGGAAGCCGCGCCGGTTCTTTAATCCGGTCAGCTCGTCAATGGTTGAAATCTTACTCAACTGCCGATTTTTCTCATGGAGAACGGAAAGGGTATATTCCAGCTGTTGGTTAGTTTGCTGCTGTGCCTCGTTCATCTTCAGGAACTTTAATGTAGTTCCAAGCTGCAGACTAATAGAATAAATATGATGGAAGTTGGAAATATCCAGCTCACACAGGAAGATGCCGTGGTGTTCATCACTGGTGAAAATAGGCGTGAGAACCATGGTATATCGGCGATTCTGTGGAATGTACGGATTATTAAATAGGTTCTGGACATCCACCATATATGCGGATTTGGTAAGAGGAACACTAACGTGATCTTTATTGTATACCTGAAGCTGGAGGGAGTCCGGTATATGCCAGCTGCCATCCGAATTCAGATGAATATCCTCACTGGGAGCCGTGAAGATATAAGAACTGAAGAGATTCAGTTTTTCAAACTTATCAGCAATCTGCTGGTATACCAGCTCAGTGTTCGTACTGCTAATGATCGTATCACGAATAATATAGCTGGAGATCCAGTTATTTAATTTGTAATCCCGGTTCTCATTGTAACGGAATCCGGATTCGGCATTTAGAAGCAGACCGGAAAGGGCAGATGTCAAATTGAAGAAAGAAATCTTCTTATCCGGTTCTGGAAGAAGAGGCAGAATCAATCTCTCGATGTTGTGCATACAGTAGCTCATCTGTGGTACGGAATAGTAGAGCGGTATATCGGAATTACAATAACTTAAAAAGAGATCTTTAAAAGGCTCCTGTGGGAAAAAATGCTGTGCCGGGTCAAGGATGATATCCAGTAGTCTGGAAAGAAATTCTGTGATCAGTACAGAAATTCGTTTATATATAAAAGTATCCTTATCATTTACAAAGACGGAATCAACAATCGAGTCCAGAATCTCCTGTTTGCTCCACTGACCGGATGCAGACCGACTGGTTGCAGAGAAAGAAGTGGTCTCCGCACAACCACATGAATCACGGATGATCATGGAGGAATCAAATCGTCTGGAGATGAGTTCATGTGTTTCAATCAATTCACGTACCTGATAAACAGAACGATAACCTAATTCACAGGCATTCGCACGGACGGTAGTAAGTGCCGGAGAAAGTGCCAATGCAAGCGGAACATCATCAAAACCGGTAACGGCAATATCCTTTCCAATCTCAATGTGCCTGCGCTTCAATACATTATATCCACCCAATGCCATCTGATCATTGGCAAAGCATAAGGCATCAATTTCCGGATGGGTATCCAGCAGATCCTCTACCAGATCTTCGCAGTATTCGGAAAAATTACCATATACGATCAGAGATTCATCAACCGGAATGCCGGCCTCTTCCAGTGTGGAACGATAAATATCCAGTCGTTCCTGTGCATCGGCATTGCCCTGACGACCACTAATAAAACCAATATGTTTCTTGTGGTGATCATAAATCAGATGATGAATGACCTCATGCAGCCCCTTTGTGCTGTCAATAACGAGAGATGAAAAGCCGGGAAATTCTGCTTCCAGTGTCAGAATCGGAATGTCCTTGAAGCGATTCAGAAACTCTAGAGAATCGGCCTCATTTAAAAATGTGCCGATCGTTCCGATTGAAATGATCAATGCATCAATCGATTCAGGCTTTGCATAATAAAAGATGGAATTATACTGGTAATCATATTTGGCATTTGCCGGATCGTTATAGGCTGCATTGATATACATTCCGGGGAAAATCACCAGATTAATACCCAGCTCTTTTGCAGCATAATCTACACCCTTGCATATGTCATATGCATAATCATTGTCCAGGTGACAGATAAAAAGTCCGATAGTCAATCGCTTTTTTGACATAAAGATACCTCCAGTAAACAGTAACTATTATCAGTTTATCATATTATTATAAAAAGTAAATGAAGAAATAACAGAAAAAATATGAACAATTTGTTAACAATGCATAAAACGAATAACAGAAAGAAAATAAAAAGCAGAAGGAAACTTACTTGAAAAATATGTATGTGTACTCTATAATGTATGGATAAGTGTGATCGGCGAGACGGGATGCCGCGAATGCACGGAAAACATGAGAGAAGAGTAAAATCACAGGAGGAATAAAGCATGGATTACAAGAATGCCGGAGTGGATATTGAAGCAGGTTATCAGTCCGTAGAATTAATGAAGAAGCATATTAAGAAGACGATGCGTCCGGAGGTGCTGACGAATATTGGTGGATTTTCAGGTGCATTTTCGCTGGCTAAGATTAAGGATATGGAAGAGCCGGTATTGTTATCCGGAACCGACGGCTGCGGTACAAAGGTGAAGCTGGCTTTTGTAATGGATAAGCATGATACGATCGGAATCGATGCCGTTGCTATGTGTGTAAATGATGTAGCATGTGCCGGTGGTGAACCGCTGTTTTTCCTGGATTATATTGCCTGCGGTAAGAATTATCCAGAGAAGATCGCAACGATCGTACAGGGCGTTGCAGAGGGCTGTGTACAGTCTGATTGTGCATTGATCGGCGGTGAGACTGCAGAGCATCCGGGTCTGATGGAAGAGGATGAGTATGATCTGGCAGGCTTTGCGGTTGGTGTTGTAGATAAGAAGGATCTGATCACAGGTGCTGATATTAAGCCGGGAGATGCATTGATCGGTATCGCATCCAGCGGTGTTCACAGCAATGGGTTCTCACTGGTGCGGAAAGTATTTGATATGACGGAAGAATCCTTAAATACATATTATGATGAGCTTGGTAAAACACTGGGAGAGGCATTGATCGAGCCTACCAGAATTTATGTAAAGGCATTGCGGAGCGTGCGTCAGGCAGGCGTTAAGATTAAGGGCTGCAGCCACATTACAGGCGGTGGTTTCTATGAGAATATTCCGAGAATGCTTCCGGATGGTGTCCGTGCGGTTGTAAAGAAGGATTCTTATCCGGTTCCTCCGATTTTCGGACTGTTACAGAAGACCGGAAACATTGAGGAGCAGATGATGTACAATACCTACAATATGGGTATCGGAATGATGCTTGCAATCGATCCGACAGATGTAGATAAGACGCTGGAGGCATTGAAGGCAACCGGGGATGCTGCATATGTAGTAGGCCGGGTTGAGGCAGGAGAAAAAGGAGTTATTTTATGTTAAGAGTAGCAGTGCTGGTATCCGGCGGTGGAACGAATCTGCAGGCAATTATTGACCGGGCTGCTGACGGAACCATTACAAATACAGAGCTGGCAGTGGTGATCAGTAATAATCCGGGAGTGAAGGCTCTGGAGCGTGCCACAAAGGCAGGGATTCCGGCAGAGTGCATATCTCCGAAAAGCTATGAGACGCGTGCGGCATTTAATCAGGCATTGATTGCGGCGGTTGATTCCTATCAGGTTGACCTGATTGTACTGGCAGGCTTTCTGGTGGTGATTCCGCCGGAAATGATAGAGAAATATGAGAACCGGATCATCAATATCCATCCGTCCCTGATCCCGGCATTTTGTGGAACCGGTTATTATGGTCTGAAGGTGCATGAGGCGGCCCTGGCGCGTGGTGTGAAGGTGGTTGGAGCAACCGTGCATTTTGTGGACAAGGGAACAGACACCGGTCCGATCATTCTGCAGAAAGCGGTAGAGGTACAGGATGGCGATACACCGGAGATCTTACAGCGGAGAGTTATGGAGCAGGCAGAGTGGAAGCTTCTGCCGCAGGCAATTGATCTGATCGCAAACGGCAGAGTAGAAGTGACAGACGGCAGAACAAGAATCAGATAGATAAAACGGAAGGCGGAAAGCCGGAGGATAGAATCAAGGAGGAACAGCATGAAGGTTTTAATCGTAGGCAGTGGCGGAAGAGAACATGCAATTGCACAGAAGGTGAGCGAGAGCAAGCGGGTAGATAAGATTTACTGTGCACCGGGAAATGCCGGTATTGCAGAGCTGGCAGAATGTGTAGACATTAAGGCAATGGAATTTGATAAGCTGGTGGCTTTTGCAAAGGAGAACCAGATTGATCTTACCATCATAGGAATGGATGATCCGTTGGTCGGTGGTATTGTCGATGAGTTTGAAAAGGCCGGTCTGCGGGTATTCGGACCGAGAAAAAATGCTGCGATCATTGAGGGCTCCAAGGCATTTTCCAAGGACCTGATGAAGAAATATAATATTCCGACAGCAGCATATGAGACCTTTGAGGATGCGGATGCAGCCATTCACTATCTGGAGACGGAGGCTGATTTCCCGATCGTATTAAAGGCAGACGGATTGGCTTTAGGAAAGGGTGTTTTGATCTGTAAGGATCTGGAAGAGGCCAAGGCGGGCGTAAAGACGATTATGCTGGACAAGCAGTTTGGCAGTGCCGGAAACCGTATGGTAATCGAAGAGTTTATGACCGGCCGGGAGGTTTCCGTGCTGGCATATTGCGATGGTACACATATTAAGACTATGACCTCGGCACAGGATCATAAGCGTGCGAAGGACGGAGATCAGGGACTGAATACCGGTGGTATGGGTACCTTTTCACCGAGCCCGTTCTATACCAAGGAGATTGATGAATTCTGCCAGAAGGAAGTATATGAGAAGACAATGGCAGCCATGAAGGCGGAAGGAAGAGATTTTGTCGGCATCCTGTTCTGCGGACTGATGATCACCCCGAAGGGAACCAAGGTGCTGGAGTACAATGCACGATTCGGTGATCCGGAGGCACAGGTCGTTCTTCCGAGAATGAAGAATGATATTGTCGATGTTATGGAGGCATGTATTGACGGAACATTAGATCAGATTGATCTGCAATTTGAGGACAATGCAGCAGTTTGTGTGGTTCTGGCATCTGACGGATATCCGGTCTCTTATGAGAAGGGATTTGAAATTACCGGACTGGGAAATTTCAAGGATCATCCGGGTTATTATGCATTCCATGCGGGAACGGCCTTTAAGGATGGAAAGATCGTAACGAATGGCGGTCGTGTGATCGGAATCACAGCGAAGGGGACTAATCTGAAGGAGGCCCGCGCCAATGCTTATAAGGCAACCGAATGGGTGAACTTTGAAAACAAATATATGCGTCACGATATTGGTAAGGCAATTGATGAGGCATAAGCAAGTGATCAGCTGCAAATAGAAATAAAGAATGAAAGAAGCCGGATATGGAGACATGTCCGGTTTTTTGAACCGTTGTTTTATATATGCAGAAGCCCGGAAACATGATAAGCTGAAAGTAGTAATTAATGGTACGGAAGAGAAGGAGCGGGTTACATGAAGAAACGAATTTTTGCCGGATTTCTGGCAGGTGTTTTATTATTGGGATCAACATCAATCTATGCGGAAACCGGGAGCATAGATGTAGATGATAGAGCAATCGGGATTGGCACAGAAACAGTTACAGAGTCTGCAGATGAGGATGGAACAGAGTATACGGATACCAATTTGATTCTGAATTACCATGGAGAAGAGGAAATCAAGGTCTCCAGTCTGCAGGAGCTGGAGCCAGGGGCAGATTGCGGCAGTTTGGCATCGTCTTACACATCACCATACGTTACATCGATTAAGAATCAGAACCCATACGGAACCTGCTGGGCACATGCGGCAATGGCTTCCGCAGAGGCAGATCTTTGGAAAAAGGGACTGGCAGACAGTACGATCGATCTGTCTGAATGGCAGTTGGCATATTTCTTTTATCATACGGTAGAAGACCCGCTCGGAGGAACGGCGGGAGACAGTGTGACCGTTGTAACGGACAGCAGTGTAGAGGATTATCTGGACAGAGGTGGTAATCAGCAGCTGGCGACTTACCGTCTGGCGACCTGGCAGGGAGTAACGCAGGAAACGGACGCATCGTACAGTACGGTATGTAATGACAGAACGCAGACCTTAGATGATTCGCTGGCCTATGGCAAGGATGCGTATCATCTGGAGAATGCATACTGGGTATCCATGAAGGACCGGGATATTGTAAAGCAGCTGATCATGCAGTATGGGGCATGCGCAGCATCGTATTATCATGATAAAGCATATTATAATTCTACCAGTCAATGGTATCGGGCAGAACCGCTGGCAGAGTATAAGCCGACGGGAACGACGACGAATCATGCAATTACGATTGTCGGCTGGGATGATAATTATAGCAAAGATAATTTCGGTACATATAAGCCATCCTCAGACGGTGCATGGTTATGCAAGAACAGCTGGGGAGAGGACTGGAGTAAGGACGGCCTGTTTTATATTTCTTATGAGGATGCACCGAATCTGAATAGCAATGCATACTTTTATGATTATGGTACCGGTGATAATTATGATTATAACTATCAGTATGATGGCAGTGTGTATAATGGGTGTTATCCATATTATGCGTCAAATGCAGCAAATGTTTATACGGCAAATTCTGCTGAAACATTAAAAGCAGTTGGTTTTTATACAGAGGATGTCCAGTATACCTGCACGATTAAGATCTATAAGAACTGTACTGGAGCTCCGGTCAGTGGAACGTTAGTTAGTACTCAGACAGCAACTGAACCATATGCAGGATTTCATACCGTTGCCTTAGATACTCCGGTTGATTTGAATGCGGGTGAGACCTATTCGGTTGTAGTTAGTCAGACAACTGCTAATGGGTCTCCATTAGTGCTGGTGGATAAATCTTTTTCTTGGAGCTGGTTGGCCGGTGTATCCAGTGCGAAGGATGGTCAGAGTTTTATAAATTATCTGGGAAATTCTTGGACAGATGTTTCTGCAGAGGGTTATAACTGCAGAATTAAGGCATATACAGATAAGCGGGATACGACCACACCAGCGGATGTGAAGGTGAGCAGGATTACATTAAGCACATCAACCGGCCTTGCTTTGACGAAGGGGAAGACACAGAAATTGACAGCAACGGTGGCTCCGACAAATGCAACGAATAAAGTAGTAACCTGGAGTACCTCAAATGCGAGTGTGGCGACAGTCAGCACAAGTGGACTGGTAACAGCCAAGGCAGCCGGTACGGCGACCATCACCTGCGCCGCAAAAGATGGCAGTGGTGTCAAAGCAACCTGCAAGGTGACCGTTACAAATCCGGTTGTAAAGGTGACGAAAGTTACTTTAAATAAAACGACAGCAACCATGTCTCCGAAGGAAACTCTGACATTGAAAGCAACAGTGACACCAACCACTGCAACCAATAAGGCGGTGACATGGAAATCTTCAAATACGAAAATAGCAACGGTCAGCAGCAGCGGGAAGGTAATAGCTAAAGCAGCGGGAACGGTGACCATCACCTGTACTGCCAAGGATGGCAGTGGAAAGAAAGCGACCTGTAAGCTTACTGTTTATACGAATACAGAGGCGTATGTGGCACGAATCTATACAAAGGCATTAGGCAGAACTGCGGAACCGGCAGGGTTGAAATACTGGACAAATGAGATTCAGACCGGGAAGCGTACACCGGTACAAGTGGCAGAGGAATTTTTCTTTGCACCGGAATTTACGAATAAAAAGCTGAATAATACAGAATATGTTAAGGTTCTTTACCGTACTTTTATGGGACGGGAGTATGACAAGGGTGGTCTGAGCTATTGGGTAGCGAGACTAAACAAAGGTGAGAGTCGGAAGAGTGTTCTGGAAGCATTTGCCGGATGCCCGGAGTTTAAGCAGATTGTGAAATCATTTGGATTGTAAGACGGAAAATATTGTGATATCCTACTGATATATTGCTAAGATATTGTGGTTTACATAAAAGGAAAAATGATTGAGGTACATAAATAGATGAAGAGAGCAAGCAGTGGAAGAAGGATGATAGCCGTGATTCTGAGTTTCCTGTTGACATTCAGCCTGCTACAGGGGATTCCCTGCTTAAACAGTGGCTGGTATGTACGGGCAGAACAGGTGGCACAGATTACACCGGGGGTTAAGAATGTAAATGTGCGGCAGCAGCCTACCACGGCTTCCGCCTCTCTTACAAAGGTCCATGGAGGACAGGCACTTACCATTCTGGATCAGCCGAATCAGGAGTGGTATCATGTGCGGCTCCAGAAGGATGGTACCACGTATACAGGCTATGTTTATGCAGAGTATGTTTCTGTTTCGGATGACAGCTCTGCCGATGGCGATTTTGAGGCTTATATGACCGGACAGGGATTTCCGGAAAGCTATAAGCCTTATTTGCGTGACCTTCATGCGCAACATCCGAACTGGAAGTTTGTTGCGGTTCAGACAGGGCTTGACTGGAATACTGTGATAGAGAATGAGCGGAATAAGCAGGGACAGATCAAGAATCTGATTTACGGAACATCATCGGCGCCGCATTACAACTGGCGGGAGACCGGTGTCGGTTATAACTGGAGTAATGATAAATGGTCACCGTTTGACGGAACGACCTGGTTTGCGGCATCCAAGGAGATCGTTGCTTATTATATGGATCCGCGAACTTATTTATATGAGACATATATTTTCGCGTTTGAACAGCTATCCTATGACGGAAGTGTTCATAATGCACAGGGAGTAGAGGCGATTCTGGCAGACAGCTTTATGTATAAGAGCTGTCCGAGAGGTGAGTCCAGAACATTCTCCACGGAGATCATGGAGGCAGGGGCTGCCTGCAATGTGAGTCCGTATCATCTGGCATCCCGGATGCGGCAGGAGATGGGACGAACCGCCGGTGTAAATGCAACCGGAACCAGTCCGAATTATCCGGGCATCTTTAATTTCTTTAATGTCGGTTCCGTGGATTCTGCCGGAGGCGGTGCTGTCAATAAAGGCCTTGCGTGGGCAGCCCGGAGCGGCACCTATGGAAGACCGTGGAATACTGCATACAAGGCGATCGTCGGCGGAGCGGAATTTATAGGCTCCTCCTATATTAACAAGGGACAGGACACCCTTTATACACAGAAGTTTAATGTGACAAACCGGTCGAATCTGTTCGGACATCAATACATGAGTAATATTCAGGCACCGGCGACAGAGGCGAGAAATATGTGCAACGCCTATCGGTCAAACGGACTGATATCATCGCCACTGGTATTTAAGATTCCTGTGTATCAGAATATGCCGGAAAGTGCTGTAGAGAAGCCGGCCGATTCCGGCAGCCCGAATAACTGGCTGAACGGACTGGCAGTATCCGGATGTACGCTGACACCTAGCTTTAACGGTGAGACGACCGAATATTCACTGATTGTGGGAAATGAGGTTGACCATGTGACGGTGACTGCAAGCACGGTTCATGCAGCAGCGACGGTTTCCGGTATCGGCGAGCAGAGTCTGAATGTAGGAAAAAATGTTTTGAAAATACGGGTTATCGCACAGAACGGAGATCGGAGGACATATCATATTACAATTGTCCGTAAGGATAACGGAGGAAATATTCCGGATACGCCGGATCAACCGGTGACACCGGATCAGCCAGATACACCAACGCTGAATACCACATACCGGATACAGGGGAATTATATATCCGGAGCGGCAGTCGGAACGCAGACGGCAGATTTTATAAAGAATCTGGGAGTCAGCGGTGGAACGGCGACTCTGTATCAGTCAGATGGAAAGACACAGAAAACGGGTGCAATAGCGACCGGAGATGTGGTGAAGGTAGTCGGAAAATCAAAGACCTTAACCTATACAGTGATTATTTACGGCGATGTATCCGGTGACGGCGAGATCAATGCACTGGATCTGTTAAAGATACAGAAGCATATTATCGGAGCAACATCCCTGACGGACCCGTATCTGGAGGCCGGAAATGTCAAGCGAAACGGTGATATTTCGGCACTGGATCTGTTAAAGGTGCAGAAGCATATTATCGGAGCCTCAAAGATTGAACAGTAAGGTACCGCCGGAAAATGGAGGAATAAGCATATGAAACAAATAAATAGAAAACAATGGAAAAAAATACTGGCCGGATTTATGATTGCAATGCTTTGCCTGGGAATCGCACCGCAGAAAGCCAGCGCGGCAGAGGCAAAAGTCTCGATCGCACTCAGCCAGACGAATCTCCGGATCGGTGATTCGGTATCGGTTACGGTACGAATCTCAACAGATGGACTTATTGGTTCTTATTCCATGGCGGTTACCTACAATAGCGGGGTACTGGAATATACCGGCGGCTCGGGAAATGGCGGTGGCGGAACAGTATTGATCTCAGGCTTTGCCAGTGGTACGGAAAACAGTCTGTCAGCAACTCTGAATTTCAAGGCAATTGCCAACGGAAGCTGTACGATCTCAACCTCCGGCGGAAGCGTTTATAACTGGGCGGAGGAAGCTCAGACTATCAGCTATGCGGGAGCCAGCGTGACCGTTGCGGCACCGCAGGCACCGGCATCAACCGAGAACGGGGGTAATAGCGGAGACGGCACGACGGAGGCATTGAAAGGCTCCGGAGATAACTCCTTAAAGAGTCTGGAAATATCACCGGGAACCCTGACACCGGCATTCCAGCCTGGAACTACGGCTTATTCTGTGACATTGCCGGAGGATACAACCTCCATTGTAGTAAGTGCGGTGCCGAATGATGCCAAAGCAACAGTGGCGGTTTCACATAATAATGATCTGGAGCCGGGTGAGAATAAGACATATATTGTTGTAACGGCAGAGAACGGAACACAGAAGACCTATGTTTTAAATATTACCTGCGGAGAGGCGAAGGAGCCGGACGAAGCAGAGGCGCAGACTGTTACGATAAACGGAGTCGAATATGCGATCGCATCTGCAAAGCAGCTGGAAACCGTGGAGGCACCGGAAGGTTTTACCGCCGGTGAGACAGATTATAAGGGAATCAAGGTGCCGGTCTATCGTTCACCGAACCAGAAGCTCCAGCTGATGTATCTGCTGGATGCGGAAGAACAGGGAAAATGGTATATTTATACTGAAAATCCGGAAAACTTTACATTATATATAGAAGAAAGAAATGCAGCGAACCGATATGTGATCCTGACACCGGGAGCAGATGTTGAAATACCGGATGGATATCAGAAGTCGGAGCTGAATTTAAATGGAACACCGGTAACATCTTATGTACGCAACGGAGATGATGCCATTGTTCTGGTATATGCAATGAATCTGGACGGAGAGCCGGGATTCTATTTCTATGATACAGTGGAGGGAACCTATCAGCGGTATCATGAGTCGGAGGTACTGGAACCGGTTGCACCGGCAGCGGATATGACAGAGGCACCGGCAGCTGTGCCGGCACCGGAAGAGACAGGCGATACCCCGGTACTCCGGGTGGCGGTGTACATTCTTGTCGGACTTTGTGCCATTATGCTTGGAATGCTGATCTATCTTGGTGTGCGAATGAAAAGGGACTCGGATTCAAGCTTGACATAAAGTGACTTGTGTTATAGCATAAATATAACAAAAGATGATGGGGTGGTAGAGATGCTGATTGAAATGGATTTTAACAGTGATGAAGCCTTATATATACAGTTGAGAAATCAGATTATCCTGGGCATCGCGAGAGAAGCATTAAAGGATGGAGAGTCGCTTCCTTCTGTGCGTCAGATGGCGAATGAACTGGGCGTGAATATGCATACTGTAAATAAAGCATATGCATTGCTACGGCAGGATGGATATGTGAAGCTGGACCGGAGAAACGGAGCAGTGGTATCTGTGAGTCTTGAGAACCGGGCACACCATGTAGAGAATCTGCACTCAGATATGGAAATGATCGTTGCACAGGCAATCTGTAAGGAGGTCAGCCTGGATGAGATGCAGGCATTGGTTCGGGATATGTATGCCGCATTTTTGTCGGAAACAGCGGAAGAGGTAGCCGTAGCAGAAGAGCTGTCAGAGCTGCAGCAGGCAATCCGGCAGGCAGAACAGCAGGGACAGAAGGCGGAGTCAGAGAGAGAAGAGCAGAAATAAACAGAACGTCAGAATGACAGAAATTCAGAATAACAGGAGGATTTACGATGGACAATCAGTATACAAAGGCAGCACAGATGTCTATCGAGGCAGCGGCGAAGGCAGCTAGACGAATGAAGCATGACTGCATAGGAAGCGAGCATCTGCTGCTTGGTATTTTAGAGCAAGAGAACAATGTTGCGGCGAAGGTGCTGGAAGCAGGCGGAATTCAGGCAGAAAGAATTCAGAATTTGATTGAGAACAGTATCTGTGCGACCGGATCCGTAGCAGTGAAGAGTCCGTATAAATATACCTTGATGTATAATCGCGTAATGGAGCAGAGCCGGGCGGAGGCGATTTGGACCAGAAGTGAGAAGATCGGAACCGAGCATCTTCTGCTTGCAATGATCAAGACTCCGGATTGTATTGCAATGAAGATCTTAAACAGCATCGGAGTAAATATTCAGAAGCTGTATATAGAGCTTCGCATGGCAATGGGGGTCGATCAGGCAACCGCCAGAAATGAGTATGCGAGTAATACCGGTAAAAAGAAGACAAGACAGGCAACGGCTATGCTGGATAAGTATAGTCGTGATCTGACAAAGCAGGCACGGGAAGGCCGGTTGGATCCGGTTGTAGAACGCACCGAGGAGATCGAGCGGGTTATTCAGATACTGAGCCGCCGGACCAAGAATAATCCCTGTCTGGTAGGAGAACCGGGAGTCGGTAAAACTGCGATTGTAGAAGGACTTGCCAGTATGCTTGCGACCGGGAATGTTCCGGGAACGATGAAGGAGAAACGTCTGGTATCTCTGGATTTATCGGCAATGGTAGCAGGATCCAAATACCGGGGTGAATTTGAAGAACGGATTAAGCGGATCATTGAGGAAGTGGAACGGGATGGCTCAATTATCTTATTTGTGGATGAGCTTCATACGTTGATCGGTGCAGGCGGCGCAGAGGGTGCGATTGACGCATCCAATATATTAAAGCCGGCACTTTCCAGAGGAGAGATCCAGATGATCGGTGCTACAACAACCGCAGAATTTCGCAAATATATTGAGAAGGATGCGGCACTGGAACGAAGATTTCAGCCGGTTAAGGTGGAAGAACCGACCGGAGAACAGGCATTGGAGATATTAAAGGGCCTGCGGCATTGCTATGAAGACCATCATGGTGTGAGGATTGAAGATACGGCACTGGAGGCAGCGGTGGCACTTTCAGAACGTTATATCAATGACCGATATCTTCCGGATAAGGCAATTGATCTGATCGATGAGGCATGTTCGAGAAAGAGGCTGCAGTCTCTGAGCCGGACTACACAGTCACAGGATCTGGAGCAGGAGCTTCGGGATAAAAATGAACAGCTGGAAGAGGCACTGAAGCAGGCAGATCTGGAGCTTGCCAGAAGCCTGAATCAGGAGATGGCGGATATTCGTAAGAAAGAGGAACGGCTGAAGAAGCGGGAAGAAAAGAAGCAGCAGAACGGCACATTGGCAGTCACAGAACGAGATATTGCACTCGTTGTTTCTGCCTGGACGAAGATTCCGCTTACAAGGCTGGAGGAGAAGGAGACCCAGCGGCTACGGTCTCTGGAGAAGATATTACATCAGCGTGTGATCGGACAGAACGAGGCGGTTGAGACAGTTGCAAAGGCGATTAAACGTGGCCGGGTAGGCCTGAAGGATCCGAAACGGCCGATAGGTTCATTCCTGTTTCTGGGACCAACCGGTGTGGGAAAGACAGAGCTGTCTAAGGCACTGGCAGAGGCAATGTTCGGGGATGAGAATGCACTGATCCGGGTAGATATGTCTGAATATATGGAGAAACACAGCGTTTCCAAGCTGATCGGTTCACCTCCGGGATATGTCGGATTTGAAGAAGGTGGACAGTTAAGCGAGAAGGTCCGGAGAAATCCATACTCTGTAATTCTGTTTGATGAAGTGGAAAAAGCAGATCCGGATATCTTTAATGTACTCCTGCAGGTATTGGATGACGGACATATTACCGATGCGCAGGGGCGGAAGGTCGATTTTAAGAATACGATCATTATTATGACATCCAATGCGGGCGCAAACCGGATCATGGAACCGAAGCAGCTGGGCTTTAATGCATCCGCAGATGAGAAAAAAAATCATGATGAGATGAAAGAGAAGGTCATGGAGGAAGTGAAGCATATCTTCCGACCGGAATTTATTAATCGTATTGATGATATTATCGTGTTCCATGCCCTGAATGAGGATGAGATACATCAGATCGTGGATCTGCTGATGAAGCAGCTGTGTAAACGGGTGCAGGAGCAGATGAATATTATGCTGAAATATGATGTACACCTGAAAAATTATATCTTTGAAAAGGGATATGATAAGAAATACGGTGCACGTCCGTTACGTCGGGCAATACAGTCGCAGGTAGAGGATGGACTTGCCGAAGCAATTCTGAATGGTGAGGTCCGGAATGGTGATACTGTGAAAATTACAGTCCGGAAGGGCGAACTGCACTTTAAAAACTGTTCCGTGAATCCGGCATAATTCACTAGCCAAATAACCGGAATTAAGTTATAATAGGAATAGACAAATCAGAGACCGGAACGGAAGAATGGGTCTGAATTGACAACAGAGCAAATGCATCAACATGTATGAAGCACAGCACTATATTAGGAGGATAAAGAAATGTCAGTAATTAATGATTTGATTCGTACAGAGGAAAACGGCACATTAAGTTTTGGTAATACGGAGCTTCCGGCGAAAGCAAAACTGGATGGCTATGAATATAATGGTGATTTATATAAAATTAAAACATTTAAGGAAATTACCAAGCTTGAAAAGAACGGAACCATGGTATATGAATCAGTACCTGGTACAGTGGTACACGATTTAAGCATTCAGGAGAATACAGTGACATTTCAGGTGGAAGGCACAGAAGATGCGCAGATTACGCTGGAATTGGAGGCAGGCAAGGAGTATAAGATCTACGTAGATGATACGAATCTTGGAAAAATGAAAACCAATCTGGGTGGAAAGTTAAGTTTCAGTGTGGAATTGGTTCCAAATGAGGCTGCCACAATAAAAATTCATAAAGTATTATAAGGAGCGACAGAATGGCAAAAGCAAAGCAGGTGTTTTTTTGCCAGGAATGCGGGTACGAATCAAGCAAATGGATGGGACAATGTCCCGGCTGTAAGGCTTGGAATACATTTGTAGAAGAAAAGGTAGTGACAGGCGCCAGGAAGACTGCAGGTAAGACTGCAGCTCTCAATTCGGCGCCTGCTAGTATTTTAGAGGTTACAACGGGAGAAGAAACCCGCATTGGTACTGGCATGAGCGAATTTGACAGAGTATTGGGCGGTGGTATTGTAAAGGGATCCTTACTGCTGCTGGGTGGTGATCCGGGAATCGGAAAATCAACCATTCTGCTACAGGTATGCCGCAATCTGACAGAAGCAGGGCATAAGGTACTGTATGTGTCGGGAGAGGAGTCTATGCAGCAGATTAAGATGCGTGCAGAGCGCCTGGGGACGTTTCAGCATGATATGTATCTGCATTGCGAGACGGATCTGGATGTGATTGAGTCTGCGATCGATAAAGTACAGCCGGAGGTCATGGTGATAGACTCCGTCCAGACTATGATGCTAGAAGAGGTGAATTCTGCGACCGGAAGTGTGTCACAGGTGCGGGAGGTGACCAATCGCCTTCTGCAGATTGCAAAAGGCAGAAATATCGCAATCTTTATTGTCGGACATGTGACAAAAGAAGGAACCGTAGCCGGACCAAGGACACTGGAACATATGGTGGATACGGTATTGTATTTTGAAGGAGAACGCAGCTCGGCATATCGGATCCTGCGCGGTGTAAAGAACCGGTTTGGCGCGACGAATGAGATTGCTGTATTTGAGATGAAGAATCAGGGGCTGACAGAGGTGAAGAATCCGTCCGAGGTAATGCTGGAGGGGCGTCCGACCGATGCATCCGGCTCGGTGGTCGTATGCTCTATGGAGGGCACACGCCCGCTGCTGATCGAGATTCAGGCACTGGTGGCACAGACGAACTTTCAGATGCCGAGAAGAACTACGGTCGGGATTGATTTTAATCGTGTGAACCTGCTGATGGCGGTGCTGGAGAAGCGGGCAGGTATTCATCTGGGAAGCTGTGATGCATATGTTAATCTGACCGGCGGTATCCGGCTGTCGGAGCCGGCAGCGGATCTGGGAATCGTACTGGCTCTGGTATCCAGTTATCGGAATCGGCCGGTAGATGAGCATACGATTATCTTTGGCGAGGTTGGCCTGAGCGGAGAAGTACGGGGTGTAAATATGGCAGGACAGCGTGTAAAAGAGGCTGCAAAGCTCGGATTCACGATCTGTATTCTGCCTGCAACCAATGCATCTAATATAGAACCGGTTGGCGGGATGCGGCTATTGGGCGTGAAGAATGTAAAAGAGGCAATAGACCTGATATAAGAGAGGCTCAGAATGTGGATATGTGTATAAATCAAATTAAAATGTGGATAAGTTGTTGACAATTGTATATACAATATATACAAATTCGGCAAAAAAACTTTCTTTAAAATAACCCCTTGACTTCTCACAATCAGGGTGCTATTATAAGCATCGTTGACACGGAAAGTCGGTCAACAAACAATACAGAACCTTGATAATTAAACAATAAGACAACCCTGAAAATTCTAAAAGAATTTCAG
>CAVFXS010000028.1:91681-112296 GCA_963626805.1 Bacteroidales bacterium H4 | reverse complement strand
TTATAAAGGATCACGCTGTAGCAGGTCGAGCTGACCAGCTCCACCACCATAAACAGCATGATCTCCGGATCCTGATATTTCTCCGGAGCCTCCTGCAGAATCTGATGAAATACAGCGGTAAAATTAATGTCATCCTCGTAAGCCGGTGATGACAGGGCATTTTTAAAGATACCCCAACTGAGATTTTTAGAAATAAATTTAAGAAGATTCGGATTCTCCATCAGCTGGTTAATAATACTGTCAATAAAAAAGATCATGCGATCCTCGAACCGCTCAATCGGTTCATTCAGTGCCTGATATTCTTCCACAGCCTTCTGAAACAGCTGACTGGACTTATGGGAAATCAGCTTATTATGAATATCATACTTATCTTTAAAATAAAGATAAAACGTACCCTTTGCAACACCGGCCTGACTTACAATGTCAGAGATCGATGTCTTGTTGATTCCCTGTGTCATAAACAGCTGAAAGGCTGTGTCCAGCAGAGAATCCCGTTTTATCTTCTTATTAATATCCAGTTTACTCATAGCAATACCTCACCTGCCTCTTTCTGCAGAATCCTTAACCTTTTTAAATTGTACAACCAGGCCGCTTCCTTGTCAACGAATCAAAAGTGACCAAAAGTCATTTTGTATTTCTTTGCTTTTTCGTCAATTTGCCGAAATAATGACTGTTGGTCAATTTTATCATTTTAACATATTGACTATTGGTCATTTTTTGAATATAATGCATTACAAAACAAAAGAATTGACTAATGGTCATTTTTGAAAGGAAGGGTTTACATGTTAAAATTAGGCAAAGGGATTGTAAAGTTCCGAATTCCAATTCTTATCATCGGAATTCTGCTCCTGATTCCCGCAGTCTTCGGTATGGCAGCTACAAGAGTTAATTATGATATTCTTGCATATCTGCCTTCCGACATCGACACAATGAAGGGACAGGATATTCTCCTGGATGAGTTTGGAAAAGGCGGCTTCTCCATGGTTGTTGTAGAAGGCACTACCGATCAGGAAACCGCAGAGTTAAAGAGTAAGATTGAAGCAGTCGAGGGCGTTGCTGATGTTCTCTGGTATGATTCCCTGGCAGATATTTCTGTTCCAAAGGAAGTACTTCCCGAGAACCTCTACGAGAAATTCAACGCAGACGATTCTACACTGATGGTCGTCTTCTTCTCCGGTTCCACATCGGCAGATGAGACTATGAATGCGATCGAGGAGATCCGGTCCGTAACCGGCAATCAGTGCTTCGTCAGCGGTATGTCAGCCGTTGTTACCGATATTAAGAATCTGTCTGAAAGGGAAACTCCATTATACGTCCTGATCGCAGTTATCCTCTGTTGTATCGTATTAGCCATCACCATGGACAGCTTCCTGGTACCGGCATTCTTCATGTTAAGTATCGGTATGGCAATCCTTTACAATATGGGAACCAACATATTCTTAGGAGAAATCTCCTATGTAACCAAGGCATTGAGTGCGGTACTCCAGTTAGGTGTTACGATGGACTACTCCATCTTCCTGTGGCACAGCTATCAGGAACAGAAAATCCGGTTTAACGGTGATAAGAATCGTGCAATGGCACATGCCATTTCCAACACGATCACTTCCGTAGTCGGCGGTTCCGTTACAACCATTGCAGGCTTCGTTGCCTTATGCTTCATGAGCTTTACGCTGGGGCTAAACCTGGGTATCGTTATGGCAAAGGGTGTTCTCTTTGGTGTTGTCGGCTGTGCAACCTTACTTCCTTCCATGATCCTGATCTTTGACAAGCCACTGGAAAAGACCATGCATCGTCCGATCATGCCGGACTTCTCCCGGTTTGCAGGCTGGGTAACCAACCATACGGTATTGTTTACCGCCTTGTTCCTGGTTATCCTGTTCCCTGCTTTCTACGGATATCAGAATGCATCGGTATACTATAATCTGGATTCCACACTTCCAAGAGATCTGGACAGTATCGTTGCGAATGCCAAGCTGGAAGAGGAATACAATATGAGCTCCACTCATATGATTCTGGTCAATGCAGATATGGAGCCTAAGGATGCCATTAATATGATGAATGAGCTCAAGGCACAGGACGGTGTTACCTTTGCACTGGGTATGGATTCCATCCTCGGTCCGTCTATCCCAAGAGATGCGATTCCGGAAGATCTGATGGATACCTTAAAGAGTGAAAACTGGCAGCTGATGCTGGTCGGGTCTGAATATCCGGTTGCATCCGATGAGGTAAATGCCCAGGTAGAAATCTTAAATAATATCGTAAAGAGCTATGATGATTCCGGTATGGTGATCGGTGAAGCCAGCTGTACCAAGGATCTGATCACAATTACCGATAAGGACTTCGCAGTCGTAAATACGATCTCCATCGGTGCAATCTTTATCCTGATTGCAATCGTATTAAAATCTGTCACACTTCCGATTATCCTGGTATGTGTTATTGAGTTTGCAATCTTCATTAATATGGGTATCCCTTGCTATACCGGCACCCCGCTTCCGTTCATTGCATCGGTTGTCATCGGTACGATACAGCTGGGTTCTACCGTAGATTATGCGATTTTAATGACTACCCGTTACCGGAAGGAACGGTTCAACGGAGCTGATAAAAAGGATGCTATCCAGACTGCATTAAGCACCTCTATTAAGTCCATTTTAGTCAGTGCCTTCGGATTCTTCGCTTCCACCTTCGGTGTAGGTATATATTCCAATATTGATATGATCAGTTCTCTGTGTACTCTGATGGCACGTGGTGCTCTGATCAGTATGGTGGTTGTTATTCTGATACTGCCGTCTATGTTCATGATCTTTGATAAGGTCATCTGCAAGACCAGTGCCGGTTTCCGTCCGAAGAAAGAGAAATCCACTGCTTTGAATCAGCCATCCGTAAATTAGTAATCTGAATCATTGAACTGTTTGAATTTGAAAAAGGAGTGCTTAATTATGAAAAAAGGAATCAAAATTACAGCTGCAGCACTTGCAGTATTAGCTTCTGCCGGAGCAACCGGCTATTATGCAAATATAAATAAAGCAAACGCAGACGACCACGCCTCTACCGTAGAGCCAAGAACCGTATCCGCTGTTACGAGTGAGACCAGAACCGCTTCTTCCGAGAAGGCACAGAAGGACGAAACCGTTTATGTATTATCAGATGCAAACGGTAACATCAACAAGACCATCGTCAGCGACTGGTTAAAAAACACCGGTGCCTTAAAGAGCATTGATGATATTTCCAATCTGTCTGACATCGTAAATGTCAAGGGCAGTCAGGCTTATACAACCGATGGCGACTCTGTCTTATGGGATGCTCAGGGATCCGATATCTACTATCGAGGTACCACAGATAAGCAGGTACCTGTTACCATGAAGGTCACCTACACTCTGGATGGCAAAGAAATCTCACCGGAAGAGCTTGCCGGAAAGAGCGGACACGTAAAGATCCGTTATGATTATACAAATAATGAGAAACGCAGCACGATCGTCGGGGATTCCAAGGAAGATTTATATGTTCCTTATCTTCTGTCCACGGTAACTACTCTGGACAGTGATAAATTTACCAACATTGAATTATCCAACGGTAAAGTCCTCTCCGATGGCAGCAAGGTTATGGTCATGGGTGTTGCATTCCCCGGCTTAAAGGAGAGCCTGGATCTGAAGGATGATACGGATATCGATATCCCGGATTACTTCGAGATCGAAGCAGATGTAACCGACTTTGAAATGGAAACCTCCGTTACCGTTGCCTCCAGTGAGATCTTCAGCGAGCTGGATATCGATGCAGACAGCACCATTGATGATCTGAAGGATTCGATCAACCAGCTTTCCGATGCGTCCGAGGAATTATGTGACGGAACCAAATCACTGTATGACGGCATTAATGAATTGTCAGACGGAACCGGCTCCTTAACCGACGGCATTGATCAGCTGGCAAACGGTGCTGCTACCTTAAGTACCGGTGCTGCTTCCCTAACCTCCGGTGCAGATCAGGTAAATACAGGTGCTGCTTCTCTGGCCGATGGAGCCTCTGCTCTTTCTACCGGTGCTGATTCCCTGGTCAGTGGTGCCGGAGAATTATCTGCCGGACTGGATTCTTTAAATACTAACATGAAGAGTGCCAAGACCGGTGCCGATCAGCTGGCTGCCGGAAGCGGTCAGTTAGTCGATGGTGTCGGCAAGGTCAGCGCCGGGCTGACACAGACTGCAGACGGTCTGACCGAATTATCCGATGGCATCGATACCGCTGCTGCTGCATTGCAGGCATCTATCCAGTATGAGGAGACAGAGCTTGCAAAAATTCTGGCAATCCATCCGGATTATGCGACCGGTACACCAGCTTCCGGCGATAAAACAGAAGCAGACTTTGTAACCTTCTCTAACTTATATGCCAGTGTACAGTATCAGAAAGCTGTATATGCCTCAATGACTACCGTCCCTGAGACAGACGATACCATGACTATTAAGAAGGGTATCACAGCCCTTCAGGCAGGTAATACACAGCTTTCCGATGGTGTCAGTGATTTATCCGAGGGTATTACTCAGGTGCATACCGGTGCCGTTTCTCTTCAGAACGGGCTTGGTCAGCTGGCTGCAGGCAGTGAGAAGCTAAATACCGGTGCTGCCACTCTTTACAATGGTGCACAGCAGGCTTCTGCCGGAGTGAAACAGTTATCCGATGGTGCCA
Organism: Bacteroidales bacterium H4; assembly: GCA_963626805.1. Classification (GTDB taxonomy): domain Bacteria; phylum Bacillota; class Clostridia; order Lachnospirales; family Lachnospiraceae; genus CAG-632. The sequence goes on along the minus strand of CAVFXS010000028.1, from coordinate 107,622 downwards.
ATCAGGTAGCTACCGGAACCAGTCAGGTATCCGATGGTGCAAAGCAGCTGGCAGACGGAACTAACCAGCTGGTAACCGGTGCTTCCGCTCTCCAGAATGGCGGTAAGACCCTTACCTCCGGTGTCGCACAGTTAAAGGATGGTGCTTCCCAGTTAAATGATGGTATGAATGAATTTAACGAAACCGGTATCCAGAAATTAAGTGAGGCGATCAACGGTGACCTCTCCGGTTATTTAGATCGTTTCAAAGCATTAAAGAATTTATCTGCTGACTATGGTACTTTCTCCGGTGTAGCCGACAATATGGATGGAAAAGTAACCTTCATCTATACCACAGACAGCATTTTATCTGAATAATATAGCTATATCCTTTCCTTTTAGTTTGCCGGGAATCCGCTGCCTATGGATTCCTGGCTTTTGATTATTTAAACCAATGTGCATTCACCGTCCCCGATACAGGCAGTAATGCAGGACGTGCAATTTGACATTTTAATTTGTTTCCTATAGAATAGGGGTGTTTCAATTGAGGAGTCGGCTTATAGAAAGGATATAGTATGCCATCACTTTATGCACATTATCGATTTGGAAAGGAATTATGTATGTCTTTGCCGGAACCGGCGCGCACATACGCACTTCGATATCGGGAACTCTTTGATCTGGGGCTTCAGGGACCGGATATTTTATTTTTTTATCATCCCTTTTACCATAATTATGTAAATACCCTTGGATATCAGATTCATGACTGGAAGGGGCGTAAGTTTTTTCAGGCAGCACTTCGCACGATTCGCAACAGAAGGAACCGTGGTGCAGCAATTGCCTACATTACCGGCGTTGCCTGCCATTATGCACTGGACCTGTCCTGTCATCCTTATATCGAAAGTCTGGTACGATATGAGCACAAGAACCATTGTGCGATTGAAGGTGCCTTTGAACGGCATCTGATCGTTGAGGAGGATCATCTGTCACCGAATTATCTGGTAACAGGTTCCATTAAGATCAACCCGGAACATGCTATGGTTGTAAGGCAGTTCTACGGCAAAACCACCGGCAAACAGATCCGCAGTGCGGTCTATGCCATGAAGCTTTGCAACGATGCGCTCCGGATGCGGAACAATCATCTACTCAAGCGGTTTTTATTCTTCGTCTTACGATTACTCGGAAAGTATAATAATATTGCAGGTATGATCATTACTCCGGAGCCACAGCCGGAATATAAAGAAAGCAACCGGATCCTCCGCATGAAATATGACGAAGCCAAACCGGTTGCCCTTGCATTGATTTCTGAGCTGCTGACCTGTATTCAGTCCGGAGAACCACTGGGACGTAACTTCAATCCCACCTTCTCCGGCTGATATAGCCTCGCTCAGAATCAATAGGGAACAGACTTTTTCTTTCCAGCTTTCTCCTGCAATAGAAGAATGCCGGAATCAGGAACAGATCTGCTGCGATCCATGCACATGCATTCGCCAGACATACACTGGTAAAGCCAAAGTGTGCCGGAAGGATCAATGCTGCAAAACACCGTGCCACCATTTCCAGAACACCGGCTGTCATGGCAAATGCGGAGAATCCCATTCCCTGAATCGTAAACCGAACTGTCAGTACAAATGTAAGCAATGGAAAGCCTGCTGTTGAAATCAATGTATATTTATAGGCAAATGCCAGTGCCTCAAGCTCATCCTTATCAATAAACAGCATAGACATCTGATTGCCAAACAGTACAACCAGTCCAAATGTCACAACCGATAATATAATACATGCCAATGTTGCCTGATAGAGACCCTTGCTGATCCGATCCAGACGATTTGCCCCCATATTCTGTCCTGCATAGGTTGCCATTGTATTTCCCATTGCCTCCAGCGGACAGGAAATCAGTGCATACACCTTATTCGCTGCAGCGACACCGGCTACCGCAATCTCTCCGAATGAGTTTACCGCGGTCTGAAGGACGATGGAGCCGATTGCGGTAATGGAATACTGCAATCCCATCGGAATACCGACAATTGTTAATGTCTTCAGATATGCTGCCGACGGTTTCCAGTCCTCTTTCTCCGTCTTTAAGATGCTGAATTTCCGGATCATGTAGATCAGGCTGACAACTCCGGATACAGCCTGCGCAATAATGGTTGCGATCGCTGCTCCTTCAACTCCCATTCCGATGCCCGGAATAAACAGGAAATCCAGACCGATATTTAATACCGAAGAAATGATCAGGAATACAACCGGCGACTTACTGTCACCCAAAGCTCGGAAGATACCGGATACCATATTATAAAGAACGGTAAACGGAATTCCCGCAAATATAATAACAATATACCAGTAAGCATACTCAAAGGCTTCCTCCGGTGTATTCATCCAGACCAGCATATTCCGGCATAAGACCACCGTAGCAATGGTCAGAATTACCGACAATACAATACAGTACCATACACTGTTTGTCACATAGCGGCGTAATCCCTTCTCATCCTTTGCTCCAAATGCCTGTGCTACCGGGATTGCAAATCCACTGCAGATTCCGATACAGAATCCGATTACCAGGAAGGACAAAGAACCGGTAACACCGACACCCGCCAGCTGATTCAATCCCAGATATTTCCCGACGATCATTGTGTCTACCATATTATAAAACTGCTGAAACAACGTTCCCAGAAAGACCGGAAGCCAGAACTCCATAATACAACGGAATGGTTTTCCAACTGTCAGATCCTTCATTCCGGACTTCTTTCCTGTCATTTTCTTTTCCTGTACGTTAGCCATGCTCTCTACCTCCTTATTTTGCTTTTCTATACTATAGCAAAAAGTGTATAGCGCAAAAAGAGAAGATAATGACTTGATAATAGGTCAATTTTGACTTTTTATAAAAAAATGTCACCTGCCCGTTGCCTTCTCCATATATGTTAGAAAACAACGGACAGATGACGCTTTCGTCTTCTTTTTAACTTATAATTTCTTAATATAAATTAATATAATGGATAACGATCTGTAATATCCTTTACCAGTGCAATTGCCTTCTCATTATCAGAATCAATCACTGCTGCCTTGAGCGCATCTGCGATCATGATCATATCAGACTCTACAACGCCTCTGGATGTAATGGCCGGTGTACCAAGACGGATACCGGAAGTTACAAATGGTGACTTCGGATCATTCGGTACTGTATTCTTGTTACAGGTGATATTTACGGAATCCAACAGCTTCTCAACCTCTTTACCGGTCTTTCCGAGATTCTGTAAATCTACCAGCATCAGATGATTATCGGTACCATCGGATACGATCTTGAAGCCACGCTCCTGCAGTGCCTTGCAGAGAGTTGCTGCATTCTTGATGATCTGCTTCTGATATTCCTTATATTCCGGTGTCAGACATTCCTTCAGACAAACAGCCTTTGCTGCAATCACATGCATCAGAGGACCTCCCTGAATTCCAGGGAATACTGCCTTATTGAAATTGAGTTTCTCATTTACTTCATTGCTTGATAAGATCATACCACCACGTGGTCCACGCAATGTCTTATGAGTTGTGGTGGTGGTTACATGTGCATATGGGATTGGGCTCATATGCAGACCGGCAGCTACCAGACCAGCAATATGTGCCATATCAACCATCAGATATGCGCCTACTTCATCTGCGATTTCACGGAACCGCTTGAAGTCAATGGCTCTGGCATACGCACTGGCACCTGCTACAATCAACTTCGGCTTGCATTCCTTCGCAATGCGGAGAACCTCGTCATAATCAATAAAGCCTTCATCATTTACACCGTAAGGTACAACATTGAAATATTTTCCGGACATGTTTACCGGGCTTCCGTGTGTCAGATGTCCGCCATGTGCCAGATTCATACCCATAAAGGTATCACCCGGCTCCATGATTGCAAAGAATGCTGCCATATTCGCCTGTGCACCGGAATGTGGCTGTACATTCACATATTCGCAGCCAAATACCTGCTTTGCACGTTCAATTGCAAGATTCTCAACTACATCTACATATTCGCATCCGCCATAATACCGCTTTCCCGGATAGCCTTCTGCATATTTATTTGTTAACGGGCTTCCCATTGCTGCCATAACAGCCTTGCTTACAAAATTCTCTGAAGCGATCAGCTCGATATGACTGTTCTGTCTGCCAACCTCATCCTGAATCGCAGCTGCAATCTCAGGATCTACCTTTGTAATTTCATCAAAACTATACATTCCCATTTCCTCCTGTCTCACATATGCCGTTCACGGAACAAATCCTGCTCCATTACGCCAATTACGTTTATAATACCTTCTTTTGAAATATAACGCAAGTGTAGTTTTATTCCGCCTTTTCACGCAAGCGGGAAGCAGCCATAATACGAGTCACGCTTTTTTATTCAGATGATAGATTGGAACAAGCGGCAGAAGTATAGGCGTATGATCTGCGTAGTTATTATATTCCTCATCATTCTTGTAGCGGTTCATCTGACGCTTTTCCAGGCGTTGTGCTCCATTAAACATAATTAATACGATGCAGACATAGGCAATCATAGCCATGATCCACTGGCCGGGAGTGGCATAGGTGGAAATACCGCTGACAAATATCCCTGTCCAGAAGATGATTTCGCCGAGATAATTCGGACATCGAACGATTTTGTACAAGCCTTCCTTTGCCACCATATCGGGGCGAATCTTTTTCTGAGCAGATTTTTGATGGTCGGCAACGGACTCCAGCACAATTCCCAGAATGGATATAATCATTCCGATCAGTGGAAGAACCACATCCGTGGAGCTATTTTTTATGCGGAAAAGCATGGGACTTACCTGAGCTACGTACAGGGCAGCAACGCAAATCCAAATGGAAAAAAGAACAAAAAAAGGCATTTTCTTCTGAACATCTTTAGAAAGAGTGCTTTGGGCAACATCCGTTTTTTGAAAAGATGCATTTTTCAACTCACGAACAAGAAGAAAGCCAGAGAGCCTTGCCCCATAAATAATAAACAGTAACAGTTGCGGAATGACAATCAGCAAAGGTGTAGCTGACGGGTTGATCAGATACATAATAAAAATAGCAATACCGCCACCGGCTATGGCAAAGCCGTAGCCGATGGAAAGAAAATAAACGTACTTATAAAATCCGACAGCGCACATGACAGCGCATACAATGTAAAGTATTCCAAGTAAACTCCATGGCATGATCAGTTACCTTCCTTTCCGAAATAATCCTTAATGTAGGCAGCAAAGCTTGTATCGCCTGTTTTCGTGTCGCCTACAAGATTGTGGCTGAGCGTCCATTTTGAGAAGAGAATAATATCATGCTTGCCGGCCTTCTTGATTTTCGGGAGATTTGCAAGAATACCGAACAGCCAGATAGGTGCCCATTTGATTTTTAGCGGCTTTCCAGCTGCATCAAAACACATTTTCGCCATTTCCTCATAGGAATAGGTTTCCTTACCGCCGACATGGTAGGTCTTATTGGTATCGTTCATATGCTCAACGATAAATGCGGCAAAGTCTGGGCAATCCACTACATTTGCTTTTACTCCTCCATAGTTTTTCAGAAGCTGCATTTCTCCCTTTTCCACATATGGCCTGAATACCTTTGCAATATCATAGAAATAGCCGGTAGGACGATAAATCACATAGTCCATAGGCTGCTTTTTGATTTCCTGTTCAACTAGATACTTGGCATGAAGCATCGGAACCTTCTCAGCACCTGCTTCATCACAGGAGATAACAGAGATATAGTTAAATTTCTTAACTCCGGCTCTGACTGCCTCATGATACAGATTCATATTTCCCTGATAGTCGATGTCATAGGAAGTGAATCTGGTAGAAGCACCGGTAAGTCCCATAGTTGTAATGACAACCTCCGCTCCTTCGCAAAGCCCCTTCAGCGTATCCGCATTGGTTGCATCGATAGAGACAAATTGATATTTTCCCTCTGTACCTGCTATTTCTGCCTCCTTGAGGTCAGCAGCTATGACCTCGTATCCTTTCTCACAAAGGCATTTCAAAATTTCTGCGCCCAGATTTCCGAATGCACCTGCTAATACAACCTTCATTATAAAATCTCCTTCCTACTTTTTATTCTTTTCTTTGGTTTCTCACGTACTTCCTCCTCAATGCAACTTTCCAATTTTATTTTATCATTTGTGACTTGTGATAGCAAGTGACGATTTACCGGTGTGTGCAGTAGTTTCTCCCGTATTACATCCCCCACCGGCTTCTCATTTCCTTTCAGAAAGAAATGCTTTCCTGGGAACTCATACTGTGTAAATTCTCCCTCGGTATATCCCTGCCACTGACGGATTTCTTCTCCGGTCAGATCTTCGCTTGCGTAAAATGCCGTCAGATCACAGGTTACTTTCTCAGGCACCTCTGCTGCCTGATATTGCAGGAGCAGTCCGTAATCCACTTTCACCGGCTGGGTAAACAGATCCAGAAACCGCTTGTTTTCCAACAGCCGTGGATCCATTCCGCCAAAATTACAAAGAGCTTCTATAACCTCTTCTTCACTGGAGTCCGCATTCAGATTTCCCTGTAACGGAAGGTGTGGTGGTCTGTGCGATGCCACAAACATATGCACCGGCAGTTCCCAGCCCTGCCTCCGATATGCCTTCCATACCTCGTATGCCACTACACTTCCCATGCTATATCCCAGTATCGCGTAAGGCACCTCCGGCTTCCGCACTTCCCGAACCATGCCTGTCATATCCTGCACTAATTCCTCAAACGTATGATAATAGCTCTCTTTTCGCCTGATCCCATGTCCGGCATATTCAACAGCCGTCACCTCGACCTGATCCTGCAAGTCTTCCTTTAATCCATGAAAGAATCCTGCTGATCCACCCGCATATGGGAAACATATCAACTGTATCTTCTGCATACTACCGCACCTTTCTCCGTATATTTCGCTTTCTCCAGATCGGTATCATGACCGCCAGTATCAAAAGCGATGCCAGTGATATGAGCGTCCCGATCCGTATTCCCGGTGTCTCATACCGCAGCTCTATCTCGTTATATCCTGCCTTGATCGGAATCGCCATGTACATCCGGTTTCCTTCCAGAATCTCCACCGGCTCTCCGTTTATGGTAGCACTCCAGCCAATGCTGTATGGTAATGCAATGCAAAGAATTCGATCTCCGGATGGCTCTGTATGTGCGGTTACCACATTGCCATCAATCGTAATATCCTCTATCGGATCTGCTGCCAGAGCACTCACCCGGTCTACATACTGATTCATCGGCTGACAGATCACCTTCATATCATCGAAGGAATAGAAGCCTGCCTGTGTAAACTGAATCGTGATTCCATCCTTTGCCTGTTCCGAATATCCGAGATTTACCAGTAAATCCTTGGCTCCTCTGTAATACTGGTGGGCATCTGATAACAACTCACACCGCTTTTCCACTCCCGGCACAGACACTATAATCGTACTGCTCCGGTTCTCATTCTGCAGGAAATGACTGCTATCATATTTCGCTTCCTGATATCTGGTGCTGTTCTCCTTCAGCCCGTAAGTCCGCTCCTCCTGCACCGTCAGATTGGTATACAGGATATTCTTCCATAAGAGATATGTCTCTGAATTCCTCCATCCATCGCAGGACACCCATACCGATGAATTATCCTTCTTGACAAGCAATCCATCCTCTGTCACCTCGATCCGTTCCGGATCTACATTCTCCCTGATCTGCTCCAGCAATTCTTCCTTCGTCTCCACGGTCTTGCTGGTGTACTCAAGCTCCGTCTGCGGATAACCATCCAGAGTCTCATTCAGTACAATCCCCTGAAGCATCGCCTGCTCCTTCATATTCGGCTCCAAGCCGTCATACACCTCTCTGGTGATATACGTGTCATACGTATACATGATCGGAAGATAATACTGATTCACATACAGAAATACATTCTCCTCCGTTCCATTTATATAGGTCTTCAGCTGCCGCTGTTCTCCGATATATCCATATGGCACCTGTGCCACCTCGGACTCCGCTACCGTCACATACTTTACTCCTGCCAGCTCGTTTAATACAGTGCGCTGATCGAGATCCAGAATCTGAAATAGGATACTCTGCTGAGAATTCCCCATCTCACTGGAATAATCGATCACCTGCTCACCGGTAAAGCTGAAATAAGAGCTCACTCCGTTATAATCGGAGCGCAGGCCATAATTCTTATACCGCTGCTTCTGCGTATAACTAGGGAATATAACATCCAGACGGAATATACTGGCATCCGAATTATTCTCCATCATCACGATAGAAGAATTATCCGCCTCTGCCTCTACACTCCCGGCATCTACAAACTCACTGATATAATTCTGCCCTGCCGGTGCATAAAAAGACCATGCCGTCAGCGAAATATCCAGAAATACAAGCCCCAGAATCGCTGCCCGGACTCTATACGGATGTCTGGCTGCCGTCTGCCCGCCCGCAAGCACGATCAGGGACATCATCAGCAGCAGCAGATAAGAATACTCCAGCTTCTCACCCGCCAACAGATATAAGCCGATCTCAAAAACCGAAAATACGATCACAGCTATCCGTAACTGCCGCTGCTCTCTCTCCTGCATGGTAAGCAGCCGCGGAAGCATCGCAGTCACCGTCAGTGCCACCACCATCGCAAATATAAAGGTCCAGCGGTTCGTTTTTCCAACAAAGCCATTAAATAATAATACCAGTGCCGGAATGCAGAATACCAGTGCCCCGCTCACTATGCCAATCTTCATCTGTCTTACCTGCCGATCCTTCCGCATAAACAGCAGACAGATACATAATAATGCAATTCCGGAAAGACCTAATATTCCATGTAAGCCTATTTTATTCGTTGTCAGGAACCCAGTTAATAGCTGATAATAATAATTCCAGTCGAAATGCAGATAACTGCCAAACGATGCCTCCGATACTCTGGCACTATTAAAGAATCGTATAACACCCGGAATAAAGCATATCGCCGCTATCCCGACTCCCCACACAAAAATCAATGCCGTATACAAAAAACACCCTGCAAAATCCCGGACACTTCTCTGCCTGTCCATATGAAAGTACCGGATGCAGGCATAGATTACTGCCGGCAGAATTATCATATAAAGGAATGTAAAATTACTCATTCCACAGAGTGCCACAACCGCAAGAAACAGCCACGGCTTCTTTTTCTCCAGAATGTGCTCGATTCCCAGAAACAGTAATGGCAGATAACACATTAATTCCATAAAAAACGTGTGTCTGCATGCATAATACAGGCTATAACCACAGAAGGTATATACCATACTGCCTACCAGTCCGGCATAGCCATCCCAGTGAAATCTCCGTATCAGCAATGAAAAGCACAGACCACACAGATATAAATAAAGAATCACCCGGATCAACAGGAACAGCTCAATCCCACTCTCCGGCACCAACGCAAACAGAAAATTAATCGGTCGGAATGAAAATGCATCCTGAAAATCCTGTCCGAATCCGATTGACATATCCCACATCGGAAAGCGGAAGGTATGATCTACCAGAATACTTTTCGCTACTTCCCGAATCCATCTTCTGGTATACAGTAAGCTTGGATAATGCTGTGACAATCCGTCGGAAGCCCACAAAAAAGACTTTCCGAAATACAGAAAAGCAAACTCTGCCCCTGCAAAGAAAATTACAAACAGAATCGTATACAGCACATAATAATTCCGTGGTCGCTCCAGATGCTCCAGCCAATTCTTCAGTTGTCCCACCAGTTTTCCTTTCTTCATACCTTACCCCTTATGAATGATAACGACGTCTTCTAAGCTTCTGAACCGTTTTCCACCATGCCGGTATTCCAAGCACCAGAATCAGAATTCCAAGTGATAACAGGGAAATTGCAATTCCGGTTCGTATTCCCGGTGTCTCATAATTTAACTCAATCTCATTCTCTCCTGCCTTTAACGGAAGTGCCATATACATTCCATTTCCTTCCAGCACCTCTACCGGCTCACCGTTTACCTTTGCACTCCATCCATCGCTGTACGGAATCGCAATACACAGGATCTTGTCCTTTGATAATGTGGTATGTGCTGTCACGGTGTTGCAGTCAATATTAATATCCTCTACCGGATCTTCTGCCAATTTTGCTACTTGATCCGCATATCGATCCATCGGTTGCGAGATCACTGCTATATCATCATACGAATACTCACCGGCAACCGAAAACCGAATATATAATTCCTTCTGTGTCGTACAATATCCTAGATTCGCCAGCATATCACGTTTTCCATAATAGTATTGGTTAGACGACGATAGCAATGCATTTCTGGTATAGTTATCCCCCATCGTAAATGCCAGGGATGCACTTTCAGCTTCCCCTTTCTGCTTTAATTTCCTTTCCAGTACATGCTTTTCGTAAACTGACAACTGTTTCTCTTCGTCATTCAAATAAGCATCTGTTTTATCAGCATATTCGACTCCGTTTATCTTCACATACAACTCACCGGTCACATTATCCGGAATTGTTAATTTCACAGTCGTGCCATCTTTTTTTATAATAAACTTTCCATCCTGTAATTCCAGATTTTCATTTGTCTCTGCTATCTGCTGAATCTGCGTCTCAATTCCCTGTCTGTTTAAAATCGTTTTATAATCAAACTTTAACTGCTGTTCAGGCAAATTACTCTCCTTCAATACAATTCCCTGCATCATTGCCTGTTCCTTTTCATTTGATTCCAGTGATTCATATGTTTGGGTGGATACATAAGAATCGTACGTATACATTAATGGCAGTGCATAATCATTTTTATATACATAGATTTCTCTGGTCTTACCATCTGTATATGTTTTCTCCATTGTTCCCACCTTTGTATAACCATACGGAACATCCAATGGGTTGTCTTCAGAATTGGTTACATATTTGACCGCCGACAGAGTATCCAATACCGTTCTCTGACTTAAGTCATAGATCAGAAACGGCTGATAATTCTGTGTATTTCCCACATCCAGTAATGTATTTTTTAAATTAGCCGGAATATAACTGTAATAACTGGATAATCCGTTTATTCCCAATCCAACTCCATAATTCCGGTATTTATACTTCTCCGAATCCGGTACTACAACATCTACACGATATGTACTATCATCCGAAATTAATGACAATGCTTCCGCTGATGTATTATTTTTCTCCGCCCAGACCTTTTGAGAATCCACAAATGATGCTATATATTCACTACTATCTCCAGACATATATAATTCAAAAGATTTTAATGTTGTCTCCAGACACATTACCGCTATCAGGATAACAACCGCTATTTTACGAATATTTTTAATATTTTTTCTCTGGCTATATAACAGATTATAACACAATATAAAGATAGCAAAGAAGCATATACCGCTCTGGATTTCGGAATGCAGAATTTTCTTCACCATTACATATAATACTATATATGCTCCGCCTAGGAGATTTACCATACTTCGGATACCATAGTTTTCTTTCATGATCTCTGTAATGGCAACTGCCGTTCCCATTGCAAACCAAAATGAAAATAAGAAACTCCATCGCTCCGTTGAACTCCCGAATCCATTGAATACCCACGAAAAGAATGGTACCAAAAAACAGATCAGATAAATTCCCATCTGAATCAGAATTTCTTTCGTCTGCTTATCCTTTTTCCTAAACAACCAGTATAATGCCAATATGCCGATTGCTGACATTCCAATAAATCCATACTGATGCAACTCAACAATATCAGAAAAGCTGGTCAAAAGGGTTAAATAATAATCTTTCCCATATAACCAAAGACTTTCTCCCCGTTCCGCAGAACCTCTGTCACTTGACTGAATATATTGTAATGCCGGTATAAAGGATATTGCCGCTATGCCAAGTCCAAGCATATATTGTACAATAAATCTGAGTAATGTCTGTCCAAAATCCTTCCAGGATTTTTCTGTTTTTAATAAATATCTGACTAATGCAAACAAAAATGCCGCAATCGTAAACATGTAAAGGAAATAAAAATAGCTGATTCCGGACAATGCGATACTTGCCACGAATACCGCTGATTTTTTTTCATCCAGAATCTTTGCCGTTCCGTATAAAATAAATGGCAAATACATCACCAGTTCCATAAACAACGGATGTTTGGCCGCAAAATAAATAGCAAAACCAGAATATACATACATCAATGCTGCAATCAGTGCCGCAATATCTGTAACTTTTTCATGCTTACTGAATAACAGAAAACCAATTCCCGCTATATATAGGCTGATCCATGTACGGACGATAAAAAAATACTCCATTGTATTGGCATTAAAAAATACTGCCAGCCACTGCAAAGGCCGGAATGCCAATGCACTGCTCACATCAAATCCCATACCAAGCTCCAGATTCCACATCGGAATTACCAGAGAATGGTTTTCGATCAGATTTTTTAAGATTTCTTTTACCCATTCACGTAAATACAACAGATTTGAATAGTGTTGGGAAAGTCCGTCCATGCTCCATACAAATGACTTGCCATTATACCAGAATGGCAGAAAAACGACTATAAAAAATACAGCATACAGGATTGTATACCTAACATAAACATTTTTCTGTACTTTTAGCAGTTTTTCTTTCATTTTCATGCTTTATACTCCTATAATTCTGGACAGACTTGCTACAATATCATAGCCGTCCCAATATGTTCCGATATCCAAGGTTTTTCCAAATGGTACGATCCGGTCTATTCCGGTCCAGTGATTTTTCACTATCATTTCAGCCAACTCCTGTTTATCAATACCATAGTATGCACAGGTCTGTACCGTCTCATTGATATATTTCCCAAGCATTGCAAGGTCCTCTGCTTCATATTCAAAGAACAGTCCGAATTTTCCCCGCAGCCGAGTAATCGAGTTCGTTAAGGAATCTAATGTATACACATATAGATAATTCTCATAACGTTTCAATTCCCGGATATTCGATAATTCTATCGCATACTTGCAAGTCATGACATATTTATCACTCACTTTGATCTCTGCCAGATCATATCTTAAAGACTCTTCATAAATCGCCTGCCAGAATCTGTTCTTCGCTTCCGTCACCTGTTTACAATTTCTCGTATCCCAGATGAGCAGGTGCGGTGTGGAACAGGCATTCTGATCCATAAGATAGGTATCATTATAAAAATTCTTTGCCAGTTTTTTGATTGCCTCTTCCGTATCATCCAGTATCTGTTCCGCAGAAATAATTCCAAACGAAAACCGATCTGCAAACGTAATCTCTGTACATCTTGGTTTCAGTGGAGATTTTCTGATATCTGTAATCGTTTCATTTCCTCCCCAGATTACCCGTGCATCTGCCAGTCTGGATAATGCATCTGTGATTTCCTGATTGCGCTCATATGTAATGATCGCGGTATAGTTTTTAATCTCCTGGTAAGCCTCTTCCCCAAACATTTGATTTAAGATACGGCAAACAATATCCACCTGCGGATATTGTTTTGTCGCCGAAACACGTACAATGTTCGCATTTCCTGCCAATAAACCGAATACATAGGTAAATGCAAAATTAATCGGAATGTTGGAAGGTGCTATATGAAATACATTTCCTTTACCAAGCCGTACTCTTCCGTCCTCAAATTCTGTCTTCAATCGTTTAATATTACCACTCCGACAAAAGAAGGCAAATGACAAAACATCCGGATACTGTTTCGCTTCTTTATCTTTTTGAATCCGCTTTGATAACTCTCCTAAAAATTCACAAACCTGCTCACTATATGGTGCCAACGGCTTTTTTTCTTCCAATGGTCCACCGGCCAAATATATCACATCAATGTTTTTCATAAGTGTCACTGCACCCCCTGACTTCCGCATTTTTAATTCTTCCGATAATTTTAAAATATTTACCTTTCCGTCCGCATGGGCAATCATCTTCACCCATAATAACCCCTTCATCTTCCGTCAAAAGAACATGTCCCGGATAACTGGTCGGTAAAACCGAAACGACCTCCATCAGACCCTTTTCGCCATGTGGCTGTACTGAAAAGTCTTTCGGATTCCGGATGATAATATCTGAATAATTAGAACAATGCATATGTCCATATTCACACTCAATATAAATAGATCCCAGCTGTTCCACCATTCCATAATAATCATGAATTGTTACATTGCCCAACCGGTCCTTTACTCTCCGGTTAAATTCCAGACTATCAACCGCCTGATTCTGCAATTTCTTCCAGCCACCGCCATGAAATAACACAGCATCTTCTATTGAAAAACGGACTTCTCTTTTTTCCATCTCACATACTACATACTGCCAGATCATATACGTGAATCCAAATAATAATATGCGCTCTCCTCCGTGCTTTTTAATATAAGCCTGCATTCCATCCAGGTCCAGCCTCATATCATCATCCAAAGCATAAAAGATGTCCCGTCCATAAATAGAGAATCCTGTAATTCCCGTTCCACGTGCCGAATACATTCTACGATTTTTCTTTACAAGCTGTGTATCCAGAACAATCATTGGCAGTCTGGATTTTCCCATACAAGTTGAAATCAGATGCGTCAGAACCGCTGACTGTGCTTTCACATTCCTGGTATCCAAAAAGATCTTGGATACCGACTGTCCGGTTGTTCCTGACGAAGTCATAACCTTTTTGATCTCTTCCCGTGGAACACTCATTAATTCATACTCCTTAAAAAGACGTACCGGAAGTGCCGGAATATCATAGTAGGACTTAAAATCATCTATTTTAACGCCAAGATTCTGAAGCATATCATGATATTCCTTACAATTCTCATAATGATATTCCGTTAAACTCTTCAGATTATCAGAAAGCATTTCCGATTTTTCTTCTTTGTCCATAGAATATGGATCCTGTTGCAATAGTTGCTCCAACTGCATCTTCATTTCAACTCTCCTTGCTTTATAGTAGCTATTTTCAGGTACTCATCAGTCCTGTGCATTTCTCAATTCTTCCAGCTTTGAATATAAAATCTTACCCGCATCGTTCCGCGGAATCACAGCAACCGGATAAACCGCAAACGCATTGCTGTTCAACCCCGTTTTCCCTGCGACAAATTTTCTGATTTTCTCAGCATCCTCCTGCCTGTCTTTCACCAGATAAATGTACATTTTATCATCTATACCGCCACATGCACAATCATCCTGCGGATATTCTGCCCGGATCAGCCGTTCTACCTCATCCATATTTACACGGTTACCGTATATCTTAAGGAATCTCTTTTTCCGGCCGGTAATAAAGTAAAAACCGTCCTCATCCCTTTTTGCCATATCGCCAGTTACCAGAACACCATTCCGTTCATCAGCATGGATCAGATCTTCTCCATGTTCTGCATATCCGAGGGTTACATTATCACCGTAATAAACCAGTTCTCCTATAATGTTCGGATCCTGAATTACAGAATCGTCTACATCAATCAGTTCAAATCGTCCACCGGGAATTGCAATTCCCATACTCCCATACTTCTCAAGTGATTTTTCCGCCGGAAGATATGCCATTCGCGCCGTTGCTTCCGTCTGCCCATACATAACTATGAACTTACAGCCTTTCTCCTGCGCATACTCAGCGAATTGTCTGTGAAGATCCGGCAATAATTTACCGCCGGCCTGCGTCATATACCGCAAAGAAGGAAGTTCCATCCGGAAAAATCTAAGTTTCGCCAGCATCTCATAAATATACGGTACTCCTCCGAAAGAGGTTGCCTGCTGCTCCTTGAAAAACTTCCAAAACTCTTTCTGCATCAAAGTCTTCTCTGTCAGAAGAATGGTTGCTCCTACATATAAATGTGTATTCACAATTGACAGACCATACGTATAGTTCATTGGCAATGTTGTAATAGGACGCTCTGTTTCATCCAGTTCCAAATATTCAACAATTGATTTCGTATTTGCTTCTATGTTTTTATAGCTTTGGCGCACCAGCTTAGGACTTCCGGTACTTCCGGATGTTGTCAGCAATAATGCCAATTCATCATATAACAGATATCCTTTTAGTCCGGTCCGATATAACACATATCCATATGC
>CAVFXS010000028.1:0-91671 GCA_963626805.1 Bacteroidales bacterium H4 | reverse complement strand
TCCATATGCTTCAAAGACTTTCTTATATCCGGAAATCTTCTCCTGCTCTTCTGCCGGGGCCCAGATAAATGCCGGCTGATATGTTTCTACCAGATATTGAAACAGCTCCGGATTCAATTTCTCCGCTAATAGTAATGGTACAATTCTATTTTCTATGAATGATGCATACCCGGCTAATGATCCTATCGAATTCGTACACAGTGAAAAGACTAAGCATCGCTGAGGTATTATATCGTTCAACTTTTTCGAAAACTGAACAATTTCTCCATACGTAATCCGGTTTCCGTTTTCATCTATTGCTGCAACTGCAGTATTGTCCTTTTCACCCAGTTCAAACATCTTAAATTTCCACCCCATACTTCTTCAGGATTTCAATTCCTTTTTCAAAAGAACTAAAATCGATAATATCATCTGTTTCCATCATGATATCAAATGCATCCTCTAGGCATGCAACCAGATTCATATGTCCAACTGAATCCCATTCCGGAATCGCCTCATACTTTAACGTCTCCAATCCCTCATCTGCGATTTCCAGTCCTTCTACAAATGCCTGCTTATACTTCTCCATGTTTGTCATAATTTTTTCCTCCTGAATTATATTATTTTATAGTATTCCATTTATTTTTTATGGTTTCCGCCAGCCGTACTGCCGTCAGTCCATATTCTTCCATAATAAATGCTCTGGCTCCTGTTGCCTTATATTCGTCTGTAATTCCCAGAAACAACTGTGGCGGCACATTGGTATATCCTGCTTTATGTTCTGCTACGGCACCACCTAATCCGCCTACAATATTATGCTCCTCAATCGTAACCAGCAGCTTATGCTTCTTATAGCATTGCTCTAAGCATGCTCCATCCAGTGGCTTTATCGTATGCATATTAATTACACTGCATGATATTCCCTGCTCTTCCAGGATTGTTGCAGCATCCATGGCTTCCTTTACCATTAACCCGGTCGCTATCAGTGCAATATCTTCACCCTCTCTGAGTGTGATTGCTTTTCCGATTTCGAAATCATAATCTTCTTTATAAATGATCGGCACATTCAGATTTCCTGTTAATCGTATATATACCGGTCCCTTCATCTGTGCGGCTGCAACTGTCATTTTGACCACTTCGGTACAATCTGCCGGCGACAGAACTGTCATATTCGGAATTGCTCTCATAAATGCCAGATCCTCCGTACACCAGTGTGAAATACCGCTCTTTCCGGTACATGCACCTGAAGACATTCCGACTATCTTTACATTTGCTTTCAGATATCCCAAATTATGCCGGATCTGCTCCAGTCCTCGTAAAGCAATAAAAGATGCATACGTAGATGCAAAGACACAATTTCCCTCATAGGCCATCCCCGCCGCTACCGTTACCATATTCTGCTCTGCAATTCCTACATCTGCATATTGCAACGGATACATATCTTTATAGCGTTTCAGTCCCAGAAGACTACTTACATCTGCCGTTACAAACTGTATATCCGGCCGGTCTTTCACTACTTCCATCAAACCGACTCCACCGAATGTAGCATTCTGACCAAGACGTGACCATGCTGTTGCTCTTACCTTCATTCCTGATCCTCCTCTAATTCCTGTATTGCCTTATGATACATTTCCTCTGTTAATACATTCTGATGCCATTCGACATGATTTTCTACAAAAGAAAGACCTTTTCCTTTTATTGTATGTGCAATAATAACATTCGGCTTTTCATCACTGACTGCCTGATATGCCTGAACCAGCTCACGGATATTATGCCCGTCTACTTCCTGCACTGCGCAACCGAAGCTCTTAAACTTTTCTCCCAGATTTCCTAATGTCATAACCTCTTCCACGGTGCCTGACAGCTGTAAGTTATTTCTGTCTACAATGATCACAAGATTACTCAACGCATACTTTGCCGCTGTCATGACAGCTTCCCATATGATTCCTTCATCACACTCGCCGTCACCGATCATAACATATACTTTATGGTTTCTTCCCTTTCGTTTGGCATCCAGAGCCATTCCGGTTCCGACAGACAGGGCCATTCCCAATGTTCCGCCAGAAAATTCCAGACCCAATTTCGGATTTTTAGGATATCCTATCAATAATCCTCCATTATCCTTAAATGTGTATTTCTCTTCTTCAGTGATAATCCCCATTTCCTGCATCACAGAATATTGTGTCAGAATACAGTGTGCCTTTCCGGTAAGAAACCGGTCCCGCTCCATATCTGTCGGATTCTCTTTGTCAAAGTGAAATACCGCGCCATATAAGGCTGTCAGGATCTCTACGCAGGATAATCCTCCACCAAGATGAGACCCCCCCGCACCGGCCGCATAGGCCATATCTACTGCAGAACGCCGAACTCTTTTTGCCATTTCCTCCAATTCATTCATATCTTTATTCATGTTATCTCAATCTTCCTCCGTCTACATTTATAATTGCTCCCGTCATAAAGCTGGACGCATCTGTAGCAAGAAAATATACCGCTTCTGCAATTTCCTCCGGACGCCCCATTCTCTTCATACTGATCTCATTCAGTATCTTTTCCTGTTCTTCGGTTTTCTTATACATTCCCATATCACTTTCAACAAGTCCCGGTGCAACCGCATTTACACGGATATTATACTTTGCCAGTTCCTTTGACACTGAACGTGTTGCCCATAGGAGAGCCGCCTTACTGGAACCATATGCGAGATATCCTTCCCTTGCTTCAATACCGCCTACGGAACCCATATTGATAATAGAGCCTGATTTCTGTCTCATCATCACTCTGGATATCAGCTGCATAACATGAATCTGTGCAATAAAATTAACCTCCATTACTTCTCTGAGATTTTTAAGCGGAGTCATTTGCATCAGATTTCCATAAGGAACGCCTGCATTATTCACCAGAATATCTATCGGCTGTTTCTCTTTTATTACCTCTTTTAATGCATTGGTCGTTTCTTCTTCATTCGCCAAATCAAAGTATACAGGCTTTATCCACACGTGATACTCTTCCGACAATTGCTTCATCTCCTGCTCAAATTCCTCATTCTCTTTACTTGCACAGGCCCATATATTAATTTCTTTTTGAGCAAAAAGCTCTACAATTGCTCTTCCGATCCCACGACGTGCACCGGTCACAATTGCATTCAGTTTTTTCTCCTCTGCCATATACTTCCTCCTACTTGAACACCTTGTGTTCTACATTCCTAGCTATGACTCTTGCCGGATTTCCCATAACAACCACTTCTTCCGGAACATCCTTGAGCACAACTGCTCCCATGGACAAGATTGAATATTTTCCGATACTGATTTTCTCCCGGACTGGACAATGAATTCCAATATAAACACCCTCTCCGATTCTGGTATTTCCGGATATATGCACATAGGAAGAAATCTGACAATGTGACTCTATTTCAACATTATGTCCGATGATCGCGTTCGACTGTATATATACATTATCATGTACAATTGCCTCCGATGATATGATCGTATGGTGGCGGACAACAACACCCTCCCCAATCTGCGCTGTCGGTGAAATGATTGCTGTCGGCGCAATGATAGTTGCCAACCGGTAATTTTTTTCTTTTAATCTGTCATATAACAGCTTTTTAACAGCCGGTTCTCCCACTGCAATACAGACCTCTGCCGTCTCTGCCGAATAAGATTGCTGAAATACTTCAAACGGCATGCGCGGGCAATCCATAAATATGCCTTCCGCTTCATAATCGTTGATAAATACTATTTTTTTCCAACGAGCAACGATCATTGCCAGATCATATATTTCTTTACCGCTACCGTTTGTCCCGTAAATTGCGAGTACCATGTCGTTTCTCATTATTTCACCATTTCCTTTACCACATATCTTGGTCTGCCTTTTTGTATATCAAACATGCGCCAGATATATTCTCCCATAATGCCAAGCATTCCGGCGATTGCTGCCAATGCCAGGAACAGGATTGTAAACAGAATATGCATTGCCAATCCTTCCACCGTCACTACAATCGCAAAAACAATGCTCCAAACCAGTATCAGCATACTCAATATTGCCAGAAGTATCGCAAGTGTAAAACTTAACCGGATCGGCAGTTTGGAATATGTAATGAATAATCCGGATGCAGCATCTATCTTCCGCCAAAACTTCCAGGAAGACTTCCCGGCCGTACGTTCCCGTCTGTCATATGAAATTGCCTTATATTCATAACCCAGCCATAGCAATGCCATCTGGGTTGAACCGTTTGGGGCATCCATAGCTACAAACTCTTCTGCCACTTTGCGGTCTAAAAGGTAGAAATCAAACCCGCCCTTCGGATATCGTGGATCTACATATTTATTCACTAACCTATGCATAGTCTTCGATGCAAATCCGCCAAAACCTTTTTCCGGTCTATGAGCTCTGGTTCCGAACACAAACTGATATCCTTCTTCCCAATATTGCAACATTTCCGCAAATAATTCCAACGGATCCTGTAAGTCTGCCGATATCACTCCGATCACATCGCCTTCTGCCATTTCCATGCCGCACCTTGTAGCGGCACCCTGTCCAAAATTGCGGGTAAAACATGCTATTTTGATTATATCCGGGTATTTTTCCTTATACTCTTTCATAATCTCATAGGATCTATCCGGCGAACCGTCACAGACCATCACAAGCTCTACATCATATTGCGGAAACAAATCTCTATGTTCTATCACATATGGAATTGTTGTTGGCAGGTTTTGTTCATTTTTATAAATAGGCATTATAATTGAAAACTTCTTTTTCATACTAATCACCTTTTTAGTTTCATATTATCTTTTTAATTTCACGGTTTTAGTATAATCTCACAAATCCGCTCTACATCTTCCAGTGCCAGTCCTGCATATAACGGCAGTGTCAGCACCCGTTCCGAAACCCAGGAAGCCACCGGAGTCTCCTGAATGTCAAACATTCCGTCGTATGCCGGGAAGGTAGAAGTCAGCGGATAAAAATATTTTCTCGCAATAATATTATGCTCTCTCAGCTTCTGATCCACCATATCTCTGGTCTGTCCAAACTCTGTTTCATCAAATACTACCGGAAAATACGCATAATTCTGTTTTACATTCTTCTGAACCGGACACAGCTTAATCCCCGGCACATCCCCTAACAGCTGACGATACCGTTCTACGCACCGCTTCCGCTTCTCGATTTCCTCACTCAGATGCCGAAGGTTGCAAAGTCCCATTGCCGCATGCATCTCTGTCATCTTTGCATTGGTACCTACAATATCCGATACGTCTTTTCCGTACATTCCGAACTGCCGTAATGCTTTGAATTCTTTTGTAAGTGCCGCATTATGATAAGTCAGGCCACCGCCCTCTACCGTATTAAATACCTTTGTGGCATGAAAGCTGAACATGGAGATATCGCCAAAGTTTCCAACACCGACTCCATTCTCCTCTACGCCAAATGCATGTGCCGCATCATAAATCACTTTCAGATCATGTTTTTTTGCGATTCGTTCTATTTCTCTCCAGTTACATACATTTCCGTATACATGTACCGGAAGAATTGCGGATGTCCGCTCTGTAATCAATGCTTCTATTTTCTCCGGATCCAGCGTATAGGTATCCGGCTCAATATCGCAGAATACCGGTGTCAGTCCGCATCTGACAATCGCCTGTGTCGTAGATGCGAACGTAAACGGTGTCGTAATTACCTCACCCTTTATTCCAAGTGCTTCAATTGCCATCTCCAGTGACAGATGTCCATTCGCAAATAACGCAATATTCTCAACACCGAGATACTCCGTCAGCTGCTTTGCCAGCTCCTGATGCTTCGGGCCGGTATGTGTCAGCCAGTGTGTCTCCCAGATACTGCTGATTTCCTCTACATATTCATCCAACGGTGGCAATGACGATTGAACCACGTTAATTACTTTCTCCTCACTCATGTTATAAGCTCCTTTTATCCTAAGATCTTCTATCTGCTTCCCAATTCCCGTACTTCCTGTACAAGCTTCGCCTGAAGCACCAGATCCTTAGCCATTTTCTTCCTGACTGCCTCATCATCAACCGCTTTCGCAAACTGCTCAATGGAATGTGCGAAATGTGAATCCGCAGAAAGCTTTATATGCTCGGAACCATCTGCAGTTTCAATCAGAATATCCGGCTCCAGCGTCGGTGGTGCCGTATATACCCGGTTCGTATAAAGCCGTCCCTTATTTCCAATCACTTCCAGACTGCACTGGTAAAAATTATCCATGCTGAATGATGCCTGACAGGTCAGTCCCGCTGCATTTTCAAACGTGACCGCTCCATACATATCTACATCATAGCCATCCATCGTATTTAACATCGCCATCCGGACTTCTATGGTTTCACCCAGAAGCAGGGTCGCCAGCTTCGTCACATAGCCGCCCGCATCCAGCAATGCACCGCCTCCCAATGCCTTGGAATAGCGGAAATCATTCGCCTGCCGAAGCGGGAATCCAAAGCTTGTCCGAATCAATCGAATATCCCCGATCTTACCGTCAGCCAGCATCTTCCGGATTTCAGCAATCTGTGAATGATACTGAAACATATAGTTTTCCTGAATTACCAGATCCCGGCTCTGTGCCAGCTCTGCCAGTTCCTTTGTATTATTATAATTCGTAGTAGACGGTTTTTCAACAAAGACGTGCTTACCTGCCTCTAAGGCCTGTCTGGCATACGAATAATGAAAAGCCGGTGGAAGCGGAATATAGACTGCATCGATTTCCGGATCCTGAATAATATCTTCAAAGCTATCTCTCGGTGCAATTCCAAACGTATCCTGAAATGCCTGTAGCTTCGTTTTATCATATTCCTCTGCGATCGCTACGCAGGAAAAATCCTGATTTTTCACTAATTCCGGTAAAAATCTGCGGAATGCGATTTCCGCACAGCCTAATACACCAATTCGAATCATAATGATTGCCTCCTTTAACGATCTATTAGTGACAACAGATTTCTAAGCTGTATATTCAGACAATTGTTAATCTGAATCAACTGATTTAATGTGTAAAAATCTACCCAGAAATATCCCGGTGGAAGTACATCCAGCTCCTCCCGGTCTATTTCAATAATAACATTCCGGTTCTGTTCATGATAGAACCTTCCGCCTTCTTCTGACAGCAGAACCTCTTTTAAGATTCCCTGCTTTTGCTCCAGCTTCTGCCGGAAGATGCGTTCAACATCATTTTCTATCTGATTGATCCTGGTCGGCTCCGCCTGGACTGTCGGGCCAAGCTCTATCAGATCAAAGCATCCGACCTCCGGTTTGGCATGCACCAGAAACTCTCTGCGATCCCCACGGCTCATAAAAAGTCCGAACATTGCAATCCCGGTCGCTTCAAATAACGGCTGTGTCCACTGCTTCACTTCCCGGCCTTCCATCTCAATATCACAGAATACCACTTTAAAATCATACGGATACCGGCAGACGATCTCTTCTGCCGTGAAATCCCAGTCCCGTAAGGATTTTAACGGAATCAATGACCGTTTCCGCTCATCAAACATCTTAAAATCATTCATATAACGGTATAACTTCGGTATCTGATTCTCCTGTCGCACTCCATACATAGATTCATAAAGTGCTACGTCCCGGAAGCAGCTGCGAATCTCTTTCTTCTCCTGCTCTCCGAAACCACCTGCTGTAAACGGAATCCCTGACAGCACGGTTCTGGTATCCATATTCACCAGATTTTCTATATTCATCAGAGCTTTTATCTGCCCTAAGGTCATCCACTTGTGACTCGGAAGCACCTCTATCTCCGTACCCGGTTCTACTTCAATCATAATATTACGATTGCGTTTCTTATAGAATCTGGACGATTGCTCCGACTGTATCTGATCATAGATAATATGGTATCGCTCGGCATGTATAAAATAGTCCAGATACGGTGGTTTGTTTCCTCCATGCTTTTGCGTAAAGTTACTCTTAGTCGCCTGAATCGTCGGTGATATCTGGATCTTGTTGATATTTCCCGGCTCTATCTTCGCCTGCATCAGAAGATGCAGGACTCCATGAATCTGCTTACACAAGATTCCCAGATATCCTATCTCATTCTGCAGAATGATCGGTTGCTGCAGGCAGATCTTATCTTCTACCGTTTCCTGAAATCCGGAAATAGAAAAAAAGCTCTGATTTCGATTCTGAATGTTTCCAGTTTCTTCAGAATAGTACCAGAACCCGTCGGGTTCTAAAATCGTTTTATCGATTCGAACCTGAACCGTACGATTTCGTTCCTCTACCCAATCCAATATTTCATTCATAGAATGCAGGCCCCGGTCATCCATGGACCAGGACTGCATGATCTCAAGTATCTGCTCCATATTATTTACTATTTCCTTTAATCTAACGTATTATCCCGCGAAATTCCATGCAGATATTTTCCGTAATCACTCTTGATCAACGGCTGTGCCAGCTTCTCCAGCTCTTCCTTCGTAATATATCCCTTGCGATATGCGATTTCTTCAATGCAGGAAATATAGCATCCCTGTCGTTTCTGGATGATCGACACGAAATCTGCAGCCTCCAGCAGACCGTCACTGGTTCCGGTATCGAGCCATGCGACGCCACGTCCCAGCTTCCGGACACGCAGTACCCCCCCCTCTAGATATATGTTATTTATGGATGTGATCTCCAGCTCTCCACGTGCGGACGGCTTGATCTGCTTTGCAATCTCAACTACCTGATTGTCATAGAAGTATAATCCCGGTACCGCATAATTAGACTTCGGCTTCTCCGGTTTCTCCTCAATTGACAGCACGTGATCCTGTTCATCAAACTCTACGATCCCGAACTGCTTCGGATGCTTTACCGGATATCCGAATACCGTCGCACCACTTTCAAAATCTGCCGCTTCTCTTAATACATCCGAAAATCCTCTCGCATAGAAGATATTATCACCGAGGATCAGTGCCACCTTCTCTTTTCCGATAAAGGTTTCTCCGATCAGAAATGCCTCTGCAAGTCCTCTCGGTTTCTCCTGTACCGCATAGGATAATGAGATTCCCAGATTCTTACCATCTCCCAGAAGCTCCCGGAAAGCCGGCAGATCCCGCTCCGTGGAGATGATCAGAATATCCCGGATGCCTGCCAGCATCAGGGTCGATAACGGATAATAGATCATTGGTTTATCATAAACCGGAAGCAGCTGCTTCGAGACTGTCTTCGTAATCGGATACAATCTCGTTCCGGAGCCTCCTGCCAGAATAATTCCCTTCATATCAATGTCCCTCCTCTGTCCGAATATGTCTGCTTCCCACGATCAGAGTCATCAGGAAGTACACACCACTTGAAATCACTGCCGCATATGCAAACCCACGAATCTCCCACATCAGAGTCATGCCGATCGCAGTTGCAATGAATACTGCCGCATATACGATCTGAATGATCAGCTGCCACTTAGCTGTCACATAGGTCAGAATGATCACCAGTAGAATATTTGTTACAAAATATAAGATCTGCGCCAGACTTACAATAAATGCCAGCACAACGATATCACTCATCTCAGCAAACAGGGTCGGGTACATCAGCCGGATATAAACCGGTGTTAATCCACCGCAGACCAACGTAAATAAAACCGCAAGGATCAACAGTCCCAGTACGGACTTCCGGTAAAGCGGACGATCCATACGCTTGCTTCCCTTCGTCAGGTACCCGATGATAATACTGTTCAGCGGAATGCCGATGATGGCAACGGTCTTTCCGAGCAGAGACAGCACATAATACTCTGAAACCGCACTGCTGTCTACAAAATATAACAGCACAAACCGGTCTAACATCAGCATCAGATTGGTCAGCAGATAAGATCCCGCCAGCGTAATCGCATTCCCTGCAATCTCTCTGCGTCGTTCAGAGGTCTTTCCGCATTTCCGGAAAATCCTGCCGCTGATCACCACGCACAGCACAGCCAGTAATTCCCCCGTCACGAAAATCCATTCCCATCTGCCGCTCAGCAGAAACGGAACTGCTCCCGCCAGATACCCGACGCCAAGCAGAATATAGAAAATCAGCTGTTTCTTAAACTCCAGGTTCAGCCGGTACTCCACATTGGCATAAAACCGGAACATGGTCAGTACAGACACTGCAAACAACAGGATTCCGCCAACCACAGACAGACCACGGATCAGGCTGATCACCAGACAGACTACGGCTGTCACGGCTGTAAAGCAGGATAATATCAGCATATAATCCCCATTCTCTGTCTTCTCCCGCTCCGGTAATACCATTCTGGTATTATTCACTGCATTTCCGAAGGATGGTGCAATGATATTTACCACTGCCAGTAAGAACAGCATATCCCCAAACTGTGCGCTGCCAATCTTTGCACTGACATATGGATAGATTATAAACTGTAATATAATATTAAAAAACGCAACGCCCGCAATCGAATATAACAGATCCCCGCCGATTCGCTTCGCAGTCTGCTTTCCCTTTGATGTTTCCACGGCTATATCCTATCTGTTCTCATACATCTTCTTATAATATTCCTGATATTCACCACTGATAATATTCTGCCACCAGTCCTCATGGGTCAGATACCAGTCAATCGTCTTCTCAATCCCGCTGGCAAACATCGTCTCCGGATACCAGCCCAGCTCCTCATGAATCTTTGTCGGGTCAATCGCATAGCGCATATCATGACCGGCCCGATCCTTTACGAATGTAATCAGGCTCTCCGGTTTTCCGAGACGCTCTAAGATCAGCTTCACAATATTCAGATTCGTCATCTCATTATGTCCGCCTACGTTATAGACCTCACCGACCGTTCCCTTATGCAGGATCAGATCGATCGCCTTGCAATGATCCTCAACATATAACCAGTCACGGACATTAATTCCGGTTCCGTATACCGGAAGCGGCTTATCATGTAATGCATGAATGATCATCAGCGGAATCAGCTTCTCCGGGAAGTGATATGGTCCGTAATTATTGGAGCATCTGGATATCGTGACCGGAAGCTGATACGTTCTTCCATAGGCCTGTACCAGCAGATCTGCACCTGCCTTGGAGGCAGAGTACGGACTGGAAGTATGGATCGGTGTCTCCTCTGTGAAGAACAGATCCGGCCGGTCTAACGGCAGATCCCCATATACCTCATCGGTCGATACCTGATGATATCTCAGAACTCCGTATTTCCGACAGGCATCCAGCAGCACCTGTGTTCCCAATATATTGGTACGCAAAAAAATCTCCGGATTCTCAATTGAACGATCCACATGGCTTTCTGCCGCAAAATTCACAACCATATCCGGCTCGTATTCCTCAAAAATCCGATAGATTTCTTCTCTATTTGTAATATCAACTTTTTCAAAATGGAATCGTGGATTCTCTCTGACCGGCTCCAGTGTCTCCATGTTTCCCGCATAGGTTAAACAGTCCACACAGATAATCTCGTATTCCGGATATTTTTTCATCATATAGTGCACGAAATTACCACCGATAAATCCCGCACCACCTGTAACTACAACTTTCATCATTTCTCTCCAGTGTTCGCTCAATTTCTAATCTATGCTCACATAATATCATGCCTGGTGTGAAAAAGCAAGCTACCAAAAATACATGATTCCTTCCATTTTTTACATTTATACAGTCATTTCTCACTGAATCCGGATGCTGTACAGGGCAAGTCCCAGTGATCTCGTATCCTCCGACCGTCCAAGCTCCAGCGGTGAATGCAGCTCTTCATTGATCTGGAACGTCATATAGATCCGTTCCTGCTCCGCCAGACGCTTCGGAATCCGGATCGTATAGTTATCTATCCGGTTATCTACCGACAGGGTTGCCACATATTCTCCGTTAATAAATACCGTCACCGTCTTCATGCTGTCATAGCAATACATTCTGAGATTCATGGTACAGCCCATCTGCTGCTCCTCTGGCAGAATGAAGAACAGGTCTGCGGTCTGCTTTCCTGACCAGACACCCCAGGACTCCTGCTCATACCATCCGGTCTGCAGCATCTTTCCATTCTCAAAGTTTTCTGAGAAAGAGATGACCTTTCCGGCCGCAATATAGACATTCGGCACCTCCGGCACATAGCCCATTGCCTCACAGGTCGCTATCATCTGCTCGCCTCTTACCCAGACATATTCATTTCTGTCCAGCTTCACACACCGATAGGAATCATCCTGCATCAGCTCCACCGGACACATATTACTGTTTAAGCAGACCATTGCTTCCTCTGCATCCTCCGGCGGATATCCGGCAATGATCCTGACTCCCTGTAAATAATACTGCATCAGATAATAGCTCTGATGATACGTCTTGTCTCTTGTATCAACCACATAGATCTCCTCCGGCATGTTTCCACTCTCCTTCAGCTGACAGAACATATCGTAGGTTGCATTGATCTCTTTATAATTCGTACGCTGTGTATTAAGATCATAAGCCACTGCATTATAGCAATACTGATAGGTCAGGAGGATGGCCAGTACCAGAAGCACCGGCTTCCACTTCTTTTTCTTTAGCCAGATATGATTTAAGATCACGATCAGCAGCAGGATGCCGGTAGCCGGCAGGAATACCATTCTTCCTACATCGATTCCCTGTCTGGTTTTTAACGAAAACGGAAGATACGCCTCTATGAAATTGCTGTTCGTATAGACAAACGGCAGAATACAGGTGATCCAGAATATCTGCAAACCTGCGATCCAGTATATCGCCTGCTGATAGATTTTCTGTATCTGATCCTGCTCCTGATACAGATAGCAAAGCGTTGCCATCAGGACAGGCCCCAGGTATGGTCCCATATATCGCACATAGACAACTGCCTTCAGACCATATCCGTTACTGGCAAATCCCAGCTCCATGGCCTGTGTCGCCCAGGACAGCCAGAGCAGTGACAGTGCCCCGATCGTCAGTGCCGTACAGAGCCCGAAATATATAAATATGATTGCATAATGATCCTCATACAGGATTTCCTCCCGGTCTGCCTTTCCATTGCAGAACCGTTCTCCCCGTTTCATCCAGCCAATGATACACCGGATCATCAGCAGAACCGCTACGATCAACATACCACCTGAGATCACGGACACCGTATTCAGCTGGCCACAGATAATATTAACCCATGCATGCCAGGAGGTCGCATTTATGATCGTATCGGAAAGTGACAGGGATACACTGCTATTCAGAAGTTCACTACTATCATCTGCCATCCAGATTCTCTCCTGCATCCGATGGATCAGAAACCTTCCACCGCCGACACCGATCACCGCGGTAATAATCCCCGGAAGGATTGCAAGAAAGCTTCTTCGGTTCCGGATAAAATATATCACATAAAAAATCACAAATACGATCCAGTACATCCAGGATCTGGTATGAAGCAATAATGTATAGGAAAGCAATGCCATCAGCAGTACCGTGTCAATGGCCTTCTTTCTGGAATCATTCTGATGCTCCAGAAGCCGGAACAGCAGGACACAGATCAACCAGGAGCAGAAGATCAATGCGTGTTCATTAAATACAATCATCGTCCTGGTCACGACCATATAGGAGCATGCTATGGATGCCACAGTCAGAAACCATTTATGCTCGATCTTAAAATACCGCTTCATCAGATAAAATGCCATCAGAGCAATGGACGCCTGCATCACCGATTCCACAACCAGAATCAGCCGATAGATCAGAATCGGATCATCTGACAGATGGAATAAGGGTGCAAACAGTGCCGTAAATCCGAAACCATAGTACCCGGCCTGCGATACGATCCCGCTCCAGTCCTTTCCACCTAAGAATGCTCCTCCTGCCAGTGTTGCCAGCTCATCGGACTGCGTCCGCAGCGGTAATGCAAAGCAATTCAATATCACCCTTGGTATCAGAGCACATAGAAATGCCAGAATCTGACAGTTATATTTCTTTATCCAATTTGTAATCCGACTCATACTTTATCCTCTCTCTGCTATTTTCTGTTTCCTGTTATTCTCAAGGTTATTTCTTTTTCTTTACTATCTTATTAAGACGATTTCTCACATCATTCAGGAACGGATCCTTCGTCAGGCACAGATAGCCTACACTGAATCCGCCATAGATCAGAATCCCGGCTCCCATCTGGATCAGCAGCAGCGTCACGGACGGTTCCCCGGTTGTCCCGATCAGTCGGACAATCAGAAACATCACCAGACCGATTCCGCCATAGGCGATATTTCGTTTCAGATATTTGCCGAACTCCAGCTCCTTTCTGGATAGGATCGTCTGGTAGAGCATAACGGCTGCCTCCGCCAGAATGGTTCCGATCACGGCACCGATCGTACCGATCCGCACGATCAGAAGCAGGTTTGCGATCAGGTTAACTACCGCCCCTAAAATAACAGACACCACATAGATGGAATCCCTGCCGTTCGGAATCAGATACTGGGTCCTTATGACGTTCGCCCAGGATTTGATCACACCGATCGGTGCCAGCCACATGATCAGTGCTGCACATGGTATAAACTCAGCTCCATAAAATACCGGAGCGAAATTATCTGCAACCGCCGCCAGTCCAAAGGAGGTGGCAAAGGAGATCATCAATGCCAGCTGCATGGACTTCTCAATGTACTCCAGACACTTGACCTTATCATTCTTCTGTACCAGTCCGGACATCTTCGGCAGCATGACGGTTCCCAGTGCATTAATAAATGCGGTCGGTACCTGCATGACCTTTTCCGCATTATCATAATAGGAGACCTCTTTTTTATCGCCTAAGATCCGACCGATCATCAGTTTATCCATAATATTATAAATGCTGATTGCCACAACCGGAACGAAGAGAAGCAGATTCGGCTTCACATGCCGTCCGATCTCCTTCCAGGTCGGCTTGACAAACTTCACAAACCGTCTTAAATACGGAAGCAGGATCAGGTTACTCAACAGAATAGAGCCTGCCATGATCGTCGTATAGATCCACAGATCCTCCTGCTTCTTCACGAACAGAAAGATTGCCAGCATACTGAGCAGCTTGATCACAATATTTCTGGTAACCGTGATCTTGAACTGCTCCATTCCAAAGAAAAACCAGTTGATATCAACCACGGCTGCCGCAACATACAGGAACTGTAACAGAGCAATCTCCCGGTTGTCCACGGAAAAAGCCAGCACATATGTGATATACGCTCCGGCAGATACGACCGCAGTCAGCAGCTGCAGGGCATAGATGTTAGAAAAGGTCCGGCTCACCTGTTCATTCCCACCGGTTCCTTCATCCATCGCTCTGGCCTGTGCAATACTCCGGTTTCCGTAATTATTCACACCCAGCATTGCAAACAGCCAGAAATAATTGGCTGCGGAATACGTATAGGAATAAACGCCTGTATGATAGGCTCCCAGTGTTCTCGTAATATACGGTGTTATCAGCAGAACACTGGCAAATGTCAGCAGCTGATATATAACATTATAGATATAATTCTTTTTGACACTGCTCATGTGTTTCCTCTTTTCTATTTCTCAAACTGCGATTTCTCCGGCAGGATCTGTTCAAATGCCCGGATGATCTCCGGCTTTGCCTTCTCATACTGCTCCTTTGTACAGGTATCATTGATACAGATGGTCTGATACTTCTGCTGCTCGATCGCCTGATACAGCGCCTGATTATCCTCACCGACTGAGAAATGCTTCCCGATCCGGTTCATATTCAGTGGGGCAAACTCACCCTTCATCAGAGCCCAGTAGCGGAATACGAACTGATTGACATCCGTCATACTCCGGAACTTATGATGAATCGTTTCATTCATGACCTCCGGCTCTGCTTCCCACACCTCTCTCCAGTGCTGTTTCAAATATCCCATCGGCAAATGATGTCCGTATAACCCGAAGAAATGCCGGAAGGGTACACTCGATGCGACCAGATTATAGATCCCCAGTGCCCCATATTTCAGGGTTACGATCTTTCCCCGATTCTGCTTCAGCACCTGCTTTCTTGCAAAATGGCGGTCAATCAGGTGAAAATTATTCACCTGTGTATGGTCAAAGGCACTACGTCCACTGTCAAAGCAGATTGGCCGCTCATTCCAGATATCGCATGGCAGTCCATCCCGGAAGAAATCCTCCGGCTCCACGGCACCGGTCAGAAACATATCGTCATTGAAATATACGAAATGCTCCGACAGCTCTTCAATTCTGTGCAGATTCAGGTCAATCGCTCTGGAGCTGAAGGTCGGCAGACAGTCCGCCGGGATAAAATCCGTATGATCCACCATATGAAGCTTCGGATGCTCTGTATTTAACCATTCCGGGCACTGACCACAGGTCACGAAGTGAACCCTGCCGACCCACGGTGCATACTTCTCCACTCCCCGGAACCAGTATTTCAGATTCTCCCACTCCCGGTAGCGGTTGGCACTATTATCCTGCCACTTATCTGATCTATATGCTGATTTCTGCTTCTGCCATTCCGGATCATTTCCATCGACCCACAATAACACGAAATCAATTCTCTTTTCCTTATCGTCCACAGCAACTGCTCTCCTTCTGCATTCAGCATTCCTGCCTGTTATCGTCTGGTCACTACCATATAAAGTCTGCCAAGCAGCATTAGAATATCCGGTCCCAGATAACTGGAAGCTACCATTCCCCGGATTCTCACCGGTGCCTGCTGATTCGCCAGCACCGCTTTTCTGGAGTCCCGGATATTCCGATATGCCTGTTTCTTAATATCCCGGTATTCCTTTCCAAACGGAAGCTCCATCAGCAGCTGCAGCTGTGCCAGACAATACCGTGTCTCGCCAGCCGGTGCCAGTGCCGGATAGTTCCGGTTCAGATAATCCCTGAACTCTGCCATGATCCGGATCCGGTCGACCTTCTTATCACTGAAGCCGGTATGCATGGTCGATGCCATATGCTGCCGATACCAGTAAAGCACGGTTCCGGAATATGCCAGCTTCTTCGCCTTTCCATATAGCTTATACATGATTGCGGCGTCCTCATAGCCCATATTGACCGGGAACTTCAGATCTGCTAGCAGTTCCCGCCTGATCAGCTTGCAGCATGGTCCAAAGCTGAACTTCTTCTGATAACAGAGCAGCTCCAGCGCCTGCTCCGCCGTATATACAGTATAGTCCGGTTCACCCACACCTGCTTCCAGCTCATCGACGATCCTGCCGGCATCCCAGAACTTCTTATTCTCAACATGTACAATGTCCACGCCGGTGGCTTCCTGAATCTGCAGCATATACCGGATCTGCTCCCGGTGCATCAGATCATCACTGTCGGCATATACGATGTATTCGCCTCTAGAGATCTGGTATGCTGCATTTCTGGCTGCTGCCTGTCCCTGATTCTTCTGGTGGATCACCACAACTCTGTGATCCTTTTCCCGGTACTCATCACAGATGCCCTCCGAGCCATCGGTACTGCCATCATCCACCAGTATGACCTCCAGGTTCTCATAGGTCTGATTCAGCATACTGTCCACTGCTGCCCGAATATATTCCTTTGAATTATAGATTGGTACAATGATACTTACCAGACTATCGTTTCTCACGTTTCAATACCTCATCTTTAATGATTCTGTTACATAGAAAGGTCGTCCCTCTGTAGATCAGCTCGGTCCCGACAACCGTAGCCGCCATTGCCAGCCACAGTCTGCAGATCGGATCGGGGATCACTGCCAGAATATGCCACATAAAGATATGCACGATATAGATATGCATGGAACGCTTTCCGGCCCAGTGGGTAACACCGTTTCCGATCCGTACCATCCGCATGACGATGCACAGGAACAGACACAGAAAGACTCCGGACAATGGTTTCAGGACATTCGCATAAGCAGCTCCCTTATGGACCGCAAACAGTCCGCCTAGTATCAGGAATAAAAGAAACGTACCTGCCATCATCAGCCATTTCTGCTTCCGGATCATATTCACCAGCTGTGGCTGCAGCTGGGAGACTGCTACACCAAAGGTAAACAGCCAGAGAGCATTGAACCACCCGATCGGCTTCTCCTGTAAGACATATATGATCGTCAGCCCGATATCGGCAAGGATGCTGATCAGAAGCACATAGCGGTCGGATATTTTTTTCGCCACATAGAATACCAGATACTGGATCACAATTACATGAATGAACCAGTCCTCCACCAGCAGGATTCCAAGCAGCCGCTTCCAGATATGAATCTCATCATAATGACACAGATACTCGATCAGCAGCAATACAAGCTTCATCAGCACATATGGCAGATATACACCCCGCAGCCGCTTGAGCAGATATCGGTAATCTACCTTCCGGTTTCCATAAGACTCATATAATCCGTAGCCCGATACAAAGAAAAATATCAGGACACCGATTCCGCCCAGCTGTCCGATCAGACCCTTAAATATCGCATTCGTTGCTCCACTTATTTTCTCAATCCAGACCATGTAATGCGCTGCGATTACAAAGAATGCCGAGATTCCCCGTAGTACCGATGTATCCTTTTTGTCTAACAGCTGTACTTCCTCCAGCCGGTTCTCCTTCCGGATGCCCCAGAGGATCACAACCGGCAGAACAAGTCCAAACAATATATACTCACTAATCATCTTCTACTAATTCCTCTATCGTCTCTACCATCCGCTCCCAGGAATATCTATCCGCTTCTTCCCGAATGCCTTCCCGGAATGCCGCATCCTTATGCTCTGTGAAGAACTGAACGATCCGCTCAGACAGTCCCTTCGTATCCTCCGGCTCTACAATATATCCGGTCCTTCCATCCAGTACAACCTCCGGCAGGCCGCCGACATTCGTGGCGATTACCGGCTTATCGAATCCATATGCAATCTGTACGATTCCGCTCTGCGTTGCAGAGATATACGGAAGCACAACCAGATCGGAGGCAGCAAAGAACTTCTCTACCTCCTTATCCGGAATATATCCATCATGGATCTCTACCGCATCCTCGATCTGCCCTTCCCGGATCATCTGCTCATACTGATCCTTATCACCATCAAAGTCACCGACTACTAGAAGCTTAACATCCGGCAGCTGCTTTCTGACCTCCGGCATTGCCTGAAGCAGATATTTCAAGCCCTTATATTCCCGGACGAATCCGAAG
Source organism: Bacteroidales bacterium H4 (assembly GCA_963626805.1). Lineage (GTDB taxonomy): Bacteria > Bacillota > Clostridia > Lachnospirales > Lachnospiraceae > CAG-632. The sequence continues at coordinate 72,710 of CAVFXS010000028.1, read as the reverse complement.
AATAGCAGCACCGGCTGCTCTTTCTTCAGCTTCAGCAGCTCCCGTCCCTGTTCCCTCGTCAGATCCTGCAGCTTGAACGCATTATAGGTCGGATGCACCGCCTTCGCACATCTGGCATCCGGCTTGATGGACAGCAGATCCTCTTTATCCTGACTGGAATGCACGATAAAGTAATCTCCCTGCTTCATAACCTTTTTTGTCAGAAAACGATCCAATGGGAACCGCTCATGCGGGAATACATTATGACATACAAACAAAACCTTCTGCTTCTTCAGCTGCCGGCACATCAGCCAGTAACAGGGTGCAAAATACGGATGCCACCACTGCAGGATCACCAGATCCGGATTCAGGCTCCGTATCTTCTTCCCGGAACGGATACAATTCAGAATGTCCGCCGTATGGATCCGGTAGTCTGTCCCCTCAATCTTAAACGTATCATTCGTATAGTCCCGCTGCTCTTTATGAAATAAAACCTTCGGATACTGCATCTTATAGGAAATCATGCTTACATCATATTTCTCCATAAATGCCCGGCACATCAGACCCGTATAATGTGCGATTCCGCCCTTATACGGATAGACCGGTCCTACCAACACTATCTTTTTCATTCTACTTATCCTCATAATCCATTTCCCGGACCTTCTGCTGGATCTCCTGCAGAATCTTCCGGTTCGCTGCCATAACATCTGCCAGCAATCCCACTACCCAGATCAGAACACCGATCAGGATCAGCATGCTGCAAAGGATCAGAGACTGAACATTCCCCTGTCCGCCTCCCATGCATAAGAGCACGATAAACCGGATACCGATTGCAAGACCGATCATGAACGGTACACATCCGAGTCCGATGAAAAACCGCATCGGCTTATACATCAGATAGGCACGGATGATCGTCAGCATGGACTTCTTCACATATCCAAACATACTGCTGAACAGACGGGAAGGCCGCAGCTCATCATTGGTACGGATCGGTACGGAGGTAATGGCGATCTTGGTCCGTCCTGCCTGTACGATCTGTTCCAGTGTATACGTATATTCATTGACAACATTCATCTGCATGGCAGCCTCTCTGCTGTATGCCCGGAATCCACTCGGTGCATCCGGAATATCTGTGTTGGATGCCTTCCGTACGACCCAACTGCCGAAATGTTGTAATTTCTTCTTTAACCATGAGAAATGTGCCGTCTGATCGATCGGTCGTTCTCCGATCACGATATCTGCCTTTCCCTCCAGGATCGGTGCGATCAGCTTCTCAATATCATCCCCGCAATACTGATTATCCGCATCGGTATTTACAATGATATCCGCACCGTTTCTTAAGCACATGTCCAGACCGGCCATGAATCCCTTCGCCAGACCGCGGTTCTGCTTAAAATTAACAATATGATGGACGCCCCATTCCTTCGCTACCTCTACGGTATTATCCTGACTTCCGTCATTGATGATCAGGTATTCAATGGTATCCACACCGTCAATCTGCTTCGGCAGTGCATCCAGTGCAATCTTCAGAGTTTCAGCTTCGTTATAACATGGTATCTGAATTATTAGTTTCATCCTTCTGTCCTTCCTGCTATTTTACTCAAATATTACATTTCATTTAAGTTATCGTAACACCTTATGTCTGATTTATCAATACTGGTTGTTCAGGTTTAATTCCTGTGGTGAATATAATATAGTTAACACTATATCCGGATTAAAATCATCGATACACGAAATGATACTTCCATTCATATTTCCATTGGTTGACCTGGTATCCACTAATACAAGTTCAGAGCAGGACAATGCAAGATAAGGAGCTACAGCAATGCCAAAACTATCCTTTATAACAAAAATTTTGGGACCATCAGGATTATTAAGATTTGTTATTTTCTCATAGGGTCTATTTCCATAAAGTATTTTCTCGTAAGCATAACCACCGCCTTCAGCGATGACTTCTTCCAGACCTTCATAGTCTATAAAAATATCTTCGAAAGATCCTTCTTCATCTATTTCATAATCCGGTATCTCCAGCCGAAATGCTGTTCCAAAATCAGGATAATATATACTAAAATCTTCAGATTCCTCTATAACATGTGTGACAGCTTGTCCTTCAGAACCAAACATAGCATTTTCATATACTTTTTCTGTAAATGTACCAAAACTCCTGGGGTTTTCCATTTCTATTCCAAACATTTCCGATAGTTCATCCTCAATTGCGGATGCCGCCCACATCCCAGCTTTAACATTCCAATGATGATCCGTCTTATAAAATAACGAATAATGTTCCATACCATCCTGATGTATGAGTTCCCTCATATCAATAAAATTCACATTATAATTTTTTAGAGCATTTATATACAGATCTATATTTTCATTTGTTATTTCTACTCCAGCAGGCAATTGTGAATTTTCTCTACATTCTTTGCCTGGTACAGAGCAATACAAAAATTCTATCCCTTTCGATTTTAAATATCTCTGCAATGCTGAATATTCTGCTATTGCTTCGTCTGCATCTGCCTGCGCTATTAAAGATGTTGATCGTCTCACCCAATACCCATTTTCCAGTTTTATATAAGAAGAATTCATAGAAACATCCGTCAGTTTTGAATTAATACTCAAACCAATCTTAGATATTTCATCATACTTATACATAAGTTTAGACCAGTTCATACCTATGGTTCCGAATTCACCGACCGTATTCATAATTTTTTCCATTTTTTCTACAATACCACTTGAATCAGTATCTGTTTCTTCGTAATCTATCGTAGTATCATATGGATAAAGCTGCTCCCAATCTATATCAATTCCCTGCTTTGTGTTTTTTGAATTTTTCTTCGCATCAGCAATTTGAGTTTTAAAAATTTTCCCACAAAAAATGCTAAGCATTAAAATAACTGTCAGTGTCAATATTGTAACAACAAATAGTTTATTTCCCTTTACCATAAAATAAAGCTCCTTTAAAATCCGGCATACAAGGGTGCCGAGTATCCTTTTGCTATGATCAGTATAATACAAAGCATAAACAATGCTGTTATTGCAATGTTATATATTATATTTGTATAAGTACCGTGTTTCATTCTGCATCCCAGCCTTGCACCGATATTAGTTGAGAATATAATACCTGACAGAAGCGGAATTGTATACACTAAAATCGTATCCAAATCTCCTGAACCAAGGAATTTATGATCCCCCAGTCCAAACATGGCTTTTATATACAACCATGCAGAAGGCATACTCGAAGATCTGAATATTACCCACTCAAGTATCACGATAAATAGTGTATAAAAATGTCCAATATGCAATTTTTTTAGAGTATTTTCCCAACTGCTATACTTTTCTATTAATTGCAAAACGAAATAAATCAAAGCCCATATTATAAAAGTCATAGTCGATCCATGCCAGATTCCGGTTGCCAGCCATACTACAAATAAATTAAAAATATGCCTTCCGGAAGATTTTACTCTGGATCCTCCCAATGGAAAATAAATATATTTAGTAAACCACTTTGTCAAAGAAATATGCCATCTTTTCCAAAAATCAGATATCGAATGTGCCATATATGGATAATTAAAGTTCTCAGGCAAATCAAAACCGAACAAATAACCCACTCCTATTGCCATGTCTGTATATCCTGAGAAATCAAAAAACAATTGAAGCGTATAACCTACTGCTCCAGCCCACGCCATAACTACACTTAATTCTGCAGACGCGAAGCACGTAGAAACTAAATTACCAAGGCTATCCGCTATTATAACCTTCTTACCTAGTCCTATAGTTAGTCTCTCCAATCCTCTATAAAAAGATTTACTCTCAGGTAAAGTTCTTTTATTTCTTATATATGAAAGTTCATCAGCATATGTAGAAAGCGGACCCGAAACAATCGTCAGGAAGTTTGATATATAAATCGCAACATCTATAATATTACCTTCCTTCTCGGTGGAGCTATCAGCTACATACGAAATTGCTTTAAATGTAAAATATGACAGTCCAATTGGAAATGCCAGTTCACTTATTGTATCCCCTATAAGTCCAAATGACAGAAATACATTAATATACTTAAATGTCAAAAGAATTAAAGCATCCAATACAATCGCTATGGTTCTGAAAATTTTATTTCCCGTCTTATCTGCTATTTTTACCAGTCCATAATTATAGAGAATCATAAACATAAGAAGCAATATATACATAGGTTCAGAAAATGCATACAACCCTAAACTGGCACAGACTAAAATGATTTTCCTGAATATATTATCCTTAAAGAACGGATTATAGTATGCAATTAGCATTAATGGGAAATATATACCTATAAATGATAAACTCGTTAGACTCATTTGGTCACCTTATTTTCCTTTTCATTTGTCTCATTTACATGTAGCTAAAAGTGTACCTTCCTGCTATATCAGGGCTGATACTGATATAATAGCACCGTTTCCTCCGTCACCTGGAACTGACGCGGCAGCTGCAGATAACGGTCATGTAACGGATTCTGCCAGTCACTGTACGGCACATTGTAATCCTCACTTCTCCGGTTCACCACCGAAAGCTTACAGGTATAGGCATTCTCCGCCCGTTCAGCACCATGCACCGTCAGATACCAGACCTGATTTTCTCCGGTATGGAATCGTCGGCTCTCTTCCTCGAAGTCACCCAGCACCGGATAAATATTCGCCCCGGTCATTGCCTTGATCGGGAAATAATAATAGCCGAACAGCTCCACATCCACGATTACATTATCGCCTGCCTGGATCTCTCCTGCAACCTGCTCTAACGTGTCCCATTCCACACGGGTGTCATCCTGATATTTGAGCAATGTAATATTATATGGAAGCATCCACAGGACACCGGCCAGTGTCACCACTGCTGTCTTCCACAGACTCCACTGCTGCAACAACAGACCACCCATCACTGCCAGAATCGGTATATACATGGTCAGGTACCGTGCATAGTAATAGCAATACGCGATCCCCGGCAGGAAAATTGCCGAAAAGATCAGCACGCAGTAGAAAAAGCATCCGAGCATTACGGTCTTTTTCCAGTCCTTCAGCCACTGTCCGGTTGCGAACAGGACACTGCCGTATACCAGAAGCGGCACCAGGATTCCGCTCACGATCAGAAATGTGATCATGGTAACTCCGCCAAGCTGCTGCCACTGCAGACCTTTCTTCCAGCTCCGGTATATCTGAATCAGAATCAGCAGAAGCATTCCGACCCTGAGCCAGATGCCAGCCGCCTTCCGGCTCATATGCACCGGAAGTGAGATCTGTTTCTTACTACAGAGCAGAACAGCTCCGGTCAGTAATACCAGAACACAGACAGCCGTGATCACATACGGGACGTTCTGTCCGTTAATGCCTGCGTGATATATCCACACATAATTTTTATCCAGATAACGGGCAGCGATCATCAGACTCATCCAGTAGCCGGTCAGATAGCCGGCAACCGCCAGAAGCATGGCTTTTATATTCACCCGGTCCTTCGTATACAGATACAATGCCAGATAGAGTAAAACATAAAACGGCATAAATACATAGACGGACACATGATAAAAGGCATAAACCCAGATACAGAGTGCCGAAAGTATCCGTTCCCGCCTGTTCCCGCCGAGAATCAGATACAGAAACACCAGCCAGTTCAGGGTCATACCGATTTCCGTCAAAGAGGACTTCGTGGTCCATATGATCAGCGGTGAGCAGGCAAATACCAGCATAGCAACCGCTTCTCCGGAACGTTTCATCTTCAATCGCATACATAATTCATGCAGCATAAAGATACAGCAGATCAGGATCACAATGTTGATCCCGCTCATATGCCGGATACCGAACAGGGTTCCCCACAGCGCCAGCAATGCCACGTAGGTCGGTATTCCATGGAACACACCGGAACGTTCACTGAATGCCTGCTCCTCCGACTGTCCGAAGCTATATTCCCCATCTGCATGATAGATCCGGTAGAATCCGAGGAGATTGGTCTCTGCAATCGCTGCCTCATACAGTTCCTGATCTCCCGGTGTTCCCATGGAATAATACTCCGGAAAATCATACTGCCGCTCTGTCATTCCGTTTATAAAACAGATCGCCTGTGTCTGGTAGACACCTTCATCCTGTCCCATTCCATAGAATTCAAATCCCCGGAATACAAAGGGAAGCATCAGAACTGCGATCAGACAGGGTAGCCAGTATTGCCGGAGCTCCCAGGTCAGCTGCGGCCGCTTCTTTCGGATCAGCATAACCAGCAGACCTGCTCCCCATGCACAGGCACAGACAAGCAGCGTCCGCTTTATGGAATACTGATCGATCCAGAATAGCAATCCGCTCAGCACAATATGGGAAGCCAGATAGGCAATCACCGTCAGCACCACTGATTTCACTATATTTATCTGCTTTTCCAGACTGGCCACCACATACCATGCCAGTCCGAGTCCGACTAAAAGCAAGCCAACTACTATCACCTACAGCTCCTCCATCCGCCTGTTTAATTTCTCCGCAATAACACTCCAGTCAAATTCATTCTCTGCAACACCTCTGGCTGCTTTTATATTCTCATCCTGTTTCTTCAGATCAAAGCTCCGGATCACATCCGGGAAGTCACTCAGCTCATGAATCAGCAGCCCTTCCGGATTCGGAATTCCTCTGGCACCAAGCGGAGTGGTTATTACCGGAATCCCGGCTGACATATAATCAAAAATCTTTAAATTCGTTCCGGAACCGGCCACCATCGGATTCAATGCGAAATCTACCAGACCAAAAATCTGCTTTTTCTCTTCCTCACTGACCAGTCCAAGCAGCCCGACATTCTTCGGAATCTCATACTCCTCACTGTGGATTACAAAATACCGACACTGACTGCCCATCAGCAGAAATACGGTCTCCGGACATGCCTTTGCAATCTGAAAGATCTCCTCACAGGCATCCAGATTCGGCTTATGCCAGCTACCCATAAAGAGACCGATCTTCTGTCCATTTAAGATTGGCGTATCGGCCTGATTCAGCCGCGCCTTATTCTGCAGACGTTCTTCCAGACTGACACACCGCATCTGCCGCGTATCCACACCATTCGGTACTACGATGATCTTCTCCTCTGCCACCTGATAAAGCTCACACAGCTTCTGCTTATCCTCTTCGGAACATGCCATAATGAACTGACTCTTTTCACAGCATTCCTTCTCGGTATCAAACACCTCCTGCAGCAGCTGCTCCTTCACTGTGCTATCCTTTAACATACTCTGTTTCAACAGATACTCCACATCCTGTGCTTCATAGATGAATGGGTGTTCTCCCATATATTTCTTCGCCACTGGATACAGATATGGATGGGAAAGTACTACATAATCACTGCTTTCCATGGATTTCTTCAATGCTTCTCCATACTCCGCGGTCAGACCCGAATATCGGATCATCGCAATATCCGTTACCGTTAATCCGGCCTCTCTTGACAGTACTGCCTCTTTTTCTGCATGCTCCCGACTCTCCGGAATCCGGATTTCCCGTACATTCCGGGCAATCTCTCCATCGAAACCAGGCAGACGATGATTGGTAAAGGATACGATCTCCACATCATATTCCCTGGCAACATTTTTATACAGATGATAGGTTCTGGCCTGTCCCCCCCCCTGTGGTGGTGCGATCTGGAATGTACTGGTTACCGTTAACTTCTTTCGGCTCTTTGCACGTTCCGGCTTCTCCTTCGGCAGATCTGTTAAGATACCGTCTACAACACTCTGCCAGGTAATCGCCTGAACAGTCTGATAGGCATTCTCGCCCATCCGTCTGGCTTCCTCCGGATGCTGTGCAAAATAATCAATCTTTTCTGCGATCGCATGCTCATCAAATGCCGTCACATATCCGGTCTCATCATTTCTGACAAACTCCTTCGGTCCACCCGCATCCACGGTTGTGATCACCGGTTTCCGATGCAGCATGGCCTCGATCGTAATATAACCGTAATCCTCGTCATATGGGAAATACGGAACTACCAGACTGTTCCGATAATACTCTTCCACTTCTTCATCCTTCACATAGCCCAGAAAATGAATCCGTGCATCTCCGGCAGCAAGCTTCTCCAGCCGCTCCCGCTCCGGACCGGTTCCCGCAATATATAACGGGATATCCGACTTCACATACTGCATGGCACGGATCAGCATATCAATCCGCTTTGGTCCGTCCAGTCGACTGACCATAAAGATATACCGATAGTCCCCCGCCGAATAATTCTGCAGGGTTGACGGCGGATATACCACACCGACTTCCGTATCCGGTGGAAAATAATCCGTCCGGTTCTTAACCGTTTCCGAAATACTGTAATACCGCTCCGTCTTCGTCTGGCTTAATCCCCAGCGATCCAGATACCAGATGATCTTCCTGATCAACGGACCCGGAAATGCATAATAACTCTGCGGAACGGTTTTCTTATCTTTCAGTTCAAACAGCATATCAAAAAACGTATCCAGAGACTCCGGCCGATAATAGGTCTCCATATAATCAAGAATCCGATTGACATCCGGATTCTCACGTGGTACCTCTGTCGGACGCGGGGTATGCTGATACGTATCATAAAGTCCGCGCAGACAATGTGCCATATAACAGATTCCGCGCGGGTGACGAACCATCCATGCCGGATACTTACAATAGATCACTACGTCAAACTGACTGACGTCTAATTTATAAAAGGAATCATAGGTTTCGATCAAATCCCAGAAATTAAGCTCTCTGGATGGGAGCTTGATCAGCTCACACTGATGCTCGGTTGTCTGATTAATGGTCTCACACAGTCCCCACATTAGGTTCTCGATTCCACCAATGGTAAATGGAACAGGACTCGGACCGATCACTGCTATTTTCATACATCCAACTCCTTTTCCATTCCGTCTAACCGGTCTTCTGCCTCTGCGCAGCGTCTGGTCAGCCGGTTCATCTCCTGCTTCTGCTCCGAGATCACTGCCGTCTGCTTCTCTACCAGTGCAAAGACTCCGTTTAATGACTGTGTTACGGATGCATTAAACCGGTTCTGCTCATCGATCACCGGCTGCAATAAGAAATACAGGATCTTACGGATTGCCTTCTTAAAAAATACCGTGATCTTATTTCCTTCCAGATCTCGATAATAATTCACCATATAAAACTGATTATTTGCCGCCACGCTTCCCCGGATAGCTTCGCTTTCCTGAAGGATCTTCTCCAGATAATCATTCTCCCGCTTCTGCTTCATCTCATCCATGGCAGAACGTCTGAGCAGAGCATCCGCCAGTCTCTGTCCGTCTGCAACTCCCTGTGGCTGTTCATGATGGAACGCCTGCTCATCCACCGGCTGCTCCAGCTCCTTTTTTATGTTTTCTACTTTTTCCATTGTACTATGCATATTTCACCAGTTCCTCCACTACATGCGCCCAGGTAATATCCATATCCCGGAGTTTCTTGTTGGCTGCAGCTCCGTATTCTGCTGCCATGGTCTTCGATGTCCACAGTTCGTCCAGATGTCGGGCCAGCTCCTCTGCTGTCGGCTCGGAAACGATTCCGGTCATACCATCTTCTACAAACTCCAGAGGTCCGCCACTGTCCTTACATGTGATCACGGGCTTCGCTGCTGCCATTCCCTCCAGTGTGATATAGCCATAATCCTCATCAAACGGAATAAACAGGACTGCTTTGGCCTTTGCATATAACTCAAGCTTCTTTTCCTGTGATACAAAGTCCAGATAGGTCACCCGGTCCTCCAGACCGCACTCCCGGATATGCTCCAGAAACTCCCGCTTTTTCTTCTCATTATCTGTCTTACCGACAATGCAAAGCTTTACCGGATGCTTCGTCAGCATCACGGCCTCCAGTGCCAGCATCTGCCGCTTGGTAACATTGATCCGGCTTGGCATCAGAATATAATCTCCATATTCCTCATGATAGAACTTCTCCATATCCGGACACGGATGATACAATGGTGTGGATGTAAGTCCCGTATAATAAAGCATCCGTCCTGCCACATTCTCTGAATTTGCAAAAATATGCTTCGCCTCAGACAGATACTGCCGATCCGCATTGTAAATGCTCCTCCGGACTTCATTGCCCTTCTCATCATCCCTCATATTACTGTAATCGGTGTCAAATAACTCATATGCCTCCCGATGCTGATGCAGTGCCCATACCACCTTGTTCGGATGCGGCATATAATACGCCGGAAACTTTAATCCGATGCAGAAATCCGTATGTCCTGCCGCCCAGGAATCCCGTACATTCATTAACCGTGATGCTACAATATAATCCTCGATCACATCGATCGGATGTCCCATAAAAGGCATTGTTACAATATCCACTTCATGTCCTGCTTCGATCAGAGCCTGTTTCAGATTTCTGGCATGGAGCTCGGCTCCGCCCTGTACAAACGGGATCTGCACAGTGGTAATCACTATTTTCATCCTTACTCTGCCTCCTTTATCTCCCAGGAATGCTCTAACCGGAACCGTCCGACTTCCTCCAGGACATTCGTCATCTCAAACCGATATGCCCGTCGGTAATAATCGACCGGCAACGCTGTCTCACACTCGATCGATACATCCAGTACATATACCTCCGGAAGCAGATCAAGCTTCGGCATCAGAAGATGCACCTCACCGGATTTCGTCACATCAAAATCATCCATCCGGTCAATCTTTGTGTTCGTGCCGTAGCAATGCAGCCCCTGACTGTCATAGATTGCCATGCCGAACACGGCATCCTTGATCGGTTCCTTTACCTCATACCGGACAACAGCCTCTACATCCTCTCCGGTCTTAAAGATCGTACGCATTCTGGAGGTATCTCCGGCCTGATACATGCCGACCTCCTTGATCACAACCTTACCATTGCCCCAGCGCTTCTCGTTCCGCTCGGTTGCGATCACATCTTCATGTCCGACTCCGAGTGTCATGCTTTCTTTTTTCTTCTGGGCTTCCTTCTGCTTCTGTTTCTCGCGTTCCTGTTCCTTCTGACGCTCTTTCTCCTTTAACCGTTCCTTCTCTTTATCTGCGATCTGCTGACGGACCTCGCCCATATATCCCAGATACTCTGCATGGACATCCCGCGGTCTGCCCTCCATACGGATCTCACCCTCATGGATCCAGATGGACCGGTCACAGATCTGCTCAATCTGTGATAAGGAATGCGATACGATCACAATCGTTGTCCCCTGCGCCTTGATCTCCCGCAGCCGGTTAAAGCACTTCGCCTGGAAATTCGCATCACCGACCGCCAGGATCTCGTCGATCAGAAGAATCTCTGCATCTACATTGATTGCTACGGAAAATGCCAGTCGCATATACATACCGGATGAGTATGTCCGAACCGGATTATCAATGAACTCCTCCAGCTCTGAGAAAGCAATGATATCGTCCAGTCTGGCATCGATCTCCTTCCTTGTCAGACCGAAGATAGCCGCATTGGTATAGATATTCTCCCGTCCGCTCATATCCGGATGAAAGCCCGCACCCAGCTCGATCAGACTGGATACCCGGCCTGCCATCTCAATGTTTCCGGAATCCGGATAAATGATCCTGGATAACAGCTTCAGCGTGGTACTCTTACCACAGCCATTATGACCAACCAGACCGATCGCCTCTCCCTTCTTCACCTGAAACGAAATCCCCTTTAATACCCAATGCTCCTCATACCGATTCCGGTTATGAAACAGGATCCGCTCCTTCAGCTGATTTCCTTTATCAAAATATACCTTAAATTTCTTTGTAATATTCTCTACTTCAATTGCATTTTGACTGTCTTTCATTACATTTCCTCCACGAAGCCCTTCTGCAGTTTGCAGAATACAAAATGTCCCAGAATGCAGAATACGATACCTACAATCAGTGCCTGTAACAATGTCTCCAGCTGTGGCAGCTGTTTATAGTATAAGATGTCACGGTATGCCATGATCACAGATGTCATCGGATTCAGTCTCAGAACCCACAGCAGATTCTCCGGTACCATGGTCTCCGGATACATAACCGGCGTCAGATACATCCACGCCATCGTAATAATACCTAAGATATATTCCAGATCCCGGAAATAAACGGTCAATGCGGAAGATAATAATGCGAATCCCAGAGCAAGAAAATACTCTACGATCATAATAATCGGAAGGAACAGCAATGCTGCCGGATTTACACCGATTCCGGATATAAATAACGCCGCGAAGATGATAATAAAGCAAAACAGCATATTAATGAATCCGCTGGTCACTACGGAAATCGGAAGAACCTCCCGCGGAAAATAAATCTTTTTCACCATATCCTTAGAGCTTAAAATACTGCTGGCTCCTCCGGTTACAGAGGTGCTGAAAAAGATCCATGGCACCAGTCCCACAAACAGATAGATGTAATATTTCTCGATCCCGTTTTTCATGATCACCGAAAACACCATGGTATACACCACCAGCTGCAGAAGCGGATTTACAAACGTCCACAGGAATCCGAGCACGGATCCCTTATATCTGCCTCGCAGATCTCTTCGTACCAGTCCTGCTATCATTTCTCTGTATGCATACAATTCTTTTATTGCTTTCATATTATCTGCCTTTCGTGTTCTATTGCATAATCTTTACTATTATACCTTAGATATTTCAGAAATACAACTGGCGCATTTACAAACCAAAGCTGCGGATGATTTTTTGAAATTCTTCACAGCCCGCAAATGTTTTTACGATCGTCTTCCGGCTATCTCCCTGATTCAGGCGGGCTACCCAGTAATCAAGTCCCTGCTTATCATATTCCCGCCCCATAAAGGCACGGTAAAGAACCTTTACAAATTCCGTATTATTTAAGTTCTTGTCTGTAAATTCCGGCACAAAGAAGAAGCATTCTGCCACCTGAACCGGAGTTCTCCGCTTCGACTGGATCTCCTGTACCCAGTACTGCATACCGGCCGGCTCCGCCTCTCTGCCTAAGGCTCCCGTGTATAACCGGGATACATATTCCTCGATTTCCGTATATTCCCGAACCGTTATCTTACAGGTTGCCTTCTGTCCACTTCCATCCTTTGCAGTACAGGTGATCGTGACGGTTCCGGGTGACTTTGCCGTCACCTTTCCACTGCTGCTCACAGCTGCGATCTTCGTATTGGAAGACTTCCATGTGACAGCCTTATTCGTTGCATTGGAAGGTGTCACTGTCGCCTTCAATGTGAGTGTCTCATTTTTCATCAGGGTGGCACCGGTTTTATTCAAGGTCACTCCGGATACTTGAATTATAACATCATCTGTATATGCCTTGATCCGGCAGTTCTCATTTCCACCATCAGCTGATATATCCATCCATCCGGTTCCGTTTGGACTGATAAAGCTTTGTCCATCCTGCGATACCGAAACATTCTCATACCAGGAGGCGGAGGTAGTAATATCAATCGGTATCCGTCCGGTCTCTCCGGTGCTCGTCAGCTGCTTAATAACCACTGAAAAGCTCTCGCCTTTTTCCAGTGCAATGGACTTATCCAGTACGACTGTATGAAATCCTGCATAGGTCTGATCCGCCTGCTGCGTCAGCATCAGCGTTCCGGAGGACGGATTGTCGGAGGTACAGTTCTTATATATCATGATCGTACACTGATATAAGGAGTCTACTGTATAAAATCCCACTGCTTTTAAGCTCTGGGTGGAGGTTGCCACATAACGGTTGGCCTGATATTCCCAATAACTCCCATACTCATAATTTACGACTCCTCCATCATACTGATAATTATGATCATAATTATCTGCACAGCCATATTCATAAAAGTATGCATTACTGTTTAACAGCGGTATGTCTTCATAGGATATCCAGAAATATCCATCTTTACTCCAGGTCGAGCCCCAGCTGTTCTTACAATACCATGCTCCATCCCCCTCCGGCTTATGCTCCCCGAAGTTTTCCCGGCTGTAGCTATCATCCCAGCCGATAATCGTAATAGCATGATTGGTTTTGACGGTATCGGGGCAATAGACAGCTACCGCTTCACTGGTTCCAAAGCTTAACTGTGTGCCGGTACTGTAATATTCATCAGCACTGCAATAAGAGCTTCCACAGGCTCCGTATTCCTGTATCAGCTGTTTTACAAGTGTCTGATCCTTCATCGATACCCAATAGGAATTCTCCAGATGATAGGCATCCTGTCCGTATGCCACTGTATTCTGCAGACCTGCACTTGAATTTTTCAATACAGTTGTATATGGTGCTTTTGTCTCTTCTGTCAATCCCTGCCAGTTCGCTACCCGTCTGGTCGCCAGCTGCTGATTACCACCGGCGTTCAGATATGATTTTCCACCGGCTTCTGCTGTAAAGGAATCACCTGCAGTTCCTCCCAGTGGATCTGTGACTGTATGCGACATGAAATATGCCAGCTGCCACTCTGACAGATCCGTATCCGCAGTTCCGAGCCCCTGCTTATAAATACTGGCCTCAGATGCACCGATCAATGCAAATGCCCAGCAGGTTCCATACGGATTCTGGTTCTTTATAGAGGTACTATAGGGAGATACATAAGACGCAGGCACAGCCGTCGCCACAGATACTGTCTCCGCATTAACCGCCTGCAGCTCTTCTTCATATGCATCACTATTCTGAATGCTGCTGACCGGTTCTTCCTCTGTTCCCTGATAGGTCAGCATTGGAATCGCTGTATCCTCTGCCCCTACATATGGCATCCCTGTCTGTATGAGCATTACCAGTGTCAGGATGCCTATCCATATCTTTCTTCTCATTCTATCACCTCTTCTTCAGTTCTTACAGCCCGAAGCTCTTTACAATATTCTGGAACTCCGGACAGCCTGCAAAGGACTTCAGGACTGATTTCCGGCTTTCTCCGCTATTCAGCCTGTTTACCCAGTAATTTAATCCGTTCTTATCATACTCTCTTCCCATAAAGGTCCGGTAAAGCACCTTCACATACTCGGTATTGTTTAATCTCTTTTTCTCAAATTCCGGAGAGCAGATAAAGTATTCCGCTGCCTTTACCGGAGTTGTGGTCTTCCTCTGAATCGCACAACACCAGTAGTTCAGACCATCCGGCTCCCCGCTCCGTCCGAGAGAGGTCTGGTATAAACGGTTCACATACTTCGTCAGATTGACATTCTGATCTCTTGCCTGCTTCAGATGGATGGTGCCACGCTCTATGCCATAGGACTCACAGATCTGGAGATATTCCTTCGAATCTACAAATCCCTTGAATACATATTCTCTGGATACTCCCTGTTTCAATAATCCTGTCCAGTAATTCAATCCCTCTGCATCTGAATTCCGGTTCATATATACCTTGTAGAGCATTTCTACATAATCCGTATCCGATGTCTTTTTTGCCGTATATTCCGCACTGAATACGAAGCCATATCCGACCTCGGCACCGGTCTTTCTCCGATTACACAGCTCTGCCTTCCAGTATGCCTTACCGGAGCTCTCTGGCTTCCGTCCCAGCACCAGCTGATACAGTCTGGTTACGAATGCATCTACCTGTTTTTCATCCACCGGCTTTACTTCGATTACTTCCCGTCTTGCCTGATACCGACTGCGGATGTAGCGTCCGGCATCGGTCAGCTCTCCTTCACTCCATCCGGACGTCTTGCCGCAGCCGGATGAAATCAGGGCAGAGCTTTCTGCCTTATTACTGAAGCTCCATACAAAATATCCGATCTTATAGCCATCCAGCTTATTCAGCCACACATCTGCCTGATTGGTATCGATTGCTCCATCACCGCTTGCCGGAGATAGTCCAAACTCAGAAACCAGAATCGGCAGTCCCTTAGATACTGCATAATCTACCTTTGCCGGCAGATACTGGCTATGGGACGCTTCTGCACAATAGAAATGCAATGCATATACCAGATTACTATATCCGGTTAAAGGAGAATCTGCCACTTCATTCGTGTGTCCCCACATACCCAGCTGAGACCAGGTCGGGGTTCCTACAATGATAATGGCATCCGGATCATTCGCCCGGATGATTGGAATGACCTGATTCGCATAATTCTTAATATCATCCCAGCTGCAGTTATTCGGCTCATTGCAGATCTCATATAATACATTGTTATAATCCTTATAGGTGGCAGAGGTCTCACTCCAGAATCCCTTCGCCTGCTCCAGATATGTCAGCGGATTCTGATCGTTTAAGACATGCCAGTCAATGATCGCATACATGCCAAGATTCTTTGCCGCATCAACTCCGGTCCGGAGAAGCCCCTTTAATTCTGCCTGATTACCTCCGGTACAATAGCCGTTATATTCAGCGGTGTACATCGCCAGACGGATTGCATTCGCTCCCCAGTCATCCCGCAGGGTCTGGAAAGCCGCCTGATTCACATACGGTCTTCCTACATCCCAGTTGATTCCGTGTGTACTCACACCACGCAGCTGGAACGCCTGTCCTTTCTGATCCACGATCTGCGTTCCACTTACAGACAGCTGTCCATGTGCCTGAACCGGTGTCAATGTCTCTGCATACACCTGCTCTCCGGAAGCCAGCACCATACTTCCGGAAACTAAGACTGCGATTGCCAGCATCCATGCCAGCAGTCTTGTTTTCATTGCTTTTACCTTCATCATATCCTCCTCCTGTCACCCTGTTGCTGTTATCCATATCCTGCTATCTATTCTACATGAATCGTCATAAAATAACAACAGCGTGAAGGAAAAAACCTTCACGCTGTATATCATTCATATCAATGATGGATCTATTTTAATAAACCTTATAATCCAAAGCTCTTTACGATATTCTGGAATTCCGGACAGCCTGCAAACGCCCGCAGAACCGTCTTACGGCTATCACCATTATTCAGACGATTTACCCAGTATTTCAGTCCGGCAGAATCTGCTTCCCGCCCCATAAATGTACGATACAATACCTTTACATAGTTTGTATTGTTCAGCTTCTTATTCGTGAACTCCGGTGTAAAGAAGAATGCCTCTGCAACTGCAACCGGGGTTCTGTTCTTGGAGTTGATCTCGTTTACCCAGTATTTCAAACCTGCTGCTTCCGGATCACGTCCCAATGCCTTCGTATAGATTCGGGCTACATAGGATTCTGTATTTGTATACTTCTTGGTCTTGGTAAAGCCCTTGATGCAGAAGTTATATCCCAGCTTACTTACATCCTGCCACTGACTGGTGGAGCTGCCTGACTTGGCATAGCTCTGACCGGCAGATGCTGCATTCTTGGCGGTAAACCAGCTGGTACTTGTAGACTTACCATCAGCCATGGCAACTGCTTTTCCGCTTGTCGCCTGATAAAGCACGACAATCGAGAACTTGGTGCCCTTGGTCAGTTCTACTGCCTTAGGCAATTTTGCCGTGTGGAATCCGGCTGACGGATTATTGATCGTCTTGGAGGTCATTAATGTACCGGATGTAGGGCCATTCTTGGCATTCTTATATACCTTAATCGTTACCTTGTAATTAGAATCTACAACACCATAGCCGACAGCCTTCAGGTCTTCTGTGCTCTTTGAAGTAAATACATTTGCTGCATATATCGTGTTGCTGCCAAATGTAGCACCGCCACCGGAGGTAGCACCATCATACTGATAGTTTCTGTTATAAGTAGAAGCCTTTGCATAGTCAAAGAACTTAGCTGTCATGCTCTTTAATACAGAGTCCTCATAGGAGATCCAGAAATAACCATTATTTCCCCAATTAGTACCCCAGCTGTTCTTCACCAGCCATGCACCATTGGAGCTTGGCTTATAGGTACCGAAGTTATTCTTGCTATAGTTATCGTCCCAGCCTACGATCGTAATCTCATGGTTCGATGAGGTACCATATGGCTTATAATATGCTCCCTTTGCACTTAAGTAGTAATCATCATGATAGTAGCTGGCTGCACATGCACCATACCTCTTCAGCAGGGTCTTTACTGTATTGCGATTCTGCATCGGAATCCATGCTGTATTCTCCAGATGGAACAGACTCTTATATGCCAGGGAGCTGCTGACCGACAGACTCTCCTTTGCTTTAGAATAGGCAAGTGTGCTCTCTGCCACCGGACCGGACCAGGTTGCCAGCTTTAAGCCTGCCAGCTGTGAGTTACCACCCTCCAGCCAGCTGTCGGTATGTACGAAGCTATCACCCTTGGTTCCTCCAAGCGGATCTGCCACACTGTGGGACATAAAGTATGCCAGATGCAGCTCTGATAAATTACACTTACTGGTGGATAATCCTTCCTTCCACAGGCTGGACTCAGAGGCTGCTATCGTTGCGAATGACCAGCAGGTACCATACGGATTCTGATTCTTTACACTGGTTCTGTATGGAGATGTCCATTTGCTCTCCAGTCCGGTATCTGCATTCTCCTCATTTAACAGAGATACCTGATAAGCATCATCTGTATAGGAAGGTGCAACCGCAGACTCATATACCAGTCCATCGCCTAAATCTACAGAATTAATGGTATAGGCTCCGTCCTCAATAACAGGCTCCAGATTTTCTGTCACACCTTCTGCAGATAGTTCAGTTGTATCCTCGACAAGCTCTTCTACCGCTGTTTCTGTAGTATCATCAAGCTCAAACAGCATATCAATACCGGCTGTTGATGATTCCTCGGTCGCTTCGGTCGTATCCTCGGTCGCTTCGGTTGCATCCTCGGTCGCTTCGGTTATATCCTCATTTTCTGTTGATATCTCGGTTGATACTTCTGTGATATCCTGTGCAAAAGTAGAACTAGTGTTCCCCCCCCCACGTCGTCAACATAAGGGTTGCTGCAAGAACACCAGCCAAAATTCTTCGTCTCATTTTCTTCCTCCTCATATCTTTCCTTTGTTTTATTTCCAGATGTCTGCATACCCGTATAAGTCCGACCACTGTCGCCTTATCCCTTATGTATCCATCATGTGAAATCATGCTCAATCTCGGTGATCCGCTGTCTGATCGCACGAACCGCCTGCTCCATGCCAAGCTTCTCCTCAATGTAAGTCTTTCCGTCCTTCGCAAGTCTCTGATAATACTCCGGCTCCTCTTTCAGCTTCTTCATATAAGCGGCTGCTGTATCGATGTTTGCATCGGCCCAGCGTGCCCCCTTCTCATATGGCGGACTGCTCTTTTCCAGCGTGGTAAATGTATAATCCACCATACATGCCACATCGGCATTCATAAATTCTGTATTGGATGACCAGTCTGTGGCAATACACGGGGTACCGTTTAACATCGCCTCTGCCATAACCAGTCCAAATCCCTCTGCCCGGTGAAGGGATACAAATACATCCACCTCCCGGATCAGGCTGTTTACCACAACCTTGTCCATAACCTCGGTTATATAATAAATATTGGAATATTCCTTTAACTGCTCCTGCAGGACATCCAGATCCTCTTTTCTCGGATTGTTCATCTTAAGCACCAGTCCGACGGACTGATCCTCCGGTGAAAATGCCTGACAGAACGCTTTCAGTGCTCCGACCGGATTCTTCCGATCCATGGTACTGTTCGTATCATACATGACCAGAAACAGGAACCGATCCTCCGGCAGCTTGAAATATGCCCGATCATACTGTGGCTCCGTCGGTGCCGTTACACAATACGGAATCGTAATGACCGGCTTATCTGTCACCTTACGGATACAGGAGCTGGTAAACTCTGACGGTGTCCAGATCTCATCCACCAGATCCAGACTCTTCATCCAGTCCTGTGGGAACTCTTCCAGCTCCCATAACCAGAACGCTATATTATAGCGGTAATCCCATACCTCCGGCTCTTCCTTCATATATGCCATGATCAGATCCAGCGGTTCAATATGAAGCAGATTAATTCCATATCGCGGCTGTTCCTCAATCTTATAATCCCAGCTGTGTTCCTCTGCCCGTAGCTTTCCATCTAGCAGAAAATCCCGGATCATATACGGCATTCCGGTATGCTCCAGCTCATCTGCCAGTAACCGGCAGCTCTGTCCTAAGCCGATCTCTGCCCGGATACATCCGATCAGATTGATTCCCGGCTCGTAATGCCCCGGTTCATATGGGTGCCGCTTGCGATTCTGCATTCGCTTCAGCTCCCGCTCCTGAACCTTGTCCTTCATATATCGAAGAAGCTTCATCGGTACTACCTTAACAAGAACCGGCCGCAGCTTCTCGGATAAATCTATAATCTTTTTTGATAAACTCATATCTGAACTCCGACTACTGCTCTTTGCCGATTGCAGAAAGATAATCTTTTCTGAACTTCTCGATTCCGGCATCTGTCAATGGGTGATGGATCATCTGCACCAGTACCTTATACGGAACCGTGGCAATATCTGCTCCTGCCAGTGCACACTCTGTCACATGCACCGGATTTCTCACGCTTGCCGCAATAATCTCCGTCTGCAGATCCGTATAGCTCAGTATCTCTGCGATATTCCGGATCAGATCCATACCGGACATACTGATGTCATCAATTCTTCCGATAAACGGTGATACATAAGCCGCACCTGCTCTGGCTGCCAGTAATGCCTGGTTCGCAGAAAAGATCAGTGTCATATTGACCTTAATGCCCTCGGATGATAATACCTTACAGGTCTTTAATCCTTCCTCTGTCATCGGTACCTTCACTACCATGTTCGGATGAATGGCTGCGATTGTCCGTCCTTCTGCTATCATTTCTTCTGCTGTCGTAGAAGTAGCCTTTACCTCTCCGCTGATCGGTCCGTCCACAATGGATGCGATCTCCTGGATTACGGTTCCAAAATCTCTTCCTGACTTTGCGATCAGGGATGGATTTGTCGTAACTCCACATATAATTCCCATATCATTGGCGGAACGAATCTCTTCTACCTCTGCTGTATCAATAAAAAACTTCATCTTTTCTTCCTCCAAACCGTCCCTCTGATAATAGACGAATTTATATTCAGTTTAACTCTTTCTATTGTAAAATGCAAGGGGACACATGGTAAATTTAGGTTTTGCAATTTAGGTTTTGCAGCTAAAATTCACGCAGGCTGACACTTCCCTTTTCTAGCAGAATATCCGGAGCATAGGACAGCTTCGCTTTCCGCAGTCCCGGAACACCCAGATCCTCTTCCCGGTTAACATATCGATACTCCTGCAGCTCATGTGCAACAAACTGCTGGTTGATCATCGGATAGGCACCCTGAATCTCGCTGAACGCCTTTTCAAAGCATACATCAAAGGTATCCGGACCGATTGGACTTCCCAATGTGAATGCGATCACACCGGTCTCATTCCTTAACAGTCCGCCCTTCATATGCAATGCCTTATAATTCTTCAGAGCTCTGATCACCAGATGGAGCTCCTCTTTCTTCCCATCATCCCCTGTACAGCAGTTCCGCCTGCACCATTCCTGCGCCATCTCTATACAGGCTTCTATATTATCGTCCCGCAGACTTTCATACCTCCAGCCCGGATTCTGATCCTGAAATCTCTTAATGTGGTTTCGTTTTCCATGCAGCTTCTTTCCGGCCAGGCTTACCAGCTTTTCCCGTTCATAGATATAGTCTGCGTTATCCCGCATCCATTCGATCCGGAACCGTCCCGGATACCAGCGTTCCAGCTTCTCCCACATAGCAAGGTCGATCTGCTCTAACCGTGGCTCCTGTCCGATCTGCCGGAAATAGCGGATCTCCAGCTCCAGGACCTCCCGCTCCTCTTCCTCCGTCACCAGTCCGACCGGAAATGTAAGCCGGAGCTTTCCGTCTTCCTTGCTGTGCTTTACGATCAATGCATGCTTGACCGTTGCATATTCCATATGATAATACTCTGCCCACAGCACCAGATTCGGTATGCTCCATTCGCATCCTCGATACCGATTCTGCTCTAATAATCTGCCTAATTCTTCAACGTCATCGATCGTTGTTTTATGAAATACCAATTCCATATATATTCTCCTTCTTACCAATCATTCCCACTTTATCGCATTTTATCCAAAAGTGCAAACCGGACATTTTTTCATTTGCACTTTTTCAAAAATCGTATATACTTGAGTGTATGAACAAACAATAGGAGAGTCACTATGGGGAATCAATCTGAGAAAAATTGTATAGTTGCACAGTCCGGCGGTCCTACTGCCGCTATCAACGCCAGTCTGGCCGGTGTTCTGCAGGGAATGTTCTGCAGTGAGAAATTCGACACCCTTTACGGTTCTGTCAATGGAATTCTGGGAATCTTAAACAATAAGATCATGAATCTGACACAGATCAGCAAAGAGCGTCCGCATTTCATTGAAACCCTGAAGACCTCTCCGGCCATGTATCTGGGATCCTGCCGGTATAAGCTGCCGGATTATAAGGAGGACGAGGAGCCTTACCGTAAGATCTTCCGTTTCTTTGAGGAAAAGAATATTCAGGCCTTCTTCTATATCGGCGGCAACGATTCCATGGATACGGTTATGAAGCTTGGTCACTATGGAAAACGTATTGGAAGTCCGGTATCCATCATCGGTATTCCGAAGACCATCGATAATGATCTGTGCGTGACAGACCACACACCGGGTTATGGCTCCGCTGCCAAATTCGTTGCATCTTCTTTGCTGGAGATTGCACATGATACCTTTATCTATGCAGTTAAGAGTGTTACGATCGTAGAAATTATGGGCCGGGATGCCGGATGGCTGACTGCCGCTTCCGCGCTTGCCCGGAATGATTATAATATTGCACCGCATCTGATCTATCTTCCGGAGGTTCCGTTCTCAAAGGAACAGTTTCTCGAAGATGTCCGCACGGTCATGCAGAACCACAACAATGTAATCGTTGCTGTTTCCGAAGGAATCCGTGACGAGGATGGAAATTATATCAGTGCAACCACAGCGGCTGCCGATACCTTTGGTCACAGTCAGTTAAGCGGTACCGGAAAGGCACTGGAATATATGATCAAGGATGCCCTTGGCGTAAAGGTACGTTCTATTGAATTAAATGTTCTGCAGCGCTGTGCCTCCCATACAGCATCCCTGACAGACTTAAATGAGTCCTTCTCTCTGGGTCGTAAGGCTGTGGAAGGCGCCGAGGCCGGAGAGAGTCTCTGTATGCTGACCATGCACCGAACCAGTCAGAATCCATACTGCGTCAATGTGCATTTCTCCTCTGTAGATGATATTGCCAATCAGGCGAAGTCGATCCCACGGGCATGGATCAATGAGGCTGGCAATGATGTAACACCGGAGCTGATCGACTATATGCTTCCGCTGATTCAGGGCGAGCCGGATCTGAAATATCAGAACGGTCTTCCGGTCTACCTGCCGATCGATCATTTATTATAATTTGTCACCAATCAAAATCCTGGGTGTATTCTCTCCCGGGAATCACAAAACGGATATTCACCGGATGCTTTCGAATCCATCTGAATATCCGTTTTCTGTTATTTTATACGTTCTTTATGTTTCACTTTCCGTCTGTTTCGCACTTGTGCACTTCTTGATCCGCAGAAGCCGGGATTTCATTTTCTCTATTCTCCGCGATTCACTTTCGATAATATCGCTTCCAACTCTGCCAGTGTCACCTTACCGTCCGACATACTCGGAATGCTCTTTAACGGCATTTCTCTGGTCTGTGCCTCCATCATGGCCTTTGTACTCTCACCAAGACTGTCATTCTCTTCTGAATTAAACATACTGTCACAGATTTCTTTCAGTCTCATCATATCTTCGCGAATCTCCGGACAGTTCAACAAGTCTCCGATGCAGGCATTCATCGTATAGGTTCTCGGAACTGTTTTAACAGGTGTTACATGCACGGTCTCGCTCAGGCGAATATCTCTGGAGGATGCACCGATCAGGATCCGGAAATCCCCTTCCTCGGTATACCAGTCATGGCCTTCTACATCATAATATGCCCACGCACGCTTACCCAGCTCAAAAGTCACCGTCTTACTCTCACCCGGCTTCAGTGCAATCTTTTCAAAGCCTTTCAGCTCCTTGACCGGACGTGGCACTGTACTCTCTACATCCTGTACATAGAGCTGTACTGCCTCTTTCCCGAACCGATCACCGGTATTCGTGATCGTAACGGATACCTGACAGCCTTCCTCATCGGTCATCTGCTGCTTATCCACCTTAAGATCGGAATATGTGAACTCGGTATAGCTGATACCGTGTCCAAATGGGAACAATACTTCCATTTCCTTCTTATCGTAGTACCGGTAGCCGACAAAAATGCCTTCCCGATATTCTACCTTCCGTCCGTCGCCCGGGAAATTCAGATAAGACGGGTTATCCGATAACTGAAGCGGGAATGTCTCCGGCAGCTTTCCGGATGGATTGCTTCTGCCAAACAGGATGTCTACCGTTGCCTTGCCGACACCTTCTCCGCCTAGATAGGTTTCCAGAACTGCCTTTACATCAGTTATCCACGGCATCTCAACCGGTGAACCGTTGTGTAATACCACAATCGTGTTCGGCTGTACCTCTGCCACTGCCTGAATCAGTCGGTTCTGGCATTCCGGAAGCTGCATATGAGTCCGGTCAAAGCCCTCGGATTCATAGGTATCCGGTAATCCGGCAAATATAACCGCTACCTTTGCCTTTCTGGCAGCTGCGATTGCATCATTGTAACGCTGCTTCTCCAGCTGCTTTGCCTCCTCACTGTCGGAATCGGTTGTATCAAACCCGGACACATAGGTGACATTTTCCATGGTCTTCACCTCTTCCAGTGCGGAAGACCAGTTCTTTGCATTGACATGGGAGCTTCCACCGCCCTGATATCTCGGCTTTTCTGCAAATTTTCCGATAAATGCGATCTCATCCTCTTCGGAGAGCGGCAGGATATGATTTTCATTCTTTAATAATACCATGCATTCCTTTGCAGCCTCTACTGCCAGTGCATGATCCGCCTTCTTATCCCAGACTGCGTCCGGATCCCGATTCTCTACATAAGTCATGATTCGGCTTACGATCCGCTCACAGGTCTCATCCAGAACTGCTTCCGGAACCTCCCCTGCCTGAACCGCCGCAACGATCTTCCGGTCATTCTGTCCACCGCTTCCCGGCATCTCCAGGTCAAGACCTGCCATCAGACCTTTTACACGGTCATTGATTGCGCCCCAGTCTGTGACGACCAGTCCATCATAGCCCCATTCTTCCTTTAAGACATCATGAAGCAGCCAGCGATTCTCGGAAGCAAAGGTACCGTTGAGCTGATTATAGGAGCACATTACCGCCCATGGCTTTGCCTCCTTCACTGCATCCTCAAATGCTGCCAGATAGATCTCACGCAATGCCCGCTCATCAACCTCGGAGCTGATCGTCATTCTTCTGGTTTCCTGATTGTTTGCCGCAAAATGCTTAATGCAGGCGCCGACATTCTTACTCTGGACACCCTTGATATGAGCAGCTGCAATCTGGCTGGCCAGATACGGATCCTCGGAATAGTATTCAAAATTCCGGCCGCAGATCGGACTTCGCTTGATGTTCGTGCCAGGTCCCAGCAGGATACTGATATTCTCTGCCTGACACGCATTGCCCATAGCCGCTCCTGCCCGGAACATAGTGTCACGGTCAAAGGAAGCTGCTTCTGCGCAGGATCCCGGGAAGCAAACGGCCTCAATACTGTCATTGATATTAGATCCCTCTTTTTCTGACTGTTTGCGTAATCCGTTCGGTCCGTCGCATACCATGACCTCCGGGATTCCCAGTCGTTCTACAGACTTCAGTCTCCAGAAATCCTTACCGGAACACAGACCTGCTTTCTCCTCCAGGGTCATCTGCTTTACAAGTTTTTTTGCTTCTTCTCTTGTCATACTCTCTTCTCCTTTTCTTCCTTGTTTTATCGTTTTCTTTATCGTTTTTCGCTTCTGTTCGTTTCCGTTCTGTCTTTCTACCTGTAATCTCTTGTATTCAATATAACAAATTTTCCCTGCGCCACCTTGCGATTTTCTGCTTAAAATTATAATATTATGCTCTTTTATCTTCTTTTATTTTTTCCTGCTCCTATGCATATTTTCTCCCCTTCTGTACAGACTATTTACTGAAATTCAGAGAGGAGATTACAACTATGAGCAATTTATCAGAACTTGAGTTACAGAACCTGCGTCACCTGATCGGCGGCTATGAAACCAGCCATTGCAAAATGCAGACCTATGCAGACGAAGCAACGGATCCGCAGATCAAATCCTTTTTCGAAGATGCCGTTACATCATCTATGGATAACAAACAGACACTCATGAAATTTTTACAGTAAGGAATGGAGGGATTCTCATGGAAGAAAAAACTATGGTAGCAGATACCCTGGAAGGTATCAATTCAGAATTAAAGAAATACGCGGATATGATCCCGCAGACGGAAAACCAGGAGCTGAAGCAGACTCTGAAGCAGTTCCGGAATGCGGCCGAAATGTCGCAGGAAGAGATTTATAATATTGCCAGAGAAAGACAGTATTATGTACCTGCCGCAAAGGCAACCGAAGAAGAAGTAACACATGTCCGGGATTTATTCTGTTAAGGATAACTCGGTATGCCGCACCTTCGGTGCTACAGACCGGCCGGCTCACCTCGCCTAACGGCTCGGTCACGCCAGTCGGTCTATCAGTACAAAAAGGAACTCCGGTTTTTAGCAAGCTCAAAATCGGAGTTCCTTTTTTATACTGGCATACCTCGTTGGTTACTGCAGATTGGTATAACCCATAAGGCTGGTATCCACTGCCTTCGCAACCTCACGGCCTTCCCTGATCGCCCATACGACCAGCGACTGTCCACGGTGCATATCACCGGTTACAAATACCCGGTCAACATTAGTTGCGTATCTACCCGGCTCTGTTTTCACATTACTGCGGGCATCCGTTTCTACCTGGAATGCCTTGGTCACATACTCCTGGGAGCCTAAGAATCCGGCTGCGATCAATACGATGTCACAGTCGATCTCATATTCACTGCCCGGTACCTCTGTCATATTCATCCGTCCGGTCTTCTCATCCTTTTTCCAGTCTAACTTCACGCATTTTGCCTTGATCAGCTTACCTTCCTTATCCCGGATAAATTCCTTAACGGTCGTCTGATAAATCCGCGGATCCTGACCAAAGACTGCGATGGCCTCCTCCTGACCGTAGTCGGTCTTTAAGACCTTCGGCCATTCCGGCCACTGATTGTCGTCCGCACGCTCTACCGGCGGCTTCGGCATCATTTCCAGCTGGGTTACTGCGGCTGCACCCAGACGGATGGAGGTACCGACACAGTCATTACCGGTATCACCGCCACCGATGACCAGTACCTTCTTATTTTTGGTAGAGATAAACTTATTATCCTTGAAATTAGAGTCCAGCAGACTCTTGGTGGTTGCCTTCAGGAAATCAACTGCAAAATAAATATCTCCGCCTTCTCTTCCCGGTGCCTTGATATCTCTCGGATTCGATGCACCGCAGGCAAGGATCACACGGTCATATTCCTTCAATAGATCTTCTACCTTAATGGCACGCATATCGGTACCTGCAACTGCCTTTGCGGTCGCTCCGACATTCGCATTTGTTACAAATTCCACGCCTTCCTCTTTCATGATATTGATCTTCCGGTCAATGATCTTCTTCTCGATCTTCATGTTCGGAATACCATACATCAGCAGACCGCCTACCCGGTCACTGCGTTCAAATACCGTTACCGAATGTCCTCTGCCGTTTAACTGGTCAGCGGCTGCCAGACCGGAAGGACCGGAACCGATGATCGCAATCTTCTTACCGGTCCGTACCTTTGGCGGATTGGCAGCTGCATATCCATGCGAATATGCATATTCAATAATGCTTCGCTCATTTTCCTTACTGGTGACCGGGAGTCCGTGTAGGTTACAGGTGCAGGCAGCTTCGCAAAGTGCCGGGCACACTCTTGATGTGAACTCCGGGAAACAGTTGGTCTTATGCAGACGATGATATGCCTGCTCCATATTTCCGTTATATAACAGATCATTCCATTCCGGAACCAGGTTGTTTAACGGACAGCCGGAAGCCATCCCGTGAATCATCATTCCGGACTGACAGAACGGCACACCGCAGTCCATACATCTGGCTGCCTGTGTCCGCTGTGCTTCCAGAGAGAGCGGAGTATGGAACTCATTAAAATTCTTGATTCTCTGCTTCGGACTGGTCTCATCACTTGTCACTCTTGCATAATCTAAAAATCCGGTTGGTTTACCCATTCCATATCCCTCCTATCGTTTCATTGCATAGAATGCTTCAATCTGTGCCTGCTCACTGCTAAGTCCTTTTTCCTCCATCTGTACGATCATGTTCATCATACGTTTATAATCATGAGGAACGATCTTCTTGAACTTCGGCAGATAATCACCGAAATTCTCCAGAATCTCCTTACCAATTGCAGAATTTGTATATGCTACATGCTCCTTGATCAGTTCATTCAGCTCCATAACATCATACTTGCTGCTGACAGCCTCGATTGCTACCAGTGACTTATTTAACTTCATGTACAGATCACTTTCCATATCCAGAACATATGCAACACCGCCGCTCATACCGGCCGCAAAGTTCTTACCGGTCTGTCCGAGGACTACAACGCGTCCGCCGGTCATATATTCACAGCCATGATCTCCGACACCTTCCACAACCGCGATCGCACCGGAGTTACGAACTGCGAACCGTTCGCCGGCAACACCGTTGATGAATGCCTTACCGCTGGTTGCTCCGTACAATGCTACATTACCGATGATAATATTTTCTTCATGCTTATAGTTCACTGCCTTTGGCGGATAAACGATCAGCTTACCACCGGATAATCCCTTACCGAAGTAATCATTACTGTCACCGGTCAGCTCCAGCGTTACGCCCTTCGGTACAAAAGCACCGAAGCTCTGACCGCCGCTGCCGTTGCAGTGAATCGTGTACGTATCTTCATCCAGTCCGTCCGGATACAGCTTCGTTACATAGGAACCAAAGATCGTACCTACGGAACGATCGGTATTTCCTACATCGATCTCGATACTCTTCTTCTGTCCCTTTTCCAGTGCAGACTTCATTTTCTTTACCAGAATCTGCTCGTCAACGGTATCCTCCAGCTTGAAATCATATATATTCTTCTTATTATAAACAACCTTGTTCTGTACACTATCAAAGAACGGATTCTCAAGAATGCGGGACAGATCCACATTTCTCTCTGCCGCCATCGGTCCTGCCTTTAACAGATCCGTACGTCCTACCAACTCATCCACTGTCCGTACACCAAGCTTTGCCATATACTCTCTCAGCTCCTGTGCGATAAACTTCATGAAGTTTACCACATATTCCGGCTTACCACGGAAGCGTTTCCGAAGCTCCGGATTCTGGGTAGCCACACCAACCGGACAGGTATCCAGATTACATACCCGCATCATAACACAGCCCAATGTTACCAGTGGTGCCGTTGCGAATCCGAATTCCTCTGCGCCAAGCATTGCTGCGATTGCAACATCCCGGCCGCTCATCAGCTTACCGTCCGTCTCCAGAATTACCTTATCCCGCAGGTCATTCATGATCAGGGTCTGATGTGTCTCAGCAAGTCCCAGCTCCCATGGAAGTCCTGCATTATGAATGGAGTTACCCGGTGCTGCTCCGGTACCGCCATCATAACCGGATACCAGAATAACCTGTGCGCCGGCCTTGGCTACACCGGCTGCGACCGTACCGATACCGGCTTCCGATACCAGCTTCACGGAAATTCTTGCATCCATATTGGAATTCTTACAGTCGTAGATCAGCTGTGCCAGATCCTCGATAGAGTAGATATCATGATGTGGCGGAGGTGAGATCAGACTCACACCCGGTGTTGACATACGGGTCTTCGCAATCCAAGGATAAACCTTAGCTCCCGGCAGATGTCCACCTTCACCAGGCTTTGCTCCCTGTGCCATCTTGATCTGGATCTCCTTTGCACTTACCAGATATCTGGATGTTACACCAAATCGTCCGGACGCTACCTGCTTAATCGCAGAGCAGCGGTTCTTGCCATCGGCTCCGACTGTCAGTCGTGCAATGTCTTCACCGCCCTCACCACTGTTTGACTTACCGCCTAACATATTCATGGCGATTGCCAGTGTTTCATGTGCCTCCTGTGAAATGGAACCATAAGACATGGCACCGGTCTTAAACCGTTTTACGATCGAATCTACCGATTCTACTTCCTTGATATCGATACCCTTCTCCGGATAATTGAATTCCATCAGACCACGCAGGTTCTTTGGCTTCGTCTCATCATTGACCAGTGCCGTATACTGCTTGAAGGTCTCATAATCACCGGTTCTGGTAGCTTCCTGCAGCAGATGGATGGTCTGCGGATTATACAGATGCTCTTCCTTGCCGCTGCGGAGCTTATGCTCACCGGCACTCTCCAGACAGGTATTGACTGCCAGTCCCAGCGGATCAAAGGCTGCGGAATGTAAGAGGTCCACTGTCTTTTCAATATCCTGAATGCTGATACCACCGATCCGGCTGACCGTATTGGTAAAGTATTTATTTATAACCTCCTGGCTCAGTCCGATAGCTTCAAAAATCTTGGAGCCCTGATAAGACTGAATCGTGGAAATACCCATCTTGGATGCAATCTTTACAATACCATGAATGATTGCAGAGTTATAATCCTCAACCGCTGCATAATAATCCTTATCCAGCATATTATTGTTGATCAGCTCACGGATACTCTCCTGTGCCAGATACGGGTTGATCGCAGATGCACCGAATCCAAGCAGAGTTGCGAAATGATGCACCTCTCTCGGCTCTGCGCTCTCCAGAATCATGGCTACGGAGGTACGCTTCTTGGTATTAACCAGATGCTGCTGCATGGCTGATACTGCAAGCAATGACGGAATCGGTACCCGGTTCTCATCTACACCACGGTCTGACAGGATCAGGATGTTCACACCGTCCCGGTATAACCGGTCTGCTTCTACAAACAACCGCTCCACTGCCTTTTCCAGAGATGTATGCTTATAATAGGTAATCGGAATAACCCCAGCCTTTAAGCCCGGTACATTCATATTCTTAATCTTCATCAGATCGGTATTGGTAAGGATCGGATTATGAATCTTCAGTACATGACAGTTCTCCGGCTTCTCCTCTAACAGGTTGCCTTCCTTACCGATATAAACTGAGGTCGAGGTAACGACCTCCTCACGGATCGCATCGATTGGCGGATTGGTTACCTGTGCAAACAGCTGCTTAAAATAGTTAAATAACGGCGGATGCTTTTCGGAAAGCACTGCCAGCGGACTGTCAATACCCATAGCCTGAATAGACTCGGTACCATTCTTTGCCATCGGCAGGATCTGATTCTTCAGATCCTCATAGGTATATCCGAATGCCTTCTGCAGTCTTGCCCGTTCCTCCGGACTGTACTCCTCCGGCTTCTTATTCGGAATATTTAAAGAATGTAAGGTGACCAGATTGCTGTCCAGCCATTCACCGTATGGCTGACGATGTGCATATTTCTCCTTCAGCTCATCATCTGCGATCAGTTTTCCCTTTACCGTATCTACCAGAAGCATTTTACCCGGACGTAAACGATCCTTTTTCAGGATCTTCTCAGACGGGATATCCAGAACACCGACCTCGGAAGACAGGATCATATAATCATCCGTTGTAATATAATAACGGGAAGGACGCAGACCATTCCGGTCAAGCACCGCACCCATGTAGTCACCATCTGTAAACAGGATGGATGCCGGACCGTCCCATGGCTCCATCATGGTTGCATAATACTGATAAAAGTCCTTCTTGGCCTGAGACATATACCGGTTATTCTCCCACGGCTCAGGAATCGTCATCATAACTGCCAGCGGAAGATCCATACCGCTCATAACCAGGAACTCCAGTGTATTATCCAGTCTTGCGGAATCGGAGCCATCCGGATCTACAACCGGTGTAATCTTATGCATCTCACCCTTGAAGTAATCGGATTCCATGGTTTCTTCTCTTGCCAGCATCCGGTCTGCATTTCCGCGGATCGTATTGATCTCACCGTTGTGTACCATGAAGCGGTACGGATGTGCACGCAGCCAGCTTGGTGTTGTATTTGTTGAGAATCTGGAATGTACCAGTGCGATTGCAGATACATAATCCGGATCCTGCAGATCATGGAAGAACAGCCGAAGCTCTCCTACCAGGAACATACCCTTATATACGATCGTCCGGCTGGACAGGGATACTACATAGGAATTGTCATTTGACTGCTCGAATACCCGGCGGACAATATATAACTTCCGGTCGAAGTCCAGTCCCTTCGCCACACCCTCCGGTCGTTTAATAAATGCCTGCATAATGCATGGCATAACATCCAGTGCTTTTCTTCCGAGAATGGACGGATCGGTCGGAACCTCTCTCCAGCCTAAGAACTCCATGCCTTCCTTTTCAACAATGATCTCAAACATTTTCTTTGTCTGATTCCGTTCCATCTCGTCCTGTGGGAAAAAGAACATACCGATACCGTAATCCCGCTCATTTCCCAGCTGTATACCAAGCTGTCTGGCTGCTTTCTCAAAGAATCTGTGAGAAATCTGTAATAAGATACCAACACCGTCACCGGTCTTTCCTTCTGCATCCTTACCGGCTCTGTGCTCCAGATTCTCAACAATCTTCAATGCATTATCAACGGTTCCATGTGATTTGATACCCTTGATATTTACTACGGCACCGATACCGCAGTTGTCATGTTCAAAGCGGGAGTCATACATACCAATCTGGCGTTGATCCGCTTCTGTCTGATGTAGATTCTGCATAACATACGTCCTTTCCTTATTCTAATTTTATCATCCATCGTCACTCTGACAGCGATAAAACACCTTGTATTTCCATCGCTATAACGAAAAAAGACGAGAAACGCCCTGTGCGTTCCCCGTCGAACAATGCCATTCTATCGCACTTTCTCTTATTTGTAAAGAGAAAGATCGTAGAAAAATTTGTATTGTTGTCTGATAATTTGAATCTTTGTCATTTTCTTATTAATTGTCAGAGTATTTGTGATATTTGCAGAATTCTATGCATAGTTGTCAGAATATTTCAGTTTTTATTTATGCTTTTCATCTGTTTTACCCAGCTACTGCTCTATACTACAACCGCACTGCTGCCGCTCTATTTCATTCTACTCCATATCCAGACGCTTTGTCCAGGTCAGTGCCAGTGCTCCCGGTCCGATATGGCAGGCAATACTCAGGGATAATGGATCAATATGAATCTCGTACCCCGGAAATTCTTCCTGCAGCTCCTCGCGCCAGAGCTTCGCCTCTTCTTCATTCTGTGTATGTGCCATTGCGATCCAGGGTGCATTCTTCGCATCGGCTGCCGGGATTTCTCCCAGATTCTCCTGAATATTCTTCTTGACTGCATTCACCATCAATGTCTTAGCTGCTTTAA
This sequence comes from Bacteroidales bacterium H4, assembly GCA_963626805.1. GTDB lineage: Bacteria > Bacillota > Clostridia > Lachnospirales > Lachnospiraceae > CAG-632. The sequence continues at coordinate 39,531 of CAVFXS010000028.1, read as the reverse complement.
TATTTCTCGCCTTTGCGAACGCATCCAGCTTCTCACCGTGAATCTGCAGTACCGGCTTGATTCTTAAGATCTCTCCGATCGCCGCTGCCGCCGGAGTGACTCTTCCACCCTTTTTCAGATACTTCAATGTATCCACCATAATATAAATATCTGAGTCCATCCTGGTATCCATTAAGATCTGCTCTATCTCAGCAGCTGTCCTGCCTGCCTCTGCCAATGCCTTCGCATCCAGTGCAGACTGCCTCTGGGTAACTGAGATTCTCTGATTATTTACCACTCTGACCCGGCCGTCATAATCCTCTGCCAGAAGCATAGCTGTCTGACAACTGCCACTCAGACCACTTGACATCGGAATATGTACGATCTCATCATAGTCCTTCAAAACCTTATCCCACAGACTGGTAACCGCCTCCGGAGATGGCTGTGAGGTCGCGATCTCTATCTCTCCCTCCAGCTTCTCATAAAACTGTGCCTGTGTTAATGATATATCCTCAAAAAACTCCTGACCTTCCATGGTAAACGGCATCGGAAGCACATAGATTCCAAGCTCTTTTGCCTGTGCCTGTGTAATACCGCTGTTACTGTCTGTAATAATTGCTGCTTTACTCATAACTTATCCCTTTCGCCTCATCCATCTCATCATCATTGTATGTCCAATGATTCTATGACTTGACACGATAACAGTTTATTACACAATCCGCCGGAAATCTACATACATTTTCTCTCCGATGTACTATTATAGTTAAATATTTCCATAGTCCCCGTCAGTCTGGAGTCTCTGCCGCATGGCTTCATACATCAGCACGGTTGCTGCCGTTGCCGCATTTAAAGATTCCACATTGCCCTGCATCGGGATCCGGATCAACCGATCCGCTGCCCCGGAAATCTCCGGTGTCAGACCATTGCCCTCATTTCCGATCAGGAAGCAGCAGCCGGTCCGGTAATCATAATCGTAAAATTCTTTTCCCTTCAGATGTGCCGCATAGCAGCAGATTCCCTGCTCCTGCAGCCAGTGAAGTCCGTCCAGAATCCGCTCCTCATAATAGAACGGCATCCGGAACACGGCTCCCATGGTTGCCCGCACGACCTTTGAATTATAGACATCCACGGTATCCCGGCTCATCATGATTCCCGTAACTCCGGCACCCTCAGCCGTTCTCAGAATTGTTCCCAGATTCCCAGGATCCTGAAGATTCTCCAGCAGAAGAATGCATGGGACACACCCATTTGCGCCAAGCAGTGCCTCTCTGTCATAATGCATCTGTTGAACCACCGATAAAATCCCCTGCGGCGACATCGTATCCGAGATCTCACGGAATACATTCTCGCTGACCACCTCGTACTCGGTGCCCTCCTGCCAATGCTTCGGGAGCTGCTCTGTCCACACCTCCGTCACATAGGTCTTCCGGTGCATCGCCTCCGGTATCTCCCGGAACATCCGGATCCCTTCTACCAGAAACACCTGCTGTTCCTTTCTGACCCGGCTGCTTTTCTGCAGCTTTCCTATATTCTTAATCTGTGCATTTGCCGTACTCGTAATCATTATTTTCTATCCTTTACCACTACATTTTCCGCTCCGAGTAATGCCTTCAGCTCTTCCAATGCTTCTCCACCCGATGCAATCGCGAACTGCGGCGGCAGATTCTTGCGGAGCTTTCCTTCCCGGATATAGATCTTTATAAAGGAGCTGCCTGCATGCCGGTCAATGATCTGATAAAGCTCCGACTGCAACCGGTCATAGGCTTCCTTCGTCTCAAACTGCAGCCATACATCCCGCGGAATGTCATCAAATGAAACTGCCTTACTGAACAGCAGCTTTGCCTCGTCATCCGATACCGATGCACGTCCGGTAATAAACAGCTTTGCATCCGGTGTCAATATGCTGCGGTTCTTTTCAAAATCTCTCGCAAATACAACAACCTCCACACTTCCGTAGATGTCCTCCAGCGTCAGGAATGCCATATTCTGATTGTTCCGTGTTACCTTTAAGGTTACGTTGGATACCATGCCACCCAGTGTGTAGAGCCCCTGATCCGTCACCTTCGGCAGACCGCTCTCCTCATCCAGCTGAAAATCCATGGATGTCGCATCTGCCTGCTTCCGGATCAGATCCACATAATCCTCCAGCGGATGTCCGCTGACATAGACACCCAGCACCTGCTTTTCAAATGCCAGCTTTTCCTCTTTCTTATAATCCTCCACATCCGGCATCTTGACCTCAAAATCTTCCTTTTCCTCTTCTCCCAGGAAATCCATCAGACTCATCTGTCCTTCCATACTGTTCTTATGACTGGCATGGATTCCATCCATAATTACCGGATATATCATCATTTTCTGCCGGCGATTGCCTTCCATTGTATCAAAGGCACCTGCCAGGATCAGGTTCTCGATTGCCCGCTTATTGACCTCCTTGCCCGGCATCCGCTCCAGAAAATCCTGAAGACTCTTATACGGTCCGTTTGCTTCTCTCTCATTTACCACCAGATCAATAACATTCCGTCCGATATTCTTAATGGCTGACAGACCATACACGATCTTGCCATCCTTTACCGAAAACTCTGCCACTCCGGTATTGATATCCGGCGGCAGGATCTCTATCCCCATCTGTCTGCAGACATAGATATACTCTGTCACCTTTCCTGCATTTTCAATGTAGGAGGTCATAAGTGCCGCCATAAACTCCACCGGATAATGGTACTTGAGATAGGCGGTCTGATATGCAACCACGGCATAGCAGGCTGCATGAGACTTATTAAATGCGTATTTTGCAAAATCCGTCATTTCATCGAAGATCTTATTGGCCGTTGCCTCCGGAATGCCCCGGCTGATACAGCCCGGAACCCCTTCCTCTTCATTGCCGTAAACGAAGTTCTTCCGCTCCCGCTCCATGACATCTGCCTTCTTCTTCGACATGGCACGGCGCACCAGATCGCTTCGTCCCAGCGTATACCCCGCCAGCTCCATTACGATCTGCATAACCTGCTCCTGATATACGATACATCCATAGGTCGGTGCCAGTATCTTCTCCAGCTGCGGCACATCATAGGTGATCTCTGACGGATGATTTTTTCCCTTGATATAGGATGGAATGAAATCCATCGGACCCGGACGATACAGTGAGATTCCCGCAATAACGTCTTCGAGATTGCCCGGCTTCAACTCAGTCATGAAGGACTTCATCCCGGAGCTTTCCAGCTGGAATACCCCCTCCGTCCGTCCGGCACTGATCATGTTGTAGACCTCTTCATCCTCATAATCAATGGAATCAATCGAAAACGGTGTCCGGCTTCCATTTGAGATCATATCACAGGCATCCTGAATCACGGTCAGGGTCCGCAGTCCCAGAAAGTCCATCTTTAACAGTCCCAGCTGCTCAATGGTCGTCATCGTAAACTGCGTGGTGATCGCATCATCTCCGCCTTTAGACAACGGCACGTATTCCTCGATCGGTTCCTGACCGATTACGACACCGGCTGCGTGCATGGAGGTATTCCGTGGCAGCCCTTCCAGCCTTCTAGACATATCGATCAGATACCGGATCTGGTCATCCTCTTCATACATTTTCTTCAGATCCGGGCTAGTCTGCAGTGCCAGATCCAGTGTAATATTCAGATCCCGCGGAACTGCCTTCGCCACTGCATCTACCATGGCATACGGCATATCCAGTACCCGTCCGACATCCCGCAGAACCGCTCTTGCCTTCATCGTTCCGAAGGTCACGATCTGCACAACCTTCTCCTTGCCATATTTCCGTACTACATAATCAATAACCTCCTGTCTGCGTTCGTAACAGAAGTCAATATCAATATCCGGCATGGATACACGCTCTGGGTTCAGGAATCGTTCAAACAGCAGATTGTAACGGATCGGATCGATATTCGTGATCTCCAGACAATATGCTACGATACTGCCGGCGGCTGATCCACGTCCGGGACCGACCGGGATTCCATGCTCTCTGGCATAATGAATAAAATCCCATACGATCAGGAAGTAATCCACATATCCCATATTCTTAATCGTACCAAGCTCATAATCCAGCCGTTCCTGCAGCTCTTTTGTAACCGGCTGGTATCTGCGTTTAATACCCTCCCGGCACAGCTGCTCCAGATATCCGTAAGCATCATATGGTGCCGGTACATCAAACTTCGGCACCTTCTGTTCCCCAAACACGATTTCAACATTACAGCGCTGTGCGATCTTATAGGTGTTCTCCAGTGCTTCCTTCGCATATGGGAACAATGCCTCCATCTCTTCCGGAGATTTCAGATAATACTGTCCTCCTTTATACCGCATCCGGTCTTCATCCTTTAATTTCTTATTCGTCTGGATGCAGAGCAGGAAATCATGTGCCTCCCAGTCCTTCGCATTTACATAATGAATATCATTGGTCGCTACCAATGGGATTCCAAGCTCCTCATGCATCTTCAATAACTCCGTATTTACAAGAGTCTGATCCGGGATTCCGTGATCCTGCAGCTCCAGAAAATAATTGCCCTCTCCGAAAATATTCAGATATCGGAGTGCCGCCTCTCTCGCCTCTGCCAGAAATCCCCGCCGGATCTGAACCGCCACCTCACCGGCCAGACAGGCACTTAATGCGATCACACCCTCATGAAACTCCTGCAGTACCTCCATATCCACACGCGGCTTGTAATAATATCCCTCCGTAAAACCGCGGGATACGATCTTCATCAGGTTGTGATATCCCAGATCATTCTCTGCCAGCAGTACCAGATGATAATACCGGTCCTCCCCACGTCCTGCCTCACGGTCAAAGCGGGAGCCGGGTGCCACATAAACCTCACATCCAATGATCGGCTTAATCCCGACCTCCCGGCATGCCCGGTAGAAATCAATCACGCCATACATAACACCGTGATCGGTAATGGCAATACTGTCCATCCCCAGCTCCCTGGTTCTGGCAACCAGCTCTTTTATTTTACTTGCTCCATCCAACAGACTGTACTCTGTATGGACATGCAGATGTGTAAAATTCATATTCTAACCCCTTGTTCTTTTCTTTTTATTCTTCAATACCTCTGTCCGTATATAATCGAAGGTCGCATCCTCTCCTTCATCTGCCAGCATATGCAGCAGACGTTCCAGCAGCTCCCGTGTATTCGGATGCATCGGATACTTGTTTTTTCCACGCTCATAGTAGATCAGTGCCGCATCATCCGTATAGCTGTCCGGATGATAATTCTTACAGGCAGCTACCCGGTCGCAGAACATTTCCACCACATATTTCACCGGCATCTCCATACCTTCCAGTCCCACCCCCGGTATCATACTGTAATCGATCCAGTACTCCAGGTGATGCTTATTTCTTCCCTTATGGTGCAGCCATGCAGATGTATAACCCTTGTCCTCCCGTTCCGCCATGTTCGGACTCCGGTCACCCTGATAGTATTTCACGCCAATTGAGAACTCGGTCCATGAATATTTAGAGAGGTCATGCAACAGTCCCTGCATGTAAAGCCCGCACCGAAAGCACTCCTTCATAACCAACCACTTATGATGATTGATCTTTTTAAAATGTAACAGCCACTTCATAGTCTCAATTAAAAAGATGTGAGCCAGGTATTAAGCCCATCTCACATCTATCCTCCATAATTAACGATTCAGATATTCCTCTAATGTCGATTCGTCCACAATGATCCGATTATCCATAGTCTTCATCAGATCCTTGACCTGCAATGTCTTCGCTGTCCGCGGAGAACTCAGATCATATACCTGATTCTTGTCAAAGCTCAGTACGATCGGCTGCAGCGGATTCTTATCATTCTCCCGGATAACCAGTCCACGCTCATGATTGGTCAGCTCTACGCAGACTCCCGGTGACAGAATCTTGATACTGTCTAACAGTGCTGCCACTACTGTAACATCGAAATGCTTCTCATTCTTCAGCAGACTGCGTACCACCTGTACCTCAGACTCTGGCTCCTCATACAGATTCATCGCAGTGCGGATATCATAATAATGTGCTACCTGTATGATCCGTACTCCCCATGGAATATTCTTGACCGTAGCCTCATCCGCATAATCATAGTCTTCCTGACTGCCCTTTACCAGTCTCTTCACACTGGTATTGATATCTACATGATCCTGTATGGTCTTTACGCCGTCAAACTGTGCTTTCCGGAACAGCTGGTATTCCTCTGTACTGAAGCCGTCTGTCTTGTTCTGCATCTTTGTCGGAAGATATAGCCGTCCGATATCGTAAAGCAATGCTGCTGTTACAACATTTATCTGCTCGGCACGATCAACATGCAGTTTATTGGAAATCAATGCTGACAAAATCGCAACATTCAATGCATGCTTGTAAACATAATCCTCCGGACTTCTCAAATTCTGTGTGAAATTAATCTTATGCTTCAGGGAACCATAAATCTGCACGATCTGATTCGCCAGCACCATCAGCTCCGATGGCTTCTTCCCCTGCTTTACGGCCTTCAGATCATCCTTAATACTGAATACAGCCATAGTCTGGAACCGTTCAAACTCCACATCCTCTGCTGTCATCGGCGGCAATGGTTCCGCCGGTTCCAATATATATAATCCGATCAGTTCGAAATTCTTAACACTGTAAATGCCCTGAAGGGTCAGCTTCGTATTCCTCTCATATAGCAACACCCCATTCTTATTATAAATCGGTTTTGCCAGTCGCATTCCAACCTTTAACTCATCTGTGGGCACAAAAATCATGAAATCAGCCTCCTTTCTCCTCATCCGTCATTTCCATTTCAATTATTCCTATCATATCATTTTTCGCTTTTTCTGTCTATAAAGAACCAGCAATAAAAATCTTAAAAAAAGATTGAATTTTTCATTTAAATAATGTATTATATTGCTGTTGACATGCTTCCTTAGCTCAGTTGGTAGAGCAACGCATTCGTAATGCGTAGGTCATCGGTTCAAGTCCGATAGGGAGCTGTTTTTATTTTTAAAAGTTCCATAATCCATAGATCGGAACATTCAGATTTCCCTTATGGAAGCTCAGTTCTTCCAGGGATATCCGGATCCATATCCGGTTCTCATATTTCTGATGAAATACCTTCAGATTCTGTGCCTTTTTCCGGATCGTTGTCTGAACATCTACCGGTATGATTTCTCCGTCATCCTCAAACACAAAATCAATCCGTGCCGTTGCCTCGGACGTCCAGAAATACAGCTCCTGTACGTTAGAATTCAGCATCAGCTCTGCCAGTACCAGCTGCTCCGAAAGAATCCCATGCAGACCGTCAAAAATATCCGCATCCTTCTCTGCATTCTTTGCCGCGATTCCGGAAACACTTCTCAACAGACCATGATCCAGATAATACAGCTCAAAGGACTTCGGATCCAGATACTCCGTAAGCGGTGAGATTCCCTGCGTAACCTTCTGTACCTTTCTGACATATCCGGCCGCCGTTAACCAGTCCACGGCTGCCACATACTCTCTGGCCCTTGCCTTTGTATCCACAGCCCCATACATAAACTTCTTGTTCTCCTTTGTCAGCTGTGCCGGTACACTGTCCCATACCTGAAGGATCTTCTTTACCAGCTGCTTCGGTGCATGTCGGATAACATTATCCCGCAGCTCCTGCAGGATCCGGTGTGTAATGATATCAATCTGATTCATACTCCTGCTTTTTACAAAGCTCTGCACGACCTCCGGCATTCCGCCGGTAATATAAAAATATTTCAGATAATCCAGGATTACAGGTCTGACATCCTCCGCCAGTCCGTTGACCTTCTCCTGCTCTATCATCCGGCACAGCTCCTGTGCCTTATTCGCGATCAGAAATTCCTCAAAAGACATCGGGTACATAACCTCTATCTGAAGCTCTTCCGCCACCAGCTTCTCTGCCGGGAGACTTCCCATCCAGGACGCGATCATGATCACAGAGAAACCGGTTCTCTGTCTCACATACTGCATAACACCTGCAAACAGATCCTCTTCCACCTGCACCTCATCAAACACCAGCAGCAGCTCATTCGCATTGTAATCCCGAAAGGATACGCCTGCCAGCAGCTCCAGCTGTTCTTCTATAAATTCCGGTGTATGTGCCGTCATAAACAGTTCCCGAAGCACTGCATCCCGGTCAAACTCTATATGAAGGGTCTTTTTATAGAAGGCTTCCGCAAAATCCATGACACACCATGTCTTTCCTACACGAAGCGGCCCCTTCAGCAGCAGCATTTTTCTTTCAGGATTTTCATTCCATGCCGCCAGCGTACTTACCATATTCCGATACATCTCAATGCCTTCCTTTCCCTAATTCTGTATCTGCCATGTTTCCTGCAGAATCTGTATTCCCTGTCTCATCTCTCCCTCTGTAAGGCTTGCATAACCAAGCAGGATCGTTGGCTGCTCCGGCTCTCCCGTAATATAATAGGCCGACAACGGATACACCGCAATTCCGGCCTCTGCCGCCCTCCGAACCAGTTCCTCCTCCCGGTACTTCTCCGCCGGGAACTTTAAGAGCAGATGAACTCCTGCACTATATCCGTCAAAGGTACATTTCTTCCACGAGCTCAACAGCTCCAGGATACAGTCATGCTTACCACGATATACACTCCGCATCCGGTTCAGATGTCGTTCAAAATATCCCTCTGCAATAAATCTCCGCAGGATCTCCTGATCGATCCGTGAGACCGTGGTTGACAGGAAAGAAGCCTGTGTGTGATACACCTCGCAAAGTTCCGGCGGCAGCACCACATATCCGATCCGGATTGATGGAGCAATCGCCTTTGAAAGCGTTCCCATATAGATCACACGCCCCTGTGTATCCATTCCCTGCAAGGCCGGAATCGGCTTTCCCTGATAGCGGAACTCACTGTCATAATCATCTTCTATAATATATCTGCCTGCTTCCTCATATGCCCAGTTCAGCAGCTGCAGTCTCCGGTTAACCGGCATCACGATTCCCAGCGGGAACTGATGAGACGGCGTTACGAAGACCAGTCTGGCACCGGATTCACGCAACGACTCGATTTGCAGTCCATTCTCATCTAACGGAATCGGATGAACTGTATAATGAAAGTTCTGAAACACACGGTACGCCTGCTGATATACCGGATTCTCCATCCCGATCTCCGAATATCCGGGCAATAATCTGGTCAGCAGCATTAGCAGGTAATCCGTACCGGCGCCGATAATGATCTGATCCGCCGAACAATTCACACCTCTGGAACGATGCAGATAATCCCGGATGGTCTCCCGTAGGGTATAATCTCCCTGAGAATCCCCATTTTGAAACAGCTCTGCGGTATTATCCAGCATGGTTTCCTTCATAACCCTCCGCCACCTGGCATAGGGTGCATGTGCCAGATCAATACCAAAGGGTGAAAAATCAACCAGACAATCCATGTGTTCTGATGTCTCCCTTCCGGTATATACATACTGCCCGCCTCTGATCTCTATGGTTTTCAAACCATTCACTTCCAGAAGCTCATCAATCTCTCGCACAAAATATCCCCGCTTGGGAACAGCCTCGATATATCCCTCTGATTCCAGCTGCTCATATGCCATATTAATTGTATTCCGGCTGACACCCAGATCCTGTGCTAGCTCTCTGCCGGACGGCAGCTTCTCATCACAGCTCAAACGTCCTGCCTTTATCTCCGATGCAAGAAACCGATAGATCTGCAGATACATCGGTTCACCGTCTTTATGATCAAGGGAAATATGAAACATTGTCTACTCACTCCATGATTAAAAGAGACCGGCTCATGGTCATCCCTGATAAGCCGGTCTGCATTCTCATTCTACTTACTCATCTAATTTACCAATTGACAGAAATCCGTTTTCTCCTGTAGAAAGCAATCTGGTAAGACCAATCTTCTGATTTGCCCGTTCTCCAGTTGCAATATAAGTCTCTCCGGTCTCTACCAGAGAATTTGCCACCTCGTATACCTTGTCCCGGAAGCCCATCAGCTCTATCTTGCTCTGAGAGCTTAACTTAAACAGATACTGGTTCTTTGCACTGACAAGCAGAATGCTGTAGGTGCAGGTCTCACCATTTGTATTTGTCATCGTTGAGCCGACCATCCGTGAGTTTACAACCATAATATCTGCATTCGGAACCGGCAGGTACTCGCTGACGATCAGCTTGTATACCTTCAGGAACTCTTCCTCTGCCTCTACCTGTACCGGCATTTCCGCAACTGCAAACTCAACCACAGAATCTGCGATCTTAATTGTACCGCCCTCATCATCGATTACGGCTGTATATTCCTTCGGAACTACCAGCTTGAAGAATTTATTGTCAATTACCTTATAGCCTTCCCGCTCCTCCAGCTGCCGGTATAGGATATCCGGGAATGCCCGTTCCAGACGGTTCATGGAGGTCAATGCGGCTGCATTTCCCTTCACTGCCATTCCACGCAGATGCTCGTACAGATGAATCACCTCTTCTGTCATCACAGGCTCCAGAGCTGCGATCTTCTCTATTGCAGGTGCATAGCCATTCAGGGCTGCTGTATAGTAGATCTTTAACATCTCTTCCTTCGGAAGTCCCTGCTTTGCCTTCTCATCTACCACTTCACATAAGGACTCATTATCAAAGCCGTCATATCCCAGATCCAATGCTTTCTCCAGAAGCTTTTTACCAATGTGTCCATCGCGGAAATCTCCGTTTTTCTCACGCTCGCGGATCAGCTTACCATAGCGGTAGAATGCCTCCGGACTTCCCAGATTGCAGGCCGTCTCGTAAGCACGGTCGATCTCACGCTCGCTTGCCAGATAAAATACCTGATTCTGTTTCTTGATTGCTACCTGTAATGCAGTCTCTGCATTGCCTTCCTCGATCTCACGTTCCCAGCGATTGACTGCCAGCTGAAGCTCTTCTCCGTCCAGTGCCTGAATATCACCGATGTAGGCCTTTGCTTCCGGAATGCCATTCTCGTCTGCACGCATGAAATACTTCAATGCCAGACCACCATCCCGCTTCGTCCGTAACAATCCGTAGTAATATAATCTTCCGAGATAGAACGGAACTCTTTCATGTCCTAACTCGTCTGCTCTCTCATACCAGTTCAGTGCCTGGATGTAATCCCGGTTCTGCTGCTCATAAATGGTACCGATCAGAAATGCCAGATCCGAATCGGAATTTGCATCAAACAGCTGCTTTGCCAGCGACAATGCTTTCTCGTAATTGATGTATGGGCTTTCCTCATCATAATATAGCTCGATCAAAAGATAACTTGCTTTCTTGCTGCCTACATTCAACGCCTTCCGAGCAAACTCCATTGCCTTGTCATACTGACCCAGGAAGTAATAGAACACAGCCTCACTGTAGTACTGCTGATCTTTCCGGTTGGCACTCTCATCACTGATAACGGTCGGATCTACGAATGCGAAGGAATTGGCTACCTCGAAGATGATCTCCTCGTACTGCTCAATAATCTCCATGGTCGCACATACGAACTTGATACATGCCATACGGTTTCTCTGCTGATAAGCAAAGGTTACAATTCCACGTTCCAACTCCTTATGATAATAGGTTGCACAGATACCATCTGCATATTCTGTAATGTACTCCTGAATATTCAGGTCATAATCCAGCACATCATTATCATACCGCAGGAACAGCTCCAGATCCCGAGTGGATTCCTTCGGAATACTGTCATAGGTTACATAGATCGCAAAATCCTTATAATTCTGATCCGGTGCATAATACTCCTCATCGGTCTCTTCATTTACAACCTTTACCCAGTCCTTCGGGAGCTTATGTACATAGCCTTCCACTTCATCATGGATATATGTATACTGATACTGTAGCTTGGATGCCTCGATCGTCTTGAACCGGTATTCAATGTGGTTCGCCCGACGGCGTTCTGCGATCCTGGTATAAAGCTTATCCATTTCCTCGAATTCAATACTGTCTGTATTGTTCAGGGTATATACCACCCGGTCATATCCGGCCTTACCCTGCTCATCATCCATCTCTGCCAGAATCTCGTAATACTGCTTTGCCTTATTCAGGTTAATCTCAATCACGGTATCTCCCCGGTTACCAAACGCATCATACCGGTACAGACCTTCTTCATAAATGCTTCCCAGCTTTAGCAATGCCGGTGCATCCTTCAGTGCAGCTGCCTTCTCCAGATAGGTCAATGCCTTACTGAAATTATTCTTTGCCAAAAGATCTCTCGCTACCTTGAAGTAGATCTCTCCATCTGGCTCCATCTCCAGCAGCTTGTTATAATACTCGATTGCATGATCATTATTGATCTGAACCGTTGAATTTCCATAACTTCCTGTCTCATATAACTGTCCCAGGATCCGCAGTGCCTGACAACCGTAGGTCTGATACTGTCCGTCATAATCTGCAAGCTCGATTGCCGCCTCCAGCTTTGCGATCGCATCGATTGCTTTACCCTGATTCAGAAATTCTACCGCCTGATCCACATCATCCTGTGCCGGGTTACCGCTCTTACTCTTATTCCCGCCATCCAGTAACCGGTTGAAAAGTTCGATTTTTCCAAGAGCGATCAGCACTGCGAGTGCAATCAGAATCAATGCCAGTAACCAGCCCACACCATTATGTAACACAATTCCAAATATAATACCAAGAACACCAACCGCACCAGCAACCATATATCTTTTCATACCGTTCCCTCTTTCTTCTTTCTATTTTTTCTCTCATTTTCTCAATTTTTGTCAATTTCCACAAAATATTAATCTAATTTTAGCACATAGTTTTCTTCTCTGCAACACTTCTAAGTCCTATAAACAGAAAAAGAAATGAATCAGAGTCTCTCTGACCCCGATTCATTTCTCAAGCAGAATCCAGAAAGGATTCTGATCTGTATATCAAACATTCCGCCCAAACAGAAATCCTGTCTATGACTGCAGGAATTCTTCAATCGCCTCAATAGCCGCTGCCTCATCATCACCCTCACAGGAAACCAGAAGTTCCTCGTTCGGATAAAGTGGAAGGCTCATCATTCCCATAATGCTCTTTGCATTAATCTTCTTATCCTCCATCTCCAGATAGATCTTACTGTCAAATCTGCTTGCGACCTGTACAAACATTGCAACCGGTAGCTTACCTTCGGAATCTTCCTTAATATTTACTACCATTTTCTTCGTTATCATAACATTCTCTCCTTGTGTGCACTTAGACTATATGACATCCTTCAATCCTGTTTGCCCTCATTATGCCATTCTATTTCGCAGATGTCAAATCTACTTTCGTTTTTTTTGCATTTTCTTTTCATTTTTACATCAAAACCGACACAAAAAATCCATTATCGTCTGCCATCCCGAAGCTCCTGTGCAACCTCACTGAGCTTCCGCAGCCGGTGATTCACACCGGACTTACTGACCGGCGGCTCCAGTCGTTCACCCAGCTCCTTTAATGACAATTCTGGCTCCTCCATCCGTAACTCCGCTACCTGTCTGAGGGCATCATTCAGGCAGGAAAAACCTTTATATTCATATATATACTGTATATCCTCCAGCTGTCTTCTGGCTGCCGAGATCGTTTTATTCAGATTCGCCACTTCGCAGTTTACACTACGGTTCGTGTGATTCCGAACCTCCTTTACCACCCGGACACTCTCCATATTCATTAATGCCCGATGAGCCTCAATCACATTCAGAGCATCAACGATCATGGTGCCTTCCTTCAGGTAGACCACATAGCTCTTCTTCCGCTTTACGACCTTTGCCTCCAGTTCAAAAAAGCGGAACAGCCCTTGTATCTCCTCTGCCAGCTCCGGATAATTACAGGAAATCTCAAAATGATACGCTTTCTCCGGACTGTTCACAGAACCGCTGACCAGAAATGCACCGCGCAGAAATGACCGCTTACAACAATCCTTCTGGATGATCAGCTGATTCACTCTTAACAGATTCTTCAATTTACATGCCTTCCGAATCTGCTCGTCCAGCTCTGCCTTTCCTGCTGCCAGTTCGTAAACACTGGCGGCTCTGGTTCCATGATACGTGCGCACCCGGATCTCCGGATCCGCATGAAACAGCCGGTAGATCAGTATCGAGATCTTTTTGGCTACCCGGAAATTCTCCGTCTGTACCCGGATCACAGGCTCCAGTCTGGCTCCCGAAAGAAGCAGAAGTGCCGTCAGCTCTGCGATCTGGCAATGTCTTCCACAGGATGTATGCGCCAGTAATTCTTCCTTTACCTCTGATGAAAACGACATCTGTATCACCCCTTTGTCATCGCATCCTTTTCAATATCCCGATGCTCCTTCCGGACACTGTAATCCGAGGCTAACATTCTTCGATAGATTGCGTTCGTCAGAGTGACTGAGCGATGCTTGCCGCCGGTACAGCCGATTGCCACTACCAGCTGGTTTTTGCCTTCTTTTATATAGTTTGGAATTAAAAACTGCATCATATCCTGTAATTTATCCAGAAATTCCGTACTTTCCTGTGCCTTCATGACATACTCCTGCACCGGTTTCTCATTGCCGGTCATTGCCTTCAATTCCGCCACATAGTACGGATTCGGTAGAAACCGGACATCAAATACCAGATCGGCGTCTCTCGGGATTCCATACTTAAATCCAAAGGATACAAATGTAATAATAAAATTATTATACGTACAATCCTCTACGAATATTTTCTCCAGCTCCATCCGGCACTCTCTGGTCAGTAGATTAGATGTATCTATAATATAACCGGCCTTGTCCCGCAGGAACTGGATCTTCCTCCGTTCCTCCCGGATACCTGCTTCAATCCTGCCATCCCGTGCCAGCGGATGCATCCGTCTGGTCTCCTTATATCGTTTGACCAGTACTTCATCCGTCGCATCCAGAAACAGAATATCAAACGGATAGCCCTGCGACTGCAGTCCTTCCAGATATCCAAGCAGCAGGGTCAGCCCTTCACCGCTCCGGATGTCAATTCCGATTGCCACGCTGTTTACTTCCGTATCGGAGTCATATGCAATTTCCGCAAATTTCGGAATCAGCTTTACCGGAAGATTGTCCACGCAGAAATATCCGAAATCCTCCAACGTCTTTAATGCTGTACTTTTGCCCGCACCGGACATACCGGTCACAATCACAAATCTCATCGAAAATCACCCATTTTACATACTTCCGGCTCCAATGTCACCTGATAATGTTCCTCCACCTGGTGGATCACGGCATCCATCAGAGTTTCAATATCCTTCGCAGTCGCATGGCCACGGTTAATTACAAATCCACAATGCTTCTCAGATATCTCGGCATCACCGACCCGGAAGCCAACCAGACCGCTGTCCATGATCAGCTTTCCTGCATAATATCCCTCCGGTCGCTTAAACGTACTGCCCGCACTTGGGTACTCCAGCGGCTGCTTCTGTCTGCGTGCCTCACTGAGCTCCTGCATCTTCTCTGCAATGGCTTCCTTCTCACCTTTCTTCAGGCACAGCTTCACTTCCAGAACGATATAATTCTTTCTGGTCACAATACTCTGCCGGTATCCGAACTCCATCTGATCCGAAGGAAGGATAATGATCTCATCCTCCGGTGTCAACAG
This sequence comes from Bacteroidales bacterium H4, assembly GCA_963626805.1. GTDB lineage: Bacteria > Bacillota > Clostridia > Lachnospirales > Lachnospiraceae > CAG-632. Next base: position 24,056 of record CAVFXS010000028.1, on the reverse strand, counting down.
CGTTACACTGTCGATCACATCTTTCATCTCGCCGCCATAAGCACCCGCATTCATCACCACAGCTCCGCCTATCGTTCCCGGAATGCCGTATGCGAACTCCATTCCGGTCAGTCCAAGCTCCTGTGCCGTCTTTGCCACCCTGCTCAGCAGACAGCCCGCCTGCACCCAGATGGTCTCATCATCTGTCGCCTCGATCTTTGAAAAGTCAGATCCCAGCAAGATCACCACACCACGGATTCCTTCATCTCCGACTAATAAGTTACTTCCATTTCCAATGATATAATATGGAACTGAATGATTGTTGCACCACTGGATGACTGCCTCAATCTCTGAAATATCCTTCGGTTTTACCAGTACGTCCGCCTTTCCGCCTACCCGGAATGTGGTATGTCGGTCCATCGGTTCCTCAAACAAAACCCGTCCTGCATCGATCACTTCGCATATACTTCCTAATATGTCGCCGTCCATAATTATCCTTTCAAATCCTTATTTCTTTATTCTGATCTATTCTAAAACAAATATTTCTAACTAACTCTATGCCATTCCGGCTTCATTCATGCCGATTAACCGAGTATCAGCTTCGCTCCGCCGTAGATACCTGCATCGTTCCCCAGCGTAGCCAGTTCAAACCTGGTCCCGCGGCAGGCATGGAATGCATATTTCTCAAAATACTTTGCAGTGGTATCGATCAGCACCTTGCCGGCCTTTGATACACCACCACCGATTACAAATACTTCCGGATCTACCACACATGCTACCTGTGCCAGTGCACGTCCGAGACATTCGCCATGTGCTTCTACCAGATCCTTTGCCAGCTCATCGCCTTCCTTTGCTGCATCGAAGATCTCCTTTGCAGAAATGTACTGCACATTCCGGAGCTTGGAAGGTGCATCGGTATTATTCAACAGGATCTTCGCCTGTCTTACGATACCGGTTGCAGAGGTATACTGCTCCAGACATCCCTTCTTGCCACATCCGCAGGTTTCGGTCTCATCATCCTTTACCTGCATATGTCCGATCTCACCACCGGCACCATTCACACCGGCCAGCATCTTACCGTTCAGGATGATTCCACCGCCAACACCGGTACCTAAGGTCACCATGACAATATCGGTGTAGCCTTTACCACCACCCTGCCACATCTCACCCATGGCAGCCATATTGGCATCATTACCGGCCTTTACCGGAAGTCCTGTCAGCTTACTCAGCTCTTCCTCTACATTGAAGATGCCCCAGCCAAGGTTCACGCACTTTAATACGGTGCCATCCTGCTTTACCGGTCCCGGTACACCCATGCCGATCCCTGCTACATCCTCCTTATCAATCGTGCTCTCACACAGCTTATCCTGAATAGACTCTGCCACATCACTTAAAATATAGCATCCGCCCTCATCTTTTCTTGTTGGGATCTCCCACTTCTTTAACAGCTCACCCTCTGCAGTAAATATACCGATCTTTACGGTAGTTCCTCCGATATCTACTCCAACTGCATACTTTGCCATTTTCATATCCTCCTTTATAAATCCTTATTCCTGTGTTTTATGCATATTACCGGTTACCCGGTTGTATAATTCCTGTGCCGCATTATATCCCATCTTCTTCTGTCTGTGATTAACTGCCGCAGACTCTACGATAATTGCTATATTTCTACCCGGGCGGATCGGGATGGAATGACTGACTACCCGGTTTCCAAGAATCTCCGTATACTGGTCAGAAAGTCCCAGCCTGTCATACTCGGTATCCTTGTTCCACTCCTCCAGCTTTATGATCAGATCAATATTCTGTGACATCTTAACACATTCCACTCCGAACAGGGTCTTTACATCAATGATTCCGATTCCGCGCAGTTCAATAAAATGTCTGGTGATATCCGGTGCTGTTCCGACCAGAGTCTCGTCACTGACCTTCTTGATTTCTACCACATCATCAGAAACCAGACGATGTCCACGCTTGATCAGCTCCAGGGCAGCCTCGCTCTTACCGATACCGCTCTCACCCATGATCAGGATGCCTTCACCATATACATCGACCAGCACTCCATGAAGACTGATCCGCGGTGCCAGCTCTACATGCAGCCACCGAACCGCCTCATGTACGAATGAAGAGGTCGTGGAATTCGACGTCAGAACCGGAATTCCGTACTCCCGTGCCACATCCAGAATAAAATCGTGTGGTTCCAGTCCCCGGCAGAAGATCAGACAAGGGATCTTATAGGAAAATAATTTTGCAAAAATCTCCCTGTTCTCCTCCTCTGTATGCATATTCGCAATATATGCATGCTCTACATTTCCGCAGATCTGTATCCGGCTTGCATCAAAATGCTCAAAAAAGCCTGCCAACTGTACTGCCGGACGGTTAATGTCCGGATCCGTGATCAGAATCTCATCTGTATTGATCTCCGGTAAATGATTGACCAGATGAAGCTTCTCGATCAGTTTTGTTAAAGTTACTGAATATGCAGTACTCGACCGTTCCATTCCTTCGCTCTCCTTTATTACAATATTCTCTGCCTAGTTTACCATATCATTTCTTAAATTTCTACCGGTTCTTCGGGATTCTCGCCCTTATTTTCATGAAATTTCCGATATACCGCCTCTGCTGCCAGGCGGTTCATTCCCGGAGCCGTCTGAAGCTCCTCCGGTTCTGCCTGCCGAATTGCTTCAATTGTCTTAAACTGTGTCAGCAGCGCCTTTCTTCTCGCCGGACCGATTCCCGGTATGTCATCCAGTACGGATTTCACCTGTGTCTTGCTGCGAAGCAGCTTGTGGTATTCAATCGCAAACCGGTGTGCCTCATCCTGGATTCTGGTGATCAGATCAAATGCCTCGTTTTTCGGAGGGAACATGATCTCCCGGTTCTGATAATATAATCCACGAGTCCTGTGGTTGTCATCCTTTACCATACCGCAGACCGGGATGTTTATATGCAGGGTATCCAGTACCCGGAGTGCCACGTTTACCTGCCCGTGGCCGCCATCCATCATGATCAGGTCCGGGAACCGGTTAAAGCTTCCGAGCTCCTCCTCCAGCCCCTCTTCTCGGATTTTCCTCTGTTCCTCCTGTCCATGCAGAAACCGTCTGGTCAGCGTTTCTTCCATACTCTTATAATCGTCCGGTCCCTGCACGGTCCGCAGACGGAATTTCCGGTAATCACTCCGTTTTGCCTTACCATTCTCAAACACAACCATGGACGCAACCGAATTCACACCGCTGATATTCGAAATATCATACGCTTCAATCCGCTCCGCTTTCTTGATTCCGATCAGATCCGCAATCTCCTGTGCCGCACCGGTCGTTCTCGCCTCTTCCCTCCTGATCTTCTCCAGATCCTGCCTGAGTACCATTGCCGCATTCTCCTTTGCCAGCTCGATCAGCTTATGCTTCTCTCCCTTTACCGGCGTCAGGATATGCACCCGCTGTCCGCGTTTGCTGCTTAGCCAGTTTTCTAAAAGCTCCGTCTCCTCTACCTCTGTCTCTACCAGAAGCTCCCGCGGGACATACGGGGTTCCGGCATAATACTGTTTTACAAATGCCGTCATCGCCACTGCCGGCTGGGTTTCCTCCACACCCGCCATGTGAAAATGCTCCCGTCCCAGAAGTTTACCGTTCCGAATGAAAAAGATTGCCACCACAGCCTCACCCTTCTGAATCTCCATAGCGACCACATCCCGGTCTACCGCATTCACATTTGTATTGGTGATCCGCTGTTTTCCGGCAATATGATTGACACTCTCGATCAGATCCCGATATCCGGCAGCCTTCTCAAACTCAAACTCCGCTGCCGCCTCCCGCATCTTCGTCTCCAGCACCTCTGTCACCTTCCGTATATTACCGTTTAAAAAGTCCAGCACCTGTTCCACACGCTCCCGGTATTCCTCTTCGGAAATATATCCCTGGCAGGGTGCCGTGCACTGCTTCATCTGATAATACAGGCAGGGTCTTTCCAGTCCGATCTCCCTTGGCAGCTTCCGGTTGCAGCGCCGGATCTGATAAAGTTTCTGCAGGATATCAATGGTATCCCGCACCGCACCCGCACTGGTAAACGGTCCGAAATACTTCGCTCCGTCCCGCTTCATCTGTCTGCAGAGCAGCACTCTCGGATACGGCTCCTGCACCGTCACCTTGATAAATGGGTAGGTCTTGTCATCCGTCAGCATCGTATTATATTTCGGTGCATATTCCTTGATCAGATTATTCTCCAGCACCAGTGCCTCCAGCTCGGAATCCGTGACAATATATTCAAAATAGTGAATCAGCGTGATCATTTTCTGAATCTTCGGCGAACGGTTCCTGCCCGTCTGGAAATACTGCCGTACCCGGTTCTTCAGGTTGATTGCTTTGCCTACATATATAATTTCATCCGATTTATCATGCATCAGATAGACTCCCGGACGCTCCGGCAGCTTCTTCAGTTCCTCTTCCAGATTAAATTCCTTCATAGTCTGATCGTTTCTCCATTCTCTCATGAATTTCAAGTTGTCCCACTTTCACAAAAACCACTGGTTTCAGTATACGGGATTTACCTCCCGTTTTAAAGACCGGATTTCCCATTGCTATTTTACATAATCCAGTATAAAATAGGTGGTATAATAAATATTATATTTAATGATTGCGGGGTGTAAATTTATGAAACCTTACATTATTTCTACGGACTGTATGGCAGATCTTCCGGCTGATTTCGTCAGGGAACACCATCTGTCACTTCATCCGCTTTACTATTTAATGGGGGATACCACTTACAATGCACTGGAAGATGCACTTCCTGAAAAAGAATTTTATGATCGGATGCGGAATGGTGAAATGCCGACCACTATGGCCAGCAATCCGGACTATATAAGAAAAAGCTTCGCTCAGAATATCGCAGATGGTTATGATATCCTGCATATCAGTTTCTCCTCCGGTTTAAGCTCCAGCTATAGCAATACTGCCGTAACCGCGAAGGAAATAGAAGAAGAATATCCGGATTCCAGAATCGTAGTCATCGATTCCCTCTGTGCCTCTCTGGGACAGGGTCTTCTGGTCTACTACGCATGTAAAAAGAAGGAAGAAGGAGCCACCTTGGATGAAACTGTTGCTTATGTAGAATCATTAAAGCTGCATGTCTGCCACCAGTTTACGGTAGATGATCTGTTCCATCTCCATCGCGGAGGTCGTGTCAGCAAGGCAACTGCTATCTTTGGCACAATTGCCAATATCAAACCGGTTCTGCATGTGGATAATGAGGGACATCTGATCAATATTTCCAAGATTCGTGGACGGAAACGTTCCCTTGCCGCTTTAGTTGACAATATGGAAAATACCATCGGCAATTATAAAGACAAGAACCAGGTTGTTTTCATCAGTCACGGCGACTGTCCGGAGGATGCCGAATATGTAAAGCAGTTAGTGGAAGAGCGGTTTGGAATCCATGAATTCCTGATCAACTATGTCGGTTGTACGATTGGTGCACATTCCGGTCCCGGCACCGTTGCACTGTTCTATTTAGGCGAAACCCGTTAATACGAATCCTGTATCTGCTGTACACAGATCAGAAAAACAAATACCCGGAGTCATTTTTCCTGACTCCGGGTATTGTTTTTATTTACTCTTTTTATTTCTCTTCTGAATCTGACGTTTCTTCCGAATCTTCCGCTTCATTCTCCTGTGTTTCCGAAGCATCGGCACTCTGTTCTGCAGCTTCCGCTTCATTGTCATGCTCTGCCTCTGCCGGAGCCGTATCTGCATCCGTATCCAGCTTTACACCGCTGACATATGCGTCTTCCTCCGCATCTACAACGATCGCCGGTGTCTCCTTGGCATCTGCTCCATGGTATTCCCGGTTGAAGATTTCCATGAATTCCTTACCGGTAATCGTCTCTTTCTGGATCAGATATTCTGCCAGCTTATCCATCAGAGCCTCGTTTTCCTTTAACATCTTATACGCCTGCTTATAGGCCCGCTTTAACATCTTCTGGATTTCCTTATCGATCTCGGTCGCAGTTTCCTCCGAGCAGTTCAGGACCCGTCTGCCATCCAGATACCGATTCTGTGTAGACTCCAGTGCTACCATACCGAACTTATCCGACATACCGTATAAGGTAATCATGGCTCTTGCCTTTGCAGTCGCCTGTTCAATATCGTTGGAGGCTCCTGTGGTCACCGACTCGAACTTCACAGCTTCTGCTGCCCGTCCACCGAGTGCAGTTACCAGATCTTCCAGCATCTCATCTCTGGTATTCAGATATTTCTCCTCCTCCGGAACCTGCATAACATACCCGAGTGCTCCCATGGTTCTCGGAATGATCGTGATCTTCTGCACCGGTTCTGTATGCTTCTGCAGTGCAATGATCAGTGCATGACCGATCTCATGATAAGAAACCACCCGTTTCTCCTGCTCGCTTAAGATCCGGTCCTTCTTTTCCTTACCTGCGAAAACCACTTCAACAGCTTCAAACAGATCCTTCTGGCTAACTGCCTGCCGCCCTGCCTTTACAGCTCCTAAGGCTGCCTCATTGACAATATTTGCCAGATCCGCACCGACAGCACCGGAGGTTGCCAGTGCCAGCTCTTCAAAGTTCACCGATTCATCCATCTTAACATCCTTGGAATGAACCTTTAATGTATCAATACGACCCTTCAGGTCCGGTTTCTCTACAATGACTCTCCGATCAAATCGTCCCGGTCTCAGCAATGCTTTATCCAGAACCTCCGGACGATTGGTGGCTGCCAGAATTACAATTCCCTTCGAGGTATCAAAACCATCCATTTCAGAAAGCAGCTGATTCAAGGTCTGCTCACGTTCGGAATCACCGCCGTGACCAACGGTATCTCTGCTTCGTCCGATGGCATCAACCTCATCAATAAAGATAATACATGGTGCCATTGCATTTGCATCCTTAAACAAATCCCGCACTCTGGAGGCACCGACACCAACATACATCTCCACAAAATCCGAACCTGAAAGCGAGAAGAACGGTACATTGGCCTCTCCGGCAACTGCCTTTGCAAGCAGGGTCTTACCGGTTCCCGGAGGTCCTACCAGCAGAGCACCCTTGGGCAGCTTTGCACCAATATCCAGATATTTCTTCGGATTATGCAGGAAGTCTACCATTTCAACCAGCGACTCCTTCGCTTCCTCCTGTCCCGCTACGTCCTCAAAGGTAACACCGGTCTTTTTCTCCACATATACCTTCGCCTTGGATTTTCCGACGCCGCCCATCATTCCGTTTCTGGAGATCAGACGCATGAACAACATCATGATCAGATAGATCACACCAAGCATCAACAGGAACTGCAGTACATTGAACCACCATGCATTGGAGTTGTCCTGTATCTCTTCATATTCCACGCCGGCCTCTTCCAGCTTATCCACCAGCTTCAGATCATACGGAACACGCACGACCGTATAGCTTACCTTCTGGAAGGAGTTATCATTTGATTTCGGATAAACAACGATCTTACTGCTTGAAATCTCTACAGACTTGATCTCATCATTCTGCAGCTTATCCATAAACTCGCTGTACTTGATCTCTTCTACCCGTCCCTGCTGGTACCGTTCCAGCGTTCCCCAGAACAGTAATGTCAGCACCACCGAGATGATCAGCATTACTATCAGCGGCTTCCAGGAGCCTCCCGGCTTTTTATTATTGTTATTATTAGAATTGTTTTCGTTCATCATATCCCTCCTTGCCACAACACAATCCTATCCGCATCTTACTTTTATTCTGTGCAATACATGAAAACGTAACGCTCTTTGATTAATATACTAGGTTCTTTATAATAAATCAAATAAAAGTTATGGAAACAATGTTAAACTTGTGTAAACAGCATTCTGTCCCTTGACTATTATTTCTGCTTCTTTTATAATTAATTCGATTATGTCAAGCATTGGGTGTTCAATGTGGTAGCAGAACACGAACGACTGGCACACACAGGAGGATAGATATGGCAGTTAAGTACATTTTTGTAACTGGCGGAGTTGTTTCGGGTCTCGGAAAAGGTATTACCGCAGCATCCCTGGGTCGTCTGTTAAAAGCACGTGGCTATAAAGTGCATAGCCAGAAATTTGATCCATACATTAATATGGATCCAGGAACCATGAACCCTGTTCAGCACGGGGAGGTGTTCGTCACCGATGACGGTATCGAAACCGACTTGGATCTTGGACACTATGAAAGATTTATTGACGAAAGTCTGAATAAAAATTCTAACGTTACAACCGGTAAGATTTACTGGAGCATTCTGACAAAGGAACGTCGTGGCGATTTCGGCGGGCACACCGTACAGGTTATTCCACATGTAACAAATGAAATCAAAAGCCGCTTCTACCGCAATCCGGAAGCAAAGCAGACAGAGGTTGCGATCATTGAAGTCGGAGGAACCGTCGGTGATATCGAGAGTCAGCCGTTTCTGGAGGCGATTCGTCAGTTCCAGCACGATGTCGGCAAAGAGAACTGCATTTTAATCCATGTGACCCTGATCCCTTATTTAAAGTCTTCGGGCGAGTTAAAAACCAAGCCTACTCAGGCCAGTGTAAAAGAACTGCAGGGTCTCGGTCTTCATCCGGACATTCTGGTCTGCCGTTCCGACCTGCCGCTGGATCAGGGCATCAAGAGCAAGATTGCAATGTTCTGTAATGTAGAACCTTCCCATGTAATCCAGAATCTGGATTGCGATGTATTATATGAAGTTCCGCTGGATATGGAGAAAGAGCATCTGGCAAATATTGCCTGCGACTGCCTGCATATGCCTTGTCCGGAGCCGGACTTAAAGGACTGGATTGATATGGTGAACCGTTGGAAGAATCCAACCCGCAAGGTCACGGTCGCTCTGGTCGGTAAGTATGTTGCACTTCACGATGCATATATCTCCGTTGTCGAGGCCTTAAAGCACGGTGCGGTTGCACATGATGCCGAGGTCGATATCAAGTGGGTAGATTCCGAGCTGGTAAATTCCGAGAATGTCGGCGAGATCCTGAAGGGTGTTCACGGAATCATTGTTCCGGGCGGCTTTGGTGATCGTGGTATTGAAGGCATGATTGATGCGATCCGTTATGCTCGTGAGAACAAGATACCATATCTGGGACTCTGTCTGGGTATGCAGCTGACCATCGTAGAATTCGCCAGAAATGTTTTAGGCTATGCGGATGCCAACAGCAGTGAGTTTAATCCAAGCTCTGTCCATCAGGTCATACACATTATGCCTGATCAGAACGGTGTCACCGACCTGGGCGGCACGCTTCGTCTGGGTTCTTATCCTTGTGTTCTGGATAAGACCTCCAAGTCTTACCAGCTTTACGGTACCGATCATATCGAGGAGCGTCATCGTCACCGTTATGAAGTAAATAATGATTACCGTGCCGCATTGACCACACATGGCATGAAGCAGGTCGGTCATTCTCCGGACGGGCACATCATTGAAATGGTAGAGCTGGAGGATCATCCTTGGTTCATCGGAACTCAAGCTCATCCAGAATTCAAGTCCCGTCCAAACAAAGCACATCCATTATTCAAGGGATTTTTAGGTGCTGCTTTGGCGCATCAGGAAAAGAATCAATAGTCCATCTGAATCAACTATATAAAATCAAAAAGAGAATCCAAATGATCTTGGATTCTCTTTTTATTTTCTATCTTATTATGTATTTACATTCGTCATAAAGCCTGCATCCTGATTCCGGTGCTATCCGATCCGCCGCAGGATCTCGACCAGTATCGCATATACTATACACAGACCCATTCCCACACCAAGTATCACATTCATAACTCGAACCTTATCGATTTTTATGGCTTCCTTCTCTTCCGGTGTCTTCTTCCGGAACATACTCTTCAAAATCTCTTGTCTTCCGTTCAGATATGCAATAGCATATACCAGAAGACCGGCCAATGCCAGCCCCACCAGTGCAGGGATCAGCATCATGCCCGCAATCGCCAGACACTGTCCCGGAGTCGTTACTGCAGCTGCGTCACTGACATTTATCATCTGATCCATCTCCTGCTGGTTAATACCACTGTCCTCCAGCACCTGTGTACTCCAGCTCATCAGCTTCGGTAACAGATATAGCAGTGAGGTCGATGTCGCATTATACAGGAAATGCAGCAGCATCGTTGCCAGAATACTACCACTTGCCTCCAGCAGAATTCCCATTAAGATTCCAAGTGCCAATGCATATGCGATCTGATTGAAATTCATATGCATGAGTCCGAAGCACAGCGCCGAGAACAGGATTGCCGTCCACGGATACCGCTCCTGATAAAAGCTGTTCAATAGTACTCCACGGAATGTGGTTTCTTCAACAATTGCCGGAAGCAATGCCAGCAGGGAAATCCCAGCTACATATGGTAATGCCTTGGTCACACCGTCCATGGTGCCCGCAATCACGTTTGTAGAAAATGCCATACTGATCGCATTAATACAAATCAGTAACGGCTCCACCAGATACACCACCGGAATTACAAGCAACAAGGACCAGAAATTAATCTTACGGAACCGGATCAGCCGGAACAGTCTCTGCCTGGTCACCAAAGCATAGATCAGCACCGGAATCATGATCAGTCCCTGTGGAATCAGTATATTCAATACCACCGGAATATCTCCGAAATCAATCAATCCTATACCAATATTAATCATTACCAGTATCAGAAACAGGATACTGGCTCCCCGTATCATCTTTTTCTTCTCCATATATCCTCCAGCCGGCTATCACACATATGCCGGAATAACCGCTCTATGTACCATCCTTCCGGATTACTTTACTGCGATTGCTTCGATCTCGATCAAAACATCCTTCGGAAGTCTCGCTACCTCTACGCAGGAACGTGCCGGACATTCTCCATGGAAGAACTCGGCATAGATTTCATTTACCTTTGCAAAATCATTCATATCCTTAATAAATACGGTTGTTTTAATTACATTCTCACAGCTGGTGCCTGCCTCTGTCAGCAACGCCGCCAGATTACCGATCGCCTGCTTTGCCTGTACCTGAATATCGCCTTCTACCAGCGTATTGGTTGCCGGATCAATCGGAATCACACCGGATGTAAAGATCATGCCGTTTACCTCAATTGCCTGTGAATATGGTCCGATTGCTGCCGGTGCTTTGTCTGTTGATATTACTTTCTTCATAAATAATAGCCTCCATTCTTACTTGTATCTTACTTTTTATGAATCTCCTGATCGGTGATCTCAATCTTTCCTGCCTTCAGCAAATGTCCGACTGCCCGTTTGAACTCATTCTTGCTCATGCCGAACTCTTCCTTGATCTTCTCCGGAGATGCCTTATCTGTAAACGGCAATATACCGCCCAACTCATCCATACGCTGCTCGATCCGCCCGGCATCCTCATTCATCTGCACATATGCGACTTTCCGCAGGCTGATATCCAGCTTTCCATCCTCCCGGACATTCATGATCCGGCCCTCGATCTCCTCACCAACGGAAACCTTCTGATATAATTCTTTTTTCGGAACCAGACCGGAGTATTTACCCTCCACCAGAATAAATGCTCCCATGTGATCCTTATATTCATAAACGATTCCACGAACCATATCATTCTTTTTATATGGTGAATTCATATCCAGATGCTGATATAACCGCATTGTCACACAAAGCCGGTCACTCTTATCCACATACATATATACGGGATAGGATTCGCCCTCTGCCACCTTGGTCGTCTGCTCTTTAAACGGAAGTAATATATCCCGCTCCAGTCCGCAGTCCATAAATGCACCGATTCCCGCTACACTGACCACCTTCAATACGCCGATCTCGCCAACCGTCAGATACGGTCGGTTCGTTGTTGCAATCTTTCTGTCCCGGGAATCCCGGTAAACAAATACCTCTATAGTATCCCCCACCTTCGTATGCTCCGGAACCTGTTTCCTCGGAAGCAATACAGCTTCCTCTTCCTCTCCCAGATATACTCCAAAATCCTTCATCCGGAGCACCTTAAGAGTCAGATACTTTCCTACTTCTATCATCCTTTTCTCTTCCTTTCCCACACCTACATACATTACCGCATTATAAACTCCGTACTCACATGCATACCGCCGATCTCATCGTAGAATGCCACATAACATTTATCCTCTGTTACCTGCCGTCTGATATACATCCGATCCCCGATCTTTACCTGCTTCCGGTAGTCTACCCGGATCCGGGCAATCTCTGCGTACTCCGGAAGATAATCCGATGCAATATCCACATACATTGCATTATTCATATGCTGATACATATCTGCATAATGCTCTGTTACCAACACCTGATCCACCTCTTCCATTCCTGAAGGAAGTGCAATCTTACGTGGCTGATACTCCATTTCCAGCTGGGCATCCAGTCCATATCTGCTATACTCCTCCGGAAGCGTTACCGACGGCTTCATATTCGCAATATCCGTATGCAGCCACAGGGCATAGGCCTTTACAATCTGATTTCCCGCTTCATCCACGATCTCATAATTTCGATAACCAAAGGATGACCGGAAACTATACGGCCATGTCCGAACTGTCACGATCTCATTATATACCGGTAGCCGTCCAATATCAATCTGCCACGATGTCAGAAGCCAGGCAAGGGAGCGCGGTGTCAAATACGGAATCCCGACTCCGACTACCTCTGAATGTTCAATGCTGATATCCTGAAAATATTTCGGAAGCTCATATAATCGCAGCTTCTGATCGGAGCCTATATCACTGAACCGGATACGTACTTTCATTTCATACATATTCATTCCTTCTTTCTATCTGTTGGCGACCGTCTTTTTACTCTTTGGTGAGGAATCCCATTTGAGAATCTTCTGCCTGATGAACGCCTTCTCGGTTTCCTCTGCCGGAACATATCCAAGCTCCTGTAACCGTTTTACAGAATTCGTCACATCCAAAATTGATACATCCCTGCTCTTTGACTTAAAATCATATCCGCGATATACATCCAGAATCACGTATATATCCCTTGTTCGTTTATCCGGGCTCTTCAGGACGCTCTTCACACTCCAGTCATCAACAATGGTCTGCTCCCCAGGTACCCCGCCTGTGAACTGATTTACTTTCTTCACATATATGTTATCCGTGTCACAGATTGCCCACGGCACAATATATATCAGCTTACCCATCAACACTGCCTCCTTTGTATCTGTCTTATTATACATAAAAGCACCCTGTTTGTCATACTTATTTTAAAATTTAAGATTTTAATAATATCTTTGAAACTTTTTTATATTTTTTTCAAAAAAGTATTGCTTTTTTCTTTTTCTTACTGTATAATATCCATTGTTGTGAGTGATGGGATATCGCCAAATGGTAAGGCACTGGATTCTGATTCCAGCATCTGTAGGTTCGAATCCTGCTATCCCAGTAAAAAGGGTCTGTAAGGTTTACAGATCCTTTTACCTTTTTAAAACGTTTGTTGACCGCAATTAACCATCGACACGTTTTGTCCTATAACTCACGTTTTATCCTATAGGTCTCCTATAATCCTGAAATTAAGAAAACCATGGAACCGATCCGGCTATCGGATGGATTCCATGGTTTTTTTGTTTATTCCATCGTAGTTGAAAAATAGTATTTCGCTGATGCCGCTGTTCCGGTCAGTCCGAACCGCTTATGCTGATTCACACCACTTCTCCGTGTCATATCTCCTTCTACCTGCGGATCAAATATAAATTCTGTACCCTCCACTACAATACCCGGCCAGTAATGCTCAACGCTGCCACCTCTGGCCGATGCAGTACTACCATAACACAGTCTGCAATCATATCCCAGGGCCCTTGCAATATAGGTAAAGGCAGCCGACCAGTTATTACAGGCTCCGTAGCCATCCCGCAGGAAAGCGGTAGCCCACGCTACAGACTTCTTTCCGGAACCATAATTGTAATTATAATTGTAGCCATAGCTGTAATTCTCTATCATATAATCATAGCAGGCCTTCAACTGCCCGGAACGGCTCATATCATCCGTTGTGGCCTTTTCAATAAAATCCTGTACCAGCGAATCCAGATATGCATCCCCGGATCCCTGTACCTGCACATCGGCATATTCCAGAACCTGCATCACATCTCCGCCTGTAATTGCCTCTGCCAGCTTCGCTGCACGATCCTGCTCCAGCTGTGCATATACAGACTCTGCATGCAGGAGAGCCTGTTCATTAATATAGGCTCTTGCATCTCCGGATGTATTCTCATATAACTGACGTGCTGTCAAAATCTCATTATAACTGGATAAGGACACTGTATCCAGGCTTGCAATCACTGCAGATACCTCCTCAGCCTCGACCCGTGCCGCAATCTCAGCCTCAAGTTTCTCCATAGACATACTCATTGCAATATTTTCCGCTGTCTCTATCTGAATCTGTTCGTGTCTATCTGTATAATCTGTAATCAATACCAATGATGCTGCCATTGCCAGCATCATACCGGCTCCTGCTCCGGTTTTCAACGAAATCTTCATATCATTCCTGCCATATCGTTATTCATCCGTCATGATTTAAATATTAATGTTCCTTAACAAGATGTAATAAAATTGTAACATATTATTAAGGGTCCTGCAATACTTAATTGAAAATCTATGAAATTGTTATTTTAAGCGATAGAGCAGTTCTTCAAAGCAGATACCATCCTCCGGTGGAATCTGCCGTTCATTGGTAAGCAGCATACAGTCACGGATAAAATGCACTGCCTTTCTGACAGATGCAGCGAATTCTACACCATTCACACAATCTCCCGCAATCACAGATGCAAATACATCGCCGGTACCTGCCCGTTCCTGTGCAACCCGTTTACTCCGTATGATGGTCTTTTCTCCGTTCCGCTCATACACCACATTTCCCAGATATTCGCCCATGGAAATACCAGATATTACAATCTTATCAGCACCTACCTGAGACAGTTTTTTTGCCATAGTATATAATTCTGCTCTGGTCCATCCCATCTGCCGATACGGTGTATCTGTCAGGAAACAGCATTCCGTCAGATTCGGTGTCAGAATATCTGCGTAAGAGACCAGCTTCTTCATTTCCCGGCGCATATCCTCCGTATAGGTCGGATACAGTTCCCCATTATCTCCCATCACCGGATCAATGATCACCTTTGTCCGCTCCGTCCGAAATGTCCGGATAAACTCCTCTACGATCTGAATCTGCTCACAGGAGCCCAGAAAACCTGTTGCAATTCCATCAAACTCCAGTCCTAACAGCTTCCAATTCCTGATGAACTCCCGCATATTCTGAGTACAATCCTCAAAAAAGAAATGCTTATATCCGGTATGGTTGGAAAAAATAGATGTCGGAACCGGGCAACACTGCAGACGCATATGAGAAATGATCGGGAGTGCTACCGTAATTGAGCACCGCCCGAAGCCGGACAGATCATTGATTATTGCTATTTTCTTCTGATTATTATGTGAAATCATATATCTTTTCTCCTGTTAATTCCTGGTATATATCCAGATATAAGAAAAGCCTGATGAACTCTCATCAGGCTCAACGCTGCGTGCTAGAGGATTCGAACCCCCGGCCTTTTGGTCCGTAGCCAAACGCTCTATCCAGCTGAGCTAAGCACGCATACAACTTATAGTTGTGTGTCAAGCACAACACCGCTGTGCTCAACGAATAATATGTTACCAAACATCCTGCAGGATGTCAAGACCTAAATCAATTATTTTTTATAATACTCTTACGTTTCTTCTTTTTGTAAACGTACAGATCAATATCTGCCTGTTCCAGCTCGTTGGAAATATTCACATCTTCTGAACAGATAAATGACTTCATACCGGCACTCATACTCACATAATATGGCTTATCGCTCTCCTGATTCACATGCTCTGTAATCTCTTCAATGCTATTTCGCAATGCCTGCTCGCCATCCTCCCGGTCTGTGATCAGAAATGCACAGAATTCATCTCCACCGACACGACCTACTTCTCCTGTACCCAGCACACCATGCACCGCATCCCGCAGAATCTGCCCGATTAACCGAAGTGCATAATCTCCCTCCTCATGACCAAACTGATCATTTACCAGTTTTAGGTTATTCATATCCGCATAAACAGCAATCACATGTTTGCCACGATTCTCCTTCAGTATGACATTTCGTTTCATGCTGTTTAGGAATCCGCGGCGGTTATATACCTGTGTCAGTTCATCCACCTTGGATATTTCTTCCAGAATCATATTCTTTTCCCGTACCTGCTGCAGAGTCTCTTCCAAAGCAGTCGCCATCCGGCTCTTCTTATGTAACAGCTGGTTCATTTTCAGTACATTGGACACCTGATAAGACAACTGGCTGATATACGCATAATACTCCCGCTTGATATTCCAGATCATGAATCCATACTGGGTCTCACCTGCATACAGCATCGTCACTACCTTAATATCCGGCTCCCCAATCCGCATAAACCGGTTCCGGAATATATCATCAAATGGAATCCTCTGATCCAGACTCTGAACCTCTTTCACATCTCCCGGTTCTACCGGATAATAGTATACCGGCATTGGTTGATATTCAATATCCGGTACTCTCGCATACGGCTCCTGATAATAGGTTCTCAGCCGGACGCATTCCGGACGCTTCCATACATCGCCCTTCTTATATTCCTGTTCTTCCAGAAATGTATACAGATACACGCCCTGTACATCTATCTTACACAGACTGTTCAGGATTGCAGAATAAATCTCTTCATTCTCTTCCTCGTAATTCAGAATATTTCTGGAGATCGCTACCAGTGTATGATTCAGTGAATCCATCTTCGCCTGAATATTCAACACATCAATCTTCTTATCCGTAACCTCCTGCTCCTCACAGCCACAGGAACCACGGAATACAACCGAAGTCTCTACCTCCAGCTGCTTCGCCTCCCCCTGAATCGCGCTTTCACATAATTTTACAGCCTCATAGCCGAGCAGTGTGGGATTCGCTTTTACCGTTGATAAACCCGGCTTGATCAGACTGGAATACGGAGAATCATCAAACCCCAGCAGAGCAATATCCTTACCAATCTGTATACCTCTGGCTTCCAACACCTGATAAGCACTGTAACACATCATATCATTTGCACAAATCAGCGCATCCATATTCGGATAGCTGTCCAGCAACTGTGCAATCACTTCGGAAGATGTATAAGAAAAATCCCCTTCTACGATCCGATACTCAGCCGAAGAGATTCCGTTGTCCCGCATAACCTGTTCAAATGCCTGTTGCCGTTCTACTGCATCTATATTGCTTCTGGGCCCACTGACGTATCCAAAATGTCGTTTCTGATGTATCTTAATCAGGTGCTCGATACCCTTCGCCAGACCTGTGCTGTTATCATAGTTCACACTGGAATACCCCTCTATAATATCAGAAATCAGGATTACCGGTACCGTAACGTGTGATATAAATTCCTTTTTTGCCTTTACACTCAGCTGCGATCCGATGTTCCCCAGACATACAATCGCCACATCAATATTCTTCTCTGAAACAAACTGGTACAGACAGTTATTCTGATAGGAATATTCATCGTTAAATACAAAACTCTCCCTGGAATCCAGAAAATTCCCCGGAAATATATACAGATTATATCCATACTCCTTTACTGCCTGCATTACGCCACTGCACAGTGCATATGAAAAAGTATCTTCAAACTCACTGATAAACAATGCTAGATTTACTGTTTTCACACCTTCACCCCACTCCCTATTCGGGATTTCTAACTATATCAATTAAATTATATTGTACAATATATTTTCCATTTTGCATACCGTTTTTTATTTTAATCTACAGATTTCAGCGACTCTGCCATATTAATCTGTTCCAGTTTTACTGCCATGACACGATTTACCATAAAGTAGAATACAAACGTCAGCACCACACTGTATACATAGCTGAGCGGTCGGATGATTGTAGCAAAGGACACCATATCAACCTTGATCTGTTCCATTACAAATCCATGAAGCAGTACACCAAGTCCAAGTCCCGCCAGACTTCCGATTGCCGTCAGGATCATATTCTCACGGAAGACATAGGTCTCTGTCTCCCGGTGGAAAAATCCCAGAACCTTTACGGTCGCGATTTCCCGGAACCGCTCTGTAATATTAATATTGGTCAGATTATAAAGGACGATAAATGCCAGTCCGGCTGCACAGAGAATCACCACTAATACAATATAATTCAGACTGCTCATCATCATCGAGATCCGTTCCTTGATATCCTGATTCATCTGAACCGCCGTAACCGCATCCTCCTTCATCAGCTCTGAAGCTGCCATATGAACATCCTCGCCTTCTCTAACATTCACATACAGAGTCTTGTATTCCGGTGCTTCTCCCAGTTGTCCCTCATAGGTATCTGCCGATATCAGCACATAATTATATACATAATTTTCAAAGATTCCCGTCACCTTTACCATAATCGTCTGCATTGCATCATTCTGTATCCGTATTTCATCTCCGACATGAATCTGATACCGATCTGCCAGACCGGTATTAATCAGTACTTCATCGACTCCCGGATACGATAACACCTCCTGCTTCTCTGTATGAAGGTTCATGTATCTGTCAAAGTTCTCTGCTGCCTCCGGAATCACAAGATTCACAGATTTCATTTCCTCTCCTGCCAACAGATTCCAACTGCTCTCGCTCACATATGTATAATCTTCTGTCTGCTCATCCAGACACCGCTCCAGTGCCTGCTGCTGACTGTCACTCATGGCATCCTTTAACTCCACCATTCCATCCATTATCTGAATATTCTCATACTGCATCTGGGCAAAATCCGCAATCGAATCTTTAATGCCAAACCCAGTCAGAAGCAGTGCCGTACAGCCGCTGATTCCGATTACCATCATAAAGAACCGCTTCTTATATCGCAGTACATTTCGAATCGAAACCTTCTGCAGGAATTTCAGATGATTCCAGATAAACGGAATCCGTTCTAGAAATACCCGTTTCCCGGCCCGCGGTGCCTTCGGCCGCATCAGACTGGCTGCCGTCTCCTGCAATTCATGATGGCAGGTCAGCCACGTTGTTCCGATTGAGCATGCCAGTGACGCTGCCAAAGAAATCAATGCCAACGGCCAGCTGAATACGTATTTTAACGGCAGACTTAAATACATCATGCCATAGGCATTCCAGATAACCTTCGGGAACACGACCGTACCGATTCCATAACCGGCCACACAACCGATCAATGCCGCACTGCCGGAGTAAACCATGAACTTTTTCATAATCGTCCATTCTGAATATCCCAATGCCTTCAACGTTCCGATCTGTGTCCGCTGCTCCTCTACCATCCGGTTCATCGTTGTCATGCAGACCAGTGCTGCCACCAGAATGAAGAATACCGGGAACACCTTTGCTACTGCATTTACAATCTCGGAATCGCTCTCAAAGCATGCATATCCGATATTAGTGTTTCGATCCAGAACATAAGTAGACGGTGCCTCCAGCTCATCAATCTTCTCCTGTGCATCGGAAAGCTCCTGCTCTGCATCTGCAATCTTTGTATCATACTCTTCCTTGCTCTCGTCATAGTCCGACTGACCCTGTTCCAGTTCTGCCTTTGCATCCTTTAATTCCAGCTCCTTCTGTACCAGTGTGTTCCGTGCATCTGCCAGCTGATTCTTACCATCTGCCAATGCATTCCTTGCCGTATCGATCGTACTCTGTGCACTCTCCAGCTGAAGCGCCGTGGATGCCAGCTGCCACATCTGCGGAGCCAGCTGTTCCCACTGTGCCTGCAACGCCTGCATTGCCGCATCATTTCCCTGTGCAGCCGCAATGCTCTGTTTCAGTTGTTCAAGCATCTGCTGCTGTTCCGCCGGTAACTGTGCGATTGTCTGCTGCAAAGCTGCCTGATTAGCCTGCAGGGTCTCTGCCTGCTCATTCAGTGCATTCTCTTTCTCCTGCAGATCTGTCTCCTGCTGTTCCAGCTCTACCCATGCAGAATCCAGCTGGCTTCTGCCATCTGCCAGCTCCTGCTTTGCATCCTCCAGCTTCTGATAAGCCTCCTCCAGCTTCTCATCCCCATCTGCCTTCTTGTCCTCGAACTTCTTACGTGCATCGGAAAGCTCCTGCTGCGCATCCGCCTTTAACGTCTCATAGCGGATATTGCCTCTCTCCTCACACAGTGCCTCCCAGGAATCCTTATGCTCTGCAATATAATCCTTATATGCCTGTGAGTAGATCTCATAATCCTGTTCAAATCGGACGAATACATCCGTATAGTAATCGCAGTCAAACACCTCTGGCTCCATATATACGAACCCGCTTACCTTACCATTGCCAAGCGAAGTCGTGCCCCGTTCAAAATTCATATAATAGGAGGACTGCACCATACCAACGACCGTAAAAGTCTTCTGTTTGAATGCATCCAGTGTATCCGTCTCATTCATATCCGTGAGTGTGATCTGATCCCCGATCGACACATTGCTCATCTTGACGTCAATGACGCACTCATTCTCCTGTGCCGGCATCCGTCCGCTCACCAGATTGATTCCATTCACATGCTCCGGCAGTGACATGGTCTTTAAGACTACCTCATTCTCTCCGATACCGGAATATAAGGCATCAACGCTATATGTTCCCTCCGCATACCGCACATCCGACTCCTGCTGAAAGGTTTCTACATCCGCCTGTTCAAATCCAAGGGTTGACAACAACCGGAAATCATAGAAATTCTTTTCCTGCACAAATCCATTGATCGTTGCCATCATCTCCGGCTTGGTAATCTTAAGTCCGGTAAAAAAACCTACTCCAAGTGCAATAATCGAAAGAATTGCCAGATATCTTCCCATGCTGCCACGGATTTCCCGGAAGGTACTGCGCCGGATCATGGAGCCTCGTACACTTTTCGATTGTCTCTGTCTGTTTCCCTTCATAGCCAATTACCACTCTATATCTTCTACATTAATACGCTGTTCATTCAAACACATATCTGCTACCATTCCGTTCTTTACCGTAATCACCCGGTCAGCCATTGCCGTCAATGCCTGATTATGCGTGATCACGACAACCGTCATGCCTGTGCTTCTGCAGGTATCCTGTAACAACTTCAGAACTGCCTTACCGGTATTATAATCCAGTGCGCCGGTCGGTTCATCACAAAGCAACAGCTTCGGATTCTTCGCCAATGCCCTTGCAATCGCTACCCGCTGCTGTTCACCGCCGGACAGCTGTGCCGGGAAATTCGCCATCCGATCTCCCAGGCCTACCTGTCGCAGCACCATCGCCGCATCCAGCGGTTCCCGGCAGATCTGTGCCGCCAGCTCCACATTCTCCAGTGCTGTCAGATTCTGCACCAGATTATAAAACTGGAACACAAATCCGACATCATACCGCCTGTATGCCGTCAACTGTTTCTTATTAAAATCCGAAATCTCCTGTCCGTCCAGCAGAACCTTCCCGGATGTCAGAGTATCCATACCACCCAGTATATTCAGAATCGTTGTTTTACCCGCTCCGGAAGCTCCTACGATCACACAGAACTCGCCCTTTTGAATCTCAAAGCTGACATCCTGTACCGCCGGAATCTCAATCTCCCCGGTCTTATATACCTTTCTCACATGTTCAAATTTTACAAATGCTCCCATTTTCTACTCCTGTTTCCAAATTTATGCCTGTATCTGCAATAGTATCATCCATAATATTCTTTTATTCTACCATTGTTTGCCTGCATCTGATATTAAAAAAGAATTAAATATTATGAAAGAAATGTAAGAAATGCTTAAGAGCAGCATTCCTCATGTCCGCCCACCACGGTGCAGGAAATCTCCTGCATCAGCACATCCTTGTCGATTGCCCTGACGACCTCGCCACTTTCGTCAATCATCAGTGCTCGCTCCAAAAGTCTTTGCTCTTGAATTTTTCAAGGTGGGCAAGCATCGAACCATTGGACATATGGTGTCCGTAAATCACAAGATTGTCGGATGGTTCCTGCACATTGCAATCCTCCTGTACATAGGGGCAGCCATAGTCGGAATACTCCTTATCAAAGCCGTGCTTTAGATAGAAATTCGGCTCATTCATCGACTGCATCACGGGATAATTAATGTTGGTATCTGCAATGCTGATCCAGCCTACCAAATCGCCGTTCTGCTGATAAAGCTCTTCAAGCTCCGGCAGAAGCATCTTTTCCTCGGAGTATGGAATCTGCTCCGCCGGTTCCGTTGTAGCATCCGTCTGTGCCGCAGCATTCACAAGATCAGCCAGCTCGTCATAAAGCTCGGCTTGCTTATTCGACTCCTTGTAGTGATCGATAATAAAATAGGTGCTTGTGCCGAGGACGGCTACAAGCACTGCAATAAGGATTACACAGATTTTCTTTTTCATTGAATTTCCTTTCCGAAAAGCAAAATGCCCACCTGTTGCCAGGCGAGCATTTCACGATTCTGTCGTTTAGTATTCTGAGCTTAACAGGAAGTCCGCTATGTGCATCGTCTTGATGCCCTCGTAGTTTCCTCCTGAGAACTCATCCGTTGTGAGAACATATTTGGGGTAATTATCGGGGATCTCCAGCAAACGCTCATACTCCCGTTTTTCCGTTTTCGAAGAACGAAGCGCCTGTGTGACCTGCACATAGAGCTTTTCGTTTTGCCTGACAGCCACAAAGTCAATCTCGCCGCTGCCAGCCTTGCCGACATTGACGGTATAACCTCTGCGGCAAAGCTCCAAGTACACGGCATTCTCAAGACTGGATGCCACGCTGTCAGCGTTATAGCCGAGAACGCTGTACCGCAGGGCGGTATCGGCAAGATAGAATTTCTCCTGTGTTTTCAGGATTTCCTTGCCCTGCAAATCAAAGCGGGAGCATCGGTGAAGCAGGTACGCCTTCTCCAACTTCTCCAAGTAACTGTAAACTGTTTCGTTGTCCAACGCACGGTGTTCCGCTTTCAGGTAATCTGAAATGGACTTTGCTGAGAAGGTGTTGCCCACATTGTTGAAGGTATACTTGACCACTCGTTCCAACTGGTCAACCTTCCTCACCTGATTATGCCTGACAATATCCGAGAAGATCGTGGAGTTGTAAATATCCCGCACGATGGTGTAGACCTCATCCTGAGAAAACTCCTGCAAATGCGTTGCCGGGAAACCGCCCAAGCGTACATAGTCAGCAAGCTCCGCCTTCGGCTCTCCAACCTCGGTATATTGACTCTTGAACATCAGGTATTCGCCAAAGGACAATGTGAAGATGCGGAAAGATACATACCGTCCCGTCAGATAGGTTGAGATCTCAGAGGACATCATTCGTGAGTTGGAGCCTGTCACATACAGATCAACATCGAAGTCGGATGCAAGTGAATTGACGACCTTTTCCCAACCCTTGATTTCCTGAACCTCATCAAGAAACAGATAGGTTTTTCCATCGGGCGAAAGATGCTTCTTAAGCTGTGCGTACATCTGCTTCGCCGTCATATCCTCATATTCCATTGAGTCATAGCGGCAACCGACAATGCGATCCTCCGGAATACCCCGCTGCGTTTTCAGCCGTTCCATAATCATTTTCAGGATCGTTGACTTTCCGCAGCGACGCACTCCCGTGAGGATTTTTACAAATGGCATATCCACATAAGCCATAATCTTATCTACATACAAAGGTCTGTAAATCATTTTGACCACCTCCGTTTGTAGATAATATACCGCAATCCTTCGCAAAAGTCAACCTGTTTTGCGGTTATAAACCGCAAAACAGGTTGACTTTTTATTTAACTGCGGATTACTTTCTGTAAGGTAAGGGTTAAGCACCCTCGCCCGGTTTGGTGGTCATCAGCTTATAGAGCTTCGTGTTTTTGGGGAAACTTATTTGCAAACGGAACGAGGCTGTAGCCGACCTTGATCTGTCCGTGGATGCCTGATTGAGCATCACGATGAACTCGGAGTTTGCCAACATCGTTCTTTCCCTTGGCTCGGTTCTGCGTAATACGGCTTCGGGTGGTTCTTCACCCTCATCGGGTTCACCGCCGATGTTTTCGTTCTCACGCTTGTTGGCAGCCTACTTCCGCAGTCGGAGCAGTAGAGAAAAGTCCGTTGAATTAAATACAGCATCACAGAACTACTCTTATTCAAATCGGGTAGGAGGTAGATAATTATTTTATCTACCGACCTCCCACACCACCGTAC
>CAVFXS010000027.1:0-45189 GCA_963626805.1 Bacteroidales bacterium H4 | reverse complement strand
ACTTATCAATAGAAAGTAAGAATACCTGATTGGCTAAAGTAGTACCATTTAAATCCTTCTTTGACTTACCCTTTACAGTAGATACACCCATAACGCTCCAGAATTCCTTACCGAAATCATCTGCTGATTTAATAGTGCTCTGATCTACAGTTAATACAGAGCCTGCATAGCTCTTCTGGCACTCATCATTTGCCTTTTCAACTGCCATTGCAGCATTTACGGAACTTACAATTGAAGTACCAGTCTGAATATCAGTACTTAATCTTGACTTGTTAATGTACTTGATCAGAGACGGTGCTAATGCAGCTGCTAAGATAGCCATGATAGCAATTACGATGATCAGCTCGACCATTGAGAAACCTTTGTTTGTTGTTTTTTTCATAATAATCTCTCCTTTATTATATGTATTTATTAACATCCGCAAACGGTTTCGGCTTTTGCGGAGATTAACCGAATTAAAGATTGTCCATATTCTGGTACATAGAAAGAATCGGACCATATACACCAGCAACAATAATGCCTACGATACCTGCCATAACCACCATGGTCAACGGCTCCATCGCTGTTGTTACCTGTTCGGTAGTCATATCTACCTGCTCTTCATAGTAGTCTGCTACCTTATCCATCATGTCCTCAATGTTACCGGTTTCTTCACCGATCTTAATCATCTGAGGCAACATGTTCGGGAAGATGCCTGCATCGCGGATTGGTTTTGAAAGAGGTACACCCTTCATTACCTGATCCTTTGCATTCAGCAGTGCTTCCTTGAACCATACATTGTTCATCATGTTCGCAACTGCTTCTACTGCTTCCACCAGCGAAATACCGGAAGCCATCAGTGTACTTAATGTACGGGATGTGTTTGCTGCGGCCTGCATAACATTTAATTTACCAAAAATCGGAATCTTTATAGCAATCTTGCCAAGTATGTGTTTACCAACGTCTGTTGCAGCAAATGCTTTATATACTAAAACAACTGCAATGACAATGATTGCAACCAGCCACCAGCGATACCGGAACAGATCCGATAACCACAGTAACAGCTTCGTTGCTGCCGGCAGATCCATACCCATATCAGCAAACATATCTGAGAATGCCGGAATAACCGCCACAACCATGACAATTACCACAACCACTGCTACGATCAATACAATGATTGGATATGTAAGAGCGCCCTTGATCTTACCCTGTAACTTGGACTGCTTATCAAACTGAACTGACAAACGTTCAAAACATACTTCCAGGTTGCCTGACATTTCACCAGCCTCGATCATACTGATCATGATCTGCGGAATTACCTTTGCATGCTGGCGGAATCCATCTGCCAGAGTACCACCTTTTTCTACATATGTCTTAGCATCTCTCAGCACGCCCTGCAGCGTCTTATTATCCATCTGCTCACTCATCATATCCAGTGCTGATATAATCGTTACACCCGCATTCAACACACTGGCGAACTGTTTACAGAACACACTTAAATCTCTTGGTTTAATCTTGCGCTCGCCGCCAATCTTAATATCCTTGTCCAGCGCACCCGCTTCATTACAGGATACCACGGTATAACCGTCTGCCTTCAGCTTGCTGACTGCCTGATCCTGACTCTGCGCTTCTATGTCGCCCTTCAGATTCTTGCCGTTCGCATCTACGACTTTATACTTATATACTGCCATCGCCATTCCTCCGCACAATATTCTCTCGTCAATACAGTCGTTCTCTTCTCCCCTGGTGCGAATATGAACAAAGTATTAACATTCATCTAAATTGATAATACATTAAAATTATCTCTTTTGCAACTTTTTTTAGTTTTTTTCGTTTTCTCAGGTTATTTTTGTGAAAAATGCACAATCTTTATCAGCCAAGTTTCTTTCGAAGCACATCAATCTCCTGTGCATAGGTCAGAGCCATGTCTCTGGTAATAACACCACCCTGATACAGGTCATACAACGCATCATCCATGGTGATCATGCCCTGTGCACGGCTGGTCTGAACGGTTGCCTGGATCTGATGCGTCTTACCGTCACGGATCAGGCTACGAATTGCAGGATTTGCAATCATGACCTCAAAGGCTGCCACCCGTCCCTTGCCATCTGCTGTCGGAAGCAGCTGCTGAGAAATAACTGCTGACAATACCATAGACAGCTGTGTACGGATCTGTTGCTGCTGATGCGGAGGGAATACGTCGATAACACGGTCGATGGTACTGGCTGCACCGATTGTATGCAGTGTTGAGAATACCAGGTGACCGGTCTCTGCTGCGGTTACTGCGATAGAAATTGTCTCATAGTCACGCATCTCTCCTACCAGAATAATATCCGGATCTTCACGAAGAGCAGCTCGAAGTGCATTGTTATAGCTCAGGGTATCCATGCCAACCTCTCGCTGGTTTACAATAGACTTTTTATGCTTATGTACATACTCGATAGGATCCTCCAAGGTAATAATATGATCCGTTCGATTCTCATTTGCCTTATTAATAATAGAAGCCAATGTCGTAGACTTACCGGAACCGGTAGGACCTGTAACCAGTACCAGTCCTCTCCTTCTCTTATACAGTTCTACGACTGCGTTCGGGATACCCAGCTGATCCGGTCTTGGAATGACCGTATCAACCCGACGGAATGCAGCAGCCATATTTCCACGATCCATAAATACATTGACACGGAATCTTCCGCACTCCGGATGGGCATATGAATAATCGACTTCTCCACGCTCCTTCAGCACCTTCCGCTGCTTATCATTCATGGCACTGCCTAACAGTTCCGCAACATCTGCCGGCATCAGCGGATCCATTTCCAGACCTACCAGCTTACCGTTAATTCTGAGCTTCGGTGGAATACCTGCTGCAAAATGAATATCTGATGCCTTGTTCTCTACTGCAAATGCCAGTAACTCATTCATATTTAACATAGTTCAATCTCTCCTTAATATTCGTCTCCGGCTTCATATACAATCTTCTTCATCTCACTGATTGCTGTGATGCCTTCTCTAACCAGTCTGGCTGCTCCAAGTTTCAGTGTCAGCATTCCCTCTGACAGTGCCTGCTTCTCAATCGCATCAGCAGTTGCTCCGCTGGCAATTACCGATTGGAGGCTTCTGGACACCGGCATGATCTCGTATACACCGATTCGTCCTACAAATCCGGTATCATTACACAGTGCACATCCAACCGGTTCATAGATACCGCATTCCTCATTCTCCGGAACTCCTAACAGCTTTTTCTCATTATCTTCTGCATATCGTCCCTGCTTGCACTTACAAAGACGGCGAACCAGTCGCTGTGCGATAACACCTACCAATGCATCGCCTACGACATAAGGTTCAATACCCATATCGATCAGACGGGTTACGGTACTAGCTGCGCTGTTCGTATGAAGGGTCGATACAACCAGGTGTCCGGTAATAGCGGCCTGTACGGCAATCTTCGCCGTCTCACCATCTCGAATCTCACCGATCATGATAATATCCGGATCCTGACGCAGGATAGAACGAAGTGCTGCTGCGAATGTCATTTCCGCTTTTACATTTACCTGTACCTGATTGATACCGTCGATATTTGCCTCGACAGGATCTTCTACTGTAATAATATTAACATCCTCTGTGTTCAGCTCACTCAGAGATGTATACAGTGTCGTTGATTTACCGGAACCGGTAGGTCCTGTAACCAGAATGATTCCGTGCGGATTACTCAGGATACCGTCAAATACCTTCATTTCAACCGGCCCAAGTCCTAAGGCACTCTTCGGCTTTGTCAGACCATCCTTGGCTGTCAGTCGCATTACGACCTTCTCTCCATATACAGTTGGAAGAATTGATACACGGATATCGAACTCCTTTCGATCTACAAATATGGAAATACGACCGTCCTGCGGTTTTCTCTTTTCAGAAATATCCATACCACCGATAATCTTAATACGTGCAACGATTGCAGACATCAGTGAGTAGTCATACGTCATAACCTTCTTCAACGAACCATCGATACGGTAACGTACCCGCACACTGGTTTCAAGTGCCTCGATATGAATATCGGATGCCCTCTGTCGAACACCGCCCTCAAGAATCTGTTTAACCAGCAATACGATTGGTGAGTTATCAATCTCATCATTGATCGCTTCCTCCTCAGCCTGAGACAGACCCTCCTGCTCCCGTTCTCTCCGGTACTGCTCAGCCACTTCCATAGCCTGCTGATTACCATAATATTTTCCGATTGCTTCCGTAATTTCTTCATCACTGGTCAGCATCGGTTCAATCTGCATATTGGTAAGGATTCCAAGATCATCGATTGCAATGATATCCATAGGGTCCGACATTGCAACCTTTAATACATTCGGATTATACTCATCAACTTCTACCGGAACTGCCCGATAACGCATAACCTCTTTCTCCGGAATCATTCGAAGAACATCGTCTGTCAGCTTGCAGGCTTTCAGGTCTATGTACTCAATTCCCAACTGCTGTGAAATCGTCAGATTCAAAAGCTCCTGACTGACAAATCCCATTTCCACCAGTGCCTGTCCCAGCTTCATCCCTTTTTCTTTCTGGTAGGCGATCGCTTCCTGTAATTCCTCATCCGTGATCGCTCCTGCTGCTACGAGCAGATCACCAAGTCTTATCTTCTTCCTTCCTGCTGATATACGCATAAGTAATCTACCTCTCATTCACTGTTATTACTACAATTTTAGCATAACACTTTTCTAATTACTACCATTACTTTTCATCATTTTGCATAATAATCTTATTTATTTTTTGTATATTTTCATAATATTTTCATATTCCTTCTACTTTCTTCTATGGGAAAAGCACTTATTTTTAACATTCTCATACAATGTATCAATACTGCTCCTTCCGAGGTGCGTTTTGCAAACCTTCCAAAAACCGCTTACACCGGAAGAAGAGACTTTCTACCTGACTCAGAGCCGGACCGGAGATCTGACTGCCCGTAACATTCTGGTTGAACGAAATCTGCGCCTGGTTGCACATATAGTCAAAAAATACAATACCGGAGACCGCAATATGGAGGATCTGATTTCTACGGGAACCATAGGTCTGATCAAAGCCATCAATACCTATAACCCTGCCAAAGGTAATAAACTCGGCACTTATGCCTCCCGTTGCATTGAAAACGAACTGCTCATGCTGCTCCGGCAGGAGCGAAAATCCTCCAGGGAAATTTCCCTTTATGAACCGATCGGAGCAGATAAGGAAGGAAATGAGATCAATCTGATGGATATCATCGACAGCAAAGAGGAAGATATTCTCGAGTATATGATAACCAATAATCATATCCATCTGATCTATCAGCTTCTGTCTCTCTCTCTGACTCCCCGCGAACAGGAGATTATTATTTTAAGATATGGATTATATGGGCAGGACGCTCTGACTCAGAAAGAAGTGGCCAGTCTCCTGAAGATTTCCCGTTCTTATGTCAGCCGTATCGAAAAACGGGCCCTTGAAAAACTGCGTTTAAAGCTGGAGGAAGGTTAATCTTCCTTCCTCCGTAATATACAGCCGATCGGAAGCTGCATTCCAAAGTCCACATGCAGCCTTTGCTTCGGATGCGGTGCAGATTCCATGGTATTCCCGGCATCATCCCAGATACCCTGCACGATCAGCTCCTGATTTTCTCCGTCAAACAGCATGGCCTCTACCGTTTCTCCGACTGTAAACTTGTTCCGTTGTTCCAGAACCAGCCGTCCCTGTTCATCCGTCCGTTCCACCATACCCAGATACGTATATTCCCGGATATACGTGTTATTATCATAAATCTGTGAATCCGCCGTCGTTTTTCCGAAATAAAATCCGGTGGTAAACTGCCGGTATGTGCATTTGGAAATTTCTGCCCGGTAATAGTCCAGATTCTTCTGATAAAGCTCCGGGGATATCTGATAATCATTCATTGCTTTCCTGTATGTTCTCGCCACCGTTGCTACATATAATGCTGTTTTCATTCTGCCTTCGATCTTAAAGCTGTCAATACCAGCCTCTATCATCTCCGGAATATGCTCGATCATGCATAAATCCCTGGAGTTAAATATGTAAGTCCCCCGGTCGTCCTCTTCAACCGGAAGATATTCACCCGGTCGTTTCTCCTCCACTACAGCATATTTCCATCTGCAGGGATGAGTACAGGCTCCCTGATTGGCATCTCTGCCGGTAAAATAATTACTGAGCAGACATCTTCCGGAATAAGAAATACACATTGCTCCATGAATAAAGGATTCTATTTCCATGTCCTCCGGAATATTCCGCCGGATCTCACTGATCTCCTGCAGTGACAGCTCTCTCGCCGATACAACGCGTCTGGCTCCCATCCGGTACCAGAACCGATAGGTCTCATAATTGGTATTATTAGCCTGTGTGCTGATATGAATCTCCATATTCGGAAGCAGCTCTTTCGCCATCATAAATACACCCGGATCTGATATGATCAATGCATCTGCCGGAACATCCTGCAATGTTCGAAAATATTTCCGGATTCCTTCTATATCCTGATTATGTGCAAGCACATTCACTGTCAGATAGACCTTACATCCATACTCATGTGCAAATGCAATTCCCTCCTGCATATCAGGAATCGTAAAATTATGCGCCTTCGCCCGAAGTCCGAATGCCTCACCACCAATATATACCGCATCCGCACCATAACGGACAGCTGTTTTCAACACTTCCAGGCTGCCTGCCGGAATCAATAATTCGACTGGTCTCATTCTAATTCTCTCCTTTAACCTGTGGTTCAATTCTGGTGCTGACCGCTACGCCATCTCCGATCGGAATAATCGCCGTTTCCAGCAGCGGATGATGCTTCAAGGTATACAGATATTCCCGCATACGACTGTGAATCGTCCGGTTTCTCTTCGTGATTGCATAATGCGATTCCAGTACATCACCATCCTGCAGCACATTATCCGATACCAGCATTCCACCCGGTGCCAGCAGTCTCATTATCTCTGGAAGGAAATGAATATACTGCCCCTTCGCTGCATCCATGAAGATCATATCATATTCCTGTGTCAGTTCCCTTAATATCTCCGCTGCATCACCTTCCAGCAAGGTGATCCGGTCCGTTGTTCCGGTCCGTGCAAAGTTCTTTTTCGCCGCTTCAATTCTTGGCGGATACTTCTCTATTGTAGTGATACTTCCACCCTCCGGCAGATACTGACTCATGTAAATAGAAGAAAATCCAACTGCCGTGCCAACCTCAAGAATTCTCTGCGGTTTCTGTATTAATTCCAGAACCTTTAATAATTCCCGTGTTTCCGCACGAACAATTGGAACCTCTTCTTCTCTGGCTTCCCGCTCAATCCGATAAACCAGAGAGTCTATTTCCGGATTCAGTGAATTTATGAAAGATACAACTCTTTCATTGACTATCATCCTTTTCCTCCTCCACGGTACCTGTAATTGTCTTTAATATTTCATCCTGCGTCATAGAACGGGTCAACGCATAAGTCCCCGGCTTTAGCTTTCCATGATAACTGGATGCATAGATCTTGACCAACATTACGTATTTACCTTCCACCAGTCCATCCGCAATCAGATCATCTACAATCTCTATTGTAGAGGTATCCGGTTTTATCACAAACTGTATCTCCTTATTATCCTGCGGATTCATACAATTGTCTGTAAATACTTTATATGCAAAATTATATGCCATCGTAAATACCTGAATCAGCAGCAATATAATAATAATATTGACCAATACCCGGAATACAATCCGCAATGCATTTTTCATGTTTTTATCCGTCATGGCTGCACCTACTTCTCTAAATGTTCATAATCGAGTTCCAACCCCTGTGTCATTGTATTATACACTTCCTGCATCAGATTACACAAATGCTGTTCTGCCATCATAAAGTCGCTCACACGGGCATCCTGTAGAATTGTATCATATTCTTTCACTAAATTAAAGACCTCATCATACAGATTACTGTCACCCTCACTGGTCTGCAGCTCGCAATTCCGGCGTCGAAATTCATTATATCGTCCATACAGCTCTGCATCCTCCTTCAGTCTCCGGTTCGTCTCCCGGTAGCGTCGGTATTCCTCACTGTTCAGGAGCTCCTTATTCAATTCCTGTGCCATATTAATTGCCGCGTGCATGAATTCTTCCCCCTTATACTTCTGTGATAATCGGCAGAATCATCGGATTCCGCTTCGTTCTCCTCCATAAAAACTCACTCAGATCGTCACGCATGGTGGTCTTCAGCTTGCCCCAGTCTGTAATGTTATGATCCAGGCACCGCATCAGGGCATCTTCTACTACATCCCTGCATTCTTCCATCAGATTCTCAGCTTCCCGGACATATACAAATCCTCTGGATACAATATCCGGTCCTGCCAGCACCTGATTGCTGCCACTCTCCAGCGTCACTACCACAATGATCAGTCCGTTCTGTGAAAGCATCTGACGATCCCGTAAAACAATGTTTCCTACATCACCAACACCCAGACCATCTACCAGAATCCCCTCTGCCGGAACGGTATCTACCACCTCTGCATAATCCTCACAGATCTCCAGTACGTCACCGCTGGACAAAATGCAGATATGCTGCTTATCAATTCCAAGACTTTCTGCCAGTTCCGCATGACGCTTCAGATGCCGATATTCTCCATGTACCGGAATCGCATACTTCGGTCTGGTTAATGTATAGATCAGCTTGATTTCTTCCTGACATGCATGTCCGGATACATGTGTATCCTGAAAGATTACCTTTGCACCCTTCATTTCCAACTCGTTAATAATTCTGGAAACTGCCTTCTCATTTCCCGGAATCGGAGTAGAACTCAGGATCACGGTATCACCTGGCTTGATAGATACCTTTTTATGGATATTGGCTGCTATTCTTGAAAGAGCTGCCATATTTTCGCCTTGGCTTCCGGTTGTGATCAAGACCGTCTTCTCATCCGGATAATTCTTCAGTTCTTCTATATCAATCAATGTATTATCCGGAATCCGGATATAGCCAAGTTCCTGTGCAACTGTGATGATATTGACCATACTTCTTCCTTCTACCACCACTTTTCTGCCATATTTATAGGCAGAATTTACAATCTGCTGTACACGATCCACATTCGATGCAAATGTCGCTACAATAATTCTATGATTCTGATTGTCAGCAAAGATGTTATCAAAAGTCTTGCCGACTGTGCGCTCTGACATCGTAAATCCGGGCCGCTCTATATTCGTACTGTCACACATCAGTGCCAGCACTCCTTTTTTACCTAATTCTGCAAATCTCTGCAGATCAATTGCCTCACCGAATACCGGTGTATAGTCCACCTTAAAGTCCCCGGTATGTACCAGAATTCCTGCCGGTGTATAGATTGCCAGTGCAGATGCATCTGCAATACTGTGGTTGGTCTTGATAAACTCCACACGCAGGCATCCCAGATTGATGATCTGTCCATGTTTTACAACCTTCCGCTTAATATTCTGCATCAGGTTATGTTCTTTTAATTTTCCTTCAATAATACCCATCGTCAGCTTTGTCGCATAAATCGGCATATTGATTTCCTTCTCTACATAAGGAATTGCTCCGATATGATCTTCATGACCATGTGTGATTACCAGACCCTTTACCTTATCTGCATTCTCCTTCAGATAGGTTACATCCGGAATAACCAGATCGATTCCCAGCATTTCATCATCCGGGAACGAAAGGCCACAATCCACCACTACAATCGTGTCTTCATACTCGATTGCCGTGATATTCATACCGATCTGCTCCAATCCGCCCAAAGGGATAATCTTAACCGGCTTCGTATTTTCCATTTTTTTCATTTAAATAAAAACCTCCATTTCATGCTCTGTCAACACTGCTTCCGTTCTTTTATGAATCATTTGCACATGCTTACAGCTCGAAATCGACGTCTTCCATCAGCTCAGCAAATACCTTTGCCACGGCCTGAAGCTCATCCTCATTCTCAACCATATCATATAATGCAAATTCATCCTCGTCTGACTGTTTTTCTTCCCTCATGATCATCACAACCGCTTCTTCGCTGTCGTCACTCAGATCTTCTGTAACTAATATATAATGAATTCCCTGAAGAGTCGTCTCCTCCAGGACATACATTTCTATCTGTTCACCGTCTTCTGTCACAAACGGAACCGTTCTTAATTCCTGATTCTCTTCCATATTTCCTCCAACAACCGAATTATGTTTCTTCTGTCTCATGCTTTTTCGCATCCATATAACTCTGCAGAATCAATACCGCAGCCATCTGATCAATCACAGCCTTCCGGTTCTCACGACGCACCTCACCTGCCATCAGAATCCGCTCCGACTCCATAGTTGTCATACGCTCATCCCATAAGACTACAGGAAGTGCTGTCCTGCGTTCCAGGTCCTCTTTAAATGCCTCGCATGCCTGCGCGCGCTCGCCAACGGTATTGTTCATATTCTTCGGATATCCCAGTACGATCAGTTCCACTTGGTTCTCCACGATCAGTGTTTCAATCCGTGCCAGTGTCTGACGAAGCTTGTTTGCAGACTTCCTGATAATGGTCTCAATCGGCTGTGCCGTTACCATCAATGGATCACTGATTGCCACGCCAACTGTCTTCGTTCCGAAATCCAATCCCATGATTCTCATATTGTACCTCTGCCCCGATCCCTACTTCAATCTCGTATCAATGTAATTTTCCAACAGAACTTCTATAATTTCGTCCCGTTCTGCCTTCATGATCAGACTTCTGGCACCCTTATAGCTGGTGATATAGGTCGGATCACCGCTCATAATATATCCCACGATCTGGCTTACCGGATTATAACCCTTCTCAGACAATGCTTCATATACCTGTGCTAAAATATCCGTAACTTCCAGTCCGTTCTCTTTAATCACACTAATGTGCTGTGTATTATCCATGCTCTCACGTCCTTTTCTTCATTCTCCGTCAAATCCGTTCATTCCATAATTATACATAATTATACTATGATTCTTCTGAAATAGCAACATTCGCTTTCTCACCCATTTTTTCCAGTAGGAAATCTTTTCCTTTGTGCCGCCTCCAGATCATATATCCTACAACCAATACGATCATAGCACATGAAACAGCCGCTCCTATCGCCAGTCCGCTCTGCCGATATACAATCCGTATATCATGCTCACCCTCCGGTAATTCCACAGAAACCAGCGAGCTCCAAAGCGGCAGTATCTCCTGTTCCTCTCCGTCAACATATATATGCCAGTTTTTCTCATATGGAATGCTGGTAAATAAGATCCCTTCCTGCTCCGACTTAACCGTTCCCTGTATCTCTGAGTCCGTCGCACCGGTCACCGTCATCTGCTGTCTGCTCAGTACATCATATACCTTCTGCCACTGCTCCTCATTAAAACGACTGATCTGAATCGTACCGTTTGTTTGTCCATCTACGAAATCAGAGGCTGATATTTCATAATATATCTGCATTTCCTCTCCGGCCTTCAAATATCCTGCCGATGTAAAATTTCCGTCAATCTCAATAAAATATTCTCCGTCCTGATCTGCCCGATAGGTAAATCCAAGATAAGATTTTGAAAGTGGATCATATTCCTCTTCTGCAAGATTTATGGCACTGCCTTCTCCTTCAAACTGACTCACATCCAAAGTATCTGTATCAAATGCTTCTGCCACAATCCAACGATGATCCTTTACAATCGCCTGGCAATTTGCCACCTGCAGATTCTGGATCGGAAGCTCTACCTTTTCCATTACATTGGAAATTCCACTGGTTGCTTCTGTCAGGACATTAATATTATCTGCAATTCCTCGGTTCTGTCTGTCACTTTCTGCAATCACCGCTTTCCATCTTTCCTGTGCATCCTTATCTACCATATATCCCACGGATAACGCAGTCGGATTTTCATATAATACAAACTGATTTTCTGCAGCCACTACCGGATAATGCCCGTATGGGTCATCCTGCCCGGTATAAATAACACGACTGCCATGTGATGGTATTACCTTATTATCACAATAGATATACTGTATATTAAGCATCGACATAACTACCTGTGTATATCCGGCTGCCTGCACGGAATTATTACTTGTATATACTCCTACGCCCTCCAGAAACGAGCCAATATTTCCAATCGAACTGGCAAAAATAGTAGGAGCATTATAATTCATGATCAGACCACTGTTCAACTCACTTAGTACATCCCTCGCCGGCAGAATCCTGCTGAATCCATATATCTGTTCCGTCGTATAAGTATCAAGAAATTCCCGATTTTCCATAACCTCCTGTGCAACTCTGTTCGCTGCAGTATCAGCCTGTCTGAAAATCACAGAATACCCAAAGCTACATATAATTTCCACACAGCCAACCATTGCCAGTACATTCGCTTCCTTTCCTTTCAGATACGGAAGAAGAAGCATTGCTACCATGTAAAACAGAAATAATCCAATACTATATGTGTAAACAAACTGATATCCTGTCGTCTGTGCAAATGCAAAGCACAAAACGGTAATAACCGCCCAGCCAATTCCCAACAACAATCCACGCGGTACAGTCACCATCCGATAATCATCCCTCTCCATGGTTGTCCATGATTCTGATGCCAAGATAATACAGTATAAGGTAAAGAACCATGAGAACCGATTTGGAAACCAGGATGGATAATGAAACATATGCATTATATAGTTCAATCCATTCAGATCAAATGCAATCAGATATACTGCCGTCAATAATAATTTCTTTAATCTGGTCGTTCTTTTTATCTTCGGATTCAGGAAATAAAACGAGGTCAGCATCAACGGAAGCAGGCCATAATACAGATTTACCTCTCCATAACTGTCCGATGCGCTTCCAATATCTATCGCCTTATTAAACGCAAAAAACTCCTGCAGAATATCCCAGAAGGAAGTAAACCATGCACCTCCTTCATAAGAACTGATCGAATATGTCTGCCCCAGCATCTGAATAAATACCGGAATCAGAAGGATGCCGGATACAAGAATCGCTACTGCGGAAATCAGAATCACCTTCCATGATTTCTGTACGAAATATCGAAAGCTCTCAAATTCCAATGTTAAATAATATAACAGAATAAAAATGCAGAACAAACCTGCAAAATAATAACAGCTGAAAAATGCCAGTGCCAGTGAAAAAAAATAAAGCTTCCATCCCCTATTTGCAACAAATCGCTCAAGTCCGAGCAGGATCAACGGAAAACATACTGCCGTTGCCATAAAGTTCCAGTTAATTACATTGGAAACCACATATGTACACAATGTAAAGGACAGTGAAAACAACATATTGGAAATGCGATTCACAGGCAGTGCATAATTCGGACGGTGGGTCAGAAAATATAACATTGTTCCGTTCAGAAAAAGCAACGTTATTATTAATGTAATCGTACTGATCTGTAATACATATTCCGTCGGCACCAGTACAAACACCAGCAAAAACGGATTCAGATATAATACAATATTGCTGAAAAAATTGGCTCCAAATGCCGCTCCCCATGTATAAAAAATGGATTCTCCATTCGCCAGTTTATCCTTTAATTCTGCAGTATATGGCCAGCCTTGCAAAAAAAAGTCTCCACTCAGTAATGAAGCTCCTTTTCCAAACGGCCAGAATCCCTTTACTGCAAGAATCGCTATCACTGTGGCAATAATTATCAGACTCGAAATTGCATATACATAATATCGTTTCCACCAGTTATAAAATCGATTTCCTATCTTCTGTGTGTGTGTTACCTGTACTGCTATATCTTTTTCCATATTTTCACCTCTGCTCTAGCTCCTAACCACTTCCTCAACCTGATTCCGCACATCCCGCTCAGACTGCAGCATTACTCTCTGATACCGCTCCGTATGTCCTACATACCATTGTTTTCCGGCTTCCGCTTCTTCCCTGCAGCCTTCTGCCAGCCGTTTTTTCTCCGTATCCAGACATTCCTCTACCAGCACCTGTACCGCTTCACCACGAAAGCTTTCCTCGTACGCCTCCTTCTGTCCGGCTGTCAGCTCCAGCAGCTTATCACTGCGTACTGTTTTGATCTGTTCCGGCACCTGATCCGGCATCTGTTCTGCTCTGGTTCCGCGCCGTCTGGAATATTTAAATATATGCATTTCATACAGATTCAGCTTTTTCAGATTCTCATAGGTTGTCTCAAACTCTTCCTCCGTCTCTCCCGGAAAGCCCACAATGACATCTGTGGTCAGTGCCGGGCGGTCAAATACCTTCCGAAGCCGCTCACAGCCTTCCATGTATTCCTCGATCGTATATTTCCGATTCATGCGCTTCAATGTCTCATTGCACGCACTCTGAAGGGACAGATGGAAATGCGGACACAGCTTTTCCACTCCTGCCAGCTCTGTCACAAACTTCTCTGTCATGATCCGCGGTTCCAGCGACCCCAGTCTTATCCGACAGATTCCTTCGATCTCATTGATCTTCTGAATCAGCTTCAGTAACGATTCTCCGTTCAGCTTTCCATCCGAAGCTGTCTCTTTCTCCCAGTCCTTTCCATAGGAGCTCAGATGGATCCCGGTCAGTACGACCTCCTTGCAGCCCTGTGCTGCCAGACGACGGATCTCCTCCAGAACCTCCTCCGGTTCCCGGCTGCGGATTCTTCCGCGGACATATGGAATAATGCAATAAGAACAGAACTGATTGCAACCATCCTGAATCTTTATATAAGCTCTGGTGTGTTCCGTCATATGTGAGATCGTCAACGGCTCATACTCTGCCCCCT
Source organism: Bacteroidales bacterium H4 (assembly GCA_963626805.1). Lineage (GTDB taxonomy): Bacteria > Bacillota > Clostridia > Lachnospirales > Lachnospiraceae > CAG-632. Next base: position 30,504 of record CAVFXS010000027.1, on the reverse strand, counting down.
GATTAATATCAAACCAGTGACAGACCTCTCTGGACTGATTCCGCTCTGCAATCGCATCCTCAAGAATCGCTGCAATCTCCTTCTTGCGATTATTTCCGACAACTATATCTACCGATAAATCATCCAGAACTTCCTTCGGTGTTGTCTGCACATAGCAGCCTACCGCAACTACCAGTGCATCTGCATTCTTCTTTCTGGCACGATGAAGCATCTGTCTGGACTTCCGCTCTGCCATATTGGTAACCGAGCAGGTATTTACCAGATACACATCTGCTTCGTCCTCAAACTCTGTCAGCTCGGCACCGGCCTGCTCAAGCAGCTCCCGCATACTGTCTGTCTCATATTGATTTACCTTACATCCAAGGGTCAGCGTCCCGATCCGGACACCTGACAGGCCCTGTCTTACCATACACTCATAACCTCTTCTGTCTCTAATGCCTGCTTCATCATATCATCGATCACATCGGCTAACAGCTTTTCGGACTCTTCGATATCCTCCAGCTTCGGCTTTGTCACCGGATGCTTTGCCACGAAGGTGGTACAGCAATCCTCATATGGGAGAATCGATGTCTCATATGTCTTAATCTTTTCTGATATATCCACAATCTCCTGCTTATCCATACCGATACATGGACGGAATACCGGATACGTGCAGACTGCATTCGTTACCTGCAGACTGTAGATTGTCTGGCTCGCTACCTGGCCGATACTCTCGCCGGTGATCAGCGCCTGACAATCATTCTGTTCTGCCAGGATCTGTGCAATCCGCATCATATACCGACGCATGATAATGGTGATCTCATCCTCCGGACATTTGTGATAGATTGCCTCCTGAATATCCGTAAAATGTACAATGTGCAGTCTGACTGCTCCCGCATACTTAGAAACCAATCTTGCCAGATCAATAACCTTCTGCTTTGCCTGAATGCTGGTGTGTGGCGGTGCATCAAAATAAACTGCCTCCAGATTCACACCTCGCTTGGATACCATATAGCCTGCCACCGGACTGTCAATACCGCCGGAAAGCAATAACATCCCCTTGCCGTTCGTTCCTACCGGAAGGCCTCCCGGCCCCGGTAACGTAACGGAATAAATATAAATATTATCCCGCAGCTCTATCTGGATCATTACATCCGGATGATGTACATCAACCTTAAGCTCCGGAAATGCGTCCAAAAGCACTGCACCGGCCTCCCGGCTCACTTCCATGGAATGCATCGAATACTCTTTATTCACACGTCTGCAGTTCACCTTAAATGTGAAATCACAGTCCTCATAATTCTCACGCACAAACGCAACCACCTGCTCCTTCAGCTCATCCCATGGTTGATTCGGAACTACCAGTACCGGGCAGATACCGACAATACCAAACACATGCTGCAGTGCCTCTACTGCCTCGTCAAAATCGTACTCCTCCAGGCAGTCCACGAAAATTCTGCCGTACTCCTTGCGTACCAGGAATTTTCCCTCGATTCGTTTCATGGCAGAGCGGATATTTTTGCATAAAATATCCTCAAACACATACCGGTTCTTTCCCTTGGTTCCAATCTCTGCATATTTGATCAAAAATGATTTATATTCCATACTCTTATCGCTTTCTTTTATTTTCCTCTATATCTCTTTCCTTCTGAAATACCTGACACTCCAGAAATGCCTGACACTTCACGAATGGCAAATAACCTAGCGTTTCACAAATTCTCGTCGCTTCGGCAGCTCCTCTGCCAGCACCTGTACGGCATACTCTGCTTCTTCCACTGTTGAATACACAGAGAAGCTGAACCGCAGGGTTGCATTCAGCAGCTCATCTTCTACACCGATGGCTTTTAATGTGCCGCTGATGGCCGGATGATTGGACGAGCATGCCGAGCCGGAGGAACAGTAAACACCCTTTGCCTCCAGTGCATGAAGCAGCACTTCACTCCGTTCGATTCCCCGGAAGCTCACGCTCGCAATATGCGGCGCCTCTCCGGAATTATCTGCAACACCATCTAACTTTCTCACTCCATCCAGAAATGCATCCTTTACCTGACGGATACCGGCAATTTTCTCCGCATGGTTCGTATAAATGAGCTTCGCCGCCATACCAAGTCCCGCAATACCCGGTACATTTTCTGTGCCAGAGCGGAAATCCCGCTGCTGTCCGCCGCCGTATATGATCGGCTTTAATTTCACTTTATCCCGGACATAAAGAAATCCCGTGCCCTTCGGCCCATGTATCTTATGTCCGCTGACAGACAGCAGATCGATCTTACATCGTTTCACTGAGATCTTTAATTTCCCATATGCCTGAATCGCATCTACATGGAATAAAACATCCGGATTCGCCTTTTTCACGATCCTGCCGATCTCTTCGATCGGTTCAATCGCACCGATCTCGTTATTTACCATCATCACAGATACCAGAATTGTCTCCGGGCAGATCGCCTGCTTCAGCTCCTCCAGATCTATATGTCCCTGCCGGTCTACATCCAGAAACGTGATCCGGAAGCCCTGTTCTTCCAGAAACAGCAGCGGATTATATACAGATGCATGTTCAATTCTCGTAGATATGATATGATTTCCTCTTCTCCGATTTGCAAGGGCTGCCCCGATCAGTGCCATATTGTTCGACTCTGTACCTCCGGAGGTAAAGATAATCTCCCTTGGCTCCGCCCTCAGCGTACCGGCGATGATTTCCTGTGCCTCTTTTATATACTGACCTGCCTCTGCGCCCTTCCGGTGCCTTGAAGACGGATTACCATAATCCAGATCCATAACCTTTTTTACAATCTCCTGTACCTCGGGTGTCACCCGTGTGGTTGCTGCATTATCAAAATATGCTTCCATTGACCTGCTCCTTCTGTCGTTATCGGTCGTTTTCATCTATGCTCAGTCCTGTTCCAGCTCAAACATCAGAATCGACAGAACCGCCATTCCGGCAGTCTCCGTCCGCAATATCCGGTGTCCAAGTGTAATGCACTCCGCACCGATCTTCTTTGCTGCCTCTACCTCTGCTTCTTCAAAGCCGCCCTCCGGACCGATAAATATTCCCAGTGTTTTCCTGCCCGGTACCCGGTGAATGACATCCTTTGCATACCGGATTCCTCTGGCATCCTCATAGGGAATCAGATTCATTTCCAGTCCCGCTGCATCCTGCAACGCCTGTGTAAACGTCATGACCGGCTCTACGGTCGGAATCCTGCTGCGCTTCGACTGCTTTGCCGCACTTAACGCAATTGCATTATACCGTTCAAGCCGTTTTACAACCTTCTTCTCGTCCAGCTTCACAATGGAGCGCTTCGTCATGACCGGAACGATCCGAGTTGCACCAAGCTCTACAGCTTTCTGGATGATCAGTTCCAGCTTATCACCCTTCGGAAACCCCTGATACAGCGTGATCTCTGTCGGCAGCTCTGCCGCACTGTCCAGAATATCCAGCACCCGAAGTCTGACCTCCTCCTCCAGATATTCCGTAATCTCGCATATATACTCCCGGTCACTGCCATCACTGACCGTTACCTGTTCACCGATCTTCAGCCGCAGGACATTCTTCATATGATTCCAGTCTGCACCACATATGCTGATATATTCACCCTTACAGGCAGACTGCTCTGCAAAAAAACGATACATAGTTACTCCTGCTTACTTCTGCTTTGCCGTAAAACTTACCCAATCCTTCATATAACTTGTTTCTATAATCTCAAATCCGTTATCCAGCAGTGCCTGTCGGACTGCCTCTTCCTTGGTGTTAATGATTCCGGATGATATAAAAATTCCATCCGGCTTCATATACGGAGTAACCGTAGCAGATAACGGTATGATCACATCTGCCAGAATATTTGCCACGACAATGTCATACTGCGGAAGGCTACCCTTTTCCTGTGCCATCTTTTCCGGAAACTCTGCATCTCCGATCACATCGCCACACATAAATGTGATCTGCGTATCCGGGATATGGTTCACCTGGCAATTCTCCACACTGGCCTCAACCGCCAGCGGATCAATATCTACACCAAATATCTGTCCGGCACCCAGCTTTGCTGCAATAATGGATAAGATTCCGCTTCCGCAGCCGACATCCAGAACCGTCTCGGTTCCTGTCAGATGCTTCTCCAGCTGCTCAATACACAGCTTCGTTGTCTCATGGGAGCCGGTACCGAAGGCAGTACCCGGATCGATCTCTATCATAATATCTCCCGGCTTCCGTTCTACCTCTGATTCCGGAATCCAGGTCGGCTTGATCAGAATCTGATTCAGCCAGAACGGATGGAAGAATTCTTTCCAGTTATTAATCCAGTCCTTATCCTCTGTCTCATCCAGCGTGAGCTTACCGGATCCGATGTCCATATACTGCCGCATATCCTCCAGTGCGACCTCGATCTCTTTCACCAAAGCATTTACATCCGTCTCTGGATTGTCTATATAACACGAAATGAGGGCAATACCATCATCCGGCGGGAGCTCTGGAAGGATATCGATATACATTGCCTTTCTGTCTTCCTCTGATAACGGAACCTTGTCCTCAACCTCAATACCCTCGACGCCTAATTCGCCGAGGGTATAGCTTATCATATCTTCTGCTTCAGTGGTTGTTTCTATGGTTATTTTCTTCCATATCATTTCTTTTTACCACCAAATCCTTTTTTCTTATGATCTCCGAAGCTGAATCCACCAGAATCGGTAGATCTTCTTGCCGTAGCACCGGTTGCGGCATCATACTGTTTCAAGATATCTGTCTGCTCCGCAGTTAGCTTATCCGGTACCTGAACAACCAGTGTCACATAATGATTACCACGAACATTCTTATTCCGCAGTGTCGGTACACCCTTGCCCTTTAATGTAATTCTTGTATCAGTCTGGGTTCCCGGACTGATATTGTAGTCCATTGGACCATCTATTGTATTGATCTGAACAATTCCGCCAAGTGCTGCCTGTGTGAACGTAATTGGCTCAGATGAATACAGGTCATATTCCTGTCTCTGGAACTTCGGATGCTTATCTACCAATACGGATACCAGTAAATCGCCTCGCTCACCACCATTGATACCAGGCTCACCCTTACCTCTGATTCGGATACTCTGTCCGTTATCAATACCGGCCGGAACTACAACCTGAATCTTCTTCTTACTCTTTACATAACCGGTTCCCGCACAGTGACTGCACTTATAGCGGATTACCTTACCGGTTCCGGAACATTCCGGGCAAATGGTGGCACTACGTACCACACCAAACAACGACTGCTGCGTCGTAACCACCTGTCCCTTACCATTACATTTCGGACATGTCTCCGGACTGTGACCAGGCTGTGCACCGGTACCATGACATACTTCACATTCATCCTTTAAAGGAAGCTCAAGCTCTTTCTGCGTTCCAAATACAGCCTCTTCAAACTTCACACGAACAGTTGTCTTAATATTCTGACCTTTCATCGGACCATTGGACTGTCTGCGGCTCGCACCGCCGCCAAACATATCACCGAAGATATCGCCAAAAATATCGCCCATATCACTCATATCAAATCCAAAGCCACCGTCAAAACCGCCCGGACCGCCGCCCTGCTCAAATGCTGCATGGCCAAACTGATCATACTTTGCCCGCTTCTCCGGATTGCTCAGCACTTCATATGCTTCAGAGGCCTCTTTAAACTTCTCCTCTGCCTCCTTATCGCCTGGATGCATATCCGGATGATATTTCTTCGCCAGAGCACGATAGGCCTTTTTCAGCTCTGCTTCATCGGCTGTCCTGGGTACACCCAAAACCTCATAATAATCTCTCTTACTATCTGCCATTGTTATCACCTTATCACTTATTTAAATTACGCACAGGTGTATAATAGCATACATCTGTGCGTATTCGCAAGTATTAAACTTCCGTATAATCTCCGTCTACTACATCTCCATCATCGGATGAGTAATTTGGAGTTCCTGTACCAGTACCTGCATTTGCTCCAGGTCCGTTCTGCTCATATAATTTAGAGAACAGATTTTGTGCACTGGTCATCAGCTTTTCCTTGCCAGCCTTTAATTCATCAATATCGGAATCAGACAGGTTTTCTGCATCTGTCTTAGCCAGCACATCCTTCAAAGCCTGTAAGTCTGCCTGTACCTGTGACTTATCGGCGTCAGCCAGCTTATCACCAACCTCATCCAATGCCTTCTCTGTCTGGAATACCATAGAGTCTGCATCATTTCTGGCTTCAATGCCTTCCTTACGCTTCTTATCCTGTGCTTCGTATTCAGCAGCTTCCTTTACAGCCTTTTCAATATCATCATCTGACATGGAAGTTCCGGATGTAATGGTAATATGCTGCTCACTTCCGGTACCCAGATCCTTAGCGGATACATTTACAATACCGTTTGCATCAATATCAAATGTAACTTCAATCTGTGGAACACCTCGTCTTGCAGGAGCGATACCATCCAGACGGAACCGTCCAAGACTCTTGTTATCTCTTGCAAACTGGCGCTCACCCTGTACAACGTTGATATCTACGGCATCCTGATTATCCTGTGCGGTTGAGAAGATCTGACTCTTCTTTGTAGGAATGGTTGTATTCCTCTCAATCAGGTGTGTTGCAATACCACCCATGGTCTCGATAGACAGGGTTAACGGGGTTACATCCAGCAGAAGGATCTCACCGGCACCGGCATCACCTGCCAGCTTACCACCCTGAATAGAAGCACCGATTGCTACACATTCATCCGGGTTAATACCCTTGAATGGCTCTTTACCTGTCAGCTTCTTAACCATATCCTGTACTGCGATAATACGTGTAGAACCACCTACCAGCAATACCTTGTCAAGCTCTGATGCTGTCAAGCCTGCATCCTTTAATGCGGTCTGTACAGGACCTGAGGTTCTGTCTACCAGACTTGCTGTTAACTCATCGAATTTCGCTCTGGTCAGATCCATATCAAAGTGCTTTGGACCATCTGCAGTTGCTGTGATGAATGGCAGGTTGATGTTCGTTGTGGTTGATGCTGATAATTCCTTCTTAGCCTTCTCTGCAGCTTCCTTTAATCTCTGCATTGCCATCTTATCGGTTGATAAGTCAACGCCTTCCTTTGCCTTGAACTCACTTAACATATAATCTGTAATTACGTTATCAAAGTCATCACCACCCAGCTTGTTATCACCGGCAGTTGCAAGTACTTCGATGACACCATCACCGATTTCAATGATAGATACATCGAATGTACCACCACCTAAGTCATATACCATGATCTTCTGCTCATGTTCATTATCAAGACCATAGGAAAGAGCCGCTGCTGTAGGCTCGTTGATAATACGCTTTACATCCAGACCTGCAATCTTACCTGCATCCTTGGTTGCCTGACGCTGTGCATCTGAGAAATAAGCAGGTACTGTAATAACTGCCTCTGTTACCTTTTCTCCTAAGTAAGCTTCTGCATCTGCCTTCAGCTTCTGAAGAATCATTGCCGAAATCTCCTGTGGAGAATACCTCTTATCATCAATTGCTACCTTGTAATCCGTACCCATATGTCTCTTAATAGAAGAAATGGTCTTATCTGCATTGGTAACAGCCTGACGCTTTGCAGGCTCACCAACAACACGCTCACCGGTCTTAGTAAATGCTACAACCGATGGTGTTGTTCTTGCACCTTCTGCATTGGTGATAACTACCGGCTTACCACCTTCCATAACAGCTACACATGAATTTGTTGTTCCTAAGTCAATACCAATAATCTTTCCCATGTTTATTACCTCCATATTTTAATTTGCAACTTTTACCATACTGTATCTTAATACAGAATCTTTATACATATAACCCTTCTGCATCTCTTCTGCCACAACATTCTCGCCATATGCATCATCCTCCACATGCATAACCGCATTGTGAAGATCCGGGTTAAACTCTGTACCTTCTGCATTCATTGCTTCTACTCCAATATCTCCCAGAATGGTCATCATTTGCTTATATATTTTATCCACACCCTGTTCAAAGGCCCTGTCTTTATCCTCATCCGGGATGGTCTGGATTGCCCGTTCAAAGTTATCTACCACCGGCAGTAACTTTTCCAGAACTGCTTTTGCACCTACGTCATACATATGGGATGCTTCCTTTGCCTCTCTGGCCCTTGCATTTTCAAACTCAGCCAGAAGTCGTTTATATTTGTCCTGTGCTTCCTCAAGCTGCTCCTGAAGCTTCGCTTCTTTATCAGAAGCTGCCTTGCTCTCCGGTGTTGCTTTCTTAACTGAGTCTTCCTCTGCTTCTGCTGTTTCCACATCCTGCGGCTTATCAGCTGTTTTCTCTTCTGACCTTGCTTCCGCCTTTGGAGTTTTCTGCTGCTTGGCTTCTTCCTTAGCCTCCGGTTTCTTTGCTTCCTTTGGCTCTTCCTTCACCTTCGGCGCTTCCTCTGCCTCCGGTGTTTCTACGGTTGCGGCTGCTTCTCTTGTAGCCTGTGCAGCAGTGGTTCCTGTTGCAGGCTTCTTATGAGCACCCTTCTTAAATTTCGGACTCTTCTTCGGCATAGATGCCTCTCCGACCGGTTCCCGCTCGTAGATGTTTCCATCCTCTGCCTTTTTCTCTTCAGCTGTCTCCGACTGTCCCTTTGCAGTCCCTTCCTTTGGCTTCTCCGGTGCTTTTGCCTTTGCATCCTCTGTCTTACCGTTCTTCTTTCCGGTATCCGGATTCTTAGTCTTACTTGCATCCGGCTTTTTGCCTTCTTCTTTTTCCTTTGCTATATTCGCTTTTACACGTTCAATAATCTCCTGGGCTTCTACTTCTGCTCTGCGTTCCGCTTCTTCCTTAGCCTTGGCTTCCATTTCTTTCTTCACGGCTTCTTTTTTTCGTTCAGCTTCCATGAGTGCCTTCAGCCTTGCTTCTTCTGCAGCTTCTGCTTCTGCCTGCTCCTTTTCCAGTTTCTGAAAATATTCTTTTTGAAGTTCATTCATTCAGTGACTCATCTCCTTGCTTTTACGTTTCTTTCTTATTAAATATCTCGTCGAGCTCAACTGTCAGCTCCTTCAGTGTGCTCACCACTTTCTTATAGTCCATACGCTTCGGTCCGATGATTCCGATCGTACCCTTCGCACCTTCCTGTAATTCATAGGTAGCGGTTACCACACTCAAGTCTTTCATATTCTGTACCGGAGTTTCATCTCCGATATATATCTGAATACCTTTCTCATCATTGCTTAAGGTCTCATCTGCCAGCTTATTTAACATCTTCTTTTCTTCGAAGGCATCTAACAGCACACTGGTCTTTTCTGCATCTCCGATCTCCGGATACTTCAGAATGTTCGTTGCTCCACTCGTATAGATCTGTCGTTCATCTGCTTCCCGAACAGCTTCTACTACCCCGTTTAATACTCTGTCCAACACATCGGCATATATTCCCGCCTGAACCTTCATTGTCTGTATCATTTCGATATTAATATCGGAAAGTGATGCACCCTGCAGGAAGGAATTCATCAGAATACTCAGTTTCAAAATCTCATCATTACCAAGTGGTTCTTCTACTTCTATCAGCTGATTCTTGATCACATTTCCATCTACCACGATAACCGCCAGAATGTGTCGGTCATCAACCATCGTCAGCTGCAGGAATTTCACTCGAATCTGCCGATTCTGCGGTGCAGTGATCATAGCTGCATAATTCGTATTATATGCCAGCACCTTCGCCACCTGCTTCAGCATGACTTCCATACGGTCTACCCGCTCCAGAAGTCCTTCCCGTTCCTGCCGCATCTCTGCTACCTCGGTATCACGTTCCATCATTAACTGGTCTACATAGACTCGGTAACCTGCATCCGTCGGAATCCGTCCGGCAGAGGTATGTGGCTGTTCAATGTATCCGCTTTCCTCCAGATCTGCCATTTCGTTTCTGATCGTAGCAGAACTCAGATTCAAATCCGTATATTTTGAAATTGTACGAGAACCAACCGGTTCGCCTGTTTCCAAGTAGTTAGCAACAATCGCCTGAAGAATTTTCATCTTTCGCTCGCTTAACTGCTCCATGCAATCACCCTTTCCTCGAAAACAATTCTTCGTCAATCTTCCCTGGATTATTAGCACTCGATTATTCTGAGTGCTAACATCTAGGTATAACTTATCACTCACCTTAACCTTTGTCAAGGGAATTTTTTATTTTTTTTACTTATCTATATCACGATTCTTCCAACAGAAAATCCGCCATGACAGAATTGCTCACATCAATTCCGGATTCCGTAAGCATCAGCCGACCCTGCTCCGTCTTTAACAGTCCCTGCTCCGTATAGGAACGGATCACCGATCCATATACCTGTTCCATCGGCACTCCGAACCGCTGTTCAAACTCCGAAACAGAAACGCCTGCCATCAGGCGCAGTCCCAGAAACATGTATTCCTCCATCTGATTCTTTTTCGTCACAGCTATGACATCCTTCCGGTTCTCCGTAATCATCCCCTGTTTACAGTTCGTGATATATTCTTCCATATCCGAAGAATTGGAAAACCGCATTCCATTCCAATAAGAAGCAGCTCCCAGACCCAGCCCCAGATAAGTGCCACCGGTCCAGTATACCTGATTATGCCTGCAGGCATACCCCGTCTTTGCATAATTCGATATCTCATACCGCTCATACCCGGCACTCTGTAGACATTTCTTCGTATAATGATACATGATCCGTTCTGCCTGCTCAGAAGGCAATGCACGCTCGATCTCCGCATTCTCCCAGAAATCGGTCCCTTCCTCCAGAATCAGACTGTACGAAGAGATATGCTCCGGCTGCAGCTTCAGAATCCGTTCCAGTGTCCTTCCGTAAGAGATCAATGTCTGCCCCGGTAACGCCGACATAATGTCAATATTAATATTTTTAAATCCGACTTCTCTTGCCAGATAATAGTTTGCCAGAAACTGCTCATAATTATGAATCCGGCCGATGGTTTTTAATTCCTGCTCCACCGTACTCTGCAGCCCAATGCTCAGACGGTTGATCCCAAGTGCATGATAGCACAGAAGCTTCTCACGGCTTAAGGTTCCCGGATTTGTCTCGATCGTGATCTCCGCATCCGGATCGACCCTCCAGACAGAATAAAGCTCATGGAACAATCGTTCCACAAGCTCTTCCTCCAACAGGGACGGCGTACCGCCTCCCAGAAATATAGTCTTCACCTGATAATCCTCTGCCATTTCCCGGTACGCATGAAGCTCCCGGAGCATTGCGTCCACATACTCCGCCTGACAGGACAGACTGCATCCCGGAAAGGACAGAAAATCACAGTAGTGACATTTTTTCACGCAAAAAGGAATATGAAAATACAGACTGACCGGTTGTCTCATCCTTCTCCTCCTTTGCTCCCTTCCTGCGTGTTTCTTTTCTATCTTATTCACTATCCAGCTTTAAGACACTCATAAATGCCTTCTGCGGAATCTCGACGTTTCCTACCTGCCGCATCCGCTTCTTGCCTTCCTTCTGTTTCTCCAGCAGCTTCCGCTTTCTGGAAATATCACCGCCGTAGCACTTGGCAAGAACATCCTTCCGCATTGCCTTTACGGTCTCACGGGCAATGACCTTGCCTCCGATTGCTGCCTGAATCGGAATCTCGAACAGATGACGCGGGATCTCATCCTTCAGCTTCTCACACATCTTTCTGCCCCGCTCATATGCACCATCCGCATGTACAATGAAAGACAGCGCATCGACCTCTTCCCGGTTGATCAGGATATCCAGCTTCACCAGCTTTGACTGCTTATATTCTTTCATCTCATAATCAAAGGAAGCATAGCCTCTGGATCTGGATTTTAACACATCAAAGAAATCATAAATAATCTCATTTAACGGCATCTCATACTTTAATAATGCACGCGTTTCTTCCATATATTCCATACTGATATATATACCGCGCCGTTCCTGGCACAGCTGCATGATCGGTCCGACGAAGTCCTTCGTCACCATGATCTCCGCCGATACGAATGGTTCTTCCATATAATCGATCTCGGACGGATCCGGCAGGTTGGATGGATTTGTCAGTTCGATCATCTCACCGTTGGTCTTATGTACCCGGTAAACAACACCCGGAGCTGTCGTTACCAGATCCAGATTATACTCCCGCTCCAGACGTTCCTGTATGATTTCCAGATGCAAAAGTCCCAGAAATCCACACCGGAATCCGAATCCCAGTGCAATCGAGGTCTCCGGTTCAAACTGCAGAGCTGCATCATTTAACTGAAGCTTCTCCAGTGCATCCCGTAAATCCGGATATTTCGCTCCATCGGTCGGGTAAAGACCACAGTATACCATCGGATTGACCTTCTTATATCCCGGAAGCGGTTCCGTACAAGACCGATCTGCTCCAGTTACCGTATCACCCACCTGTGTATCCTTTACATTCTTTAAGCTGGCTGTAATATAGCCTACCATACCGGCAGACAGCTCCTCGCCCGGAATAAACTGACCGGCACCGAAAATACCGACCTCTACGACCTCTTCCTCTGCTCCGGTTGCCATCATACGGATCCGGGTACCCTTCTTCACACAGCCGTTCTTGATCCGGCAGAAAATAATAACGCCCTTATACGGATCATAAATACTGTCAAAGATCAGTGCCTGCAACGGCGCTTCCGGATCTCCGGTCGGAGCCGGGATCTTCTTCACGATCTGCTCCAGCACCTCTTTTACATTTAATCCGGTCTTGGCTGAAATTAACGGTGCATCCTGTGCTTCCAGTCCGATCACGTCCTCGATCTCATCCTTCACCCGCTCCGGCTCGGCACTTGGCAGATCGATCTTATTAATCACCGGCATAACCTCCAGATCATGGTCCAGTGCCAGATAAACATTCGCCAGTGTCTGTGCCTCGATACCCTGTGCGGCATCCACTACCAGCACAGCACCCTCACACGCCGCCAGACTTCTGGATACCTCATAATTAAAATCCACATGTCCCGGTGTATCGATCAGGTTAAAAATATACTCTTCTCCGTCATCTGCTTTATATACAGTCCGGACCGCCTGTGCCTTGATCGTAATACCACGTTCCCGCTCCAGGTCCATATTATCCAGCACCTGTGCCTGCATTTCGCGACTGGTCAGCAGTCCTGTCATCTCGATGATCCGGTCTGCCAGCGTGGACTTTCCATGGTCTATGTGCGCTATAATACAAAAATTTCGAATCTTGCTCTGATCTATATGAGACATTCTGTTTCCTCCGTAATGGTTCAATTGCTAGAGGTAGTATAACACGGTTTTTCCATTTTTTCCATCGTATAAATCTATTTCATTTCGTAAATCCTTATATTTAGAAGTCATTCATCTGGAGGAACATCTTATGGCACTGAACAAAGTGGATTTGTGCGGAAGAAATACTTCCAAGCTTCCATTGCTAAGCAATGAAGAAAAGGAGCAGCTGTTTATACAGATGGAACAGGGTGACCCACATGCCAGAGAGCAGCTGATCGAAGGTAATTTACGTCTGGTCTTAAGCGTGATCCAGCGTTTTTCCGGAAATTCCGAGCATGCGGATGACCTGTTTCAGATCGGCTGTATCGGTCTCATGAAGGCCATTGATAACTTCGACCGCTCCTTAAATGTCCGATTCTCAACCTATGCAGTTCCCATGATCATGGGCGAGTGCAAGCGGTATCTCCGGGATTCCAATTCCATCCGTGTCTCCCGTTCTCTGCGGGATATTGCCTATAAAGCAATCTATGCCAAGGAGCAGTTTCTTCGCATCCATGATAAGGAGCCTACCATTGAAGAGCTATCTGAGGCGATTGGTTATGACAAAGAAACCGTAGTAACTGCTCTGGATGCCATTTCAAGTCCGCTCTCCCTCTATGAACCGGTCTATCAGGAGGGCGGTGATCACCTGTATCTGATGGATCAGGTGCGAGATAAGAAATGTACGGAGGAAGCATGGCTCGAAGAAATATCCCTGAAGGAAGCAGTGAAGCGTCTGCCCGAAAGAGAAAAAGATATTATCCGGCTCCGTTTTTTCGAAGGCAGAACCCAGACCGAGGTTGCCGAAGAGATCTCCATTTCCCAGGCACAGGTCAGCCGTCTGGAAAAGGGAGCGCTCCGACACATGAAAAAATATTTATCAGGAGACCATTTCCCGCTTTAAGCGTTTAATGATCTTCTTCTCCAACCTTGATATGTAGGACTGAGAGATTCCAAGCATATCTGCCACCTCCTTCTGCGTCAGCTCTTCTCCGCTCTCGGAGGTCAGACCAAACCGGAGTTCAATGATCAGTCGCTCCCGGGGTGTCAGTACGGATAATGCTCTCCGGAGCATTTTCCGGTCCACCTCGTCCTCAATATCACGGTAAATCACATCCTCATCCGTTCCCAGAATATCTGACAGCAGCAGTTCATTTCCATCCCAGTCCACATTTAAAGGCTCATCAATCGAGACCTCCATCTTGGTCTTATTTGTTCTCCGAAGATGCATCAAGATCTCATTTTCAATGCAGCGGGAGGCATAGGTGGCCAGCTTGATCTTTTTATCCGGCACAAAGGTGTTGATTGCTTTGATCAGGCCAATGGTACCGATCGAAATCAGATCCTCCACCCCAACCCCGGTATTATCAAACTTCTTTGCGATATATACGACCAAGCGCAGATTATGCTCGATCAGAATGCTTTTAGCCTCTCCCTCCTCGAATGTTCCCATCTTTCCCAGAAGCTTCTGCTCCTGTGCCGCATCTAATGGCGGAGGCAGGATCTCCGAGCCCCCTATATAATGAATCTCTCCCCTGGGCGGAAAGAAAAGCCCCGCAAATCTTCCGACCATTGTGAATTTAAACTGCTCATTACTGACTACCTGCAACATATTGTTTCCTCCCATTCTAAGATCCTTTCCTGCAACAGAAGCTGATACCGTTGATCATCCGAAAGCGGAGTCGGACTGATTCCTACCACTACATTTCTGCGGACACTCTCCTGTCGGTTATGTCTGAGCATCATTGCATTACACACGATCCCCAGCAGCTCCCCCTGTTCATTGCCTACCGAGTAATACGGAATCCATCGGATCCCGGAGAGTCCCTGTTCTGCAATCTGATCATAATCGATCCTGCCGGTTGCCAGATAGGTCTGCACCAGACTCCGATATTCCTCTGATAATAAAGGGCAGATCCATTCGGCTTCCGCCAGCACTACCGGCTGATGACTGACCGGATCTGTCAGAAAGTTTCCGGTATCCAGAAGTCCCCTGCCCTTTATCTGCTTGCCCTTCCAGTATAAAATCACCTGATAATACGGATTCCTCCACTCTTCCCGGATACCTGCCGCTCCGGTTCCCAGGATTCCGAATATAGCACCACCGATAATCATCAGAATTGTAAGTCCTCGGAGCCCCAGACCGTTTCCGGCACAGAGCCGGTTAATATATGTACCAAGTCCGGTCCCCAGATATAACCAGTTCATAATCCCTCCCAACAGGAAGGTTACCACCAGCATACAGAGATAGCTTTTTACCGTCTCCCATACTGAATGCGGTGAGAATGCCAGCCAGCACATGAGCAGTCCTGTAATTCCATAGCCCAGAACCGCATAGAGCCAGGCTTTGGGCACCGGAATCCATACAAGAATCGTTACAAGAAAGGCTCCGCTCAGTGCCGCGATCAGCTGCCGCCACCACACCGGATGCTTTCTGCACAATTTACCGGTCAGCCAGAGTATCCATGCATCCATTCCAAAATTGATCAAAAATAAAACATCCAGATAGATTTTATACTTCACTGCCCGCCTCCCATCCTTTTCTGTATTCTACATTCATCCGTCTGCGATTTCTGTCTCATTCTGGCTGGAAATTCCGATGTTTTACGACCATTCCTCCACCGTGTATGATTTCCTCCACCACATACTTTTTCCTATCGTCACAACGAAAAAGCTCCGGGACAACTGTTACCAGTTATCCCGGAGCTCTGAATTCTGATTATTTTCTCTTTAAGAATGTAGGAATTACAATTCCGCCCTCTGCCTTTGGCTTAGCCGGAGCCTTTCTCTCAACCGGCTGTGGCTGAGTAGCTGCCGGCTTCGGTGCCTGAACCGCAGATGTACTTCTTCCATCTAAGAAAGAAGGCTTTGTTGCTGCAGGTGCCGGCTGTACCGGTGTCGGCTGTATGCCACCGGTTGCAAGTGCCTGATTCGCATATGTCGGACCACCCTGTACGGTCGTCTTTCCAAGTGTAGCCATGCCTGCCATTGTCGCCTTCGGTGCATCAATACCGGTTGCAATAATTGTAATACTTAATTCATCCGTACTTGTCTCTGCATCAACAGTACCAAAGATAATATTAACATCTTCACCGGCAATCTCAGATGCATAAGATACCGCCTCGCTGGTGTCCATGATTCCAACATCTCCGGAAAAATTGATGATAATATCGGTTGCACCGGATACAGTGGTCTCTAACAATGGACTGTCCATAGCCTGCTTGATTGCTTCCACTGCCTTATTCTCACCGGATGCCTTACCAATACCGATGTGAGCAATACCCTTGTCACGCATAACAGTCTGAATATCTGCAAAATCCAGATTGATCAGACCTGGCTTGTTAATCAGGTCGGTTACACCCTGTACACCCTGTTGTAATACTTCGTCTGCCTTCTTCAATGCTTCCGGAATGGAAGTATTCTTACTGCAGATCTGTAACAGCTTGTCATTCGGAATTACGATCAGAGTATCTACATTCTGTCGTAACTGTTCAATACCTGCCAGTGCATTGTTCATTCTTGGCTTTCCCTCGAACTTAAATGGCTTTGTTACAACACCAACTGTTAAAATCCCCAGATTCTTGGCCATCTCTGCAATCTTCGGTGCTGCACCGGTTCCAGTTCCGCCACCCATACCACAGGTAACAAATACCATGTTGGCCTCTTTGATCATATCTACGATTTCTTCCCGGTTTTCCTCTACTGCCTGGGCACCCACCTCCGGCTTTGCTCCGGCACCAAGTCCCTTGGTCAGCTTCTCACCGATCTGAACCTTTGTTGTTGCTTTATTCAATGCAAGAGCTTGCTTGTCTGTATTTACAGCAATCAGTTCTACTCCTTCTACATTTTCATCTATCATTCTGTTGACCGCATTATTACCTGCGCCTCCCACACCGATTACAAGAATCTTAGCAGGTGTTTTCTCTTCTTTCGACTCGATTTCGATCACAGTTATGTCCTCCTTAATCTTCATTCATTCCATTGTGCTCCGAACAGGCACATATACCTATCTTTTATAATATAATTTTTTTACCAAAATTTCAACTGAAAGTTATTGATTTTCACGAAAAATCACGTCACCCTTTTCCAGACTGTAGTCTTTCATATAAAGCGTTCCGCTTTTTCCTTCAATACTTTTCAGAATGTTACCAAGCTCACTGATCTGCTCTTCGATATTGCTTCCATCTCCAAGCAGGATCTTAATGTTCTCATAATACAGTATGATTTCCTTCTGACTCGTAAACTGAATATTCTCTGCCGGTATCTGATACTTCTGCAGAAGCTGTGTCAGGGTCAGTACTGTATGGAAAAAGTCCTTATCCTCGATTGGCAGCGGCTCGTACATGATCATCTGGTCAAATCGGATCCCTGTGATACAGGGGATATCCTCCATCCGTTCGGACGAGCTCTCCAGCACCATACCATCCTTGTCAAAATACATGTACTCATTCATAAACTCTACGCAACCGGCCAGAGCCTTCTCATATACCGTAATCGTAATAACATGCCGGGATATGAACTCTACATCAATCTTCTGTACGAACGGTATTGTCTCCGGCGGACGGATCTTGTTCTTCATATACAGAAGCAATGTATTATTATTCCAATGCTCATCCCCCACAACCTTCCGGATGATTTCTTCCTCTGTATAATGGACGTTTCCGGTCACCTGAATCGTTTCAATATTAAATTGGGTCAAAATCACAATCGCACCGGAAAATATCAGGATCACAAGAATCCCGGCAATCCAGAATCTCTTTTTTAAATGTCCCTTCTCTTTCGATGCTTCCTGCTTATTCCTGTTCACAGCATCACCCGATTCGTCGTATTCTATTTCCGTATCTTAATCTGCCTTGCAACAGACAATACAATCCCCATTTCAATCAGCAGAAATACCAGCGAGGTTCCTCCGTAACTGATAAACGGAAGCGGAATACCGGTGTTTGGAATCGTATTCGTTACAACTGCTATATTGATCAGCACCTGTACAGATATATGTGCCATGACTCCTACTGCCAGTAATGAACCATACAGGTCATTTGCATTCGTGATCACAACCATCAGCCGCCAGATCAGAAATATAAACAGCAAGATCAGGGCAATTCCACCAACCAGTCCAAGCTCCTCACAAATAACCGAAAAGATCATATCATTCTGCACCTCCGGAATGAAATCCATCTTCTGGATACTCTGTCCGAGTCCCTTGCCCCACAATCCGCCGGAGCCGATCGCATACAGAGACTGTAAGGTCTGATATCCCTTCGGATGCGTTTCCACATTCATCCATGCATCAAACCGATCTCCCCGGTAACTTTCCAAAAGCACCATTGCCACACCACCGAGCACTGCTGCGATTCCGATCACAAAAAAGTGCCAGTATTTCGGGCTGGCCACAAACAGAATTGCAACTGTGATCACACCACAGATAATTGCGGTACTCAGGTTCTCTTTTACGATCAGACCGATAATGATCAACGGTGGCACCATGATCTTCGCTAAGATCTTCCAGTCGTTCAGCTTCCAGACCTGCTGCGTCGCCGCATATGCCACATACATAATGATGACCAGCTTCGCAAGCTCCGATGGCTGAAACCGGATCGGTCCAAGCTCAATCCATCTGGTCGAACCTTCACCGGCACCGCCGGCACTACCGGCAATCAGTGTCACCAGCAACAAGGCTGAAATTACCAGGAATCCAATCACTGTAAACTTTTTTAATATGTGATAATCAACCATTGATATAAAAAACATCAAAGCCAATCCTATCACCGCAAATACTGCCTGTCGTTTCAGATAGTACGCAGAGCTCCCATAATCCAGTGCCGCCGTGTAAGAACTGGCGCTATATACCATGACCAATCCAAATCCCACCAGAAAAATTATAAGAAATAACAATGTAAAATCATAAAAATTTCCAGGATTCCAGAACCGGATCCGTTTTCTTCTTTCCTTCGGTTGTTCTGCCTCTTGGATCTGCCTCATCAATCTGCTCCTTTTCTACTATTGTTCCGGAAGACTCCGTACAAGCTCCTTAAACATATCGCCGCGTTGCTCGTAGTTATCAAACTGTCCCCAGCTGGCACATGCAGGCGACAACAGTACCGCATCTCCTGCATTTGCGAGACGATAGCAGGTCTTGACTGCATTCTCCAGATCGTCCTCAAAAATAACAGAATCAAAACCATGCTTTCTGGCAGTTTCTGCTATCAATCGTGCCGTCTGACCAATCAGCACCAGATATCTCACCTTGCCGTCAAAGCTTTCGATCCAGTCATCAAACAGAACCTTCTTATCATAACCGCCACCGATCAACAGTGTCGGACGGTTCATTGCCTGAATGCCCTTGATCGCAGCATCCGGATTCGTTCCCTTTGAATCATTATAATATGCAACACCCTTAACTTCTTTTACGAACTCGATCCGGTGCTCCACACCTTGAAACTCCATACATGCTTTACGGATCACTTCCACCGGAATGCCCATAAAATATGCGATTGCTATCGCTGCCATATAATTCTCTACATTATGATTACCAAGCAGCTTCATTTCCTCGATCGTCAGAACCGGAATCTCTTTCCCGTTATGACATAAGGTCAGCTGCCGATCCTTTAAGCAGACACCCTCCTTCAAATCCTCCACACGGCTGAAATAAAACGGAGTGGCCGTAATCTCATCACCCATCCTTCTAGTGTTCTCATCATCATAATTCAATACACAGATCTGGTCTGCAGTCTGGTTCATTGCGATCTTCTTCTTGGTATCCCGGTAGCATTCAAAGGTATGATGCCGGTTCAGATGATCCGGTGTCACATTCAGAACCGCACTGACATCCGGTCTGAAATCCACGATAGACTCCAGCTGGAAGCTGCTGATTTCTGCTACGATCAGGCTGTTCTCTGTTGTATCTGCGACCACCTGTGTAAATGGGATGCCGATATTTCCGACTGTAAATGTGCTGGAATTATATGCCTGACAAATTTCTCCGACCAGTGCTGTTGTTGTGGTCTTTCCATTCGTACCAGTAATTGCTGCAAGCTTTCCCTTTGCTACATGATATGCCAGCTCAATCTCGCTCCATACCGGTATATTCCGCGACTGAAACTCTCCTACAAACGGTTCCTCTACCGAGATTCCCGGACTGATTACCATCAGGTCGATCGTGTCCAACAAGGCTTCATCCAGCTTGCCGACTACAACTCCAATCTTCTCATATTCACTTAATTTATGTAAGACCTCTACCTTATCTGTCTTATCATTCTGATCAAAAATAATTACCTCTGCACCAAGCCTTAAAAGCAACCGGGCAGCTCCGATTCCACTTTTACCCGCTCCTGCAACTACAACTCTTTTGTTGAATTCCATAGTTTAACCTCCATTAAATTGCCAAAAATCCAATCAGGCAAAGAACAGCCGTCACAATTGCAAAGATGGAAACCACCTTCGTCTCCGGCCATCCGGACAGCTCAAAATGATGATGAATCGGTGCCATCTTAAACGGACGTTTACCCGTTGTCTTAAAGGATACTACCTGAATAATTACAGACAATACTTCTACCAGATAGATCAACGCAACAATCGGAATAAACAACGGCATTTCCAGCATATAAGCTGTCGCCGCTACAAAGCCTCCAAGTGCCAACGATCCGGTATCACCCATAAACACTCTGGCTGGAAACACATTATATACCAGAAAGCCCAGGAGTGCACCCACAGCTGCACAGGTAATCGGCTCAATCCCTGCCTTCATACCAATCGCGACAACCGTAAAGAAGGTTGCAATCAGCACTGTCACAGAGGATGCCAGACCATCCAGCCCGTCTGTAAAATTCGCTCCGTTCACAGTTCCGAGTACAACAAAGAACAGCAGTGGTGCATACCAGAACCCTACATTCAGATAATGTCCATGCCAGAAAGGAATGAGCATCCGATTACCAAGATCTGTCTGCGTCATAATATAGTAGCAGAAAATACCTGTCACTACGATCTGTAATGCCATCTTCTGCCATGCCCGCAGCCCCAGAGACCGTTTCATTACTACTTTAATATAGTCATCCAGAAAACCGATCAGTCCGAAGCCCAGTGTTACAAAAAGGATCGGAAGGATCTTTGGATACTGTTTTACATAAATCAGCGAAGTTGCTACAATACTGCAAAGAATGATCAGGCCACCCATGGTCGGGGTTCCGGATTTCTTCAAATGAGACTCCGGTCCGTCATCCCGGACAAACTGTCCGAATTTCAGTTTTTTTAGAAAAGGGATTACCAGTGGACTTAAAACCACACTGATTCCAAATGCAATCAACACCGGTAATACAACATCGTAATTTATTTCCATAACTCTCTATACCTCGCACTTTTGTACTTTAACTATCCTAGTATAATGCTTTTCCCTGTGAGAATCAACCCTAATCAGCCACTTCATTTAGCGGTTCTTCAGCATGATAAACCGCTTCCAGACCAAGATACGGAAGTATGTTCTCGTAAATCCTCGCAGCCACCGGGGCAGCGATCGTTCCTCCGTAATATACACCGGTTGGCTCATTGATCAACACCAGCGTAATCACCTGCGGATCATCCGCAGGTGCTACACCTATAAAGGAGGAAATATATTTACCATTCCCACGCGGCAGCTTCTCGCTGGTTGCTGTCTTTCCCGCAATGCGATAGCCTTCTACCTGCCCGTTTTTTCCGGAACCTTCTGCCACGACCGATTCCATCAGGTCCCGCATGATCGCGGAGGTCTCGGCCGAAATCACACCGGTCTGTATCGGATAGTCATATGTTTTTATTGTTTCCCCTTCTGCATTCACCGCATACATACCAAAATGCGGGGTCACCAGATTGCCGCCATTTACAATAGCACTGACTGCCGTGATCAGCTGCATCGGGGTTATCTGAAACGACTGTCCGAAGGACATGATCGCCAGGTCTACCTCTTTTACCTCTTCCTGCTTATGCATAATGGAGTTCGCTTCTCCCGGAAGATCAATCCCGGTTCGGTTCATCAATCCGAGCTGTTCATAGGTATGATACATATCTGCGGTACCCACCCTTGCTCCGACATCCATAAACACCGGATTACAGGAATTCATGATACCCTGTCGGAAGGTTTCCACGCCATGTCCGGTTGTCTTATGACACCGGATCCTCCGGTCTCCCACGATCCGGTACCCGGGACATGAAAAGGTATCCTCTACCGACAATACCCCTTTTTCAAATGCGGCAGTCGCCGTTACGGTCTTAAAAATAGACCCCGGCTCATAGGTATCATTGATACAGAAATTCCGCCACATCTGGTTCAGAGCATCCTGCTTCGTCTGTGTGGAGGCTACATCCTGCTCCACATTCAGGGTATAAGGCTCATTTAAGTTGTATTCCGGGGCATTTACCATTGCATAAATCTCACCATTTTGCGGATTCATGACAATCACGGATACACCGATCGCCTCTTTGGCAATCAGAGCCTTCTCCGCTTCCTGCTGTACATATTTCTGTATATTGGCATCTAATGTCAGATAAAGGTCGTTCCCCGGAATCGACTCCTGTCTGCCCTCTGCCGTATTCTTTAATTCAATTCCATTGGCATCCGTTACGGTCAGGATATAGCCATCCGTCCCCTGCAGAACCGAATCGTATTCTACCTCCAGCCCGACAATCCCCTGATTGTCTGCACCGGTGAAGCCAAGCACTTTGGATGCCATCTCATTATAAGGATAATATCGCTTATAATCCTCGTCTACCATGACCCCATCCAGATGATATTCCCGGATACGGTCCGCAACTGCCTTTTCTACATTGCTCCTGATCCGTTCTCTGGAGGATACCTTTTCCACCTTTTCTCGGATCTCACTCTCTTCCATTCCCAGTTCCCTGCATAAAACATCGATCACAGCTTCCGGATCTGTCACCTGACTGTAAATCACAGAGACTGTACACACCGGCCGGTTGCCGGCCAGAACCACTCCGTTACGATCACAGATCTTCCCGCGTGGAGCCTTGATTGCCCGTTCCCGCTCATGGAGTGCCTGTGCTCTGGAGGAGTAATAATCGCCCTTTCCTATCATAATGTATCCAAGCCTGCCAATCAAAAACATGGCAGATGCATAAATGATCAGAAACATCACAAATACTTTTCTGCGATTATAGGTCTTAACCTGTGTCATCTGCATTCCATCTTTATACTGGTATCTTTACAGTATACGTGGATTTTTACTGACTAGAACCACTCTCTGTCGATGTCATTTCCGCTTCTGTAGAACCGCCTTCTGCTGATGTTCCTTCTGTAGCTGCGGCTCCTTCCTCTGTCGAACCATTCTCGGTTGTCTGAACATCGTCCACCTGAACCGGTGTGCTCTGCTCATCTACGGGAGCCGAACCATCATCTACACTGGTGCTGCTCTGGAATACATTCATATACGGAAGGACCTCCGCAAAAATATCCCTTGCCAGAATGGATGACGCACCGCTATGGGACTGTTCTGCCTCATTTGGTTCATCTACAGTTACATATAATACAATCTGCGGCTTTTCTACCGGTGCAAAGCCAATAAAGGAAATCAGGTACTTGTTATTTCCTCTCGGCTGCTTCTCTGCCGTACCGGTCTTACCGCCGATGCTGTATCCTTCTACCTTTGCCCGTTTACCGGTTCCTGCCTCTACTGTCTGGTACATATACTCCTTCAACAGATTGGAGGTTTCTTCCGATACGGTCTTTCTTAAAACCGTAGGCTCGTTATTCTCGATCACAGCTCCGTCTTCATTTACAATCTGCTTCATAATATGCGGTGCATAATAATCGCCGCCATTGATCAGCGAGCAGAATGCGGATGCCAGCTGTATCATGGACACATTCTGTCCCTGTCCGAATGATGAGGTTGCCAGCTCCATTGGATTTAAGCCCTCTTCAGAATATACCAGTGCAGAGGTATCTGCCTCACCCGGCAGATCCACATAGGTCTTACTGCCGAATC
The DNA here is from genome assembly GCA_963626805.1 of Bacteroidales bacterium H4. GTDB lineage: Bacteria > Bacillota > Clostridia > Lachnospirales > Lachnospiraceae > CAG-632. The sequence goes on along the minus strand of CAVFXS010000027.1, from coordinate 6,391 downwards.
CGAATACCTTCTCATACCGGTAGAAGGTAGCTGCTCCCTCCTTCTGTACGATCTGCATCATAGCACTGTTGCAGGATTGCATGATTGCCTGTTCTACCGTGATCTCCCCATGACCGCTTCTCAGATGGCAGCCCACCGGCTTCTGTCCTTCAATAACTGTATAATGCCCTGCACAATAGAATGTATCTCCGTCATGAATGACATCTTCTTCCAGCCCCGCTGCTACGGTAAATGGCTTGAAGGTAGATCCCGGCTCATAGGTATCACTGACAATATAATTTCTCCATACCTTATTTAATGCTGCAATCTTCTCATCATCCGTCATCTGTGCAGCCAGTTCTTCCCCGCTGCCTGCGGAAATCGTTGTCACAATCGGCTCCGGAGCTTCCGTTGATGCAGCTTCTCCGCCTTCCTCTGTCGCAGACGTATTCTCTTCCGTAGCCGGTATCTCCTCCCGTTCAAAGGAATAAGAGCCGTCCTCATTTGCAAACTGATAATAAAATGCACTGTCTTCATACGGCTGATTACAGTCAAAGGTATAAGAATTCGCCATAGCCAGAATCTCTCCGTTATTCGGATCCATAGCCAGTACCGATACATTCTTCGCACCGGTTTCTGACATAAACTGTGCAATCTTCTTTTCCACGATCATCTGGATATTGGTATCCAGTGTCGTCACAACCGAATATCCGTCAATCGGCTCCTTGATGGTTCTCTGCAGCACCTGATCGCTGGTCAGATAGCCATACTGTCTGCCTTCGGTACCGTTTAATTCATCATTATAATACTGTTCGATACCGGAGTTTCCTACATTACCGCTTGCGGTAAATCCAAGTGCCTGACAGGCTACCGTTCCATACGGATAATAACGCTGGTACTCATCCTCGAGCCATACGCCTACTACACCGGAGCCCTCTGCGGTTGTCAGATACTCGTTAAACGGCTCCACTGTCTCATAGGACAGCTTCTTCGCCATAACCTTATAAAAGGATTCCGAATCCTGCAACGCCTCGCTGATCTGCTCATCCGTCAAGCCAAAATATGTGCGCAGTGCATTTAACGTGATCTCCTTTTTGCTCACCTGCTTCTTCTCGTCTGAACCTTCTACCGACAGGCTGATCGTCTTATCGCCCTCATCCAGAATGATCTTCGGCTCCACGATCAGGTTGTATACCTTCTTGCTGGTTGCCAGCTCTGTTCCGTTCCGGTCCAGAATATCGCCCCGCCGGTACGGAATACTCAGGCTGTCATACCGCTGCTGGGATAAGATACGCTTTTCGTACTCATCCCCTTTCTTCTCTTGAATCAAAACAAGCCTGCATAAAATAACAATAAAGCCGGCGAGTACGATACCAAATACGACTGTCAGCTTTAATTTCATTCTATGAAGGAGCTTCTTTTTCACTTTTGGCTTTTTTCCCTGTGTTGCCATGATCTCATCTCCTGTTTTATCTTACCTCTGGGACATCCTGATACTGTCTTACATAATCCGCTTCGGTCTGGTCATAATAAACAACCTGTCCTTCTGTCGGATATACCATTCCCAGCTGATTCATTGCGACATCCCGGATCTGATCCAGATCCACACTGCTGTTAATTCTTGCTTCATATGCATTGTTATCATCGGTCAAGGTTTCAATCTGAGACTGCAGCTTTGTGATAGTATTGCCCTGATTGGTCACCTTTGCCTGCATGGATAACATCAGGACACAGGCAGCCAGTGTCACCAGTACCGAAAATCCTAAAAAGATCGCAAATCCCGGATTCATTGCCAGTGCCATTCCCTGATTCGCCTTTACCTTACGAACCTTGGCATAAGCTGGCAGCTCCTGCTGCCGCGGCTCCTGCTGAGGAACCTCTACCACTCTCTTCCGTACTGCATTTCCTTCTGTATAATATTCATAATAGCTTTTCTGATACTCTCTCATATACTTTCCCAACCTTCTCACTCTTCTATTTTTTCAAATACCCGAAGCTTCGAACTCTTCGAGCGTGGATTTTCTTCTAATTCCTGTTCGCCGGGAACGATCGGTTTTCTTGTGATCATACTTCCCTTTGATTTCTTACCGCATGTACACACCGGAAAATTCGGTGGGCAGGTACAAGGGTTTTCATTCCGTTTAAATATGTTCTTTACCATTCGATCTTCCAATGAATGGAATGTGATCACACAAAGTCTTCCGCCCGGAAGCAGTAGATCGATCATATCATCCAGGGAGTTATTCAGTACCTCCAGCTCATGATTTAACTCGATCCGAATCGCCTGATAGGTACGCTTCGATGGATGACCACCGGTGGCTCTTACCTTTGCCGGAATAGCCGCCTTTATAATGTCGTTCAGCTCCTCTGTGGTCTCAATCGGCTTCCCCTGCCTTCTTGCCACGATATGTCTGGCAATGTTTTTGGCAAATTTCTCTTCTCCGTAATCTCTTATGATACGGTACAGCTCCATCTCGCTGTAGTCATTTACGATATCCCTTGCGGTCTTGCTCTGTCGCCGGTCCATGCGCATATCCAGCGGTGCACATTCCCTATATGTAAACCCCCGCTCCGGATCATCCAGCTGATAGGATGAAACACCCAGATCCAGCAGAATCCCATGAACCCCGTGGATGCCGATCTCTTCCAGCCTTGATTTCATATTGCAGTAATTATCCCGGATGATCGTAACCCGATCCTTATAAGGCTCCAATCGCTTCGTTGCTGCCCGGATCGCATCCTCATCCTGATCGATTCCGATCAACCTGCCGGATTCCGATAACCGCTTGCAGATCTCGCTGGAATGTCCTGCTCCGCCAAGTGTACCGTCTACATAGATTCCATCTGGTCGTATATTCAAATATTCAATGGTCTCCTCCAGTAGTACGGAGCGGTGTGCAAATTCCATGCTGTCCTCCTAGAATACAATTCCAAGCTCTTCCAAATCTTCTACAATATCATCCATATTCTCTGCAATCTGTTCACTTCTCTGATTCCAGGTCTCAAGATCCCAGATCTCAATTCGTTCCAGATTACCTACAACTGCTACTTCCTTCGTCAGGTGGGCGAAATTTCTCAGATTCTGTGGTATCAGGATTCTTCCCTGTCCATCCAGTTCACATTCAATCGCACTGGAAATGAAGAAGCTCTTTACTTCACGCGCCTTCTTATTCTGCATCGGAAGTATCCGGATTTTGTCCTCAAAGGCTTCCCATTCGGCCTCCGGATATCCGTACAGACATCCATCCAGTCCTTTTGTGATAACAAAGGATTCCCCAAGCTTATCCCGGAGTTTATTCGGAACGATCATTCTGCCCTTGGCGTCAATACTATGATTAAATTGTCCTTTTAATCCGCCAGACATTGGTTCCTCTCCTCCATTTTGGGTTTTATCCTACCACTTATCACTACTTTCCGCCACTTTTTCCCACAACATATTCATATTTTATCTGATTTACAGGTAAATTTCAAGTAATACCACCCGCAATTTTGGAATTTCTTCGTGTTAAACTGCACAAATTTTTTGTCATTTTTTTGTACATTTAAACTAAAAAAAGAACCGATTTTCATCGATTCTTTTTCATCCTTCTATATTTTGTTGTTAGTCAATATTAATCGTCTATATCTTGTGTTTGTCCTTCATTCCCCACTTCGCTACTTACAGCTTTTCCTGCACGTACCTTATTAATGATGAAGAATGTAAGTCCTCCCACCACCAGACAGGCTGCCAGAAGCTGGGATACCCGGAGTGGTGTATTTCCAATCGTCAACGGATCTGTCCGCATGCCCTCGATCCAGAACCGGCCCAAGCCATATCCCGCTACATAAAGAGATAACAGCTCGCCCTTAAAGCTCGTCCGCTTTCTCCAGATCAACAGGAAGATGAACAATGCCAGACTCCACAGACTCTCATATAAAAATGTCGGATGAACCCAGATGCATCCATCCACAATATGATTCTGCATCTCATCTGTAATGATTCCGGAACTGCATAATGATGTCCATGTACCATTCTGTGTATAGTACTCGGTCGGAATTGCCATTGCAAACAGGCTGTCCGTATAGGTTCCGAATGCTTCACGGTTAAAGAAATTGCCCCATCTGCCAAGCATCTGTGCAAACGGCACCCCCAGTGCGATCGTATCCATCATGGTCAGAAATGGTACTTTCCGTTTCCTTGCCAGCAGATAGCATACCAGCACACCACCGATCAGTCCGCCGTAAATAGCCAACCCTCCTTGCCGGATATTAATAATCTTCAGAAGTGTCTCTCCTACTCCGGCTCCCGGTACAAAATAATAATCCCAGCTGAAGATTACATAATACAGTCTCGCACATACGATAGATGGAATAATCCCGTATAAGAGATAATCCAGATATAGCTCCGGATTCTGTCCGGTTCTCTTTGCTTCCTTTGATACGATTGCCAGTGCAATCAGAAATCCCAGTGCAATCACCAGACCATAAAGTCTGACCTGAATTCCAAAAATCTGAAAGCCATCCGGTACATACTTAAGATGAATCCCAAGGTTTGGAAAACTAATTTGATACATAGTTACCTCCCGGCTCTTACTGCCTGTGTCAACGCTTCTTGTTCCACTTCTTATACATTAAACTTGAACAGGATTACATCGCCGTCCTGTACCACATATTCCTTACCCTCTGAACGGAGCAGGCCTTTCTCCTTTGCAGCATTCAGGCTGCCAAGCTCGATCAGATCTTCATATCTTACGATTTCAGCACGGATAAATCCGCGTTCAAAATCCGAATGAATCTTACCGGCTGCCTGTGGTGCTTTGGTACCCTTTTTAATCGTCCAGGCTCTGGTCTCTGTCTCTCCGGCTGTCAGATAACTGATCAGTCCGAGCAGGGAATAGCTTGCCCGAATCAGCTTATCCAGACCGGATTCCTTAACGCCCAGATCTTCCAGAAACATCTGGCGTTCCTCTTCATCCAGCTCGGAAATCTCTGCCTCAATCTCCGCACAGACTACGAATACTCCGCAATCAGACTCTGCTGCATATTTCCGAACCGCTTCTACATACGGATTATTCGCGCCATCATCCGCCAGATCATCCTCGGATACATTTGCCGCAAAAATTACCGGCTTATAAGTCAGCAGATTGTACTCCTGCAGCCATGCCAGCTCATCTTCGTCAGTGGTCTCAAATGTCTTAGCCAGCTTACCTGCCTCCAGATGCTCCTTGATCCGCTCCTGCAGATTCAGTTCCTTTGCCAGGGTCTTATCATTCTTGGCGCCTCTTGCAGTCTTTGCAATTCTCCGTTCCAGCACCTCAATATCTGAGAAGATCAGCTCAAAGTTAATGGTCTCAATGTCCCGTAACGGATCTACACTGCCATCTACATGAATGACATTGGTGTCATCAAAGCAGCGTACTACATGTACAATCGCATCGACTTCCCGAATATTGGCCAGAAACTGATTACCCAGTCCTTCGCCCTTGGACGCACCCTTTACCAGACCTGCAATGTCTACGAATTCAATCACTGCCGGTGTTGTTTTCGCAGAATTATACATCTGTGTTAATTTCGTCAGTCGTTCATCCGGAACGGCTACAATTCCTACGTTTGGATCGATCGTACAGAACGGATAGTTCGCACTCTCTGCTCCTGCTTTTGTCAATGAATTAAACAAGGTACTCTTTCCGACATTCGGAAGGCCTACGATTCCAAGCTTCATATCTTAATATACCTATTCGAAAACCCTTTGTTTTTAAGGTTTTTCGCCTTTCTATGTTATTTTACTACACAATTTACTACACAACTTTTAAGGCTTTTTCTATTTTTTCAACTTCCTTTACCTTTTCATCTTCCGTCACATGGACATATAAATTCATGGTAATTCCTACATTAGAATGCCCTAATATTACCCGCAAGGTTTTTGAATGCATATTCGCTTCTATACACCTTGTTTGATATAGTTTTTTATTATATCATAACTCCTACCTTTTTGAAACCATCAAAATTTTATAATTAATTTTAGATATATTAGATTTGTCTATTTTCATTGAACATTTGTTCTATTTGTGTTATACTGTTATTGTGTAATTGAAACGAAAGTAGGATGTGATTTCCCGATTATTTGATGCCCTCTAGTTTACAGAGGAGGGTGATGCCCTATGAACACGCTTGAAGTTTTAACTTTAGTGTTAGTAATTTTTGCGGCTCTGTCTTACATAGACGATCATAATAATAAAAAGAAATAGCATCCCACTCGTCCAAAAGTAGATGCTATTTCATATTTAGTATTCCACTGAGGGCAAATCGGAGTCATATCCGATTCACTTTCTAAGTAAATTATACACTAGGGCATTTGAGAAATCAAGTGCCCTTTTTCTTGAGTTTCCGCACTTTTATCCACAATCCCCTGCTTTCACAGGCTCTGCTATAA
>CAVFXS010000026.1:0-2691 GCA_963626805.1 Bacteroidales bacterium H4 | reverse complement strand
ATAAGGCTGAAAAAGCCTGTGATTTCAACAAAAAAGACTTGATTATATGAGGAGGAACTTAGAATGAAAAAGGGAATGAAGCTTAAGAAGAAATTAGGGCTTGTGCTGGCAGGGATTCTGTGTGCTGGGCTACTGGGAGGCTGTGGCTCAAGCAGTAAGCCGACATTAAAGGTATATAGTGCGGGTGAGTACATTGATACCAGTCTGCTCGGTCAGTTTGAAAAGGAGTATGACTGCAAGGTTGTATATGAGACGTTTGATTCCAATGAGTCCATGTATACAAAGATTCAGAGTGGTGAGACTTATGATATTCTGGTACCTTCTGATTATATGATCGAGCGGCTGATGAAGGAAGATAAGCTGCAGCCGATCGACTGGTCCTTAGTACCGAATGCGTCCGGACTGGATGAGGCAGTGATGGGTGAGTCCTATGATCCGGATAACACATATTCCGCTCCGTTCTTCTATGGTACAGTTGGTATCCTGTATAATAAGAATGTTGTTGACGAAGCAGATTTGAAAGAAGGCTGGGAGGTTCTGCGCAATACCAAATATGCCGGAGACATTTACATGTATGATTCCGAACGTGATTCGTTCATGATTGCATTAAAGGCTCTGGGATATTCTATGAATACGGATAATAAGGATGAGATTGATCAGGCATATGACTGGCTGATCGAACAGCGTGATACCATGAATCCGGTCTATGCCGGTGATGATGTCATTGATAATATGATTTCAGGCAATAAGTCTATGGCAGTTGTTTATTCCGGTGATGCTGCATACATCATGTCTGAGAATGAGGATCTTGGTTATTATCAGCCGGAAGAAGGTACCAATATCTGGCAGGACGCTATGGTAATTCCGGCAGACAGTACACAGGTAGAGCTGGCACATGCATATATTAATTTCATGCTGGATCCGGATAATGCCTATGCAAATACGGCAGAGGTCGGATATACTTCACCGGTGGTAGAGGCCAGAACAAAGGCAGCAGAGGAGGATTATCCGGGTATCAGTGCTTATCTGCCGGATACATCAGCTTCTACAAATGAAGTGTTTGCTTATCAGGAGCAGGAAACTAAGGAATATTTTGCAGAATTATGGACAAAGGTAAAGGCAGCCAATTAATGAGACATGATCAGACCGGAAAGCAGGAAATAATGAGACAGATTCTGCCGGCTGGAAAGGCAGACCAAGCACAGGTTCTGGAGCTGTATAAACGACAGCTTGGCAGAGAGTTCTGTCCATGGGATGAGCATTATCCGGGGGAAACGGAAATAGAATTTGATCTGTCCAGAGATGCCCTGTTTGTAATGAAAACAGACAAGGGGGAAGTGATAGCAGCCATATCCATTGATCAGGATGAGGCAGTGGAGGCATTGGATTGCTGGAGTGCAGAGCGAAGGCCGGGCGGGGAATTAGCCCGTCTGGCAGTGCGCCCGGACTGGCAGAATCAGGGAATTGCCAGAGAAATGCTGCAGTATGGAATGAAAATGCTGGCGGAACGTGGATATCGGAGTGTGCATTTTCTGGTGAATCGGTTCAATGAGAAAGCTATCCGGTCATATGAAGTGTTTCAGTGTGAGGTGGTTGGCACCTGTAACCTGTACGGACAACCATTTCTCTGTTATGAGAAGGAACTGGGAAATCATTAAAATAAGAGTTAAGATAAATTATTTTCCAGTTTCCTGGGATGCAAGGATATTCTGTACTTCTTCGACAGAAATGCCAACTTCACTTGCAATCTGTTCTATTGAGAACTGGGCTTTATGAAAAGCAATCACCATACCTTTGATTTTTCCTCTTGCTTCTCCCTTAGCTTCTGCCCGGTCTAATACTTCGCACATATTGTTAGCACCTCCTTCTGGTAATAAGCTACGTTGTACATCTTCAAATCTGGAATCGTTTGTTAAAACAGAAAACAGTTTTAGCACCTCATCCATGTGTTGAAATGTTTCTTTTGATGGGACATATTCATTATTGGTCCTTATTTGGACAAAATAATCTGCAACAATTTTAAAATCACTCTTGAATTTTTCAACCTGTTTTGACTCCAGGAATGAAATTTCAAAAAGATTAATCTTATAGTCATTGATGAACGGTTTCCATTCTTCTGTAATCTCTAGGGCCTCGAAAAGGGAGGTTGCTTTGTTCCATCTTTTGCTTCCAAAGTATAGTACTAAAGTTACAACCGGATATCGTTCTTTTTGTCCGTTTAATAATTGGCTTCTATAGGAAGCACCATCGTATCCTAAAACGCGAAAGACCTCATCGGCATCTATATCCGTCTGATGTTCCAATCCTAACATGGCAATCCGGATATTATGTTTATTAAATACCTTTGAAACATCCCGTTCTTGTTCGTGGATTTGGGATGCTGCCTTATATTGACTTTTGTCTTTCACGTTTTCCAGTAATTCTTCGCCAATTATCTGCATGCCATCAAACAATAATACATTTACTATATCAGCAAAAACATCATTGTAATCTGCAAGCATTTTTTCTGTAATGTCTTTTTGACCCATTACGTTTCCTCCTTTGCTCTTGTTATTTTATAAAGAGAGCAAAGGGGGATATCCCTGCTCTCTAGATTTTATTTAGAAAGCAGTTTCTTTTGCTTGATATAAATAATAATGAAATTATACTTTTATTATATATTCTTTTTTACAATCCTTCAATCATTATAAG
>CAVFXS010000025.1:0-2570 GCA_963626805.1 Bacteroidales bacterium H4 | reverse complement strand
CAGAGAAAAGTGGCACTAGGATTTGTATCCTAGTGCCACTTTGTCTACAGTCTGATAAGTCGTGCAAAGCACGACTTATTTTATTGCTTCTATTCTACTCTACGCTGTAGTTCGGAGCTTCCTTTGTGATCTGAATATCATGAGGATGACTCTCCTTCAGAGAAGCAGATGTAATCTTCACAAATCTTGCCTTTTCATGCAATTCTTCAATATTCTTAGATCCACAGTAACCCATACCTGCACGCAGACCACCAATTAACTGGAATACAGTATCTTCCACAGTCCCCTTGTATGCAACTCTTCCTTCTACACCTTCCGGAACCAGCTTCTTGGCATTGCTCTGGAAATAACGATCCTTACTACCATTTTCCATAGCAGAAATAGATCCCATACCACGATATACCTTATATTTTCTTCCCTGATATAATTCGAATTCTCCTGGGCTCTCATCCGTTCCTGCAAACAGACTACCCATCATACAAACATCCGCACCTGCAGCCAGTGCCTTTGTAATGTCACCGGAATACTTAATACCACCATCTGCAACAATCGGAATGTTATACTTCTGTGAAACTGAATATGCATCCATAATTGCTGTCATCTGCGGTACACCGATACCTGCTACAACTCGTGTTGTACAGATAGAGCCAGGTCCGATACCGATCTTGATCGCATCTGCGCCGGCCTTGATCAGATCCTCGGTGCCCTGTGCAGTTGCAACATTTCCTACGATTACCTGAAGCTCAGGATATGCATTCTTAACAATTCCCAATGTCTTCAATACATTGGCTGACTGTCCATGTGCCGTATCGATTACGATCGCATCCACCTTAGCCTTTACCAGCTCGCTGACACGATCCAGAATATCCGGTGTAACACCTACTGCAGCACCACACAGCAATCTGCCCTGAGAATCCTTTGCTGAATTCGGGTACTTGATCTGCTTTTCAATATCCTTAATTGTGATCAGACCCTTTAAGTTAAAGTTCTCATCTACAATCGGTAATTTCTCTTTTCTGGCACTGCCTAAAATTCTCTTTGCCTCTTCCAGGGTAATTCCCTCTCTGGCTGTTACCAGATTCTCCGTTGTCATAGACTCCTTAATTTTCTTTGTATAGTCTGTTTCAAACTTCAAATCACGGTTTGTCAAAATACCAACCAGCTTACCATTCTCAGTAATCGGCACGCCGGAAATCCGAAACTTTGCCATCAGCTTATCAGCGTCATCTAAAGTATGTTCTGGAGATAATGAAAAAGGATCTGTAATGACACCATTCTCTGAGCGCTTTACCTTATCAACCTCTTCTGCCTGCTGCTCAATGGTCATATTCTTATGAATAATACCAATACCACCCTGTCTAGCCATTGCAATCGCCATACGATGCTCTGTTACGGTATCCATACCGGAACTCATCAATGGAATCTGCAACTGAATCTTATTTGTCAGTCTTGTAGTAAGAATAACATCATTTGGAATCACTTCTGAATACTGAGGTACCAGTAATACATCGTCAAAGGTAATTCCTTCGCCAATAATCTTACTCATTTCTCCATTCACTCTCCTTCTTTTCTCTTGCATGTTGTTTGTATGATTCTGTCATTCCCGTCAAAGGGGTATCATCCGCCCTGATGATGCAAATGAATATCTTTTACAGTAACAAATCTAAAAACCAATGTCAACTCTAATCTTCATATATCTTATTAGGCACCAGCTGTCTCAGATGATCCATCATGCTTTCTGTCGGCTCCAGCATAATTGTAGTACTGACACCCTTTAAGTCCAGTACAAAGCCATATACCGGGCTTGTCGGCTCCACGGATGTATAATCTGTATAACGCATCTGCGGATACCGTTCCCGTTCATTTGACAGGCGGATAGAACCCTCCGGTGCGATCAGTCGAATATTATTCATCTCAAACCGGATTGCCGTACGTCTCCGTTTTCGGTTCATAATCTTGGCAATCTCAACCTCTTCATTATAGAAGCAATAATCATACTCTATATATTTCTCCCGGAACATAACAATAAAAGCTATGATCGCCACAATTGCAACCGCCAGAGTTACAATCACCCAATAAGCTGCCACCAGACTCACAATTGCCAATCCAAGCATCGCCCACATACTGATCATTCCCCGTTTATTCGGCTTCGCAACTACGCCCTTCTCCTCATAAAAATCTTTTACTATCATGCCGTTCCTCCATCCGTCTTTTTCTATTTCTTAATACACTTTATCTTTTTTATTTGGAAAGTTGCTCGTCAATTGCCTTTGCTGCCTTCTTACCGGCACCCATTGCCAGGATTACGGTTGCTGCACCTGTTACGGTATCACCACCTGCGTATACACCATCCTTGCTAGTCTTCATTGTATCCTCATCAACAATGATACCGCCCCACTTCTGTGTCTCCAGACCAGGGGTTGTCTGACGGATCAACGGATTTGGGCTCTGGCCGATCGCAATAATAACAGTCTCTACCGGAATCACATAATTAGAACCTTCTACCGGCACCGGTGAACGTCTTCCGGATGCATCCGGCTCACCTAATTTCTGCTTTACAACCTCAATAC
>CAVFXS010000024.1:0-2340 GCA_963626805.1 Bacteroidales bacterium H4 | reverse complement strand
GGTGCTCTGGGAAGACATAACTATTTTTTAATTACATTTTGCGGAAACTCAAGAATGTTCAAGGTATCAAACTGCATAAAGCTTATATTGCATGAAGTTACCATTATGTACAAATCCAAAGTCTGTATATAATTTAACGCCCATATCCGATGCTGTAATTTGTATCGTCCCGCACCCATATTCTCTGGCATCCTGTATAACACGGGATAGCAGTTCTCTTGCAATCCCCTTCCTTCTATACTCCGGATCTGTAAACATGCTGGATAGCAATCCAATCCTTCCACTCGGGCACCCAAAATATGGCGGTTTCTCCACAAATGACATACCGCTTGTTCCAATAATCTTTTCTCCGTCAAAAGCAAGCCAGGATACAAATGTTCCATCCGCCATATGATGGGTATAATATTCCTTCAAGGCAGGAACCAAATCAATCTCTTCCTGCGCCCCTTCTTCTCTAAGCTGGTTTATTCTCATCTCAATAAAGGTATCCAGCTCTTTTTCTGTGAGTCTTTTATATTCAATATACATTCCCGTACTCTCCCTTACATTTCCATTTTCAAACTTTCCGTAATGAGCCATAAAGACAGGCGGCGACTTTTCTACACATTTGAAAACAAATACGGATATTTTCGCATTTGTGCAAATATGATCATTTCCACCCGATTTCGTATCTCCTCTGAATATATCTCTGCACCGGCAAGCAATTCCGTCACATCCTTTTTGGCAAATCGGAACTTTAGATTCATTTTATATAAAGCTTCGGAAATATCTAATTGTTCCTCAAATTCGCCGCATATTGTTTTTGACTGAACCTTGTCCATAAGCGTGTAAACATCTCCAGACAAAGGATAATCCATAGTTGTATCTGCCAACAGCCCCGCTCCATTATCAAAAATCGGGCAGTACGCATAATCACCTTTTCCATTCATCAGAACGGCTATGTTATGCGTATGCCGATCTTCATTCAGAAAAAATGCATCTATCGTCAATAGTTTGTTCATATATATCCCAAAATTCTTAAGCCCTGTCATACGCTCCACCTGCCGCACTAAGAAATCCAACCTTTCCTCATGCTCCGGTATTCTATACAGGCTCCTATGCAGACTTTCCCCGAAAAAGCTATGAAACAGTCGCTCCAAAGTTATAATTTGCCAGTCATCACTCAGAAAATTTATACTCTTTGCTCCATTATATATCACAGTTCCATATTTTATTGTTTCGAGGTCATAGCATACAAATTCACTCGCATCTAATGTTGATTTTTTCAGAAGATGCGATATGACATATTCTGCCAGTCCCTCATACCCTGTGTAATCCGCTTTATACCAGATTCCGTTATTCTCCCATTTCAGCTGATTCCCCTTTGAAGACTGACGATCCTTTGTCCTGATGTTCTGCTCAAATAGTTCTACCATTCATTTACCTTTCTATACGAATCCAAAAATCATCCTCTGCCATCCGACCTTCCGTTTTCTCTATAATCATGATCGGATCATAAAATGGCAGTCCGAGATCCCTCAGTACCAGTTTCATTTTATCTCTGCTTTCAGGGAAACACCTCGACTTCAAAAACTCCAGATACTGACTATAATCCGGATGTTCCACAGTACCAAATGCACGGAACATAATTTTATCCGTATAATTTTTCACTGTTACTTTCTGTTCCTGCTCATTCGCATCTATCAATGTACATACATCCTGACCATACATATACCAGAGCCTGAGCGGCCATATCTTTTCCGGAACTTTGATCTCCTGTTCATATTCCGGATATTTTTGCAACATTTTAATAAGCGGAACAATCGGTCCACGAATAACTTCCTCGCTTCTCTCCCAACGTTCTACTGTTGGCTTGGAACAATTGATCAATTCCGCAAATTCCTTCTGTGTCAGATGCAATTCTTTTCGAATCTCTCTGATTTCCTTTGCTGTTGTATATTCCGGGGTTATAAACAATCTTTCTTTCACAGGCTCACCCTCCAGCTTTATGATCTCCGATTTCTTCTTTAATTAAAACATAGAAACATGCATTTGTAAACAAAAAACAATCAAAAGAATTGTTTTTTAATACCCAAAATAATCATTTTAATTGTTTTGTCTCTATTTAATCATTCCTTCATTTTTCTTTCAGCTTCCGCAACTTCAGACCACAATAAACAATCAGATAACTGTATATCAGGATCTGGATTGCAAAGAACACGGTAAATACGATTGTAAGCGGAGAATTGCTTTCTATGCTTCCTATTTTGAATTGATCATTTGTTTCTCCGTAATAATCACATCTTCTTAATAATTCTCTTCATGTACCTCAAAGTAGCTCTGCGGATGGTTACATACCGG
>CAVFXS010000023.1:48599-174958 GCA_963626805.1 Bacteroidales bacterium H4 | reverse complement strand
CTAGGGCGGATTAGGGACTTTCACCCATTAGAAACGTGCGCCGCAAGGCGCACCATAAACAACAGGCAGGAGCTTTTAACTCCTGCCTGTTGTTTATGTTTCTGTTATCTTTTATTCACTGCCATCGTCTTGATTCCATTACTGCCACTTCATTAATTGGTACGACTTTCCGTGGTCGTAGTCTCCGTCGTGCCGGCCGTTGTTTCCTCGGTCTCTTCCTTCTTCGTAACCTCGACTGTCACAGCCAGTGCATTCTGATACTGGATACCATCCAGTTCTTTAAATATCAGCTCTGCCGTATAGGTTCCCTCGTTCGTCATCTCCGTCACATCAATCTCCGGCATGATCTGACTGATCGTCAGGGAATCCAGATCCTGCTTCAATCCGACTACGGTTAACTCAAGAACCGCTCCGTCATCCACGATCTTATAATTCAGGGTATCCTCCTTATTGATAAATCGGATATCCGAAATCTTAAGTGTAAATTTCTTTTCAACCAGCTTCTCAATATTGATCTTGATTGCAATATCCTGTGTCTGATCTGCAACCACGATTCCCGCCGGCAGATAATCTTCAATGTCCACAGTCACTTCATAATCTGCATTCTTACCGGTCACGTCGATATCACCGATATTGATCTCACTGACATTCCGTAAGTCTGCCGCATCCCCGGCAATCAGCACGGTAGTCGGCTGGTATTCAATATCACCCGCTATACTGTATCCTTCCGCAACATCTCCGACCGGAGTTACCGTGATCGGAACCTCTTTGGTCTTCTGGATCGATACATTCACCGTTACCGATGTGAGATTTAAGGATAACTTGTCGGTATCGATTGCCTCTCCATCCGCATCCAAAAGTACCAGATCTCCTCTGGTCGCAATGCTGGTATTTAAGCCCTCTACATCAATTACGACCTGTACGGTCTTAACATCCTTTACCAGGCTGGCCGCTCCGGACACCGTTACCATATTCGGTGTGGCTGCGGTACTGACCACTGCATAGCCTTCCTGTGTCTGACCACTCGTCACTACACTGATCGGAAGCTTCTGCTCACCCCGTTCCTCAATCGTCACCTTCATCATGCTATCTATGATTGAAATAGCAACTTCCTTACGAACTGCACTGTTCGTTGCATCTACCGTAATCTGGACGGAATTGGTGATCGACAGCTCTGAAAGATCTGCAGAGGCCGTGAAATCCTCGGCAGTCAGTTTCTCCACAACCGAACGCCGTCCATCTACCTTAATGTCCACCGTTTTACCCTGCACAATATCATATACCATGTCCTGACCGGTAATTGCATTTTCATTCAATATTTCAACAGGAATGCCTGTTATTGCCTTTGTAACTGTATAATCTTCTATATTGGCTACCAGAAACCATACCAGAAATGCAATCAGGACAGCCATTAATTTCAGACCCCAGTTTTTAAGAATTTTTTCTTTCATTCTTCTTACCCTTCCATAATCTGAACCGCTTCACATCCAATGACTTATTCTGTATATATGACAGCTTCTTTCTCAGATTGTCCGAATCCAGTCCGCGGAATAACTCTCCGCCCACTGCTACCGATACATCACCGGTCTCCTCTGAAACAATGATCGTCATACTGTCTGACACTTCACTGATTCCAATCCCTGCACGATGTCTGGTTCCCAGCTCTTTATTGATCTCCAGACTGTCTGATAACGGAAGATAGCAGGTCGCCGCTACAATCCGATTATTCCGCATGATCACCGCTCCGTCATGAAGCGGAGTATTATGTTCAAAAATATTTACAAGTAGCTGACTGGATACGACCGCATCAATCGGAATACCGGTCCGCTCATAATCTCCCAGTGCTACGTTCTGCTCTATTACAATCAGCGCACCTGTCTTATTCTTCGACATTTCAAATGCAGCCTTGATCAACTCATTCATCGTCTTGGTCGTAAACCGTTCCCGCTTCTCGCTACTGCTACTGTCAAACAGGGTTGCAATAAAATTCTTTTTACCAAGCTGCTCCAATGCCCGTCTTAACTCCGGCTGGAAAATGATAATAATTGCAATGATACCAACACTGATCGTATTCCGGAAAATCCAGAGAATCGTATTCAGGTCAAACACAGCTGCAACCAGCCAGCACAATGCCAGCACCGCAATTCCCTTAAACAAGGTCCAAGCACGCGACTTCTTAAACCATCCCATTACCTGATATAACACAATCGCAATGATAATGATTTCAATGATATCCGGCACATGAATCTGCGGAAAATATATGGTTTTAAAGAAATTTCCAAACGAACTGAAAATATTTTCCAGTGCAGCCATCTGTATCTCCTTCCAACTTTATATCATGCTTCTATCTGTCTACGGAATTCATATCTCCTCTTGGTCTGCCTGTCTCCGGTCTGCGGATCGGCTGCGGATGCTCTGACACGGTTCGTCGTACCGACTGTGTCGGTTCACCCATTGTCCGATGTACCGACTGCTCCGCTGTCCTGTGTATCGGCTGTTCTGTTGCCTTATGCACCGGCTGCTCCGCTGTTCTTCTTGCCGCGGTCTGCTTCTCTGCCTCACTGCGGACGGTCTGTCCACTGATCTTCTGCACCTTTACATTCTGCTCCGATACCTTTACCTTCGGAACGGCCTTCACATAATAGTAATACTCATCATCCTCAAACTGCACCGTCTCCGTCCGGCTGTAATCCAGCACACCCTTAAAGAACTGGGCGATCAGTGCTATCACGGCTCCGCCGATACTTCCGAGGAAGATAACCAGAATATTGACATCCGCCTCCAGTACAATCCCGCCTACCAGGAACAGGATGATTCCAAGAATCGTACCGGTTCCGATCGCAATCAGCCATGAATATTCAAAGGACTGACGGTAAATAATGTACGTAACCGCAATCACCAGTACAAATACCAGGATTGTCAGCAGCATTGCCTTGTCACTCAGCATGGCATTGATCACATAAGAGAAGCCCTGAATGCTGTTCTCTTCGGATGCGGTCGTCAGCAATGCCACCAGTTCATTTACATGAACCGCAAAATAATAAAAGACCACACCAAATATCATCGGAACAATTCCAACCGGTCCTACGAAGATACTGATCACGATCGGAATCATGTAATGCAGCTTCAGCATGTACAAAAGCGGAAGAATCATTATGATCCATCCGTGCTTCGGTGCAAACCGCACATAAAGCAGATACATGAGAATAAACATAAGCAGATATACCGCTGCGATATCGATTCCCACTGCATACATATGAAGCAGACCGACCAATCCCGCAACCAGCACCATGATCTGTACCGGTAAAAACGCACAGATCAGCGAAAGGATGAATTTCACTGCCGGGTTATTCATCTGTGTGGAATATCCCATTATACTGGTATATGACATCAGAACGAGAAACATTCCCACAAATTTCAGAACCGGAATGGCAAACTTCTCATATTTTGTCAAAAAATCTTTAATTGAATCCCTAATATTGATCAACGTCGTCATTACCTGTAGTCACACTCCTTCCGGCCCGCTTCTCTTTCATCTCTTTCTCTTCACGGTCATACATTTCTTTTAATTTCTTCAGATTCCGGTTATACGAAATCACATCCGGCTTTATCTTCTCATATTTATTTGCATAAACAATCCAGGCAATCAGCATATAAACCGTCAGGAATATCACATATAAGATCCCAACCTTTGCTGCCACCTTCAGAAAATCCAGATCATTCAATTCCAATAGCAATTGTTCTGCATTCAGCATACAATAAGCAAATAACAATATTATAAATGCAATTGTCGAAGAAACGGCTGTCTTGAACATCTGGAAACGCACATAGTCTCTTTTATAATATTTACTGATATTCAGTTGTTTCTTTCCTTTTGTATTTTCATATATTGCCAGTTTGGTCATGAGTTTTACTTTTTCTTCATTTACCATAGCCATCACCCACTTTATTCTATCTAATCAGAACTGTTATAGAGTTGAAGATAGGCTTCAACGACCTTAATTGTACCACAAAAGAATCATCTTTTCCACTGTTTTTCACTTGACAATTACGGAACGGGGTACAATCATCTATGAGAAGAAAAATTCAAAAGGTATTTTCTATGAAACCAGTTGAAACCAATCAAAATCGTACAGATCCATGCTGGTCACTGCACTTTATAATATTGTCGATCAGATCTTTATCGGTCAGGGTGTCGGCATGCTCGGAAATGCTGCTACAAACATCGCATTTCCGCTTTCTACCACCTGCACTGCTATCTCCCTTCTGCTGGGGATCGGAAGTGCGACCAATTTCTCACTGAATCTCGGAGCCAGCTCTTCCGCCGTCAGTGCCTGCTTATTCTGACTTTCCTGTCGGTTCTGACCGGCCTCCAGATACTCTGTCACACTGTAACACGCATCAAACAACGGACTATTCTTACACATCTCAATGCCATCACCGAAGCATCCTGCAAATGCATGTACCGCTTTGCCTTGCTTTTTAGCCAGCTCCGCAACCCCTGCCGGTGTCTTTCCCATCAGGGTCTGCGCATCCACTTTCTCCTACTTGAAAATAAGACTGACTGGCAGAAGCAGCCGTCCCTGCAATATACTTCCGATTCCGACCGCCAGAATCCCGGCAAGTACAAACCGGATCCCCGCAAACAGAATCTGCGTTGCCATATCCGTTCCTGCTATTCCAAATAACTCATATCCGATTTTAATACATGGAAATGCACTTTCCCATAAAAAACAGCAGAGCATGGCCCCAGCCACACCACTATGGTCTTCTGCATCCGTGTTTCATTAATTGTATGTTTTTACATATCCTTAATACTGCTGCACCCGGTTGAGATACCGCTCCCATGCACAGGCGACTGATTCACAGCTTACAAACACCTGATAAGACGCTCCCACGATATGAGCCTCCGGATCCTCGAACTCGATTCCAAGTCTATAGCCACTTTCTGCCTTCTCCATTTCAAAGAGATAGGCACCCTCACACTTTGCTGGAAATTCTGCCGCCTCTTCCGGTGATAATTCTTCATCCGGCACTTCCAAAACCAATACATCATTGGCATCATAATACCGGTAACCATCCTTCACAACCTTCTCCAGTCTGCCGCCATGCAGGCTGATTCTGGTCGTATCCGCATAGCTCTCGGTGTAATTGGTATTCTGACTGTTATTGGCCCGCACGATCAGGGCATCTACCTCCAGGATCAGATCCTGTCCGACTGTCCGGAAGCTGCCGATCTGACAGTCATCAAACCGGAACTGTTCTATCTCATCCATACTCTTATATGCCATTGTTCTGCTCCTTTCACGATTGCATTTTCTTCATTATCTCTATATCTCTATTTCGATTGCATCCTCTTCGTTATTTCTATTTCCATTCCACATCACATCTGACATTATGCAACCGGCTGTGTTCCTTCGCTCTCGGAAGGTTCCTCCGCCATCGGATGAACGATCGTCCGGTTAATGTGGATCAGGAAACTGATGGTCATGATTACTGCAATAATCTCCGCAATCGGGAA
Organism: Bacteroidales bacterium H4; assembly: GCA_963626805.1. Taxonomy (GTDB): domain Bacteria; phylum Bacillota; class Clostridia; order Lachnospirales; family Lachnospiraceae; genus CAG-632. Next base: position 169,437 of record CAVFXS010000023.1, on the reverse strand, counting down.
TGCCCACCATACCAGCTCTACTCGTCCGAACTTCGAGAGCAGGTATGCAACCGGAACCAGCACCAGCAGTTGTCTTGCAATGGATACCAGCATACTCAGGAATCCCTTGCCAAACGCCTGGAAAATCGAAGATCCTGCAATACCAAAGCCTGCACACAGGAAGCTTAAGCTGATGATCCGGATTGCCGGAATACCGATCTGCAACATATAGTCAGATGCATCAAAAATCCCCAGAAGCTTGCCCGGGAACAGTTGCATAACGATCAAGCCCACCGCCATAATGCTGACCGCATAGATAATACCGTACCGCATTGCCTTCTGCAGTCGTGCTTTCTTTCTGGCACCATAATTATAAGAAATAATCGGTATCATACCATTATTTAGACCAAATACCGGCATAAATACAAAGCTCTGAATCTTAAAGTAGGCTCCGAATACCGCCGTTGCCGTTGATGTAAATGCCATCAGAATGTTATTCATACAGAAGTTCATGACCGAAGATACCGATGCCATGATTATGGATGGTACACCTACACTGTATATTTTTCCGATGATCGTTCCATTCGGTCTGAATATCTCCTTCAGACGAATGGTCAGCTCCCGGTTAAATTTCAGATTAAAGAATACTGCCAGTGCTGCTGCACAGAACTGCCCGATCACCGTTGCAATCGCTGCTCCGTGTACTCCCATCGCCGGGCATCCCAAATAACCGAAGATCATGATCGGATCCAAAATGATATTGATGATTGCACCGGTCATCTGTGTCACCATGGAGTACATGGTCTTCCCGGTACACTGCAGTAACCGTTCAAATATAAACTGCCCAAACATACCGAAGCAGAGTCCACCGCATATGGTCATATACTGAACACCATACTGTGTAATGGTCTCATCTGCTTTCTGCCAGATGAATAACCACTTCGATGCACTCAGACACAGCACGCTGAAAAAGATCGCACTTAACAGTGCCAGAAAGATACCGTTGTTCGCACCACGGTTCGCTTCCTTGAACTTCTTTTCTCCCAGATACCGTGAAACCAGCGCATTTATACCTACGCCGGTACCGCTTCCGACTGCGATCATAAAGTTCTGCATCGGAAATGCCAGAGATAATGCCGTCAGTGCATCCTCTCCCAGCTTTGCCACAAACATACTGTCTACGATATTATACATGGCCTGCACCAGCATGGATACCATCATCGGTAACGACATGCTGATGATCAGACGGTTTACGGGCATAACACCCATCTTGTTTTCCTGTTGTAAATTCTTTGTTGTTTCACTCATTTTCTCACCTGCTGCTATTCATATTCTTCTGTTAAACATACGTTACCCGTATGACCCTGTAACTACAAATCTGCAATATACTAGCATTCTATCGGCTATATGTCAAATAGCTGCTTATGCAATTTCCTCCGAATTACGTTTAATATCTGCTATCGCATCCATAATTCCTTTCGCAGTTGCCATATCGTTTTTAAACAGTGTTGTGATACTTCCAACAGACCGAAATAGCTCTTCCATCAGGACACGATTGTCCTCCTTTGACAAGAATACACTAAGTGCCTCATTCACTGCCTGTCAATCCACGCCCACGATCTGCCTTACCAAACGACCGATCGGTTGTATCTCCATACTCTTTCTCATAATCAGTCTTTGATTCTAATTCCTGCCAAAGCACGCAGCTTATTTATCTGTTCTGGGGAATGGGTGCGTGCATTATTCACATATGGCACGAGCTTTCCTATCGGAACAAGACGAACAAACCGGGTGAAGCACAGGCCGATTTCGGTACAGCAGATTTTTACGCGAACGAGAGACTGCATCATGAAGCAAAATATCTTGTGCTCAGTTTCCCATACAGTAACGGTGGCTTTTTCCAACTTAACTATGGTGAAAACATGGAATGCCTGCTGGAAGGACTGGTTGATCTGGACTTCTATCATGCTGGAAAGAATGTCATCATGTATGGAGGCACTGGAACCGGCAAAACAATGCTGTCAATATTGATTGGGATGTCTGCCAATCCGTAACTGGGGTAAAGTACGTGGCGAGCTGGAAATCATGTACCCAGATAGAATGCAGATATAGCAATAAAAGCTGGATAGTCAAGAGTAAATATAAGATGATCTGGTAAGGCCTCCTGTTTTTCTTCTTCCTAATATTCCTCTGCGATATCAATCTCTTTCTGCTCTTCTTCCACGGTTTCCTTCGCGTATGGAGTATGTCTGAGATATGCCAGCCAGTAACCAACGCCTACAATCCCGGCTCCACCAACAATATTTCCAAGTGTGATCGGCAGCAGACTCGAAAACAGGAAATGACTCCAGGTCAGCCCTTCTGCTGCAATTCCGTACTCCGCAGACGTAAGAAGTGCCGCTACCCCAAAGTACATATCCGCAACACAGTGTTCAAAGCCACATAATACAAACAACATTACCGGCCAGAAGCTGGTCATCAATTTTCCGGATACCCGTTTTGCTGCAAATGACATCCATACGGCAATGCATACCAGAATGTTACACAGGATGCCCCGGATAAATGCCTCCGGAATACTTAAATCCGTCCGTGCCTTTCCGGCATTTACAATCGCCTGTGCCAAAGCTCCGCCGAACAACTCCGGTGTATGTCCATAGACAACCATACATGCTACAAATGCTGCCCCCAGAAAGTTACCGATATATACGAACAGCCAGTTTTTCAGCATACTGCCAACCGTTATCTTCTTCTCCAAAGCGGCTAGTATCATCAGATTATTACCGGTAAATAATTCACTTCCCGCAACAAGAACCATTGCCATACCCGCCGGGAACACACAGGCTCCTACCAGCTTTGCGACAGAGGCTATACCAATGGTACTGGATGCCGTCGTGGATGCGATTCCCGCAAATCCGATAAACAGTCCGGCAAAAAAGCCAAGTACCAGCATCTTAAATATAGACAGATGTGCCTTGTGAACTCCTACTTCTACGTAATTTCTAGCTATTTCAAGTGGTGAATGCATTCCCATACCTCCGATTTTCATTTGTACAATCATACCATGACTGAGGGCAGGGCCGCAATTGCTTTCTTATTATGGTCGAATTTTGCGATTTCATTTTGTTGATAAGATTCTCGCCACACACAACGCTCCCCACCCCACCTGCTCATTCGGATATACCGGATATCCCGGCAGCCTCCTAGCCCCCCGGATCAGATATGCTTTTAATTTTTCCCCATACAGGAACGGATCGTTGCCCTGAATGATTCCCCATTCCATCAGAAGTGCTGCCCCTCCGGATACAAACGGTGCTGCCATAGAGGTTCCGCTCCTGGTATCATATCCGCCTCCCGGTGCAGCTGCGGTAATTCCTACGCCGGGAGCTACCAGATCCGGCTTCCGATCTGTCATATCTCCTCTGCCGGAAAATGCGGCATAGCTATCTGTCCGTGAATCATATGCTCCCACCGTGATTGCTCTGGAGGCCGTGGACGGTATCGTAAGCGACAGATTCGGACTGGGCTGCAGGAACATCGTCCGGTCATTCGTTGCCCCGGCTACCGGCAGCCAGAGTGCGTATTCCCCATATCGGATATCCTTCGGATAAAGCAGGACTGCCCACAGCCCCTCCTCTATATAATCCTTAGTCGGAATCAGGGCAATATATATTTCCTGCGCTGCACTATATGGTGTCGGCTGCCCGTACAGGACTGCAATGTCCGTATTTCCGATGGTGACAGACTGTCTGCCCTGCCTGCTGCCAAACGGCCCGGCAAGCATCCCGGACGGTGTCCGGACCGCGACCTCCATTTCATCTGCATAATTCTTCCAGAGCTGGATGTTCAATCCGCTTTCATAGGGAGAGACTGTAAACTCCACCTCTGTCGGCTGTGTCTGCCGCCGATTCCCGGATGGCAATATTCCGGATGCATGTCGACCGGTGTTGCCTTCATTGCCCGCCCCTGCCGCAAGGATACTGCGTCCCAGATTTGCCACATCATCGATATACTGTTCCAGCAGACTGCCGCCTCTGTGATTACCATAATTATTGCCATAGCTTACGTTTACTGCCAATGGCAGTCTTCGCTCCAGCGCATATCGCACCACCCAGTCAATCGCCTGCATCAGCTCCGAAGTCCTTGGAAATGAACCCGGTTGTGCCTGTGCCAGTCGGACGACCAGCAGCTCCGCCTCCGGTGCCACTCCAGTATAAAAACCACCGGATGCCCTTCCGTTCCCGGCAGCAATCCCCGCCACATGTGTACCATGCCCGGAAAGATCTGTCGTTGGCACTATTTTCTGCTGTTCCATCCGGTTATCGGTCTGCAATGCCCGGTTAATATCCTCTGCCGTATAGACACTCCCGATATTATATGGCTGCGGCGGATTGCCCGGAATCGTCTGATCCCAGATTGCCTGTATCCGGGTCGCTCCGTCTGCCATCCGAAAATCCGGATGACTGTAATCAATGCCGGAATCGATCACCGCCAGCAGGACTCCCCGCCCGGTCAACCGATCGGGTGGATATCGCAATGCCGAAATACAGGATGCACGGATTCCTTCCATTTCCTCCAGAACCAGCCCCTTCGGTTTCTCAACAAACTCAATCTCCGGATATTCCACCAGCTCTGATATCCGATCCTCCCGGAGCCGGATAATCGCATATTCGTTTAGAAGCGGCGTTACGATTGCCGATAAATCTCTGCCGATTCTCTCCAGATCCCCGCTGTACTTCACGATCAGCTCCCACTCCCGGAAGGCTTTATCATAGCCGACATCCAGATCCAGACTCTTCTCCCGCTCCGCCGGTGACAATGTCAACGCCAGCTGCAGCTCCGTATCGATCTTACGGTCATCCATCTCCTCGGATACTGCATTTCCCTCTAATGCCTTATTTCCCCCGGATGTCACATTTCCCTCTAATGCCTCATTTTCCCCCGATGTCATATTTCCCGGAATTCCCGTCCCATCTATCCTTCCTTCTATCACACGCATAGCTTCCTCTTCCCTCCTCATTGCTGCATCCGCAATCAACCACTGCATTTCCATAACATAAAATACCGGAAGATGCGTTCTCTTCCGGTATTTTCACACACACATTTTTCTTATTATATTCGGGTTATTCTGTATAGCTACCTAATGTTACACTTAATTCCTGTTCACTGTAATTACCGTTCTCATCGGATCTGGAGATCTTAACGGTTATCGTATCACCAGGATTCTTCTTCGCCAGAATGGATTTGATCTCACTCATTCCACTGATATCCTTGCCATCTACGGATGTGATGATATCACCGGAATGCAGACCGGCCTGTGCTGCCGGACCATTCTCTACAACACCGATCAGATATACACCCTCCGGCATATTAAAGGATGCTGCATCATAAGCACTTAAATCCTTACCCTGGATTCCCATGTAAGCACTGCCCTGTGCAATACCGGTTGTCTGCTTGCCATCAATAATGTCCTGAATGATTGGAAGTGCTTCTGAGATCGGGATTGCATATCCCATACCTTCTACATTGTTATTGTAGTTCGATGCCTTCGCTGAGTTGATACCGATTACCTGACCCTGAAGATTAAACAATGCACCACCACTGTTTCCTTCATTGATCGCTGCATCTGTCTGGATCATATTGATTGTTGTATCATTAATGGTAATCTCTTTATTTAATGCACTGATATAACCGACTGTTAATGACTGTCCGTATCCAAGTGCGTTACCGATTGCCAGTGCCGGCTCACCTACACGAACGGTTGATGAATCACCAAGCTCTGCCACCTTAATGGCTGCCAATGTATCGGATGACAGATCGGACTTCTTTACCTCTACGACTGCCAGATCGTTGCTGGAATCCGTTCCTACGATCGTTGCCGCTACATCCGTACCGTCATTTAATCCAACCATCAGAGACTCAGAACCTTCTACCACATGGTTATTGGTTGCGATCAGAAGCCGGTCATCATCTTCACCAATGATAATACCGGACCCTGCACCGGTTACGGTCTGTTCTGTAGAACCACCATAGAAGTAAGCATATGGATTCTGGTAAATAGCCTTACTGGTGATCGATACAATCGATGGCATCAGCGAATCTGTCAGATCTGCTACATCATAAATCTTACTGTCACCATTTACGGAAACGGTAATATTATCTGAGTTACCAATGTTTACGGTCGAAGTTCCGGTCTTGGTTCCGTCACTCTTCGTCTGCGTGTTATCTGCACTGCTCACAATTCCAAGCTTCTCGCCCAATGCATCCATTGCATAATGGGTGCCGGATTTTACTCCTGTAAATGCTGCACCTGCCAGCCCGCCAAATATCAGGCCGCTTGCTGCAATAATTCCTAACCTTTGAAAAAATTTCTTCATACTGATCATTCCTTTCTATTCCTTCAGGATCTTGATACATCCTGTGATTTATCTTTCTCTTTTCCTGAAACTGAGGTTATCATAAAAAGAAATTGTGTTAAAAATGTGTTGAAATTATTATTCTTTTGTGTATTAAATATTGTTATGACATAAATGGAGGTTTCAGAATATGTTTCGTGTATGGGGTAGAATCATCAAAAATAATCATCTGGTCCGTGACCATGTCGCATGTATTGATGCACCGGAAATGCGCCGTACCCAGAAGGTTTATGCTGCCCTGGATGAGCTCTGCTACACCTTTGATCTGTCAAAACCGATCTGGCTGACATCCAATCAGGATGATTTCATCTGTCATGCCAGAACCCGATTTACCAAAGACAACTTTATTGATTCCATTGATTTCGATTATCTGGACTTTTACGTCATCGAAGAAGATCAGTAGCCGAAGTATCCGATTCTGCATAAAATATCTTATCACAAATTTGCGGAGGTTATTCTATGCAGCCAATGTTGGAACTATACAATGTCGGTTACACCTACCACACCACCGCTGGAGAAACCAATGCTCTGGATAATATTTCCTTTCTTGTACATCCGGGGGAATTTATATCAATTGTTGGCCCTAGTGGTTGTGGAAAATCCACACTTTTAAATATAATTGCCGGTCTGATTCCCGCATCTGTCGGAGAACTTCTGATACAGGGGACTCCCAGAAAAGACTACCAGAAGCCTATCGGCTATATGCTTCAGAAGGATCATCTGCTTGAATGGCGGACCATTTACCGCAATATTACACTTGGCCTGGAGATTCAGAAGAAATTAACTCCGGAGGCCAGATCGGCGATTGATGAAATGCTGAAAAACTATGGTCTTTATGATTTCCGAAACTCTTATCCGCGACAGCTTTCCGGCGGCATGCGGCAACGGGCCGCCCTGATCCGTACTCTGGCCCTCTCTCCGAAGCTCCTGCTGCTTGATGAACCGTTCAGTGCACTGGACTCTCAGACCCGTCTGAACGTTGCGGACGATATCGGCTCCATTTTAAAGGAACAGCAGATTACCACCATTCTGGTTACCCATGACCTGTCGGAGGCAATCAGCATGGCTGACCGTGTCATTGTTCTCTCTGCCCGGCCCGGCACCATCAAGGCGGAGTATCCGATTGAACTATCCGTTGAGAACCGGACTCCACGCAGCTCCAGAAATGCCCCGGAATTCCGGGAATATTTTAATTCTATATGGAAGGAGGTAGACCATGGACAAATATAGAAATGTTTCTCCGGAACAGGCTGCATTTCTCCGGAAACAGCGGAATGACCGCCTGCAGATCCGCACGATCCAGTGGATGCTATTCGCGGTTTTTCTGATTTCCTGGGAACTGGCCTCTGATTTTGGATGCATTAATTCCTTTATCTTCTGCAGTCCTTCCATTATCGGAAGCTGTTTTATCCAGATGCTCCGGGACGGTATGCTATTCCAGCATGTCGGAATCACCCTGCTGGAAACCATCATCAGCTTCTGCATCGTTATTTTAGTCAGTATCCTGATTGCCATCGCCCTTTGGTGGAATCCGAAATTATCCAAGATCGTAGAACCGTATATGGTTATCTTAAACAGCCTTCCGAAATCCGCTCTGGCTCCGATCCTGATCGTCTGGCTGGGTGCTAACTATAAGACAATTATTGTATGTGCCATCTCCGTGGCGATCTTCGGCAGTATCCTGAACATCTACACCGGATTCATTACCGTTGAACCGGATAAACTGAAGCTGATCCAGACCCTTGGCGGAAACCGGATGGACTGTCTCCGGCTGGTGGTCATCCCGGCCAGCCTGGAAAATATCCTGAGTATTATGAAGGTCAATATCGGCCTGTGTCTGGTCGGAGTCATCATCGGAGAATTTCTGGCAGCAAGAGCGGGACTTGGGTACCTGATTATTTATGGAAGCCAGGTATTTAAAATGGACTGGGTACTCCTCGGTATCATTCTGCTATGCGTAATCGCCATGATTTTATATCTGGTTCTGCAGAAAATAGAGAAGAAGTTCCAGTTACACGCATAAATAGGTATATGCCAGCTTGCACAGACTCCGGTAGTCCTCACAGGCTGCCAGTTCTCTGGCAGAATGCATTGCCAGCATCGGAATGCCGACATCTGCTCCCTGTACCGGGAGGTATGAAGCTGCGATTGGTCCCAGTGTCTGTCCTCCCGGCATCCCGGAACGGTTCACCTGCTGCTGATACGGAATCTGTCCGATCCTGCACAATTCCTTAATAACTGCAGACGCTTCACTGTCTGATAAATACCGCTGGCTGGCACTGGTCTTAATAACAACACCCTTTCCCAGCAATACCTGATTGGTCGGATCACTTTTCTCCGGATAATTCGGATGGTGTCCCTGTGCTCCATCCATCGATAACAGAAAGCTTTTCGCCATAATCTTCCGCCAGTCATCCGGAGCTATCTGCAGGGCTTCTCCCAGCTGATTCAGAAGCTGTGCCAGGAGCACAGAGTCTGCCCCCTGCTTGGACCGGCTTCCAATCTCTTCATTATCATACATGGCAGCGACTGCAACGGTCGCATGCCGGTTCCCGTTCATCCGCTCCATGGCTTCTACCAGTGCAGACACGGATGCCAGATTGTCAATCCGCGGGGCACACAGGAACTCATTCTGTAAGCCAACGATTTCCGGTTCATCCGGATTATACAGATACAGGTCAAAATCCAGTACCTCTTCCCGACAGATATCAAACTCCCGGTTCAGATAGGTATACAGAAAATCCGTCTCCTCGCCCAGACCAAAGATCGGGATCATCTCCTGCTGGACATTGATCTCCGGCTTATCACTGCCCCGGCTCAGATGTGGTGCAAGTGATGGGATCACACATATCGGCTGTGTCGAATGAATCAGTCTCGTTCTTGGATGAAATGCATCTGTCCCGCGCAGGATTACCTTTCCTGCAATTCCGAGCGGACGGTCAAACCAGGTCGTCTTTAACATTCCGCCATATGGTTCTACATTCCCACGAATGTAATAGCTGCCCGGCATTTCCGGATTCGCCTTCAGCTTCAGACACGGAGAATCCGTATGTGCAACTGCCAGCCTTAAATCCGGCTTCTCCTCCCAGGTACCCACACTGATTGCGATCAGCATGGAAGGAAATGGAGAAATGATATAGCATCCTCCCTGTTCTACCTGAAGTCGTTTGCCGTATTCCAGCTCTGTAAATCCGGCCGCCTGTAACCGCTCCCGGCTATATTTTACGACATGAAATGCACTTTTTCCCTCTTTGATTATTTTCTTGAATACTTCCATTTCTGCACCTTCTTTTCTATATCTGCCAGCTCCAGCATTACCCGCCTTGCATCAAACTCCGGCAATCCTTCCTGACTGTAATTTGCACGCTCCAGCATATCCGCCAGCATATCTGCATCCCATTTCCAGTCCTGCATATGCTCTGCCATATAGACCAGCTGCCTGCGGTAGGTCGGACACTCTGCATATGCCGGATCCTTCTTCCTCATTTTACCACTGATCACCGCATAATATGCCACCAGATTCTCATTCAGATCCGGTGTATGCCAGGTCTGATACTGCTTCCATGCCACATAGCCCTTTCTGCCTGCGGAATATAAGCCCAGCCCGGCCAGTACTGCCAGTAATGCGATCCAGATTCCCCGGATATCATCCAGATTCCAGTCCATGGTATCAATGCCAAATCCATTACCACCATTGGTGTCATTTCCGGTACCGTCTCCACCGAATACATCCCAGAAGCTGTCCTGTGCTTCCTCCGGCTCTACAGCCGCTGTAGTGACCTCTTCCTCTACCCATCCAAAGGAGTCGGAAAATACCTCTACCCACGCATGCGCTCTGGCATCCGTCACTTCTACATCAACCACACCGGTCTTTCCCAGTAAGGATTCTCCCTGATAGAAATCCTCATACTGATATTCCTCATTTAATTCACCGTTTATGATATCATCATAGGTGATCACATAGCCCTCTATATAACGGGCAGGAATCCCATTATACCGGTATATCATCGTTGCTGCGGATGCGAAATGTGCACAGTAGCCCTTCTTTTGCTGTAAAAACCAGGTAATAAAATCCTGATTACGCGGCGTCATACCCGGTCTGGTCGTATACTGAAATTCATTTGTGAAATAGTCCTTCACCTTCTGGACGATGACCTCCTGACTATCCGAGTCTGTAATACCGGCCTCCTGACTGGCTGTCTTCACCGCATCATAGCAGGCGTCCGGAACCTCCAGATACATCTCCTCCGCCTGTGCCTGCAGCTTTTGCAGATTTTCTTTTGCCGTCTTATCCATTCCGTCCAGACGTGTCTCATCCCACACATCTGTATCCAGTAACGGATAATACTCATATAATGCCGTATTATTCTGTGGCAGTGTGCCGGTCAGAATATCCCCATTCTCATACAGCAGATCCTCATTGCCCCATCGGATATCCCCTGTACGCTTGGATACCTCACCTGCAATTCCGGTTGTGTCGGAATACTGCTTCGGTACATAATACGGTGCATATGCATAGGGATACATTCCTGTCATGGCAGCTCCCTGATTCTGGATCTTCATGTATCCTCTTCCGCCAAGGGATCCATTCGCATATGCCGCCTGCAGCTGCTCTGCCTCCAGATCTGTCCCGAACTGCTCCGTTTCGCTGCCAAAACCATAGCTCATATATCCATTGATCTCCTCTGCTGACGGCTCCAGCTGTGAGGAAAGTAAACGTGCGGAAGCAATCGTATCCCACTTCGACTCTTCTGAACTATAATCCGTTCCGGTAAACGCTTTCAAATACACCGGATCATAACTATATGGTGTAAATGTCACGACCAGATCGGTCTGATAGTCCGGCATAACCGAGCTGACACCACCCAGCTGTCCGCCACTGATACCACCGGTTGCCGCATAACGATTAAAGAAAGAAAATCCCCGGCTGGACATCTCCTGCAGCAACGTTTCCGATTCTTCCTTATACGGATTCTGTCTGTAACGGGTCTGGAAGGTAGATTTATTACCTACAGCCGCCGTAATTCCATATAAAAGCAGGACCACCACCAGGCAAGCCGCAATCCCCTGCAGCATGGTTTTGGCATCTTGCATATACCAGATCCGCAGCTTTTTTCCCTTTCGATCCTTCCATTTATAATCCCGGTGCTTCCGGTCCATTCCATAGGCACCACTGCTTCGGATCGCCCATATCGATACATAGCCAACGATAACCAGTATCATATATACGGCATCCGCTTCCAGCCGGAAATACATCGGTACCAGCCAGAGTCCGCCGGTCAGCAGAAGCAGAAACCACACATTCATCGTCCGGGATACGATCACATTCGCTACGATCATCATTACCGTACCGATAAAGATTACAACAATCGACACGGCCATTGCCTCATTCACATCTGCGATCTCATAATATTGCATACCGGGCAGATCAAAATAATCCTCGACTGTTTTCAGTATCCGGTTTATGATCAGATAATAGCCGCTGTTAATATACGTCTGAAATCCCCGCACCAGAAACAGAAACAGAATAAAAAACGCAATATATGCAACATCCATGATCCATCCGCGATAATAGATCGTGGTGAAAAAGAAGGCCACGCTCGCCAGGATCAATGCCACAAACAGCACATTATACTGCAGATTAAAGCTGCTTAAGAAGCATCCGAGACTGCCGAATACCACACTGAATACCAGCAGACTTTTCACCATGCAGTTCTTCAGCCAGCTGCTGGCTTCCATCTGAAGCAGCTGCTTTAAAACCACGCCATCCGATATGGTTATTTCCGTATTCTTTTTTTTCTTACGAAATAGTCCCATAATATACTCCTGTATTTTCTCCATATTCCGTCAGGGCCTCTCCGTTGCCGTAGCTCCGATTGCCAATCCACAGAAACTGTGCTTCCTCTCCATAGATTCGCTGATACATTTCTCTTCCGAGTGTCTGCTCCTCATACAGCTCCTCATAGTAAATCCGCCGGAACCCTTCCTCCAGCTGTTCTCTGTAATCCACCTTCCATGCGACCAGCTCCTGATTTTTTGCACTCCACCAGACCATTGAAAACGGCACCTGATTTCTCAGCATCTCATCTGCAATGCCTGCCGTGCAATCCAGCACCTCCTCCATCTGTCCCAGCTCGTTATCGTGAAGCTCTACCAGCAGAAATAGCTGTCTGGATGACAGGCTGACCCGTTCCTTCACCATGAGTACATCCTTTTTCATGGACAGCTTCCAGTGAATATTCTGCATTTTATCTCCCGGCTGATACTCCCGGATATCCTGTACCTCCGAGAAGTCAGAGCCCTTCCGCGTTCCTTCTTCCACCTCAGTCATGCCTTCCGTATAGCCATTTAACTCTTCCTCCATACTCTCTGCTACCTTCGGAAGAACCGAAACTGCATATGCTTCGGAAACCGGGCCGAAAAATGCCGTCAGTCCCAGAAAATCTGCCACCTGAATCTTCTGTACCCGAAACTCGATTTGCCCGCACTTTGATACGGTAACCGGATACGTTACTGTCTGCCCCTTTCCTGCACGAAGCGGCACCTTCAGCTCATGCGTCCTGGCTGTTCCGTAAAATGCATTCTTCACCTGTATAAATGCTGTACAGTTCATCACTCCGAGCCAGGCGGGATTCTTTAAATGCAGCTTCACCTGGAACGTCTCTCCCTTTCCCATGCTTTCATAAGGACCTTCCCATTCCGCCGTCAGACCGGATGCCGCCCATCTGGCACCAAGGATACTGACTACCGGCAGGAATACCATAACCACCAGGATTGCCAGATTCAGAAAGCTGTGGAAAAACCAGAGCAGGGTCAGATTTGCCAGAAACAAAATCAGATATCCAATTATACGAATAATCCGTTTTACCATAACTATTATCCTGCTTCTTTCGTTTTTAATCAGGTTCTCGGTGCTTCCACACTGTCAAATATCTTTTTCAGCACGGCTGCCTGATCCATACCCGCAGCTCTTGCCTGTGTGCTCAGTTTGATTCGATGTCCCAGCGTATCCAGAAATATCTTCTCCACATCCTCCGGTGATACGAAATCCCGATGATTCATGAATGCAGTTGCCTTGGCCATCCGCAGCAATGCGATACTTCCTCTCGGACTGGCTCCCAGGGAGATAAACTGACTCTCACGCGTTTTCTCTACCAGGGTTGTAATATATCCGTAAATCATTTCATGCACATACAGTTCATTGACCTGTCTCTGCAGATCTGCGAACTCCTCCTGCGAGATTACCGCTTTCACATGAGAAAGTGGCTTCGCCGCATTCCCCTTCAGGATCTCAACCGCATCCTCATGCGACGGATATCCCATGGACAGACATACCATAAACCGGTCTAGCTGTGATTCCGGAAGCATCTGGGTTCCTGCAGAGCCTAACGGATTCTCTGTCGCAATAACCGTAAACGGAGTCGGAAGTTTCCTGGTCACTCCATCCACAGTCACATTTCCTTCCTCCATAACCTCCAGCAGTGCGGACTGTGTCTTCGGTGAGGTCCGGTTGATCTCATCTGCCAGAAACAGATTACAGAACACGGAACCCGGCTTATACTCGAACTCCTTTGTCTGGGAATTATATATGGAAAATCCCAGAATATCACTTGGCAGTACATCCGGTGTAAACTGTGTCCGCTTATAATCCATCGACATGGATTTCGCAATTGTCATAGCCAGCGTCGTCTTGCCTACACCCGGAATATCCTCCAGCAGAATGTGTCCCTCTGCCAGCATCGCTGCCAGTACCTTCCGCACGACTACTTCCTTTCCTTTTACTACCTGATTGATTTCAATTAATACTTCATCTATCTTACTCAAGCTTCTTCTCCTTTCACTTCTGCATATGTATCCTGTCCATATCGTCTCGTAACCACGCACTCCGTACAACAACCTATATTTATATATTACACTCTACAGTCCACTTTAGGTCAAGTCCTATAAACAGGGTAGCATTTTTTTGTAATTTATGCTACCCTGTTTACAGATTATTGTAATCGTATCAGATCATGATCATGGCAGAAACCATGGAAGAAAGGAGTCTCCTTATGCTGGCGGCAACAACACCGGATATCAAAACCTTTATGAATCATTTCCTGACCGGAACAGAGTTTGACCGGTTCCTGCTATGTGAAGCCACGATCATGACCGGCTCTACCTATATCATTGATGGCCATATCAACAAGGATTTCTACGACAGTGATGACGAACATCTGGCCGCAGACCGCATCTATCAGTATTGGGAAGAATGCCGCCCGATTGCCTTCCAGATGATCAAAGGCTCCCGGACACCCCTTGCCATGAAGATTGTCCTGATGCTGGCTCCCTATAATGTAGAACGCTTCCTTGAAAAGTACAATCTGCCGTTCTCCGGTGATCAGATCTCCGGTCTCTATCTGAATCTCCGGTATGAGCATCAGGTGCTTACCATTTCATCCGGTACTGCCCTGACTGTTTTTACTCTTGATAAGTCTGTGGAACGGATGTGGGAAGAAATGCTAGTCAAGTTCTTTGAGCAGCAGGGCATTGCTTTAATATCATAATAAAAGGCACATGGTAATCTCCGAGTGATCATCCATCTTTCGATTTTACCATGTGCCTTTTCTGTTTTTTACAGTACTCTTTCTATAATTTCTGTGTTTATAGTATTCTTTTTTATTTTGCTAAAATTCCAAGAATTTCGTTGCTGCGGGCAATGAATTTCGTCATTGCTTCCGGCTCCAGCGGCTTATGTGCCAGCATTGCCAGATCGTATAACTGCTCACAGATGGTATTGGTATTTTCGCCATCCGCATGCTCCAGTACATACTGTACCAGTGCATTATTCGCATTCAGGATCAGCGTGATGCCACTGGCTCCGCCAAACATGGTCGGATCAAATCCACCCATATTGTACATCTTCATCATATCCTGCATTCTCCGGCTGTCCTCGGACTCGGTGATCATGGATGATACATTGGCATTCTTCAGATGCTGTACCTTTACCTCCAGCTTGTCATTTCCCAGTGCCTTCCGGAAGGTCTCCGTCAGTTTCTCTGCATTTGCCTTTGCGGTCTCTTCATCTTCCTCGGTATCAGCCACAAAATTATTCGACAGCTCGGAATCGATCCGCAGGAAATGTACATTCTGGTTCTTCTGCTCCAGATGTGTAATAAACGGTGTATCAATGTTGCTGGTCAGAAGGATTGCATCCATGCCCTCCTCCTTAAACATGTTGATATACTGGGACTGTTCCTTGGTATTTGTTACATAAAACACCTGATTCTCATGCTTTTCCTTTGCAACCTCCAGATATTCCGGCAGGGTTACATACTTGTCATCCAGATTCTTGAAGATAATGTAATCGGTCATCTTCTCATTGAACTTGTCGTCCCGCAGGCATCCGTACTTAATAAACGGACTGATGTCACCCCAGTACTTCTCATAGTTTTCCTTATCGGTCTTACACATACCGGATAACTTATCTGCGACCTTCTTGGTAATATAATCTGAGATCTTCTTTACAAATCCATCATTCTGCAATGCACTTCTGGATACATTCAACGGCAGATCCGGACAATCAATGACACCCTTTAAGAGCAACAGGAACTCCGGAATTACCTCTTTAATATTATCCGCAACGAATACCTGATTGTTATATAACTTAATCTTACCTTCCGCATTCTCTACTTCCAGATTGATCTTCGGGAAGTACAGGATACCCTTTAAGTTAAATGGATAGTCCATGTTCAGGTGGATCCAGAACAACGGCTCCCGGTAATCCATGAATACCTTCCGGTAAAACTCCTTATATTCCTCTTCGGTACAGTCATTCGGATGCTTCGTCCACAATGGCGTTGTATCATTGATCGGCTTCGGCTGCTTTTTCTCCGGCTGCTTGGCTTCCGGTTCCGCCTTCTCTGTACCGTCTGTCAGTGCATCATCTGCCGGCTCTTCCGTGCCGTCCTCTATCTCCGCAGTCTCTGTGCTGTCTGTCTCAACGGTCTCACCGTTCTCATCTACTACCTCCGACTTCTCCTCCGGTTCCTCAGTCTCTTCCGGTGCATCCGCATTGGTAAAATAAATCTCGATCGGCATGAAGGAACAGTACTTCTGAATAACCTCCTTAGCCCGGTATTCATTGGCAAACTCATAGCTGTCCTCATTCAGATACAATGTGATCACCGTACCACGGTCCGTCTTGTCACCCTTGGAAATCGTGTATTCGGTACCGTTATCACACTCCCAGTAAACCGGCTCTGCACCTTCTTTATAAGACAATGTCTCAATTGTTACCTTATCTGCTACCATAAATGCAGAATAGAAGCCTAATCCGAAATGTCCGATGATCTGGTCATCATTTGCTTTATCCTTATACTTCTCCAGGAAGTCTGCGGCTCCTGAAAATGCGATCTGACAGATATACTCATTTACCTCATCCTCTGTCATACCCAGACCGTTATCAATGAACTGAATCGTCTTGTTCTCCGGGCTGACGATTACATCTACCCGGTAATGATTATCCTCCGGCTCCTCAAATTCACCTACCATGGATAACTTCTTTAATTTTGTAACGGCATCACAGCCGTTGGAAATCAGTTCCCGGAAGAATATGTCATGATCGGAATATAACCACTTCTTGATAATCGGGAAAATATTCTCACTGTTAATTGTTAAACTACCTTGCTTTGCTGCCATTTCTAACATCTCCTTAAACTATAATTACTGATTCTATTATTTTTCATTTCATACTGTATACCGCTTCTTATGCGATACAGAAACTAACTACTATAATAGCCACTTGAAAATGGCTTGTCAATAGAAAATTAGCACTCATTTATCATGAGTGCTAACAATTTATACTTTGTTTATTTTATCTTTATAAATTCCGGATATCCTGATCCGAAACTGCCTCCGGGCGCTCAACCGCTTCCGTTGCTGCGATTCCCAACCGCTGCATCTGTGCCTCCCAGGCGGCCTCCCGTGCCTGCTGCTTCTGCTGCCGCTGCATCTCCTTCTGACTCCGGGCTGCTGCTTTCTCCTGCCGTTTCTGATCGTCAACCAGCTTGAAATCCGATAACTGCAGCCAATCCAGCAGCCGCTGCCACTGATTCTCATATTCGGTACTGATGATCAATTCTACCTGATTATCCGCCGTCCGTATCTTGGTAAACCGGAATGTCTTCTGCATATACAGGGTATCATGATGGATATTTAATTCCGACAACGGAATCTCCACTCTTTTCCGGAACGGTTTCAGCCGCACAATATATGGCTCTTTATCCTTCATTACCAGCCAGAGCAGCTCCCGCTTCTTTATCTTCTTTGTCCGGTTCATCGAGAATACCGGTATCGCAAGCTCCGTATACGGATACAGCTTATGCCCTTTGCGTGGGAACTTCTTATGTACCAGCGGTGACATCTCATCCTTGTGCCAGATCTTCTTCCATAATGGCTTCACGTAAATGTACATATAATAAGTAGATACCGTCGACAGCTTGCCGAATAACAGAATTCCCACAATCATTAATATCACACTGACTGCCACACTGATATACGGGCTGAATATCTGTAACAGAATCAGAATCATATGTAACACGCCCTTTACGGTCTCAATGATGACATTCATACCCTTTATCGGAATGACGGCACCGATCAGTTCTACCGCATCAATGCAACCGTAAATGCAGACATATACAATGGCAGTAAAGATAGCAGACAGAATCGCCACAATCAGCGTCACCGCATAGGTAAACGGCGAAACATACTGGATATTGACATCCTGTGTGGCTGCGACTACCTGCGTCGTTGCCAGTGGCAGAAGCGAAAGCCCTACCGTAACGATCATACCACCCCACTGCTCAATATTATCCAAGGTTGCCTTTGAAAACATCTTGGATGCGGATGTGGAATGAATCACATACATGGCAATTGCAACAATCGTCAGGATCACCGCTGCTGTCGGATTGGCGATCGGCAGATCCGATATCGTCTTAACAATCGGAATTCCGTTCAGAAACTCTCCGGTTCGGAGCAGCCAGTCTGCTTCCGGGAAATACACCTCTGCACGCTCTACCATTCCGAGAATGGACAACGCTGCCAGGGTTGCAGTCGGATTGACTGATGCCGTAACCGTTGTAGAGAATATCCCTGCATACGTCTCCAGATTTTCTCCAAGTGTCGTATTAACTGCGATTTCCGCATCCGATGCCGAATGTACAATGCTCCCCCGAAACTGCAGAACCGCCGTCGTTATCATCACCGTTAATATGGTAATAAACATCAGAATCTGTTTTCGATTCCACTGATACCATACTTTTCCATTCATATAATCTCTCTCCTCTCCTGTGTCTGATCTCTGCTCCGTCCTCAGACACTCAGACACATACATAGGTATAAAACATATGTCTTACTGTAATTTATCACATTCTCCCTTTCGTATGCAACCATCTTGCCCTAATTTTATCCCCGTATTCTGTGTTTTCATTTCATTCCGACCGTCTCCCTGCTTCTGCCGCCAAATTCTATTGATATTTATATTTATTCTTATATTATAGAATTATTAAAAAGTATACACCATCTAACTGTACGGAGAATTATCTAAAGGAAGTATCTGCAACAACCCAGCAGGCATATGAAATGATCAGCAATGCCTTAAAGCCACAGAAATAAGCTTAAAACATTCCTTTTCGTGCTTCAAATTGCCGATAAAAATCCTGATCCGGCTGATATGGTGCGAAATAGAATATATTAAGAATCCGAAGGTTTTGCTGCCGAAGCTCCTCTCCCTGCAGCAGACCTTTTTTTATCTGTGTCTGATATTCCTTCAGAAAATTATGCCACTCCAGAATAAAGACCTCATACCGGCTTAAATCCGGCGTATCCAGCCATTGCTTTATCTTTACCTTTGTTTTATGCTGTGCCTGACATTCATGTACCTGAAGGAAATATCGGAACCCATCCTCTTCATACAATCTGCCAAGCGGAAATAACCGACAGATGCCCGGACGGAATGCGTGGATCGTACATCTCCCCTGTTCATTCAGATAGCCACATGTCTCTTCTGCACCCTGCATCTTAAGATTCGGCAGAATCACACCGTCCACCACCTGAAGCTCCACTGACTGTGCCATCAGCTCCTCCATCCTTACATGAAGTCCCACCGACATACGGTAAATATCATACGGGTCCAGTACAATGGACTCTCCCACGCCATGACAGCAGGCAGAACACCCCTGGCAATCATTGCAGCCTACCTTTACCATATCATTTTTTGTATATAATCTGCCGTCTGTCCACTCTGCCATATCCCAGTTTCGTTCCATATCCTCTATTTCCTTCCTTTTCTTGCAGCCACAAAAATCAAATCATACTTTTTCACATTATTCCGAGCAATTTTTGTTTATTTCTTCTTCCTCACGTTTTTTGCGTTCTTTTATCATTTCTCATTTTTCCTTATATTCCCTTGCATTTCCAGACTTTTTTAGATGGATTTCTCTTATCATTCGATCCGGTTGTGCTTAGGTATGTTATATATCCTGTTTTGCCTCTCTTTCAAAATCACTTTTTTCTAATTATTATTTCCTCGATATTTTTATCCTCATTTCAAGTTTTTATTCAGATTCCTATCATTTATCGTTTGAATTTCTACATTATTATGTTTCCTATCCGGATCTGATTTTCTATGTTTCTTGTTTTATGACTCATCTGCATCTGTACGAATTGTCGATTTCTTCTGTAAGTCACATTGCTATGATTATACTACATTCTGTTTTTTTATACAAACTATAAGAAACACGCCTTGCGAGCTTCTCATGGTATCATGGCAGCCGCCAGACTTTTATACAAGCACGATCCCTGTCTCATTGCTTCACATAAATAAGGAGTGTCCCGACGGTCATTCCCAATATGACTGCCGGGAACAAGTATCTGGCATCAAACGATATTTGGGGGCTACAACCGGCATTTCTCTTTTGTTTTTTTTCTGTTTCTGTTATAATATGCAGGAGTAGTTTTTACCATATATTACATAGACTATTCTATATGATTTATCTTTATAGAATATATCACAATGATTTCAGTATATTATTGAATGAATGGAGATAAGAAGGACGATATGCGCATTGCAATTGTAGATGATTCAATTTCAGATCATAATACCTTAACCACTCTTCTTCCAGACTGTCTGTCGGAGCTTGGCTTCCAGGTTACATGTCTGGACTGCTATCTGAGTGGAGATGACTTTCTGAATACATTTCAGTCCGGTCAATACGACATTGTATTCCTGGATATTTATATGAATGGTTCCAATGGTATTGAGACTGCTCAGTCGATTCGCAGAACCGATATGACTACCAAGATTATTTTCATTACAACCAGTAATGATTTCGCTGCAGAGAGCTATTCTGTCCGCGCCGACTACTATTTTTTAAAGCCATATACCAGAGACCAGCTTCTGCATGTCTTAGATACCATTCATTTACAGGGGGTGGAGCAGCAGCGACTGCTTTATTTACCGGATCAGTCCTCTGTCCCTCTGCATTCCATCTGCTATACCTATTATCATGGACATTATGAGACCTTATGCCTGACGGATAAGAGTGAAAAACGCATCCGAATCAGTCACGCAGCGTTTACCGAATTGCTGCAGCCGTTTTTCTATTTTATTTCCTGTAACAAGGGCATGATCGTCAATATGGAACATGTGCAGGCATTAAAACCTTATACATTCCTGCTCCCGGATAATATCTATATTCCGATCAGCCGCAGACGTTATCCGTCGATCCAGACCGCCTATTCGAACTTTTTAATTACCACAACCTGTGAAAGGACCTGATATTCACCTATGATTACACCGTTTCGATTATTTGAGGTTATTCTATACGCAATTATTAATTTTCTACCCTATCTGATTCTGGCACTATACCCATTTTGGAACTACCGTCGCTTTTCCAAGCCGGTCACGGTTTTGTTAATTGTATTACTGACTCTCTTGCAGCTTGGTCTTACCCTTATAAATACCTTTCATCTGGGACCAAGTGCATCGGTTCTTTCCCTGATCAGCACCGGAGGTTACGCTCTGTTCTATTTTCTGGCTATTCGTGAGAAACCCGGAAAACTGTTTTTTGTCCTTTTAATGGTATCCAATATTGCCAACTTTGTCGTTGTAGCCGGAAAATGCCTGGAGGGCTTCTTCTTTCCGGAAAATGCCATGCTCCAGAATCGCTGGAGCTTTTCCCTGACTTCCAGCCTTGTCCTGATCTTTGTTCTGCCGACAATGGCTCTATTTTTCAAATATTTCCTGAAAGATGCAATAACCCTACATACCCAGGAGCATATTTGGCATTACCTCTGGCTGATTCCAACCGTCTTTTATCTGTTCTGGTATTATAACCTGTACTTTACCCCATTAACCTCACTGGAATGGGCCCTGAAACCAATGAATACCCTGTTTACGCTGTTAGTAAATCTGGGATCCGTTCTGTTCTATTATATTATTGTCCGCCTAATCCAGCAGTCCCAGAATAATCTGCATCTGGTTAAGGTGAATCATCAGCTGAACCTTCAGACCTTACAATACGAAAATCTGCAGGAACGCATGGAAGAGACCCGACGTATCCGCCACGATCTTCGTCAGCATATGAATACTCTATATCTACTGGCGGAAGAAGATCGTTATGACGAGCTTCAGAAATATCTGCAAAATTATCAAAAGTTCTCTCCACTGGAACAACCGCTTGTATTTTGTGAAAATCTTCCGCTGAATGCTCTGCTCAGCCATTATGCCGGCATCTTTCAGTCCAAGCAGATTCCATATGAATATCACATTACCATTCCGTCCAAATTACCTGTTTCTGAAGCCGATATCACAGTCCTTCTTGGCAATCTGCTTGAGAATGCTATGGACGGCTGCCTGACTCTGCCGGAAGCAGAACGAAAGATCACCTTAACAGTTGCCATGCCAAAAGAGAATGCCATGGTAATCACCATTGATAATCCATATCAGGGAGAGCTCCATTATCAGCAGGGACAGTTCCTGTCCACCAAGCACAGCGGATATGGCATCGGAACCGAATCGATCCACTACATTGTAAAGCAATATAACGGAACAGTTGATTTTAAAACAACAGGACAGCATTTCCATGTATCCTGTGTGTTACATGTCTAAGCTGCCCTGTGCGTTCTGATTTATTCTGTGCGTTCTGATTTATTCTGTGTTTTCTATCTACTCGGTATAATAATATACCTCGTCGCCTTCTACATTAAAGCCTACATAATCTGTAATATAGTAATCCCCATACACATCATTAATAATGAATCCATAATAGTAATCACCGTCTGACAGATAATCAAAGCTGATCTCATCGCCCTCCTGATACAGATAGGAGCTTCCCTGATACTCGTACTCCTCATCACTGTCCACTGCTGTTGCATAATAGGTTGGAACGATCTCGTCTCCCGGCTGCAATTTTACGATTTCCTTTGCTGCCATACCATTTTCATCTACTCCGGTCCAGGTTCCGTCAATCGTAACCACGCCGTTCTCATAGTCATGTGTAATTCTCAGATTGGTTGCCTCACCATTTAACAGGATCGGTGACGTATATACATCATATCCATCGCTCTCTGTAACAATATACACCTCCAGATTCTGTCCATCCGGCAATGAGAACCATGAACCATCAAAATTATCAGAAAATGTTCCGGTTGTCCAGTCCATGTTCAGATAGGTACTGAGGCCAAGCTCAATCAGATCATTTCCATCCTCAGACAGCATATAAACACTGGCCTGCACACTGGCTGTATTGACCAATGCATCCTGCGTCAGCACAAATCCGTAAGAACCGTCTTCATCTATGGCAGGTGCCTGATCAAATGAAATCAAAGAGCTTTCTCCGGTCTGTTCATAAGAATCGTAGTAATCCCAGTAATCAGAGTCTGACTCTGCGTCATAATAATCACCGGTATCATCATTTAACAGGTAATCAAACAAGCCCCAGAATCCGGTTACCTCTTCATTATCATAGCTTGATACATCACCTGCATTCGCCGCACCATATGCTACCCGGTCTACAAATGACAGATAATATGGGCTGACCGCTATCTCACCAAAGGTGCTAAGCTCGGTAGAACCCTGAATCTGTAACGGATAATAGGTTGCCAATCCGCATGCATTCTCATGATCTGAGCCATTTCTGGAATAAATAACAACATTCCGGATTCCTTCCAGTACTGTATCCGCACCGGATGCATAATCCGCACCGGCATTGACAACCCCCGCAAGATCTACCATATTGGTATAACCCTCGGCCTTGTTATTACCACCATAGTTATCTGCATATCCCGCATTCCGGATAATATCCGTAAAGATACTTTCATCTTCGGATGCCGCATACAGATTTACCGCATATGCATGAAAATCAGTCAGCAATGCATCCACCTGTGAAAGATCTGATATTGAAAACGTTGCGGTACTTCCTTCGCCAATTTCATCACAGGCCTCATAAAAGCTATCTGCCACTACAATTCCCAGTTCTGCACCATCCGCGGTCGGATTCTCACCCAGGAAATCTCCGATGGTCTTATAATCCCATCCATATCCCGGCTCCAGCTCTTCCGAGCCATACATATAATCTGCATAGGATGCCAGAATATTGGCACATTCAATCGTTCCCATCAAACAGGCATCAAACCCGACAAACTCAAAATCATCCGTCATGCTGTCATACACACTGAGCAGTGCAGCATCGATTTCCCGCAGACTCAGGCTGTCAGAATCATTTCTTTCATCAAAGCATACGCCGGAAATACTTCCGCCACCATGATTCCAGAAGATCAGTCCCATCCGTGCTGCCGGATGATTGTTAATTCCCCATTTCAGGAAATCTGCAAGGCTGGCGCTGTCTCCCATATTTCCAAGACTCTGCTGATCCTCCAGTACCATTTCTCCATTCGAAATACAATAGCGTTCAAACTGATCGGAATCAATCTGGTTCTCTTTCCAGCCATTGGTTCCTCCGGTCTGCACCACGAACTGTACCTGATCGCCGGTCGAAGCCGAAATCATTTCCTGAATATCCATGGTTGCCAGTCCGCTCTCACTCTCCAGATCCGTTCCACACATATATACGAAGATGGTCCAGGTACCGTCCTCTCCCATCGGTGTCGTCACTTCTCTGGACGGTCTTGCAATCTGCAATGCTCCGTCTTCCCCTAGCTCCATGGAAATACTGCTTCTGCCTGACGCATTTCCGGATACATCCTCTGAGCCCGGACGCCCTGTAGCATCCGATGTATCCTCATCCTCATAATCCTCCAGACATCCAGACAGATTCCATACCAGCAGTAACATCATACATATTACCGCAAATCTCCTGCAACCATTCTTCCAAATCTTCTTCCAAGCCATCTGCAGATGATGGCTATAATGTTTATTACTCAAATATCTCATAACAATCCTTTAATCCCCCTTTTCCGATCCCAATAGCTCGTTCGATTCGGCAATCACATCATACAGGATAAGTACTTCCAACACAAGAATCTGGCATCAAACCAACAGAGATTGGCCGCAACTGGTAAACGGATGACTGGTGACAACAATGACTGGGCTGAAAGCTCATTCAAGAGCCTTCAGCCCAGTCATTATCATAGAAAATCCCATTTACAGAATTTTATTCACACACTCACATAATCTAACGTGAACGCTTCCACAATCTCCATACACCTGCAGCAGTTGCGGCTGATGCGACCGCAAGCAACACAACTAGCATAACATTCATAGAATCACCTGTTTTTACACCACCATTGTTCGATGTATTTGTAGCGGCTTCTGTTACTGCTGTTGTTCCTGTTGCCTCGGTTGTCTCCGTTGCCTCGGTTGTTCCTGTTGCCTCGGTTGTTCCTGTTGCCTCGGTTGTCTCCGTCGCCTCGGTTGTCTCTCCAGCATCCGGTGAAATTGGATCATTTGGCACCACCAATTCTCTCAGATTGTTATTTGTTCCATCGGAAAAAACAACATTCGCTGTGTCTTCTAAAAAAGTGATGGTTACACTGTAAATTTTTGTATTTTTCTGATAACCTTTCGGTGCCGAAAGTTCCTTAAAATAATAGGTTCCTGCTTCGAGATCTTCAAACTTTACTTTTCCGTTTACATCAGATGTAAATGTGTAATTCTTCGCATCTCTTTTAACCGCTGTCTTACATGCTTCATCACTGTACAGACCAAATTTCGCACCCTCAAGTGCTATATTGGTACCGGAAACCACCTTTTTGAATGAAATATCTGTTTTCTTTGAAACAACCGGACTTTCTTCCGTTTTCTTAACATTTTCACAAACAGGTACCCCATCGGCATTTATCTGATCATTTCCAGATGCATTTCCGACAATTGCATATGTAACCTTTCCGTCAGCCGCTACAACACATTTAAACACGGTCTCACTCTTGTTATATCCTATCGGTGCTGTCTTTTCTTTTAAGTAATAGGTCGTACCGACTGTCAGTCTGCTTCCTGAAAATGTCACAACATATCTTCCATCTGAAAGCACAGGACTTCCAGATGCTACAGAGGTTGTACATATTTCATCTGAGTATAATCCAAATACTGCTCCTGTAACATCTCCTGCTGTTCCATTTGCATCAACGGTCTTTATCAACTTAATGTCTTCCACTGTTACTGTAGATGGAGAATTATCCATCTCATATGGAAAATGCCATTCACAGTTAACATTTTTAGCTTTTCCTGCTGTCTGAAGCCACCCAGAACTTGTACTTGTAACTTCTACTTCTGCTGAAGCATTCGGAATCAGGAAAATGCCTGCTGCACTATTTAACTCAACTGCAGTTGCATTTGGAAAATTCCAGATAAGATTTTTAGTTGCATACTTGAGCAATTTTGTATTTTGCTCTGAACCCTTACCCATATCTCCTTCTGTTGTCATACTTGTGCCATCATCAATCTCCAGCTTAACCTTACCTATTTTAACAGAAGCACTGCCTGCAAACATGTTCAGAACGATAACCTGATCTGCTTTCTTTTTCAGAATCAATCCTGTGTCCTTCTCAATTACCTGCTGAAGCTTTGAACCATCAGCCACATTTACTACAATCGCCGCATCAGCATCATATGTCGTTGTATCAATGGTATAATGATTCAAATCAGTTATCTCAGAATCATCGATAGTAATATCTGCTGCTTTAGCTGCCAACGCAGAAGACTGGGATTGCATATGCGTAATCATCTCTGTTACCGTACCTGCGACTGCCGTTTTATCATTACTTCTGTCAACATTTAAGGTAATACTGCTATTATCGCACTCAATTGCACTTATATCTGTCTGGCTCCCCGTTACAACCTGATAGGTAACAGTGCTTGAATCGCTTGCATAACAACTATTACCGAATCGTACCCCATTCTCTATTTCTGCAGCTATAAATGGAATGGTTGTTCCGTTTATCAGATCAGGCTCGCATACTTGATTTCCTGTTCTGATAAATTTCTTAGCAGCATAATTCGTCTGCATATGATTCGTTTGCTCTAGTGTTGCTGCTAAAATACCATATTTCTCTGAGTCCCCCAACACTGTTTGATAGTTAATGGTGCTTGTGTTTTCCGCCGCATATGACGTAAGACCTGCTCCGATAAGCAATGAAAATGCCATAGAACATGACAATACTGCTGAAATAATTTTCTTTGTGAGTCCTTGCTTTTTCATAACGCACTCTCCTTTTGTTTATAAAAATACTCATTAAAATGATTCTACCACATTTCATTTC
This sequence comes from Bacteroidales bacterium H4, assembly GCA_963626805.1. Taxonomy (GTDB): domain Bacteria; phylum Bacillota; class Clostridia; order Lachnospirales; family Lachnospiraceae; genus CAG-632. The sequence goes on along the minus strand of CAVFXS010000023.1, from coordinate 142,288 downwards.
ACTATATAAGCTCAAATCTTTTTAATTATATCAACTTATATACATAAGGTCAACTATGTTCCAGAGGCTTTTATCTCTTTTTTTGTCGTTTGTATCATTATTCGTTTTAACATCAAAACACTAGCGAATTTCAGTTTTTCCACCCATATATGGCTGTAATGCCTTCGGAATCTTTACACTGCCATCTGCCTGCAGGTTATTCTCCAGAAATGCGATCAGCATTCTAGGTGGAGCTACAACTGTATTATTCAACGTATGAGCCAAATACTTCTGTCCATCAGCACCCTTTACACGGATACGCAGCCTTCTTGCCTGTGCATCTCCCAGATTGGAGCAGCTGCCTACCTCAAAATACTTCTTCTGTCTTGGTGACCATGCCTCAACATCGACTGACTTTACCTTCAGATCTGCCAGATCTCCGGAACAGCATTCCAGTGTACGAACCGGAATATCCATAGAACGGAACAAATCAACCGTATTCTGCCATAATTTATCAAACCACATCTTACTCTCTTCTGGCTTACAGATTACGATCATCTCCTGCTTTTCAAACTGATGGATACGATATACTCCTCGCTCTTCCAGACCATGTGCACCCTTTTCCTTACGGAAGCAAGGAGAATAACTGGTCAGTGTCTGTGGAAGCTGACCTTCCGGAATCATGGTATCAATAAACTTACCGATCATGGAATGCTCGCTGGTTCCGATCAGATAAAGATCTTCACCCTCAATCTTATACATCATGGCATCCATCTCTGCAAAGCTCATAACGCCTGTCACCACATCACTACGGATCATAAACGGTGGAACGCAATACGTAAATCCACGGTCGATCATGAAATCTCTCGCATATGCGATCACTGCAGAATGCAGTCTTGCAATATCACCCATCAGATAATAGAAACCGTTGCCGGCTACACGACGTGCAGCATCCAGATCGATTCCGTTAAATTTTTCCATAATCTCTGTATGGTACGGAATCTCATAATCCGGAACCACCGGCTCACCAAACCGTTCTACCTCTACGTTCTCACTATCATCCTTACCAATCGGTACAGATGGATCAATGATATTCGGAATCGTCATCATGATCTTCCTGATCTTTTCCTGAAGCTCCGGCTCCTTCGCCTCTAATTCTGCCAGTCTGGATGAGGATTCTGCAACCTTTTTCTTAATCTCCTCAGCCTCTTCCTTCTTCCCCTGTGCCATCAAAGCACCGATCTGCTTGGACAACTGGTTCTTCTCTGCACGAAGGCTATCTGCCTCCTGCTGTGTCTTACGGTTCTCTGCGTCCAGTTCAATTACTTCGTCTACTAGCGGAAGCTTACTGTCCTGAAATTTATTCTTAATGTTCTGCTTTACAATGTCCGGATTTTCCCTAAGGAATTTAATATCTAACATGTTTCTCCTCCTGCTCTGATGTTATCTTTCCTCTAACGTGTCTAGTTTATACCATTTTTTACATCTTTGCAAGACCCAGCCATACTACCAGATGAGCGCGGTTGCGCCATAGGTCAGCCCGGCACCGAATCCGGATAACACCAGCTTCTCACCCCGTTTTAACCTGCCCTCACGGTTCAGCTCATCAAGCAGTACCGGAATACTCGCAGATGACATATTTCCATAGTTCTGCAGATTCATCGGGAACTTCTCCTCAGGCTCTCCAAGCCGCTTTGCGATTGACTGAATGATTCTTGCGTTTGCCTGATGCAACACATAGTGTCCGACCTCTTCCTTCTGCCATCCTGCCTTATCCAGCACCTCCTGCACACTTTCCGGCACCTGACTGATAGCAAACCGGAATACCTCCTGACCGTTCATCTCCAGATAGCCCGTACCCGGGATCTCCTCGACGGTTGCAGCCACCTCGCGGAACGGATTGCTGACGATTCCCTCATATCGATACAGCGCCATACCTTTCTTTCCGTTTGCGCCCTGTACCATCGCAGTTACACCTTCCGTACCTTCCTGTTTTTCCACGACTGCCGCACCGGCACCATCGCCAAACAATATACAGGAAGAACGATCATTCCAGTCCACGATCTTCGTCAAGACCTCTGCACCCACGATCAGGGCATTCCTATACATCCCACATTCGATATATGCGGTTGCCGAGTTCAGGGCAAACAGAAATCCTGCGCAGGCTGCATTGATATCATAGGCCACTGCCTGATCTGCACCGATTGCCGCCTGAATCTCACACGCCAAACATGGGAATGTGCAATCCGGCGATACCGTAGCCGCCAGAATAATATCAATGTCCTCCGGTTTCTTTCCTGCATTTTCCAGTGCCCGTCTGCATGCCTCTGCTGCCAGAGATGTAGTGGTCTCTGTCGTTGCCGCATGTCTGCTTGCAATTCCTGTCCGCTCCCTGATCCATACATCCGATGTATCCAGAAACGTCTCCAGCTCCTCATTCTTTACGACTCGATCCGGAATTGCACTTCCGGTTCCGATAATTCTTACTGCCATCCTGTATCCTTTCCTTTTGTGTTGTTTTTCTGTTGTCTCCACATATACTGGACTTGAATTCTATTCTCTGCCTTTTTTCAAACTATAGCAGATAGTATAAAAAACTACTTCCCATAAACCTACAAAAGCAGCAGGACTATTGCTCCTGCTGCTTTTAGCTATTACATTGTTATTACTTTTTCTCATCCTGCTGCCCGCGCAGCTCCAGTTCAACCTCCGGCATTAATTCATCCTTCATAATGGTCAGTACCCGGTCAAAGACCTCCACATCTTCCTTACTGCATCGTTCCTTTACCCGCTTCAGTACCTTATCCACATAGGACTGACTCATATTATAGTATTTATAATACTTTTCCGTCACCTTCAGATGATATTCCCGCTTATCTGTTTCCGATTGCACCTTTTCCACATAACCTTTCTGAATCAGACTGTTAACCTTATAGGTCGCATTCGGAGAAGATATATTTACAAAACTGGCGAACTCATTAATCGTAGGATTATTCAATGCCCCTATAATCTCCGCACAGAATGCTTCTACCGTTGTCAGACTTAATTCCCGATTGGGTGCCTGTGCAAACACATTCTGATAATATCGGAGCTTAAATTTTTTATATACTTCCGAAAATGATTGTTCTATCATATCTCCCTCTTACAGATATTCTATTTTTCTTCTGCTCCAATTACAAAGGAAAGCTCTGCCTGCGCAGCTACCTTTCCGTCTACCTTTGCGACTGCCTTACCGAAGCCGATCGGTCCCCGGCGTTCTGTAATCTCACATTCCAGTGTCAGAACATCACCAGGCACTACCTGCTTACGGAATCTTGCATTCTTAATACCGCCAAAGAATGCGATTTTTCCTTTGTTTTCTTCTTCACAGAGAATTGCAACTGCGCCAACCTGTGCCAGTGCTTCTATGATCAGAACTCCCGGCATAACATGCTGCTGTGGGAAATGTCCGCAGAAGAACAATTCATTTACAGATACACATTTAATTCCCTTTGCACTCTTTCCCGGCTCACATTCTACAATCTTATCGACCAGCTGGAATGGATAACGATGCGGGATGATCTCCTGAATCTGATTTGAATTTAATTCCATATTATGCCTCCTGATATCTCTTAAACAGAACACTTGCATTATGTCCACCAAAACCTAAGGAATTGGACAATGCCATCTCAACCTGAACGTTCCGTCCCTCATTCGGTACGATATCCAGATCACATTCCTCATCCGGTACCTGATAATGAATGGTCGCCGGAATAAATCCATCCTTCAATGCCAGTGTTGTGAAGATTGCTTCTACAGCACCGCTGGCACCTAACAGATGTCCGGTCATGGACTTTGTAGAGCTTACCATTAGCTTATATGCATGCTCGCCAAAGGCTGCCTTGATTGCCTTGGTCTCTCCTGCATCGTTCAGATGTGTGGAAGTACCATGTGCATTGATGTAACCAACCTCTTCCGGCTTTACACCCGCATCTTCCATTGCCAACTGCATACATGCGGTTCCGCCTGCGCCGGTTGGATCCGGTGCGGTAATATGATATGCATCACAGCTTGCGCCGTAACCGATGATCTCTCCATAGATCTTTGCACCACGGGCCTTTGCATGCTCCAGCTCCTCCAGAATCAGGATTGCTGCGCCCTCGCCCATAACGAAGCCTGCACGTTCCTTATCAAACGGGATGGATGCACGATCAGTATCCTCTGTTGTATTCAGTGCCTTCATCGAAGTGAATCCGCCGACACCCATATCACAGATACATGCCTCTGCACCACCGCAGAGCATTACATCTGAATATCCGTCACGGACATAATGGAAGCCCTCACCGATTGCATTATTACCGGATGCACAGGCTGTTACCACACAGGTACATACACCCTTAAAGCCTGTCTCGATTGCAATCTGTCCGGCTGCCATATTCGCGATCGACATCGGAATAAAGAACGGAGAAATCTTCTCAAAGCCACGGCTTAAGCCTCTGTCATGCTCGCTTTCGATCGTCTTCAAGCCACCGATTCCGGAAGAAACGATGGTGCCGCAACGTAACGGATTCTCCTTGGTCATATCCAGTCCGCTGTCTGCAAATGCTTCCTTTGCAGCGATCATTGCAAACTGTGTATAACGATCCATACGCTTTGCTTCTTTTTTATCCAAGTATTCATCCGGATTATAATCCTTGACCTCACCGGCAATCTTTACCTTAAACTCTGATGTATCGATCTGGGTAATCCGGTCAATTCCGCAGGCACCTTTTTTCACATTCTCCCATGTATCCTGCGTATTATGTCCCAATGGATTAATGGTTCCCATTCCTGTGATTACAACTCTTCTTTTCATGTATATTCCCTTTCCATACTATGATTTCTGTTACATTACCATACCGCCGTCTACATGCAGTACCTGTCCGGTTATATAAGATGCCTGATCCGATGCCAGGAATGCAACCGCATTCGCAACATCCTCCGGCTGGCCCATTCTTGCCAGCGGGATTTCCTTTGCCATCTGTTCCTTTACCGCACCCGGCAAGCCCTCTGTCATATCCGTGGTGATAAATCCGGGTGCAACGGCATTGGCTGTCACATTTCTGGAACCCAGCTCCTTTGCCAGAGACTTGGTCATACCGATAATTCCTGCCTTGCTGGCTGCGTAATTCACCTGTCCCGCATTTCCGGATACACCAACCACACTGCTGATATTGACGATCCGGCCATAACGCTTCCGCATCATCAGCTTGGCTGCTGCACGCATACAGTAAAAGGTCCCCTTTAAGTTCGCATCAATGACCTGATCAAAATCTTCATCGGACATCCGGATCAACAGACCATCTCTTGTAATCCCGGCATTATTGACCAGAATCTCAACCGTACCGGTAACCTTTAATGCCTCTTCGAATAACCGGTCTACCTCTTCCTTCTTTGACACATCTGCCTGAACGGCAACGGCCTGCACCCCAAGCTCCTTGCAAAGTGCGACGGTTTCCTCTGCCGCTGCTGCACCCTTTGCATAGCAGGTCACCACATTGGCGCCCTCCTTTGCTAGTGCAACACAGATTGCCCGACCGATTCCTCGGCTTCCGCCGGTCACGATCGCTGTCTTATTTTCTAACAACATATGTTTCCTCCTCTTTGGATCTATGCCAGCTTTTCCAGTAAAGCATCCACATCTGCTACCTTCTCTACACTATAGCAGGTAATTTCCGGGCAGGTCTTCTTTACGAACTTGGACAATGCAGTCCCCGGTCCGATCTCAACGATCGTATCAACACCCTGCTCTGCCATATAACGGATAGAATCTTCAATATAAATACTGTGCTGTACCTGCTTTTCCAGTAATGCCGGAATGCTTTCTTCTTCTGTCTTGAACCGTCCCAGGGAATTAAAGACAACCGGAATCTTCATATCGCCGAAGTTCTCTGCCTTGAATCGTTCTCTTAACTTATCACCGGCCGGCTTCATCAATGAAGTATGGAATGGTCCGCTGACTACCAACGGAATACATCTTCTTGCACCTGCCTCTGTCAGCAGCTCGATCGCACGATCTACCGGTGCAACATCACCGGAAATAACGATCTGACCCGGACAGTTATAGTTGGTAGGCTCTACAACATTGTATGCTGCATCCTTAAACTCCTCATGTGCCTGTGCACAGCATGCCTCTACCTTCTCACGGTCCAGATTAATGACTGCTGCCATCTTACATGCACGATCAACGACTGCCTCAGCCATAGCCTGTCCACGGAATGCAACCAGAGAGATTACCTGCTGCTCATCAAACACACCTGCCGCATATAATGCAGAATATTCACCAAGGCTTAAGCCTGCTGCCATTTCCGGAACAATTCCCTTGTTCTCCAGAATCCTGGTTACTCCAACCGCAAATGTCACCATACACGGCTGTGTATATTTTGTTGTACTCAGCATCTCTGCCGGTCCGTTAAAGCAGCAGTTCTTTACATCAAATCCAACATCCGTATGATCCATTACTTCCCGGAATTCCGGATATGCCTCGTAGAAATCCTTACCCATTCCCACATACTGACTGCCCTGCCCGGCATACATAAATGCTAACTTCATTCCATATCCTCCAATCTGATATCTTTCTTATTAAAGCTGTAAGCTCTGCAGTTCCTTTAATTCCTTCTTTGCATCCTCGTACAGATTCTCCAGAATCACGGACAGAGGCTGAATCTCCTTTAACTGTCCGCAAACCTGTCCTGCCATAACCGAACCGGTCTTCACATCACCGTCTAATACGGCACGGCGCAGACCGCCTAATGTAAACTGCTCTAATTCTTCTCTGGTACCACCGCTTCGTTCTACCTTTATGTACTCTCTGGCCATATCATTCTTCAGGATACGAACCGGAGCATCCAGAGACCGTCCGGTTACTGTGGTACTGTTATCTCTTGCCTTAATCAGTGCCAGCTTGTAATTCTCATGAATCGGACACTCCTCACTGACTAACAGACAGGTTCCGATCTGAACACCGATCGCACCCAGTGCCATAGCTGCTATAAACTGCTTGCCGGTTGCAATACCGCCTGCTGCGATAACCGGAATGGATACTTTCTCTATGACCTGCGGCAACAGTGTCATGGTAGTCATATCACCAACGTGTCCACCGCTTTCTCCGCCTTCTGCGATCACGGCATCCGCACCCTGCTGCTCTACCTTCCGAGCCAGTGCAGTGCTTGCTACAACCGGGATCACCTTACTGCCGTTTTCTTTCCACATACCCATATATTTACCGGGCATACCGGCACCTGTTGTAATGATTCCGATCTTCTCATCTGCCAGAAGCTGTGCGATATTATCCACATCCGGATTCATCAGCATCAGATTTACACCAAATGGCTTATCCGTTAACTTCCGGCACTCTGCGATCTCTTTCTCCAGAGCTTCTGCATTCATACCACCGGAAGCAATCAGGCCCAATGCTCCTGCATTGGATACCTGTGCTGCGAATTTACCGGTTGCGATATTAGCCATACCACCCTGAATGATCGGGTATTTGATTCCTAACATTTCATTTAATAACATTATGCATTCTCCTTCTTTGCTGCATCAATAATCGCAGCATCCATATACCGGAACTTGTCGTACCGGTTCTTTGCCAGCTCATTCGGAGACATCTTCTTATATCTGGCCAGCTCCAGATTCAGTACTGCATCTATCTCCCGATATACCTTGTTCGGATTCTGCTGAATACCGCCCAGTGGCTCCTTAATGATTCCGTCAATAACATTATAATGCTTCAGATCCTGTGCCGTCAGCTTCATCAGATCGCAGGCCTCCGCACTTCTGTTTGAATCCTTCCATAAAATAGAAGCAAAGCCTTCCGGTGACAGTACGGAATATACGGCATTTTCCAGCATATAAACACTGTTTGCAACACCGATTGCCAGTGCACCGCCACTGCTTCCCTCACCGGTTACGATCGCAATGATCGGTACCTTCAGGGAACTCATCTCAGCCAGGTTCTTTGCAATGGCATTCGCCTGTCCATGCTCCTCTGCCTCCAGCCCCGGATATGCACCCGGTGTATCGATAAATGTAATTACCGGGCGTCCGAACTTCTCTGCCTGCTTCATCAGACGCAGTGCCTTCCGGTATCCTTCCGGCTCCGGCATTCCGAAGTTAAACTCCATATTCTCATTAATATTTCTACCCTTCCGGTGACCCAGAACCGTAACCGGCATACCATGGAACATTGCGATTCCGCCGAGAATACTCTTATCCTCCTTGCTTAAAAAATCGCCCCGCTGTACAAAGAAATCATCAAACAAGGCATTAATGTAATCATCTACCTTCGGACGCTTGATGCTTCTTGCCAGATATACCTTATCTGCCGGTGTCAGATTATCACACTGATGAAGGAGCTTGCGCTTCTCATTCTTTAATTCTTTTATGCGTACATCCGCTGCATAATCATCTTTCTTTGCAGATAATTCTTCTATCTCGGTGTCGATTGCACGGATGCGCTCATCTATCTCTCGAATCATAATGACGGCCTCCTCTTTCTCTCATGCAGACGCAAAATCTGTCCAACAACCTTCCGCATCTCACTTCTCGGAACGATCTGATCTACAAATCCATGGTTCTCCAGATACTCCGCCCGCTGGAATCCTGCCGGCAGCTTCTGTCCGATGGTCTGCTCAATAACACGCGGACCTGCAAAGCCGATCAATGCTCCCGGCTCTGCCAGAGTAATATCGCCTAATGTTGCGAAGCTGGCACTGACACCACCGGTTGTCGGATGTGTCAGACAAACGACATAAAGTCCGCCATGCTCGCTGAACCGCTGTACGGCCGCACTTGTCTTAGCCATCTGCATCAGAGACAGGATACCCTCCTGCATTCTGGCACCGCCACTGGCCGTAAACATGATCACCGGTAATTTATTCTTATCTGCCACTTCAAACGCATAGGTGATCTTCTCGCCGACTGCAATTCCCATACTGCCCATCAGGAACTCACTTCCCATAACAGCGATCATTGCCTTCTGGCCCTGCACCTCACCGACACCGATCAGGACACCTTCATCCAGTCCGGTCTTTTCCTGCAGCTTTGTAATCTTCTCTTCATAATCCGGATAATCCAGCGGATTTACAAACGGAACCTTATGCTTTAATTTCCGGAAGGTTCCCGGATCTACCATACTTCTCATTCTTCGTGCCGCAGAGATCTTATTGTGTGCTCCGCATTCTGGGCAGACGAACAGATTCTTCTTCATAAGATCCGTCTGGATCTCTGACTTACAGGATGAACAGATCACTATTCCCGATACATTGTCCTCCTGTTTCTCAGCCTTTTCGCGTACTGCGACCGGTTCAAAATCATCACTCATTGCAGTCTCTTTTTCTTTATCTGAACCTTTTAGGACTGTCGCATATTTCTCAAGTCCTGCTTTTGTCTTACCTAACAGACTCATTTCTTTCATCACTCCAATTCTTAATAGCAGAAACAGGAATATACAAATCAAGGACTTATGTAAGTGATTTATATATTCCTGTCTTCCTCCGCTATACTACTACGATTACTCCTGATGAGCGTTTACGTAGTCTACTAAATCCTTAACTGTCTTCATCTTAGGAAGATCTTCATCTGCAATTGCAACACCTGTCTCGGTCTCGATAGCCATACCAAGCTCTACTGCATCCAGAGAATCAGCACCAAGGTCATCTGTTAAAGATGCCTCTAATGTGATCTTATCTTCATCACAGCCTAAAACATCTGCAATCGCTTTCTTAATTGTCTCGAACATAGTAGTTTCTCCTTTTCATGCTTTCTTATTTAGTTAAAAAATTTTAATTTTCTAACCACATATATTGTAACAATTATTCCCTGTTTGTCAACTCATTTATACATGTTTAGATAGTTTTTATTTTTATATTTTTTCTATCGTAGAAAGTTCATAATTTGTTCAAAAACTCTACACACTTTTTCAAAATATATCTCTTGACACATGCCCATTCACACTATATCATATTATTGTCTATGTGGTTTTGAAAACTACATGAAAAAATCTATCAAACCATTTTTACTAGAAATTAATATCATATCAGATTATAAATAAAACATTCTATAACAAGAAAGGAACAAATTATGAGCAGTACGAATTTACAACCTGAAGCCGGGATCGCCGGTATGTTTATCTCCACCTCTAAGGATGAAAACGGCGTACTAAATGCCATTGAATTTCACAACGATGATCGTTTCAACTTCGCCTACGACATTGTAGACGTTCTGGGAAAAAGCAAGCCGGATAAGCTTGCAATGCTTCACGTTGCCAATGACGGCAAGGAGCGGCGGATTACCTTTAAAGATATGATGGTATATTCCAATAAAGCAGCCAACTATTTCCGCTATCTGGGAATCAAACGCGGTGACCGTGTTATGCTGGTTCTGAAGCGTCATTATCAGTTCTGGTTTGCCATCCTTGCCCTTCATAAGATCGGTGCAATTGCAATTCCGGCTACCAATCTTCTGGTAAAGAAGGATTTTGAATATCGTTTCAAGGCCGGCCAGATCGATGCTGTTTTATGCACCTCTGAGGGAAAGGTTGCTTCTGAAGTAGAACGGGCTTCCAAGACCTATGACGGATTAAAGGCCAAGATCATGGTTGGTTCAAGTACCTTAAAGGGCTGGAGTAACTTTAACCGTGATATCCGCTTCTTTTCTCCAGACTTCCGGAAGCCGACGGATGTTCCGGGTGGTGATGATCCGATGCTGATGTTTTTCACTTCCGGCACTACGTCCTATCCGAAGATTGCAGCTCACAGCTATAAATATGCTCTGGGACATTATATCACTGCAAAATATTGGCAGCAGGTAGATCCGGATGGTATTCATTTCACCATCAGCGATACCGGCTGGGGTAAGGCCTTATGGGGTAAGCTCTATGGCCAGTGGCTCTGCGAGGCAGCCGTGTTTACCTATGATTTCGACGAATTCTATGCCAGCCAGATCATGCAGATGATCGAAAAATATAAGATTACCACTTTCTGTGCACCGCCAACTGTTTATCGTGTCCTGGTGCATATGAATCTCGCAAAGTTTGATTTATCTTCCTTAAAGACGGTTGCGACTGCCGGAGAAGCTCTGAATCCGGAGATTTATGAAAAGTTTTATAAAGCTACCGGTATGAAGATCATGGAAGGCTTCGGTCAGACCGAGACCACCCTGACGATCGGAAATCTGGAAGGCATGGAGCCGAAACCGGGTTCTATGGGTAAGCCAAGTCCGCAGTATACGGTAGAGGTTATGCGTGCAGATGGCAGCATCTGCGAGACCGGTGAGACCGGTGAGATTGTAATCAGCGTAAAGGACGGTCTTCCGGAGGGTCTTTTCATGGGTTATTATCTGGATGAGAGGCGGACCGAATCCGTCTGCTATAACGGATATTATCACACCGGTGATACCGCATATATGGACGAAGACGGATTTTTATGGTATGTTGGTCGTGTAGATGATGTGATCAAATCCACCGGATATCGGGTAGGTCCTTTTGAAATCGAAAACGAGATCATGAAGCTTCCTTATGTTGTAGAGTGTGCAGTTACCTCCGTACCGGACCCGATGCGTGGTCAGGCAATCAAGGCAAGCGTTGTATTAACCGAAGGCACTGCAGCAACAGATTCTCTGAAGAAAGAAATGATTCGCTTCTTCCGTGCCAACCTGGCTTCTTACAAACGGCCGAAGGTAATCGAGTTCGTAAAAGAGTTACCGAAGACCGTAAGCGGTAAAATCCGTCGTGTCGAGATCAAGGAGAAAGACTGGGCACAGGAGAATGATCCTCATAAATATGTAAGTACAGGAGAAGAATCAAAGGATGAATAAGATTGTTATTACCGGTATGGGTGCCGTAACTCCCATTGGGATTGGCGTAAATGAATATTGGAACGGATTGGTTTCCGGTGTACACGGAATCGGGAAGATTACCCGGTTTGATACTTCCGCTCTTCCGGTGCAGATTGCTGCTGAGGTAAAGGGCTTTGACGCAACCGAGCATATGCCGCGTAAGCTGGCCCGTGAGATGGATTTATTCATGCAATATGGATATGTCGCAGCTGAAGAGGCTATGCGGGATGCAGACCTTCATCCGGATGATCCGGAAGCGCGGACAGTTCCGGCGGAACGGATCGGAATTGTTGTCGGTACTGCGTTTGCCGGAATTGCCACTATTGCAGATACCCAGAACAGCATCAGCACCGGTGCACAATCTAAGGTAAGCCCACGATTTGTTCCAAAGGTTATCGGTAATATTGCAGCCGCTCAGATTGCGATTGCAAAGGGGCTTCGCGGTCCGAGTCTGACTGTCACTACCGCCTGCTCCTCCGGTGCAGATGCATTATCGACCGGAATCATGCTGATCAACAGTGGTGAAGCAGACATTGTTCTCTGCGTTGGTGCAGAGGCAGCCACCTCTCCGCTTACGATCATGGGACTGGCATCTGCCCATGCATTATCAACCCGGAATGATTCACCGGAATCAGCCAGCTGCCCGTTTGATGCGAATCGTGACGGCTTCGTTATGGGTGAAGGCGGCGGTTGTATCGTCATTGAGACCGAAGAGCATGCAAAAGCAAGAAATGCACACATCCATGCGTCTGTGATCGGCTGGGCCAACAGTACCGATGGCTATCATGTTACCTCTCCTCATCCGGAAGGAATCGGTGCAGTTTTCTGCATGAAGCGTTGTCTGGAAAAGGCAGGTATTCAATCGGAAGAGGTTGATTATATTAATACCCATGGTACTTCCACACCAAAGGGTGATATTATTGAGACCACTGCGATCAAAACTCTGTTCGGCGACTATGCAAAGAAGATGGCCATTTCTTCTACGAAGGGTTCTACCGGCCACATGATGGGTGCCGGTGGTATTACCGAGACGATCGCCTGTGTAAAGGCCATTCAGGATGGTATTGTACCTCCGACATTGAACCTGATAAATCCGGATCCGGAATGCGATCTCGATTATGTACCGAATCAGGCTAGAAAACAGGATGTACAGATTGCCATGTCCAATGCTTTCGGCTTCGGTGGTCAGAATTCCAGTATCTTACTGAAAAAATATCTGTAAGATATATAGCTGTATGGACAGATAATGAATACAAATCATATACCATAAATAAAGTCCGGCGATACGGATCTCTGCTTCTGCAGGCTGATCCATACCGCCGGGCCTTTGATTTCATTCTGTTATGTTCTTATTGTCTGAATAATATATCCGAATAATAAAACCACGAACTACATAAGAGTCCTCAGCTGTTCAAATAACTCCAGATCCGACTGGGTAACCTTGATATTCGTCTTCATGACTTCCCCATCCGGCTGTGTAATCTGAACCTCCAGAATACTGCCTTCTGATATACCGGAATTTTTTACTGCATTTAAAAACATTGGAAACTTCGGATGATTCTGAACAAATGTATCCCACATTCCCTTTAGCTTAAATAGCGCTGCCGGATTTTTCATCATTTTCTTCCTTTCTGTATCTACTGCTCTGTATCTGTATTTTCCGCAATACTCTTAGTCTCTGTTGCTGTAGCTGTTTCAGTCTCCTCACCGAAATGCTTTTCAACCATCTTGCTTACGATCGGAAGCTTCACAACATCACCCTTGAATGCTGCGACTACTGCATAAATCATGATCACAAACTCAGCAATACTGCAAATGGTCTTCAGCCAGCTGCAGAAATCAAGCTTGCTCAATACGTTGTATACACCGTAAGCACCGCTGAATAATCCGATAAAGTCCATATAGCCGTTGCTACATGCACCAAATACCATTGCCAGAATACTAAAAAATACAGATATGATCATTGCCTGTGTAATATTCTTCTTCGCTACTATTTCAATATCTGTATACAATGCAAAAATAAATAATAATACAATCGGTACGATCCCCACATAGCCTGCAAAATATGCAACCGCACTAATCAATGCCACTGATACACCAAACTTTGTTAACTTCATTTCTTTTCCTCCATGCTATAACCTCCGTATTTCTATTTATTCTCTTAGTTTATATTCTGCAAAATACGGATAATGTATCGCTAAAATGTCTTATCTCATGCGACCATTGATAGTATATCATATTCCAGACATTTTTTGTCAAACTCTTGTCAATATCCAAAAATTTTATAAATTTTTCATTCTTACTGTTTCAACAATATCCGCCGCATGCTCACAGGTATCCAGACAGGTCTCCACACATTCATAAATCGTTCTCCATGCAAGGATCGTCTTCACATCAGATTCTCCGTGGAGCCGGTACATGTTCTCCATGTATAAGCGATCCCCCTGCTCCTCCAGGTCATTGACTTGAATAATGTATTTCTCCAGCTTTTTGGAATGCTTGAAATTCTCCAGCTCTCCCACCAGATTTTCCAGTGTCCGGACACTCTTCAGCAGTACCTCCAGTACCGGAAACAGATCCTCCCTTACGGTTTCCACCCTGCACATATAAATCTGCAGCAGGATTTCTTCTATAGCATCTGTCGTATCATCCAATACATTACTTAACGCAATCAGATCTTCCCGTTCAATCGGTGTGATAAATGCCTGGTTCAACACCGCCATCATCTTATGCCGCTTAGTATCCCCCTGCTGTTCCAGCTCATGTACCTGCTCGATCTTTTCCTGCAGCGTCTCCTTAGTAAAGTCCGTTAATGTTTCCTGCAAAACTTCAGCCGCCTGGCATGCATATTTTGCACACTGATTCAGATTTTTATAATAAAACTCATCCTTTTTCTTTTTCATTTTCATTCTCCTCTGCTACTATATCACTTCTTATTTTAATAACAGCATCAGCTTCGCCATTCCGAAACCGATCACACCACAGCCCGGAAAGGTCAACACCCATGCCAGAAGCATATCCTTAACCACACTGAAATTAATAGACGATTTCCTCTTTACTGCTCCGACTCCCATAATGGCTGTAGTCTTCACATGGGTCGTACTGACCGGCAATCCAAACAATGTCGAAACCAGAATACTGATAGATGCCGCAACGTCCGCAGAAAAGCCCTGATATTTTTCAAGCTTTACCATATCCATTCCCACAGATTTAATGATCCTCTTGCCACCAACAGAGGTACCGACACCCATCACTACAGAGCACAGAAGCATCAGCCAAATTGGGATAGTTGCTCCCTGCGTATCCTCCATGCCATTGGTCAGGAACAGTCCCAGAAGCAGGACTCCCATAAATTTCTGTCCATCCTGTGCCCCGTGTACAAATGCCATCGCCGCACCACCTGCCACCTGTCCGGTCTGCAGGAAACGGTTCATTTTCTCCCGGTTACAGTTATAAAAAATCAGTGTCATTGCTTTACAAATTATAAATCCCAGCGCCAAACCACCAATTGTAGATAAAACCAGACCATAGATGACCTTCAGCCATTCTGCACCGTTGACTCCATCCATTCCACCCTGAAGTGCAATAGCTGCACCGGTCAGACCCGCAATCAACGCATGACTTTCACTCGTAGGTATTCCAAAACACCAGGCTCCGACTGCCCAGATTACAATCGCAGCCATTGCTGCACAGAGGGCAATCATCGCATCCTGATTATTTCCGTTAAAATTTACCATGTTCTTAATTGTCATTGCCACCTTGGAATTAAACATGGTCATTACCAATACACCGAAGAAATTGCATACGGCTGCCATAATAATGGCCTGTCTGACACCGATGCACCGAGTAACTACACAGGTTGCGATCGCATTCGGTGCATCTGTCCAGCCGTTCACAAATATGACACCTACGGTCAACAATACTGATATCAGCAGGAGCGGATGTTCTCCCATCTGCTGCAAAAAATATCCGAATGATATTTCATATTCCATAGTTTTCCTGTATCCTCCAAGCTCTTACCTTTTATGATTCTGTCTTTTTACTATTATTCAATTCCCGAAGCATTTTTACAATCTGAATACAAACGGTCGGCAGAATTGCCAGTCCGGCAATTCTTAAAAGTGCCGATCCGGTAATACCGGACACACTGAACAGTTCCTGAAGCGGCGGTACGATCAATACCAGTATCAGCAACAAAACTCCCGCTGCAAATGCTCCGATACTATACGGATTTGACCGAAAACCAACCCGAAGCATGGACTGCCCCGTTCTGCAATTGAAGCCATGGAACAACCTTGCCAATGTCAGGGTGGCAAATGCATACGTCATAGCAACGGTCGGTGTCTGCATCGGACTACCCATATAATAAGCCGCCATAACTACCAGTGCAATCAGAATACCCTGCAGAAAAATCCGCCCGAAAAAGGTTCGATTCAGAATACTCTCTTTCGGATCTCGCGGCTTCTCATCCAACAGAGTCGGATCTGCCGGTTCCATACCAATTGCAATTGCCGGCAGCGAATCCGTCAGCAGGTTGATAAACAACAAATGCACCGGTGCAAACGGAACGGAAAGTCCCAGAATGGAAGTATACAGAACAGACAAAATTGCTGCCATATTACCGGATAACAGAAACAGAATTGCATTCTTGATATTTCGATATACATTTCTTCCGTTTAATACCGCTTTCATAATTGTGGCAAAATTATCATCTGCCAGAATCATTGCTGCCGCATCCTTGGACACTGCAGTTCCGGTGATACCCATTGCCACTCCGATATCTGCCTGTTTCAGTGCCGGTGCATCATTGACACCGTCTCCGGTCATAGATACGATTCTTCCCTTTTTCTGCCAGCTTTTAACAATACGAATCTTATTCTCCGGTGATACTCTGGCATAAACCGATATCTGTTCGATCTTCCGATCCAGTTCCTCCTCTGTCATTGCATCCAGCTCCATGCCGGTCACAGCCAGATCACCGGCTTCAAAAATGCCGATTTCCTTTGCAATTGCTGTTGCTGTAATCTTATGGTCGCCTGTAATCATAACCGGTCGGATACCGGCATGCTTCGCATCTGCTACAGCCGTGATTGCCTCCGGACGCGGAGGATCCATCATGGAGATCAGTCCGAGGAAGATATATCTTTTTTCCTCCTCCATAGTCAGCGGCTGATCCAGCTCCCGATAGGCAAATGCCAGAACCCGAAGCCCCTGCTCTGAGAAATGGCTATTTTCCTCCCGGATTTTCTTCCGCTGTTCTTCATCCATAGGAAGGATCCCCTCTGAGGTCCGGATGCTGACACACCGATCCAGTAATACATCTACCGCCCCCTTGGTCAGAAGCGTCGGAACTCCATGCAGACAATACTTGGTAGACATCAGCTTCCGGTCGGAATCAAACGGAAGTTCCTCCATCCGGACCATTGTCTGCCGGAGCAGATTCTCATGAAATCCATCTGCCAGAACCGCATCATTCGCTGCTACCGGGATTTTCCGAACCATTTCGAGTAAGGCATACTCTGTCGGATCTCCGATTCCTTTTCCATCCACCAGACTGGAATCATTGGTCAATATCGCATCATAGAGTAAATACCGGTGAAGCTGATCATGAAGATTAATTTCCTCCGGCTTCCACTCTTTACCATCTATATAAAGCTTCTGCACTGTCATCTTATTCTGAGTCAGTGTCCCGGTCTTATCGGAACAGATCACAGACACACATCCAAGGCTCTCCACTGCCTTCAGATCCTTTATAATCGCCTGCTCTCTCGCCATCTTCTGCGTTCCCATTGCCTGAACAATCGTTACAATAGAGCTTAATGCCTCTGGAATTGCCGCAACTGCAAGAGCTACTGCAAACATTAAGGAATCTATGAGTGGCATCTTCCGCAGAATGCAAAGGCCGAATACAAGTGCTGAGATAATCATGATCAGGGTTGCCAGATGCTTACTGAACTGATCCAAACTGACCTGAAGTGGTGTCTTCCGCTCCTGAATATCGTTCATCATGCCTGCTATTTTACCGATTTCTGTTTCCATACCTGTCGCAGTCACCAGAACCTCTGCCCTTCCGTACGTAACTAATCCTCCGGAATAGACCATATTTATCCGGTCTGCCAGTGCCACATTTCCGGACAACGGTACATCATCCTTATCCACATTGGTAGATTCTCCGGTCAGTGCACTTTCATTTACCTGCAAAGAATAGTTGTGCAGAATTCTTCCGTCTGCCACGATCATATCGCCTGCCTCAAGCATTATAAGATCACCGGGCACCACCTTTTTAGACGGAATTTCCATCAGACTTCCATTCCGGATCACCTTTGCTGTTGGCGACGAAAGCTGTTTTAAGCTATCCAGGGATTTCTGTGCCTTTACATGCTGAACCGTTCCAAGAACCGCATTCATCAGCAGCACTGCTACAATTACGATCGTGCTTTCCACATTACCGGAAAACATGGATATTCCGGCTGCAACCAACAGGATCACAATCAGAAGATCGCAGAACTGGCTTAAAAATACCCTAAATATACTTTTCTTCTTACCCTCTGCCAGTGTATTTTCACCGACCTTTTTCCGGATCTCTTCTACCTGTGCGTCCTGCAGACCATCCGGATCGGTTCTGAATATTTCCCTGACTTCTTCTGCCGATTGATTCCAATACTCCTGCATACAAATTACCTCCATTTGTTTTTATAAAATGTATAAAAAAAGACTTTTATCGCACACAAATAAAATGTGCGATAAAAGTCTCGTTCCTGTTGCAATGTACAGCCCGGTCAGAACCGGATCCGACGTGATGACGAACTGTACAACATCTTCTCGATGCGAACTACTCCCTGATATCAACTTGGTTGAATTCTAACACAGGTCAATCTTTCCGGTCAAGATATTTTTCTGCTATCTTTACCATTTCTTAACCATTCCCGCCGTGCTCTCATCTTGCGGTTCCCTGCTGTGTTTGTTAGAATATTGTCCAGAGGTGATTGATATGTGGCAAAGACATTCCATGATACATAATTTCATAAGTATACTGCTGCTGACAGCCATGTTTTTGTCCGGCATCTGTATGACACAGATATCCGAGGATTCGCATTTTGCATATCAGACCTCACAGCCGGTCAGCACAGTGCTGACGATTTTAAAAACACAGCCGGATTCCGC
This sequence comes from Bacteroidales bacterium H4, assembly GCA_963626805.1. Classification (GTDB taxonomy): domain Bacteria; phylum Bacillota; class Clostridia; order Lachnospirales; family Lachnospiraceae; genus CAG-632. The sequence goes on along the minus strand of CAVFXS010000023.1, from coordinate 123,289 downwards.
TGTCCTGAGCAGTGATGGGTCCATGAATCGACAGGAATCTCTGATCCGTGCCCGCAGGAATCATCGTTCTGATGAGCGAACACGTCTGCGCATTGCACTCATAATCTGCTTTGGCACATCAGCCTTTCTGCCTCCGTTTTTTATCTTTCTACATGGTTGTACAGTCTTCCGAAAAGAACTTTACAGTCTGACCGTAACGATTCGTTACATTCAATGTCAGGATGGTCAAAAGCCGGCACTCATGTTCTAATCTACAGTATGGTATTTTTATGTCGTTATTATTCCATTTCCTGTGATAACACAGGGTTTCTTTGAATACATAAATATAATATAGAACAGGAGTGTTAATTATGAATATTGGTTATCTTATCTTAATGATTATTGGTGGTTCCGTGGGAATTCTGTCAACCGGCTATCTGGTTGTTTCCATGATTGTGGTTTTATTCCAGAAAATCTACGGGGCAATCCGGTATCATAAATCTTTATATGATTAAGATATAAAAAAACGGTTATCTGTGCAGTGCCCTGAGTACTTTCACATTCAGGCACTGCCGAATATCCGAAGTTTACGCTCATTTCCTGCTTTCATTCTTTCTCTAAATCCGTCTATTCTAATTTTTATAAGTTTACATATGTCTCATTCTGTGAAAAGCCAATCAAATCTTACGATCTGACCGGCTTTTCTACTACCTTTCATGATGAAGCTCACTGTCCTGCTGCTTTTTACTGAATTCCTGTCACCTTATAATCCTGATCCTCAACAGCCTTCTTCAGCACCATATCTACAACCGCTTCCTTTAAGGTAACTACTGCGGTTCCCTTCTCATGGCTTACCTCTGCCTGTTCTACCTGCTCCAGTGCCTCCAAGGCTTTCTTTACCCGTGCCTCACAATGTCCGCACATCATTCCTTCAATCTTCATTGTCTTTGTCATATTATTTTCCTCCGATTCTTTCTTATTATTTTCTGTTGCTGCGCTCTTATTTGCTATTTCAGTCTCATTTATTATTGCATTCTTATCACTGACTGCTACATTTGTATGCTTTCTCCGATTCCGGTCTCTTCTGGAATCGTGAATCTTTACCAGATTCAGCCGCAACGCATTCGTAACCACACAGAAGCTGGAAAGGCTCATTGCCGCTGCACCGAACATCGGGTTTAACTGCCAGCCAAACAGCGGGATCCAGACACCTGCTGCAAGCGGGATTCCGATAATGTTATAGATAAATGCCCAGAACAGGTTTTCATGAATGTTCCGAAGTGTCCGTCTGCTTAAACGGATCGCCGCCGGCACATCACTTAACTGACTCTTCATCAGTACCACATCTGCCGCATCGATCGCAATATCCGTACCTGCACCGATTGCAATTCCGGTATCCGCTCTGGTCAGTGCCGGTGCATCATTGATACCGTCACCTACCATGGCTACCTTGCCCTTTTCCCTCAACTGCCGGATCACCGCTTCCTTACCATCCGGTAATACACCCGCAATGACTTCGTCCACACCGACCTGAGTGCCGATTACCTGTGCGGTCTGCTCATTATCACCGGTCAGCATTACCACATGGACCCCCATGTTTTTCAGCTCCCGAATCGCCTGTGGGCTGTCCTCCTTTATTACGTCTGCAACCGCTATCACACCCAGCAGCTCCCGGCTGCCATCTGTCTTCTGCCTTGCGAAATAAAGCGGCGTCTTACCGTCTTTCGCCAGGCGGTCTGCCTGTGCCTTGATATCCATCTCCGCATTCAGCTGCGTTCTGATATATACCGCATTACCGCCCCAGACGGTTTCCGCTCCGATCGTACCGGATAATCCATTGCCCGGCAGAACCCGGAAATCCTGCACCTCCAGCCCCTGGACCGGATGTTCTTCACAGTATGCCAGTACCGCCTTCGCCAGCGGATGCTCACTCTGCTTTTCCAATGCACAGGCAAAGGTCAGCAGTTCTTCTTCCGACAATCCGTCTCCCGGCAGAATATCCGTAACACGCGATTCACCTCTGGTGATCGTACCGGTCTTATCCAGAGCGACGATCTCCGTCTTACCGGTTTCCTCCAGGGAAACTGCAGTCTTAAACAGGATCCCGTTCTTTGCACCGACTCCGTTACCTACCATGATTGCAACCGGAGTTGCCAGTCCCAATGCACACGGACAGCTGATAACCAGTACCGAGATACCTCTTGCCAGAGCAAATCCGAAGCTCTCTCCTGCCAGCAGCCAGACTGCAATCGTAACCAGTGCAATGCCGATGACCACCGGTACAAATACGCCGGACACCTTATCTGCTACCTTTGCGATCGGTGCCTTCGTTGCCGCCGCATCACTGACCATCTGGATGATCTGTGCCAGTGTCGTGTCCTCGCCGACATGCGTTGCCTGACATTTCAGGAAGCCGGACTGATTACTCGTAGCCGCCGACACGGTACTGCCCGGCTCCTTATCAACCGGTATGCTTTCTCCTGTCAGTGCTGATTCATTTACCGCACTATTCCCTTCTATTACAACACCATCCACCGGAATATTCTCACCGGGACGTACCACAAACAGGTCTCCCTGCTTTACCTGGCTTACTTCTACAACTACCTCCTGTCCATCCCGCAGAATCGTAGCAGTCTTCGGTGCCAGCCGCATTAAGCTCTTAATCGCATCGGTGGTTCTGCCCTTTGACTTCGCTTCCAGCATTTTTCCGACTGTGATCAGCGTCAGGATCATGGCTGCCGATTCAAAATAGAAATCATGCATATAGGACATGACACGTTCCATATCACCGTTCATCTGTGCATCCGTCATTGCAAATAATGCATAGGTGCTGTATCCAAACGCCGCAGTCGCACCGAGTGCTACCAGCGTATCCATGTTTGGTGCCCGGTGGATCAGGCCCCGGAATCCACTGATGAAGAACTTCTGGTTGATCACCATAATGATAATGGTCAACAGCATCTGGAACAATCCCATTGCCACATGATTGTCTGCCATAAATGCAGGCAACGGCCAGCCCCACATCATATGTCCCATTGATACATACATCAGGGCGATCAGAAATCCAACGGATGCGATCAGCCGCTTTTTCAATGCAGGTGTCGCTTTATCCTCCAATGAATCCTCCATTGCCCGGATGGAATCATATCCGTTATGACCGGAAGAAGCCTCCGATCCGGCTGCGCCCTTTCTGCTTGCACCATATCCGGCCGCCTCAACCGCCTGAATAATGTCAGCGGCTGCCGCCGTTCCTTCTACTCCCATGGAGTTTGTCAGTAAACTGACAGAACAGGATGTCACTCCCGGAACCTTGGAAACTGCTTTTTCCACTCTGGCACTGCATGCTGCACAGCTCATTCCGGTTACATTATACTGCTCCATAATTATCACCAACTTTCTGTTTTATTTTCATTTTTCAATTCTTATTTTTCCATTCCTGTCTCCCGGTTCTTACTTCCTGTTTTCAGTTCTCCGTTTCCTGATTTTTCTTCCATATTGTGTTATTTCATCAGTTTCTGAAGAACGGTTACCAGCTCGTCAACCGTTTCTTCTTTTCCCTCTTTAATATCCCTTGTTACGCAGGTTTTTATGTGGTTTGCCAAAAGAACTTTATTAAAACTGTTCAGGGCTGCATTGACCGCCGACACCTGAACCAGAATGTCTGTACAATAGGCATCCCGTTCTACCATTCCACGAATCCCGCGTATCTGCCCCTCGATCCGGTTCAACCGATGGATCAGATCCTTATATTCCTGTTCGTCCCGCTCCTTGGTCTTATGGGAACAACAGCAGTTATTCTCTTTCTGCATGATGCCACCTCGCTTTCCACTGTTATGTGTTATCTCATTACGGTCGATATTATATACCCCCTATGGGTATATTACAAGTAGCAAAACAGAATAAATTTTATTGTCTGATTTCCGATACTATCCCTTTCCGGCATTCAGGACTGCTCTGCTTTCGGATTTACCTCCCCCGCATCTCCGTCATACGTGTCCAGAAAATGATGTTTCACGCCGTCCTTCTTATAAGCAATAATTGTGCTTAAATTTACATTCTCAACACTCCGGAAAATGTTCTTCTCGATCACCGGATTCTGCTCTGCCAACGTCCGGATCAGCTCCTTGATTTCTGCACGTTTGGAGCCCTTCTCCGTTCCGCCGCAGGAAGCACAGCTCTCCGTAAATCGGCAGGCACATTGTATAAACTGCAAATGATTGTAATCCCGCCAGTGCTTAATCGCATCCTCCCGGACCAGATACAGCGGCCGGATCAGCTCCATGCCTTCAAAGTTCGTACTGTGTAGCTTCGGCATCATAGTCTGCACCTGCCCACCGTAAAGCATTCCCATAAGAATCGTTTCAATCACATCATCATAATGGTGACCGAGTGCAATCTTATTACAGCCCAGCTCTTTAGCCTTACTGTATAAATATCCCCGCCGCATTCTGGCGCAGAGATAGCACGGAGAATCACCCACGTCTGCCACCGTATCAAAGATTTCCGTCTTAAACACCGTAATCGGCACATGAAGCAGCTTCGCATTGGTTAAGATCCGCTGATAATTCACATCATTATAGCCCGGATTCATAACCAGATATACAACCTCGAAATTCTTTCTGCCATGACGCTCCAGCTCCTGAAACAGCTTCGCCATAAGCATGGAATCCTTACCACCGGAAATGCAGACCGCAATCTTATCCCCATCCTGTATCATCTCATATTCATTGATTCCCTGCGTAAACTTCCGCCAGATATCCTTCCGGAACTTCTTTACAATGCTTCGCTCCACATCCTTGCAGATCGTATCGGTATCCACCTGATCCTGCTCTAACCGGTCCATCATTTCATTCAGATGAATCCGCAGATATTCCACAAATCCGCCCTGAATGCTATATGCCTCGCAGCCACGCTGCTCCAGCTCCTCTGCCCACTCGTCGCTCCACCTACCGGTATAGCATAATAAATAAATCGGCTTATCCTTCGGAAACTCCGGCACCTCGTCCCCAAACGGTTCATAAAACAGATTCTCTGCTCCCGGACAGGTCTCCTGCTCAAAATCTTCCGGCTTTCGCATATCGATCAGTCGCTTCTCCCGATGATCCTGCATATATTCTTCTATGGTTCTTTTATACATAATGACTCCTCATGCATCCTACATGTTTATTACTTTCACTTTTCCATTGCTTATCCTATCATTTTTCCGTGCATTTGAAAATAGAATAAAGAGGAATTCCTTTGTTTTTCAGGAATTCCCCTTCTATCACTCACTTCAACTTCTTAGAAAATATATTTTCGTGTTTTCTTACCGCTTACTGAATTGCCTTGAATGCCTCATCCAGATCTTCAATAATATCATCAATGTTTTCTGTTCCGATTGAAAGACGGATGGTGTTTGGCTTAATACCCTGATCTAACAGCTCCTCCTCATTTAACTGAGAGTGTGTGGTAGATGCCGGATGGATTACCAGTGATTTTACATCTGCAACATTAGCCAGCAGAGAGAACAGCTCCAGATTATCAATAAAGTCCTTTGCCTTCTGTGCATCGCCCTTGATCTCAAATGTAAAGATGGAACCACCGCCATTCGGGAAGTATTTCTTATACAGTGCCTGCTGTTCCGGATCCGTAGAAATTGACGGATGATGAACGGCCTCAACCTGTGGATGATTCTTCAGATATTCAACAACCTTCAATGCATTCTCTACATGGCGTTCCACACGGAGGGAGAGTGTTTCCAGGCCCTGCAGGAAGATGAATGCATGGAATGGTGACAGGGTAGCACCGGTATCACGAAGGAGGATTGCACGAATTTTCGTTACGAAGGCTGCCGGTCCGACTGCTTTCGTAAAGCTGATACCATGGTAGCTTGGGTTTGGCTCGGTGAGAGATGCGAACTTGCCGCTTGCTTCCCAGTCAAACTTACCGCTGTCTATGATTACGCCACCGATGGTCGTTCCGTGACCACCAATGAACTTTGTTGCTGAATGCACTACGATATCTGCACCATACTCAATCGGACGAACCAGGTATGGAGTTGCAAATGTATTATCAATTACCAACGGAATCTTGTGTGCATGTGCGATTCCTGCTATTTTCTCAATATCAACGACATCGGAATTCGGATTACCAAGAGTCTCAATGAAGACTGCCTTTGTGTTATCCTGAATTGCCTGCTCAACCTCATCATAATTGAACGGATCTACGAATGTGGTATGAATGCCATACTGTGGGAGGGTATGCTCCAACAGGTTGTAAGTACCACCGTAAATATTCTTAGCTGCTACGATATGGTCACCGTTCTGTGCCAGATTCTCAATCGTATATGCGATAGCTGCTGCACCGGATGCAACTGCAAGTGCTGCCACACCGCCTTCCAAAGCTGCGATTCTCTGCTCGAAAATATCCTCGGTCGGATTGGTCAGACGTCCGTAAATATTACCGGCATCTGTCAGGCCAAATCTTGCTGCTGCATGTTCGCAGTTACGGAACACATAAGAAGATGTCTGATAGATCGGAACGGCTCTGGAGTCAGTAACCGGATCCGGTTGTTCCTGTCCAACGTGTAACTGTAATGTTTCAAATTTCAAATTTCTTTCTGCGTATGATTTCTTTCCCATAATTTTACCTCTTTCTGCAGGCTTGTTCCTGCTGTGTATTTCTGTTTTATTTTTGTATCGTTATATATCTTTTTCTGATGTCTTTATTTCTGAGTTTATTCCAATCTGTTATCCTTAACGGCAACACATTCGGTTGTAATTAGCGACTCCGTATCTTATTTTGATCTGTCTCATAAGCATCAACCTCATTTCTATGTATCTCATGTTGTAGTAGCTTTATTTCCTACCTGATTACAAGGATATATTACCATGCCTATCATAGGTTGTCTAATACAGGAAACTAAGAGCCGGCTATAGGTAACGGCTATAGCTGTTATTCCAGACGTAACCATCTACCTATCTGACCTCTGTATCCGCTACCCAGCTATCTCCGGTTGCATAATCAATTCCGATACCCGGCTGTACATTATAGCAAAATACACAGAATTTCACTCCGGCACCCTGATCTTCCACAGACTCAGCTTCTATCAATACCCCGGATGCAACCAGATTCTCCCCTTCAAATACCGGTGTCACCCGATAAAGCACATGGTGATCGGTTTCCTTCACATACTCTGCCACCTCGTTCTCAAATGGTACCATACCGGTTGCATTCATATACCGGGTACCGGTAATCAGATTCTTCTCGTTGGCATTCTCGCCCGCCAGCTGATAAGCAATCAGATGACAACGATTATACAGATAATTCTCTGTTATCTGCTCCGGATATTTCACTGTATGCCAGCCGCTCGGCTTGATCTGTCCGATCTCGCCCCGCTTCTCCGTCGGCATAAGCTCCCGACATATATTGGCATACGCAGTTCCACAGCGTCCCAGATCATCCAGATCACTGTAGAGTTCAAATGCATCTGTCGTCAGCTCTTCATCTTCAAAATATGGGTTATTATCATTCACCTCAACATATGGGACATCCGAATAAGCCGGTAGATCCGCATATGTAAATTCCAATTCTGATTTATTAGTTGAATTTCTATCTGCCGGGCCTGCAAAAAGCATCGTTAAGATTCCCAAAACACAGACTGCCAGTATCGCAGCTCCACCTTTTTTCCTCATCACGATTCTCCTTTCGTTTTTCAACTATTCACTCTCTTTTCATGGTTCGATAATCTTGATATAAATCAATATTCTCATTCCTTATTTCCTCCTATAAATCGAAGTATCTCCTAAAATATATCATATTTTAGGAGATACTTTAACATTTAGACTATACTATCTTTTCTTTTCCATCGCCCGCAGTCGTTCCACCACGTTTTTCAAAATCTCAACCGCCTGGTCTATTTCTTCCATGCTTGTCTGATGGGATACCGTGAGTCTTAATGCTCCCCGTGCCTCTTCCTTTGTGACTCCAATGCTAAGCAGGACATGTGACGGATCCAGTGAGCCCGATGCGCAGGCCGAACCTGCGGAGCCGCAGACTCCATTCTGATCCAGCAGGATCAATAGCGAATTTCCGTCAATCCCCTGAAATGACAGATTGGCATTGTTTGGCAATCTTCTTACCGGATCTCCGTTCAGCCGGCTATCCGGAATCTCATCTAATACGCGTTTGATCAAATGATCCCGCAGACTGCTCTCATATGCCATCCGTGACTCCATCTGTGAGAATGCCAGTTCAGCGGCTTTGCCAAATCCTACGATCCCCGGTACATTTAAGGTGCCCGCCCGTCGACCGCGTTCCTGTGCCCCACCATGAATAAAGGACACCAGCTTCACAGTCTTTCTGACATAAAGCAATCCGATTCCCTTTGGCCCGTTCAGCTTATGTCCGCTGGCACTTAGCAGATCTATATTCATCTCATTCACATCAATCGGTATATGCCCGAATGCCTGTACCGCATCCGTATGGAACAGAACTCCATGTGCTCTGGCGATTGCTCCGATCTCCTTTAACGGTTCGATCGTTCCGATCTCGTTATTCGCTGCCATCACGGAAATCAGAATCGTATCCGGCCGGATCGCCGCCTCCAGTTCCTCCGGTTTTATGAGTCCATGCTCATCCACATCCAGATAAGTCACTTCATATCCGTGCTTTTCCAGCCATTCACAGGTATGCAGGATGGCATGGTGCTCGATCTTCGTTGTAATAAGATGTCTGCCCTTTTCCCGATATGCCTCTGCCACAGCCTTCAGCGCCCAGTTATCCGATTCACTGCCACCTCCGGTAAAATAAATCTCCCGCGTCATCGCATGTATATTCTTTGCCACTATCTCCCGTGCCTGCTCCACAGCCGCCTTGGACGCACCTGCAAACCCGTAAATTGCTGCCGGATTTCCATAGGTCTCCGTAAAAAACGGAAGCATTGCCTCTACCACCTGCGGATCCGTCTGTGTTGTTGCTGCATTATCCAAATATATCAACCGGTTCATTCTTCTCTACCTCTGTGATCTTTCTCTGTCTGATCTTCTTCTGTCGATTCCTTTCTATCTGATCCCTTTATGTCTGATCCTTGTATTATCTTCTCCCATTTTCAGCATATCATTCGCTTCTTTTCCATTCACATCTTTTTCAATCGCAGATCACCTTTATAAATCTTCCGACAAATCTTTGATCACTTCACCTGCGATGATCAGTCCCACTACCGATGGCACAAATGCGATCGATCCCGGAATTGCCCGTCGCTGCGTACATTTATGTGCCGTTCCCGGCGGACAGACGCAATGCTCCCGGCAGCTGATCGCCATATCCTCAATCGGCTGTCTGGCTTCCTCTTTGGAATACACTACTTTCAGATGATCCACGCCACGTTTTCTTAACTCTCTCCGCATTACCTTTGCCAGCGGACATACGGAAGTCTTATAAATATCCGCCACCTCAAATGCAGCCGGATCTAATTTATTTCCGGCTCCCATACTGCTGATAACCGGAACCTGATGCTCCTTCGCTTCCATGACCAGCTGAATCTTCGCGGTTACCGTATCAACTGCATCAACTATATAGGAATACTGGGAAAAATCAAACTGATTTTTCGTCTCCGGGAGATAAAAGCATTTGTGAACCTCTACCTTGCACTCCGGATTAATATCCAGAATCCGCTCCTTCATCACATCTACCTTATATTTTCCCACTGTTTTACGTGTCGCTATAATCTGACGATTCAGGTTGGTCAGACATACCTTATCATCATCGATCAGATCAATCGCACCAATGCCGCTGCGCACCAGTGCTTCTACTGTATAACCACCGACGCCGCCAATTCCGAAGACCGCAACACGGACCTCCGAAAGACGGTTCATATTCTCTTTTCCAAGTAATAATTCTGTTCTCGAAAATTGATTTAACATAGGTCCATCCCTTTCGCTTTAAATTCAGACGGTATCACTATATCATATTCCATTTGTTTTGACTCTGGTGAATAAAGAACGCCGCACGATTTCTCTCAGGTCGCTTCCGCTCCGGATACAGGTATCCAGATTCATTGGCTGAAAATATGTATCATCGCTTGAACGCAGAGAACAATAATCCAGCAGATTTCCCTGAAACCAGATATCTTCCGCAAACAGCTCCAGCAGTTCATCCGGTGTATACTGATAGGGCGGCTTTGTCAAAGTATAATCCGTCTTTTGCATCATATTCATTACAAACTCAATACAGGAATATGCCTTATAAACAGCAAACCCATTTGTGATTGGAAATGTCAGTACCGAAAACAGGTTATACTTATACTCGTGATCCTGCTTAATTCCATCGATCCCCTGCTTGATCTGCAAATACTGTTCCGCAGATACCGGGATCCGGAAAACAGTCACCGGAATGTCCGTCTGCTTTCTGAGCGTATATCGCTCCACCGTTTCCTCTACCAGTCCACCGATCAACGCTGCATGATACTGCTTTCTGGCAAACGAATACAGCTCTCTCAGCTCTTCATCCAATGCGATCGCTGCGTGATTATAACGGACGCCCCCTACCCGTCTTAATACATAGCCAAATCTTGTGGCTGTCTTTGAAATTACTACATATACATACCGTTGTGTCATCATAACTCCCTGTTTGCTCCTTATATATTCCTGTCTGTTATTTTCAGACATTATTACCATACTGAATTAATGCATTCCCTTATCCTTATACTTTGCAAGCTCTTCCAGATATTTCTCACCCAGCTTGCTGATCGCAACACCCTTTCTGGTCAGGTATCCGATCGTCATAACCTCATCGGATTTCAGCTTCACCGCACAATAGTCCGAACCGTTCAGTTCTTCACAAATGATACCGGAGCACATCGTATACCCATTCAGTCCCACCATCAGATTCAACAATGTCGCCCGGTCATCTGCCTTGATCAGTCGCTTATAATCATACGTACTCAACACTTCTTCCGCAAAATAAAACGAATTATAGGTTCCCTGTTCAAAGGACAGACACGGATATTCATCCAGCTCCTCCAGTGCAATCTCCTTCCGTCCAGCCAGCGGATGCCCCTTCCACATATAGACATAGATTCCGCAGTCCAGTAATGGATGAAACTCCAGATTGTACTCATGAAACAGCTTTGTTAACACCTTATAATTGAAATCATTCAGATACAGAATACCGATCTCGCTCTTAAAATTCCGTACATCCTCAATTACTTCATAGGTCTTGGTCTCATGAATCGCAAACTCATACTTATCCATACCAAACTGCTTCACCATCTCCACGAATGCATCAACCGCAAAGGTATAATGCTGGGTAGAAACACCAAACTTCTTCCTGATCTGCTCTTTATTAATATATTTATTCTCCATCAGCTGATACTGTTCTACCACCTGTCTGGCATATCCTACAAATTCTTCTCCTTCCGGAGTAACGGAAATCCCCCGGTTGGTTCGGCGAAACAGCTCAACGCCAACCTCTTCCTCCAGATCCTTGATAGCTGATGACAGACTCGGTTGTGAAATAAACAGCTCCCGTGCAGCTTCATTCATGGACTTGGCATTTGCAACTGTTATCGCATAATTTAACTGTGTCAGTGTCATAATTTCTATCACTCCATTGCGTATATTTCTTATATTTTAACATACCAGCCTGTAGAAGACCAGCCTAAGTATTGTTTTCTTGTTTCTAAAACTGTGATAAAACTTGCTTTGGGAGTGTTACCTGCTACCTTTCTGCTACCTTTTCAATCTTTAGCATAAAAAAGAGCCAAGAACGTTGATTTTTCAACATTCTTGGCTCTTACGTTCCATGCGGGCAACAGGACTTGAACCTGCACGTCGGGGACACTAGAACCTAAATCTAGCGCGTCTGCCAATTCCGCCATGCCCGCTTAGCAAGTTCGATTATAACAAGTTTTAACACCTGTGACAAGCTCTTTTTCGTTCATTTCCGAATTTCCGGAAGTCTTATCTGCATTCCGACGCCTGGTCTGCTGTTTCCGGCTCAGCCGTCGCTGTTCTACTTGTTCCTGACCTGCACCTTCCCGACTTCTGTATTCCTGATTTATATATCTCTGATTCATCCGATTCCGCTCCCCTGTTTCTTGATAATTTCAGGGTAGCATACCGGCTTATCCTATCAGCAACATATCGGCATCAAAACAGCATCATTTTCCTTAATCCGTTCCCAGCGTAATTTCTCCGTAATTTTCACCGAAGTGACAGTAGATTTCTGCACTGTCTGCACCATCCTTCATCTGATATACTCCAATTCCCATTGTTTCATCATCCCAGCCGTTGTCATACAGCAGCTCCCGGTCCGTAATCTGGTCTGCCAGTTCGATCCCATCCATCTCATAGTAGCTCTGAAATACTTCCGGAAGCTTCTCGATCCAGGCTGCGGCCGTTTCTATATCCAGAGGTTCCTGCGGACGATATGCATCCAGCGAACAATAGTAAAGATAATTAAGCACTTTGCCGGTCGCATCATCAATGGTCATATTATAGCTGACGCCTTCCGCTTCCATGTATACCTGCCACACAACAAAGCTCAGATTTTCTTTTGAAAAAACCAGCAGCTGTGCATCTGCACTCCAGTCTGACAATTCCCCTCTTAATGGCCCGGCTCCGCCCTTTTGATTCAAAATCCAAGGAGTAAACACCTGTACAGCCTCTATTCCGATCTCCTGAATCTCTGTCTCGGAATGCTCCAGCTCCATTCCGTTATACAGATCCATGATCAGATACTCCTGCCCCATTACATTTGCCTTCTGAATCAGCTGATTGGCCACATGAAAGGAGCCATTCTCCATAGTATAGGTTTCCACATTTGTCTGGATCTTACGGTTCTGTATTCCAAATACCCATTCCGGCAGGAAGAATCCTCCAACCAGCAGAACAAGTGCCGCCAGTACAATCAGAATATTCCGCTTTTCAGGCTTCTTTCCCTGCTTCTTTATCCGCTTCATTCTGCCTCTCTCCCTCCGTGTATGTATGCCGTCACTTCAAATCCGTGCGGTTCCACCCTCTGAAACTGCAGTTCTCCCTGATGTAATTCCACAATTCGGTCACATAACGTCAGTCCGAGGCCTGCACCTCCCATTTTTCTGGATCTTACCTTATCTTCCCGGTAAAAGGCCTCCGTCAGATGTCGCAGTGCCTCCTCGGATACTCCGCTTCCGTTATCCGATACCGTAAGACAGCATCCATCTGCGAGCATGGTAAGAAATACCTGAATCCTTCCACCCTCCGGCATTGCCTTCCGACTGTTATCCATCAGATTCAGAAGCAGTGACCGGAACAGATCCGGCTCCAGCAGGCAGCTTCCCTGCTGGCACTCACAGCTTACCTCTATATGATTCTTCTGATATACCGGTGCAATATGCCGGACCATATCCTCAACGATCCGTCCCGGATTCCCTTCCACCAGCTGGATGCCTGTCTTTTCCATAGAGAAAATATCCAGCATTTTAAAGGAAAGCCGCTCCAGACGCTTTCCTTCCGTGTAAATATAGTTTGCCGCCTCTGCCTCTTCCTCCGGTGACAGGGTCTGCCGCCGGATCAGATCTGCATAGCCGATAATGGAGGTCATCGGTGTTTTCAGTTCATGCGCAAATCCACCCATAAACTGCTCTTTCGCCTCCATGGTATCCTGCATCTGTTCCATACCGGTCTCGATCTGCTCTGCCATATGATTGAAATTCTTTGCCAGAATCCCGAACTCATCCCTCGTCCGCACATTGGCACGATACGACAGATCTCCGGCGGCCAGCTGTTTCGTTGCATTGGATAGCTTTGACAATGGTCTTGTCAGAATATAGGCGATCAGCCACACCAGTATCAGACAGGCAATCTGCATAACCAGATAGACCCGTTTATATACCTTCTCCTGTGTATCCCGGCTGGTATAGATCGGAGTTATATCATATGCCGCAGCCAACGTCATACATTTATCACCCACGATCAGTGCTCCGTCAATCCGCAGATACTGTCTGCCTGCATGATCCTGAAATCCACTCAGCTCTGCCATTCCACTCTTAAGATTCTGGGTCTCTCCGGTCTGTTCCCGTGTGGAATACTGTAGAACATTCCCTTCTTTATACAAGACCTCATTTCCGTCCTTCAGGCATAATGCTGCCCAGGATGCACTTCCCTGACTGGATAGCCGTTCCAGAATATCGGAGATCACCTTCTCATCATTCCAGCTGTCTATACCATTCACCAGCTGAAGGGTATTCAGAATGGTCTGATAGGACTGCTTGGCATTCGTCTTCTCCTGTTCCAGGGCAGAACGAAAGGAACCGGAAATCAACACCGTACCTCCGATTCCATAAAAAACTGCCAGCAGGCAGCTGATGCATAATGTGATCTTATATCGAAATCTCATTCCTTTACCTCAAAGCGATAGCCTACCTTGTTCACTGCTTGGAGTTCTCCCTCCAGTCCCAGCTTTTTCCGCAGCCGCTGTACATGCAGGTCAACCGTTTTGCTTCCGTATTCCAGCTCACCGCCCCATACACGTTCATAGATTGTTTCCCGGTATAATGCGGTATTGGGATTTCGCATAAACAGTAACAGCAGCTCATATTCCTTTCTGGTCAGTGCTATCTCGGTTCCAGCCTTCGTCACCTGCATGGAACGGGTATCCACCTCAATATCCTGAACACGCAGGATTTCCTCCGTCTTCTTATAACGGCGCAGAACAACCTCGACTCTTGCCTGCAGCTCCATGACATCAAACGGCTTCACAATATAATCCTCGGCTCCCAGCCGAAGCCCCTTGACACGATCCTTCACACCGCCCTTTGCCGTCAGGAATATCACCGGCACCTCTTTCGGTGCCAGATATTCCATCAGTGAAAATCCATCAATTTCCGGAAGCATCACATCCAGCAGAATCAGATCATAATTTACCTGCTCTGCCTTCTCCAGTGCCGTCATGCCATCAAAGGCACAGTCTACCCAGTAACCTGCCTGCTTCAATGTCAGCTTAATATAATTTGCAATTGGTTTCTCATCATCTACTACTAATATTCGAATCATAATCCTACTTCATATCCGCTGTAATCGGTTCAAATGTACGTTTTTCCTCTCCGAACTTTTCTTCCTTCTTCGCTGCTGCGATTGCCTCTTCACAGAATACGTCCTGTGCACAGATCTTATCCTTTCCACGCAGATCCTGCTTTACGTAGGTTCCGTCCGGCTGCAGGATATAAGCCTTCAGGGTGTCAGCCAGCTGGACATCCAGAATGTGCTTGGCCTGCTTCTTTGCCTGCGGATCCTCTACCGGGAACATGATCTCCACACGTTTATCCAGATTTCGCGGCATCCAGTCTGCACTTCCCATATAAATATCTTCAAATCCATCATTGTAGCAATAAAGAATCCGGGCATGCTCCAGGAAATTACCAACGATCGACCGCACTGTGATATTCTCACTCAGTCCCGGCACACCGGCCCGCAGACAGCAGATACCACGGACGATCAGCTCAATCTTGACTCCGGCTGCAGATGCTTCATATAAGGCTGCCATAACCTTCGGATCACACAGAGAGTTCATCTTTGCAATGATATGTGCCTGCTTTCCGGCTCTGGCGTTCTCTGCCTCACGCTTGATCAAATCCAGTACGGTATCCTTCAGCCAGATCGGTGCAACTGCCAGCTTATTCCAGCTTGCCGGCTCAGAATATCCGGACAGCATATTAAATACTGCGGTTGCGTCCTCCCCAATGGAATCGGATGCCGTTAAAATACCGGTATCTGTATAAAGTCTTGCTGTCACATCATTGTAGTTACCGGTTCCCAGATGTACATAACGCTTGATACCATCCTCTTCCCGGCGGACTACCAGGGCAATCTTGGAATGCGTCTTTAAGCCTACCAGACCATAGATAACATGACATCCGGTCTTCTCTAACATCTTTGCCCAGTTAATATTATTTTCCTCATCAAATCTGGCCTTTAACTCTACCAGTACCGTAACCTGTTTTCCGTTCTCAGCGGCCTGTGCCAGTGCTGCAATGATCGGTGAATGACTGGATACACGGTAAAGTGTCTGCTTGATGGCCAGTACATTCGGATCCACCGCTGCCTGACTGATAAACTGTACAACCGGATCAAAGGTCTCATACGGATGATGGAGGAATATATCCTTTTTCCGGATCTGATCAAAGATCGACTCCTCGCTGTTTAACTCCGGTACCGGCTGTGGTGTGTACTTCGGATTCTTCAGATGATCGAATCCGTCCAGTCCGCTCAGCTTGCTCAGGAATGTCAGATCCAGAGGTCCGTTGATTGCAAAGATATTCTCCTTCTCAACCTCCAGCTGCTTTACCAGCTGATTCAGTAATTCCTTATCAATGCTGTCCTCAACCTCCAGCCGGATTACCTCACCCCACTGGCGCTGCTTGATCTGGCGTTCGATCTCCTTTAACAGATCTGCGGCATCATCCTCATCGATCGTCAGATCCGCATTTCGCATGATCCGGTACGGATGTGCACAGGTCACCTCATAGTTTAAGAACAGCTTTGCAATATTCTTCTCGATCACCTCTTCCAGAAGAATGACCTCCTGTACACCATCCTGCTCACTTGGAACGTGCACGATTCTCGGAAGCACGGATGGCACCTGTACGGTTGCAATCTCCACCTCCTTGGAGTCCTTCTTGCGGATCAGGGCACCGATATTCAATGTCTTATTCCGGATCAACGGAAATGGACGGGATGCATCTACCGCCATCGGTGTCAGGACCGGGTATACATCCTTATCAAAAAAGTCATCTACATAACTGCTCTGTGCCTCTGTCAGATTCTCATGATGTGTGATTACATGCAGTCCGTTCTTCTCCAGCAAAGGAAGTAAAGAACGATTATAGGTCATATACTGACTGTTCATAAATTCCTTTGTCTTCGGAATGATCTTCTCCAGCTGCTGCTCCGGCGTCATTCCGGCAATATCTGTCTTCTTATATCCCGCATGCACCATATCGATCAGAGATGCCACGCGCACCATAAAGAACTCATCCAGATTGGATGCTGTGATTCCCAGGAACTTAATCCGCTCGAACGGCCGAATCGTGCGATCCTTTGCTTCTCCTAAAATTCTACAGTTAAACTCCAGCCAGGACAATTCCCGATTCACATAATAGGATGGCTTTTTCCATTCCTTTCCTGATTCCTTATTTGATTTCTTATCTTCCATTATACGTTCCTCCTCTGCTTTAATACCGGACGAATTCCGAAAATCTGTTCAAAGAAGTCTGCCTTCTGCTTAAACAGGGCAGCCTCCAGAGTAATATTATTTACCGTATCAACTACGATCACAAGCTTCCGCTCCTTCACCTGGATCGTAAACTTCTCCACCTTCTGCTTATGTGAACGATCCAGTGCATTTGCCACACGCAGGATTGATGCCAGCTTCGCAACCGTTGTATAGGATGCATCCCCCAGAGAATCCTTTACCTGCGGATAAGCCGGCAGATACAGGGTATTGTAACGGACTGCATTTGCGACCTCCTCCCGCTCCTTATGAGACAGTCCCATCATCTCGGTTGACATGATGATACTGTAGGAGTTATTTGCTACATTCTGCATATTAATAAACTTTCCACAATCATGCAGGATACATGCAATCTGTAGCTGTAACCGCTGTGTCCGTCCCATACCATGCAGCTTTCTGGTGGCATCAAAGATCGCCAGTGCCAGATTGGTGATATAGGAGATATGTGTTTTATTGCATTTATACCGCTTCGCCATTGCCATTGCTGAAGCCAGAATGTCCTCCTCAAAAGCTCTTCCGATGGTATACTTCTTTGCCTGATCTACATAATCTGCCACAATACCGTCTGTCAGATTGATATCATGCAGGAAAATAGCATCTGCCTTTGTGGTCTCTACCAGTGTCCGGTAGATGATGATTGCCGGTCGGATCAGGGTCGCCCGTTCAAACGGTATCCCATAATGTAATGCCATCTCCTGTGGGGAAGCATCCATGATCTTTTTATAAATGTAATCAATCTGATCCTTACTCATCAGATTCTTTAACTTCAGCTCCGGTGCAATCTTCTGTAATGCCTGGATTTCGTCTCCGATGGCAATTACGTTCTTAATATTCTTATCACCCAGATACATGGTATTAAATGTACTTAATTCATTCTGAACAAACTCCTCCAGAATCTCCTCCCCATTGGACACTCTGGCCTCAATACCGGACATCATATCACGCACGCGAACTGAGCCAATTTTGATATTCTGGGTTGCGGTCAACAACTGTTTCTCAAACAATGAGATCTGAATGCTTCCTGCACCCATATCCAGAAGTGCTGTGTTTTTACTGGTGATTTCATCAAATTCCTTCATGGTAGAAGCACAGCCCTTTAACATCATGAACCGATGCTCCGAATTACTTAAGATTGTTACCTGAAAACCGGTGCGCTGCTCGATCATTTCAATGATCATCAGACTGTTACTGGCCTCGCGAATTGCACTGGTTGCATATGCCCGATATTCCTTACAGTCATACTCCTTCATTTTGTCCTTAAATCGCATCAAGCAGTCACATAATTCATTGACCTTCTCATTACTTACATATCCCAGACGATATGTGTCACTTCCCAGCTCCAGGATGTAACTGATGCAATCCAGTTCTTTAAATCCCTGCTTTGTAGTGATCTCAAAGATCTTCATTGATATATCATTGGACCCTACATTGATTGCGGCAAATACCTGATATGCCATACCTACTCCTCCGTTTCTGTTCTATCCCTTGATTTTCATCCGCGTGTTACGCTTCCGATTCTTTCGTATAATAATTTCCCAATATTTTGAAATCTCCGGATTCACTCCGAACTCCGGTGATTGCATTCCGAACCGCTGCATTTGACAGATTACCCTCAAATGTAATGAAAAACCGATATTCCCACTGTCTGCCCGGCAATGGTTCCGATTCAATGCTTGTCATGTTCAGATCATTGAATATAAAATGCCCCAGTGCATTATAAAGGCTTCCGCTCTCATGCGGCAGGGAAAAGCTGATACTGATCCGGTTCGCCCTCTTTGTATAAATGCACCGCCTGGACACAACTACGAACCGCGTCGTATTATTTTTCTGTGTATTGATCTCCGGATCCAGAACCTCCAGCCCATAAATCTGTGCAGCACGGATGCTGGCGACCGCTGCCTGCATCTTATCTCCATCCTGCTTTACCTTGGATGCGCTGACTGCCGTATTAGCAAGTGGCACCTGCTTCCAGCCGTGTGCATCCAGATATGGCTTCGTCTGTAGCAATCCCTGCGGATGCGAATATACAGTCTGAATATCTGAGATCGTAGCTCCCGGCACTGCCAGCAATGCCTGTGACACTTCCAGATCAATGCTGCCTACGATTGCCACCTCATGCTCCTGTAATAAATGATAAATCCCGGAAACAAAGCCGGCAGAAGAATTCTCGATCGGTAATACTCCGTACTCTGCCCGATTCTCTTCGAGTGCCTGAATGACATCCTCGAACCGCTCTACATGAAAATTCTCAACCTGATCCCCAAAGAACCGAAGCATTGCCTGCTCACTGAAAGCACCCGGAACCCCCTGATAAACCACCTGACTGCCCGGCTTCATATCCAGACTGTCAACTGCTGTATACTTGGATTCAATGTACCGATCCCGGTCCCCCAATATCTTATATTGATACCGTCTGCTGATCGACATGATCTGCAGGAACAGCTCCTCTATGCTATGACGGTTAAACTCACTGTCCGCCAGATCCCCTAACTTCTTAAGCTTCTCCAGCTCCCGCTGTCTGTCATAGATTGCTTTGCCGGTTCCACGCTTATTCTCTGCCACCTCACCGGCCAGAAGCATCCGCTTCTGAAACAGCTCTACCATCTGCTTGTCTACAATATCTATTTCCTGTCGTATCTGATTTAAATCCACGTTCCTGCCTCTTTTCTATCGCTTATTCTTCTGTAATCGATCTTCCGACTGCACGGATCGGCTGCTCTCGGATTTCGATCTAGTCCATCTGAAAAGCCTGTAACATCTGCATAACTGTCTTTCCGGTAATCGGATGTCTGAGATATGGTGCCAGCTCCGCAAGCGGCTCCAGCACAAATGTCCGCAGCGGCATTTCCGGATGCGGAATGCACAGGGTCGGACTGTCAATGATCTCCCGGTCATATAATAAAATATCTACATCCAGAGTTCTCGGTCCCCAGTGAATCTCTCTGATCCGGTTCCGCCCCTGCTCGATCTCATGTGCAAAATCAAGCACCTCTTCCGGTGTCATCAGTGTCCGACAGGCAATACAGGCATTCAGAAAGAGAGCCTGTTCTGTATAACCATACGGCTCTGTCTCCAGATAAGAGGATACCCGCACATCCTTATAATCCGGATTCGTCTTTAACATCTCCACTGCGTAATCCAGATGCTCTTTCCGGTCGCCCATGTTGGAACCAATGCTGAAATACACTGTATGCCAGCTCCGTTCAATTGCTACCGATACCGTATCGATTGGAAGCATGATCGGTGCCCATGGCTTTTTGATCTCCAGCCCGATCTTCTGCAGAGTCGGATATTTCTTTAATAACCGGTCTGCAAGTGTCTCGGCAACTGCCTCGATCAGCTTATAATTCCGCTCCTCCATGATCTTCTTGATGTCATGGCAGACCTCCCCGTAATTAATCGATTTCTCCAGAGAATCTGTCTGTCCCGCAGCTCTGGTATCTGTAAACAGGGTAGCCGATACCAGAAACTTCTGTCCTAATGTATTTTCTTCCTCGTATACTCCATGGTGGCAGAATACTTCCAGATTTCTGATTCGTATTTCATCCATAGTAATTCCTTCCTTATTCTGCCCGCAGCATGGCCAGTGTCATCTTCGCTGCCCGCAGATTCTTCTTCACATCATGTACCCGGATGATCGAGCATCCTTTCATAATACCAAGCACCGTCGTTGCCATTGTCCCTTCCTCGCGCTGATCTACCGGCAGATCCAATGTCAGTCCGATCATGGACTTTCTGGAGGTTCCCAGCAATATCGGATACTTCAGGCTCTGCAAATCCTCCAGATGATTCATCAGGCTCAGATTCTGCTCCAGACTCTTGGCAAATCCGATGCCCGGATCAATACATACCTGCTCCATATCCATACCGGCCGCTTTTGCCATATCCAGACTCCCCTGCAGGTCTGTTACAACATCTTTTAAATAATTATCATAAACAGCTTCCTTCCGATTATGCATCAGACAGGATGCAACACCACCCTCTGCAATGACTGCTGCCATGGTGCCATCCCATTTCAGTCCCCAGATATCATTGATCATATCCGCACCGACAGCAATCCCTGCCTTTGCCACATCGGACTTATAAGTATCCAGAGAGACCGGAATATCCATCCGGCTCTTGATCGCCTCAATAATCGGACATACCCGTTCGATCTCCTCTTCACTTGTGATCTTAATATGGTTCGGTCTGGTAGACTCACCACCGATATCCAGAATATCCGTCCCCTGCTTCACCAGCTCCTCCGCATGAAACAACGCCTGATCCATATGATCATAGCGTCCGCCATCCGAAAAGGAATCCGGTGTTACATTCAGGATTCCCATCATATATACCTGATTCTCTGTATCAAACTGCCATTTTCCGATTCTCATAATATCTCCTTTGTCCCATTCTCATAATCTGTTATGTTCTTACATTAATATATAATTCCGTGATTCCGTTTCTCCATCGGCCAGTAGCAGGTGTCTGCTGCCGGACAGTCAAAACAGTTTCTGGATAGCTTATCTGCCTGATATAAGATTCTGCGATACCGGTCGCCAATACCCGCCTGCTCCTCCGGGACGGTCTCTGCCTCCGCATGCTTATGTGCCGCTATCGCTCCTGTGATCCATGCAATCTCCGTCTCATTAAATCCACAATCCCGGAGAATCTCTCCCGCAATCTCCACACCGGCTTCATGGTGTGACTGTCCGTTCTGATATTCCACACTCCGTCCCAGATCATGAAGCAGTGCCATAGCATAGATGATCTCTTTCTTCAACGTCTGACCGGTCTCACCGGCCTCCAGACTCAGAATGTAGACGATTCTCGCCACATCCATCGAATGCTCCAGTCCATGCTTACAATAGATTCTATGTACTTCTGCCTGCATAATCTGCTGTCTGCATTCCTGAAAACGCTTATGCTGCAGGATTCTATCGATCCGTTCCATTTCTGTCTCCGATTCTTCCTATATAATATAAGGAACCAAATGCCACGATCACATCCTCCGGCTCCGCTTCCTGCTTCGCCAGTGTATATGCCTGTTCCGGTGACTCCGTGATCACTACCTCCTGACAAAACTGACGCACTTCCTCTGCCAGCTCCTCTGCCGGAAGCGCTCTCGCATTATCCGGCACCGTCAATACATAGACCTTATCTGCCAGCGGAACCAGCTTCCGAAACATCTCATAATGTGCCTTATCCCTTAATACACCTATTATATAAAGAATCCGTTTCTTTGTAAAATGCTTTCTCAGCTGCTCATACAACCGATTGGCAGCATCCAGATTATGTGCACCATCCCGAATCACATACGGATGCTCCTCCAAAATCTCAAATCTGCCCTTCCATCTGGTATGTTGCAGGCCATTTTGTATGTTCACATTTTTCAAACCATTCTTTTTATATTCTGATTCTGCATCAATCAGTGCAGAACTTATTGTATTCAAGGCCTCGATTGCTGTAATCGCATTATAGATCTGATGCTTTCCCAAAAGGCTCGATTTATAAATCACGTTTTTATAAGCAAATATTTCATATAACAAATCTTCTTTTTGTATAGTCAATTCGCTCAAATCCGGCACAATCGGCTGAATATTATGCTTCTCACATGCATCCAATAACACCGGCATTGCTTCCTCATTCACCGGATAGGTCACACACGGAACCTGATCCCGCAGAATCCCGGCTTTCTCTGCGGCAATCTCCGGAATGGTACTTCCGAGAATCGCTGTATGATCCAGACTGATGGATGCAATGATCGTACAAAGCGGTCGCTCTACCATATTCGTAGCATCCAGTCTGCCGCCCATGCCGGTCTCCAACAGCACAACATCGACCTGTTCCTCATAGAAGTACTGAAATGCGATTGCCGTTTCCAGCTCGAATGCGGTTACGGTCCCTTCTCCATCCGCCTCCATTGCAGAGACATGGGAAGCCACCTGGCTGAGCAGATCGGCAAATCGTTCCTCCGACATATAGGTATCATTGATTTGAAATCGTTCCAAATATGTAAAGATTGTTGGCGAACTGTAGCGTCCGACCCGGTAACCGGCATCCTGTAATGCCGCATCCATAAAGGAAAGAATGGATCCCTTTCCATTCGTTCCTGCGATATGCACAACTTTGCAGCGGTTCTGGGGATTGCCCATCCGCTGCAATAGCTTTCTGATCTGTGTCAGTCCCAGTTCACTGCCTAACCGGTTCTTCTCTTCTATATAGGTCATTGCTTCCTGATAATTCATGTCTTCTAATCTGCCGCCTCTCCAAATCCTGTGTCATACGGAACATGCTGAATCAATGGTGTATTCTCATCAATCGGTAACAGCTCATACCCTTCTTCCTTCAACGTATCGATCAACTGCTGCAGGCTCTCGACCGTCGTATGTCTTGACTGCATATCATGCATCAGAACAATGGATGTATTATTCTGTCTGACACTGGTCATAATATTCTCAATCAGTTTATCCGGTGTCAGTTCTGCCGATACCGCATCACCATTTAATGCATTCCAGTCATAATACCGAATACCCCGCTCATTCAGATATGCAATACATTCCTGCATCGGAACCTTCGCAACTGTATTACTGCTGCCTCCCGGAAACCGATAGATCTTCACCTCTTCCCCAGTCCTGTCATATAAAAACTGAGACAGACTGTCTACATCCGCTTCAAATGCTTCCAGCGATGCATATACCTGATTATAATCGTGGGTATACGAATGCATTCCCAAGGTATGTCCCTCTTCCACAATTCTGGAATAATACGGCCAGTAGGACTCATCCTCTCTCGCAAGCACAAAGAACGTAGCTTTCACATCATTTGCCGCCAATATATCCAGAATCTGCCCGGTATATATACTCGGCCCATCATCAAAGGTCAGGTATATCCGTTTCTCCGTCTGGGTGTCTGTTCCGTCACCATCCGCCGAATCCCCCGACTCACCATCCGGCTTCTGGATCTCTGTCGTATCCGCCTCGGCTTCCTGTGTATCTCCGGTCAGGCTGTCCACGTCTACATTGGGATTGGACATCAGTGCTTCCTTACTGGACAGGATCGCGGTCTGTGCACCCGGTTGCATATCTGCGACTGCCATAACCCGTTTCTCCAGTCTGCCTACCTGTACCAGCATAACGATACAGGCTATCGACGGAAGAATTGTTGCCATTAAAAACAGCCTTACGATCCACATCTTATAGCTCTGAATCCGCTTTCTGCGTGCGGCATCTATATTCACTTTCGTTAATGCTGTGGAACTACTGCTCCCTCTTTCCTCATTCACGAAATTCTATCCATTCCTTTTCCTGCATAATTTTACTCTTAGTATACCGCACTTTTCACAATCTATACAGTCCTAACTTTACATATTTCACAAAAAAATCAGGTATGAGTTACCATACCTGATTTTCCTTCCTTTATACGGGAAGCAGACATCGGAATGTCCGCTTCTGCTTATACGATTCTGACTCCTACTGCTCAAATAACAGATCGCCGTAGGTTGGGAATGGCCATGCTTCCTTCGCTACCAGAAGCTCCAGTGCATCTGCAGGCTCTCTGACAGTACCCATAGAAAGGAATACTTCATCATGATAATACTTAGCCCATGCACTGATATCATCCTCATAATCTGCTGCCTTATCTACAATCTCTGTAAATTTCGCAGTTGCTGCCTTTAATTCCAGAAGCTTCGCATCGATCTGACCGATCAGCTCCTTCTGTGCTGCAGGCTCAATGCCGATCAGCTGAATGTTCTTTGCTTCAATCGCAAGCTTACCTTCATAATCCATAACAGCCGGAATAATCTGCTTGTTAGACATCTCGATCATGGTCCGTGCTTCGATATTGATCTTCTTTGCGTAATTCTCAAGCATAACCTCTGCTCTTGCCTCTAACTCGGTCTTGCTCATAACACCCATACGCTTGAATACTTCGATGGTCTTATCGGTTATCAGATATGGCACTGCATCTACCAGACACTTGATATTCGGCAGACCACGCTTCTCAGCCTCGGCTACCCACTCATCGGAATATCCGTTACCGTTGAAGATAATTCTCTGGTGCTTGGTCAGCAGGTCACGGATCAATGTCTTAATGCATGCATCCTTATCCTCTGCAGCATCCAGCTGATCTGCGATCAGGGATAACTCATTTGCAACAATTGTATTTAACATCATAGTCGGCTGTGAAATCGGCTGTGTAGAACCTACCATACGGAACTCAAACCGGTTACCGGTAAATGCGAATGGCGAAGTTCTGTTACGGTCTGTTGCATCCATCGTAAAGCTTGGCAGTGTAGAAACACCGGACTCATATACCTTTGCAGGCTTACTGTGTTCTGCAGAACCGGTTGCAATAATCTGCTCTACAACGCCCTCCAGCTGTTCGCCCAAGAATGCGGAAATGATTGCCGGAGGTGCCTCGTTTGCACCTAATCTGTGGTCATTACCTGCAGAAGATGCTGACAGTCTCAAAATCTCTGCATTGTTATCAACTGCGGCTAATACAGCTGCCAGGAACAACTGGAACTGCAAATTCTCTTCCGGATTCTTACCAGGATCCATCAGGTTCTCTCCATCACTGGTGCTGAAGGACCAGTTGTTATGCTTACCTGAACCATTGACACCTGCGAACGGCTTCTCATATAACAGACATGCCAGATCATCCCGAAGTGCTACCTTCTGTAATGTCTCCATTAACAGGTAGTTGTTATCACTTGCTACGTTTGTTGTACCGAAGATTGGTGCGATCTCATGCTGTGCCGGTGCAACCTCGTTATGCTGTGTCTTGGCTGTGATACCGTATTTCCAAAGCTCTGCATTCAGATCATTCATGAATGTAGAAACCTTTTCCTTAATGTTACCGAAGTACTGATCATCCAGCTCCTGTCCCTTTGGTGCCGGTGCACCGAATAAGGTACGTCCGGTCAGCTTCAGGTCTTCACGCTGCATGTACTTGGCCTTATCTACCAGGAAATACTCCTGCTCAGGTCCTACATTGGCGGTAACCTTTGCCGGCTCCTTACCAAAGTATTTCAATACTCGCTTTGCTTCTCTGCTTAATGCATCCATAGAACGAAGCAATGGAGTCTTAAAGTCAAGGGAATCACCTGTGTATGAGGTGAATGCTGTCGGAATACATAATACAGAGCAGCCATCTAAGCTGGTCTTCACATATGCCGGTGATGTACAATCCCATGCTGTATAACCTCTGGCTGCACAGGTAGCACGAATACCGCCGGATGGGAATGAGGATGCATCCGGTTCAGCCTTGATCAGCTCCTTACCGGTAAACTCCATCATAACTCTACCGCCGCCTACCGGGGTAATAAATGAATCGTGCTTCTCAGCACTGGTCTCTGTCAATGGGAAAAATACATGTGTATAATGGGTTGCTCCTAATTCGATTGCCCAATCCTTCATAGCCAATGCAACATCATCTGCTACATCACTGTTCAATGGTTCTCCAAAATCAATGGTCTTTCTCAACTCGCGGTATGTAGACTTTGGAAGACGCTCCTTCATGGTCGCATCATCAAATACATAAGAGCCAAAAATTTCTGATACTTTTTGCATAATTTCTACTTCCTTTCTATTACTTCATACCCGCGCCATTCCGTGATGGGAAATAACTATTCGATGTACCTTCGCCAAATCCAACTCCGTTCAGATATAACGTCTGCATTTTGCTCATCATACACAAAAAGGGTGCTCTCAATAAAGAGAACACCCTTGTTCCATACACATTCCGTACGCTTGTTATAATCAAAATATACCCATTGCCTGAAAAAAGCAAGACCTTTTTTCGAATTAATTTATCAATATCTCTTTTTTTCAATAAACAGACTTCTACGGAAGCACCTGATTTTTCAACTCGGTGCCCTCCTCTACCGCACGGGCATTCTCCATAGTCACCTTCGCAATGGCTTCCATCGCATCTCTGGTAAAGAACGCCTGATGCGAGGTCAGGATAACGTTCCGGAAGCTGGTCAGCCGGATCAGATCCTCATCTGTGATAATATCGTTTGATTTATCCTCAAAGAAATATTCGTCCTCTTCCTCATATACGTCCAGTCCTACTCCGGCAAACTTCCGTGCCATCAATGCCTCGATCAGATCCCCCGTATCGATCAGTCCGCCTCTCGAAGTATTGACCAGCAGCACACCATCCTTCATCTTCTCAATGCTCTTTTTATTAATGATATGCTTGGTATCCTTTGTCAGCGGACAATGAAGGGAAATTACATCCGACTCCCGGAACAGACGGTCCAACTCTACATATTCCACATCCAGTCCTTTCACCGGATATGGATCATAGGCCAGAATGTGCATTTTAAAGCCTTTCAGGATGTCGATCATCATCTGCCCGATCTTACCGGTCCCGATCACTCCGGCTGTCTTCCCGACCAGATCAATACCCATCAGTCCATTGATGTTATAGTTAAAATCTCTGGTCCGCACATATGCCCGGTGAATGTTTCGGTTCACGGTAAGCAGAAGTCCCATAGCATATTCCGCTACCGCCTCCGGTGAATAACTCGGCACACGCAGCACCTTAATATCCGCCTCTTTCGCCGCCTTCAGATCCACATTATTAAAGCCTGCACACCGAAGCAGGATGGTCCTGACTCCCAGCTCCTTCAGCGCCTTGATTGTTTCCTTCCCTGCGTCATCATTCACAAAAATACAGACTGCATCATAGTTTTTTGCAAGGATAGCTGTATCCTCATTCAGCTTCACTTCCTGGAACTTGATCTTATACCCCATCTCCTCACCGAGCGGCTGAAACCAGATCTTATCATAAGGCTTTGTATCATAAAACATGATTTTCATCTTAAACTACCTCATTTCATCAATCCTGACAGTTCAGACTGTCTGATTCTTAGTATCGAATACTTTTCGGAAAGCTATACCCGATTTTATCATTGTAAGTACGATCAAAGGTTTTAAAAAAGAAAAGAAACAAACCACTGTTTGTTTCCTCCTTCACCCTTATTCACTGTTATGAGTTATTCAACAATATATGGCTTAATTGCTTCCATAATGTCAGAAACATCGCCATCCTTATGGATAATCATATCCAATGGCTGGGATAAATCCAAACTAAAAATTCCCATAATAGACTTGGCATCGATTGTATATCTGCTGGAGCTGATATCAAAATCGCAGTCAAACTTGATCAATGTGTTTACAAAGTTCTTTACTTTGTCAATGGAATCCAATAAAATCTTTACCTTTGTCATAGCAATAACTCCTTTCACTGATTTTCACTGGTATCACTACCACAAGTCTTATTATAACCCATTATTTTGATTTCGACAATACCTTTAACAATGCTTCCAGTGTAAGTTTTACATCTTCCATGTTTGCGTTCTCGCCCATATGGCCGATCCGGATCAGTTTTCCGGCAAATACATCAAAGGACCCCGCCAGCATAATTCCGGCTTCTTTCGCCACACCATCCAGAATCTCCTGTGCCGTAAAACCATCCGGAACTACCATTGCCGTTACGGTATCCGCGAATCCGTTTTTACCGTAAATCTCATAACCTGCATCCTGCAGTGTCTTACGCACATACTCTGCAATCTCTTTATGTCTGTTGTAAATCTCTGTATCTGCCTTTACATTTTCCAGAGCGGTACGCAAGCCGTAAATATCACTGATCGGCATAGTATAAGGGAACCATTTGTCTTCATAATAATGCTCAAAGGTTGTCAGATTCGCATAGAATGATGCGATTGGCACCTTCCGCTCATCCATTGCCTTTCTGGCATCCGGACTTACAGTTACAAAGGTCAGGCCCACCGGCGCAGACAATGCCTTCTGCGAACCGCCACAGACAATATCGATCTTCCAGTCATCTACATAAACCGGATCACCGAACATGGATGCTACGGCATCTGTCACAGTCAGGATACCATAAGACTTTAACAATGGACAGATATCCTGAATCGGATTCAGTCTGCCACTTGGCGTATCACAATGTACAACGGTTGCATACTTGAACGCATGATCCTTCTCCAGATACTGCTTCAACGCCTCTGCATCAACCTCGGTCTCATAATCAACCGTATAAAGAACCGGTTCACCGCCGTAGATGCGGACAAAGTCCGCAAATCCACGACCAAACACACCATTATCAATTACCAGCACCCGGTCTCCCGGTTCTGTCATGGAAGCACAGGCTGCCTCCAATCCCAGAATACCCTCACCGCTTAAAATATATGCAGGATTCTTCGTATGCAGAAGCTCTGCAATCAGATCACAGGTATCTTTATAATAATCATAGAACTCCGGATCCAGATCCGGGTTTGTCGTCTCCAGACTTCTCGCCATTCTGACATTTTCACGCACTCTGGTTGGTCCGGGTGTCATTAACTTCAACATGGTACGTACCTCTTCTTTCTATGCTTGTTTCTATGCTTCTTTCTATGCTTGTTGTTATTCTACTTCTCTGCCTTCTTAGCAAATAACAGACCGGTCTTATTCAGTACCTTTTCCAGTGGTACGATCAGAATCAATACCGGTACAGCTGCCAGCACTACCTGAAGAATATTTCCAGGGAATGATGCAAGCGGTGTTACCAGACTATGATAGAAGATTGCTTCAAAAATATAGTAACCGGCCAGCTTGATCAGTAATGCAGCACCAACTGCCAGTACCTTAAAGCCGAATCCGCTCTTCTTCTCTACGATCAGACCTACAACAAAGCCCATAAGACCGCAGGTAATGAAGGTACATGGTGCATAAATTGCCCAGCTTGACATGATATCAAAGATCGCCATACCGAAGGCTCCGGCAAAGAATCCGGTCCGCTTTCCATACAGCATTGCTGCTAAGAAAAGAGGAATGTTTCCAAGATGAATCAGTCCACCATAGCCAAATGGCAGCTTGATATTAACACAGGCGGTAAATACCAGTGTCAGTGCAATAAACAAACCGGTCACCGTAATTGCCTTTACGGTCTCTCTGTTCTTTGTATTCTTTCCTGTTTCTTTTCCCGTTAAATCAGATGCTACAGTCTCTTCTACGGAAGTTGAAACTGTTTTTGTGTTTTCACTCATAGTAAATCCTCGCTTCCTTTGTATCGTTTTTGCATGGCATTTATTCTCTCTGCCTGCTTTCATTGGCTTAGTTTACTATGAGTGTGGTATGATTGGAATAGCCAGTTTTGAACTTTTTTATAGTGCCAGTTTGGAATTTATTTACTATCGTTAAATTCTCGGCAATTTTGCTTCGTTTTCATTCAAACATTTTTTTCAGATGATCGTAATATTTACGACTTATCGGTATTCGCTCTTCCTGCACAATCAAACCATTTCGATCGAATTCATCCACATATTGTTTTTGTACTATATAACTCTGATGGCAACGAACAAATCCTTTCTCCTTTAACAAATCTTCCATTGTGTTCATTTTTTCATAAAACTCCGTTTTACCATCTCTCATATGTAAAATGATCTTCCTCTTATTACTCTCCATATAAAGGATCTGATTCAATGGTATTCTCCTTATCTTTCTATTAACTTTAACATTCAAGCATTCGGATGCATTCTCCGGCTCATTCATATATCGAATCTGTTCCTGTGACCACATCACGAAGACAATATCCACAGCCATCCGCACTCGTCGTAGCTCACTTACAAGTTCCATTCCATCCGATTTTACCATCTGAATATCTATCAACAACAGACTGCAATCGAAATTTCCTGCTTGAACATCTTCAAATACCGCTTTTTCGGTTACATATCGGCAAATTTGGATATCTGTGTTTGATGGCAGAATTCGGTTAACCATTTCCAAGATTCCTTTTAATTCAACTTTCTGATCCATACAAATTCCTACAGTCATATAAATTTTCTCCCACTCCATTTCAATTTGAGCACTGCTAATCACTGTATTGATTACTTGTGTATTTTCTTCACAAATACCTAACTATCCAGCAGTATCTAACAGATAGTCAGTATCTACGGATTCGTCAATTTGCCTGATTTATGGACTCCAGTCGATATCCCTTCTGCCTATGGTCATAAACCACAGAGTTTAACTCGCTGTTCTCCTCTGCATCCAGTTTTAAAAAATCTCGGATATCATTCACATCTCGTTGAATACTACGCTCATTTACGCCATAAATAGCTGCCAAGGTCTGTTTGTTTACAATCCGCCCTTCCAACAGCCTTGTATAGATTCCTAATATACGCTGAATTTTATTATTCCGTTTTTCTTCCATAGCCCCCTCCAGACTTTATAACCATAATAGCGTTTTACAATGACAGAAAGTGTCTATATGGTAATATTCTTTATTCTAAATCTCCATTATCATATAAGTTTCTCTCCAATCTCTGTCATTACTTATGATAGCACATTGTGACTAAATCCGCAATAAGAATATGTTTTTCGACCAAACTTATCACAGTACCGATTTTAGCTGCTCTTCATTCCAGAAAATCCCAGATATCATTTACATCACACTGTATGCCCTGACATTCTTGTCCATGTTGCAACTATATTGTGAGCATTTTCACAATATAGTTTTTCAAATAATAATCTTATAATTTAGATAAGAATGCACACTTAAAGGAGGGAGTATCATCATTAGTTATCAGCCATTATGGGAAACCATGAAATCAAAGGGCATTTCTCAATACCGATTATTAAAATCCGGAATTGATAATAAGACCTTAGACTCTCTCAAAAAGAATAAAAACATCACTCTGCATACTCTGGAGAAGCTATGCCTCATTCTGGACTGCACTCCAAACGATATCGTAGAATTCATCGACTGATCTGCTCCCAGTATTCATCACTCAGTTGTGTTTCTTTCATTTCCTGAATCTGTTTCTCCGGCAGAATCCAGCCACAGATACTCCAGTATATCTTCCCCTCCTCCGGCTTATATACATCTAAATCCTTAGCAATGTGATAGCGCCAGATATGACATTCCTCCTTCGGAAATACTATAAATATCGTATCATGGCCTTCTATCGTTCTGTTATAATGACATGTAACTCTTTCCATATATTTCCAAATATCACTACGCTTATTATAGAATCAAGCAATGACACATATTGTCTGTTTCCATTTTTATTTTAAAATCATTTAAAACGAAAAAAGCAGCACCCCTTAAGTCACTGCTTTCTTTCCGTATACCATTCTTTCTATACTTCTTCTACTCCATTAAATGATACTCCTGAAGTTAATTTCATTTATCTGCCAACCCATACTCTTCAATCAACTGTTTCTGGTAATCTTCGTCCTGTGCCGCTTTTACTATATCATCTGCTCTTCCATCCTCAGTCAGTCGGAGAATCAGCGTATTTAGCCTCTGGCGTTCCTCTTGTTTTCCCGCCTCTTTACCCTCTTCACGGCCTTCCTTTCTTCCTTCTTCACGACCTTCCTCTCTACCCTCTTCTCTTCCTTCTTCCCGTATCAGCATTTCTCGTTCCCAACTCTTCATATACTGAACACCTACTTCCTTATCCCGTTTCACTGCGTCTACTTGCTCATGGATTGCCCGAATGTCTGCATTTGTTACATTCTCGGCAATACTGTTTTCCATATATTTTAGCATATCACGCAGTTCCTGACTAGGATTTCCTTCGGTTCCTTTTGTATATAGATAAATTCGCCGGATGCCGTCCTCATACTCCATATCCGGTGCTTCCACGCACTGATTCTTTACGGTATACACCATCCGATTTTCGTTAAACGGATCATACGGTAAAATCATGATGATATATACATTCTTCAACTTACTGCAATCCCA
Organism: Bacteroidales bacterium H4; assembly: GCA_963626805.1. GTDB lineage: Bacteria > Bacillota > Clostridia > Lachnospirales > Lachnospiraceae > CAG-632. The sequence goes on along the minus strand of CAVFXS010000023.1, from coordinate 90,316 downwards.
GCCTGATTCCAGCTGTTTTGCATCTATGATTGCCTGATACAGCCTCGTCCGCCATGGAAGTATCGATTTCTCATATATCGTATCCGGTTCTATATCATACAGTTCCGATGTCACATTCATATCATCATCCATTTCAGACTCCGCATAGGCATCCATGCGGATACCTCTTTGGTTCGTATCAAAACCCGCCAATACCTTCTGTGTAGTAACTCTCACCCGTCCAATCGGCCGTCCCAGAATCGTGCTTAATAAAATCCGGCAAATCTCTTCGCCCGCCTCCCCTCTGGATATAATCTCCTGAAACAGGAAATCATCAATCAAACTGAGTTCTTCCAGACTCCGTTTCCTCGGCTTCATCCTCAAAGCTTCTGTATTCTTTTTTACTTTCTCCATTCAGTGTCCTCCTGTGTTTTAATATTTTCTTTTCGATATTTCTATGGATTGTTTGGCTGACATGCCAGATTCATATATATGATTGCAATAGAAAACTTGCACTTTATATGAAGAATCTACAATTGATCAACTCCTATTGTAGCGTTTCTTCTTATAAAACGCAAGTATATTTGTAATATTTTTATTTATTTTTTCTATTTCTTTATCCTGTCTTACTGCGTCTACTTGCTCATGGATTGCCCGAATGTCTGCATTCGTTACATTCTCGGCAATACTGTTTTCTATATATTTTAGCATATCACGCAGTTCCTGACTAGGATTTCACGTTTTTCCTTCTTCCCCAGGCAATTCCCACAACATCCGCCAATGCCCATCCGATTGGGATTGCCACCCAGATTCCAATCACCCCAATCTGTTCAATTCCGGATAAAACATATGCCAGGGCCACCCTGGTACCCAGTGATATGATCGTTAGAACGACTGACATAAACGGACGATTGACTGCCCGATAATACCCATAAAGCAGAAACAGAATTCCGATTCCAATGTAACAGGCTCCTTCTATCCGCAGATACTGTGTCCCGATCCGAACAATCTCCTGACTATCTTCATTCAGGAATACCTGCATCAGACCGGATGCACATAGGAATACAACTGCACTGATTACAATGCAGAAGATCACGACACTGACACCGGCCGCTTTTACCCCCTTCCGGATCCGTTCCTGTTTTCCCGCTCCATAATTCTGTGCTACAAATACAGAGAATGCATTGCCGAAATCCTGCACCGGCATATAAGCAATCGTATCGATTTTCACTGCTACTGCAAATGCTGCCATAACTGCCGAACCAAAGCTGTTCACAATCCCCTGCACCATCAGGATCCCGAAATTCATAACCGACTGCTGCAGACAGGTGAACCCGGATAATGCCATAATTTGTTTCAGATTCGTACGATTCCAGCACAGATCCTCCCTCCGAAGTCGAAATTCCGGATATGCGACCAGAAAATAAATCATGACCCCGATTCCCGCTATCACCTGCGAGATTACAGTTGCTACAGCTGCGCCCCGGATTCCCATAGAGCATCCCAATACCAGATAAAAATCAAGCCCGATATTTAAAACAACAGAGATTCCCAGAAAAATCAAAGGGACTACAGAATTGCCGATTCCACGTAATACATTTGAGTAATAATTATATAAAAACGTTGCGAAAAATCCCCAGAACACATACCAGAGATATGTATGCATATCCGATACCGTTTCCGGCGGAACCTGTAATAAACGGATAATCGTATCCAATAATGCATAAAATCCGCCCATGATCAGAAGGGCCAGAATCCCTATAAAGAGAAATGATAGAAAGATTCCATTCCGTATTGCAGCCGGATCCTTTCTGCCATATGACATTGACAGAAAGGAGCTGCTGCCAAGACAAAGTCCTATAATGACTGAAGTCAGAAACGTCATCAGTGTATAGGAGGAGCCGACTGCTGCCAGCGCCTGATTCCCGACATAACGGCCAACTACCCAGGTATCAACCAGATTATATAACTGCTGCATCACATTTCCTAACATCAGAGGGAGGGCAAATGCCCATAATCCTTTTGTGATATTTCCGGTTGTTAAATCCCGTTCCCATTTCATCTTATCGTCTGCCGTCCTTATTTCTACCTTCTAAAACAATATATTTATACTATAAATACTTATTTCTGATTAATCATTACTTCCATTCGTTCTTGTCCTGATTCTGATTAGTTCTTCCATAAGGCTACTTAATATTGTAGTCTGTGTCAAGTGCTTTTAGTCATCCATAAATTCTACCGCATGCTTCCGCATCCAGATTGGCATCAGATTCCTCTGACATTTCGGATTCTTTCGCTGTTCAATACCAATCGTATCAAAAAATGTTTTCCAGAGTCCCCGGTATACATCCGGATATTCCTCTGTATGTTTTAACTTCTGTAATTCGGCCGGCTCCAGCTGCCGGATTGAGAGCTTATGGTATGCCTCTGTATCTTTCAGATCATGAATCACCGCATAGCTCCGATTATCATCAATAATCATGAAATACTCTGACGGCATACGGTCTGCAAAATGCTCCGCCACCAGAGCAATCACATCATTCTTTGGCTCCAGATGGCAGACATATACCTGATTATCAATGGAATGAAACCGGGCAAACTCCCGGAAATAGTGTGCCTCATTCCCCACATTCCGGCGAATCTCCATCATTCGGAGTACCTCCGGCACGGAGAGTGCCTGCATCACAGGAGCCCCCATCCGGAATCCCACCCGCAGAAACCGATAGATATCATCCAGAGCATCCTCCTTTGACAGACAGGCATAATAGATATGAATATATGCATCCATCCCTATCTTGCTCTGAATGGATCGGGTCACCTTCTTCACTTTCTCCTCATCCGCATCAATATGAACATATTCATCAAACAATGACGGCTGATAAACCGGCTCCAGCATCAGTCTTACATTCTCATGCCCGGCAGACAGAGCATAACTCCACGCATCATAAATACAGGTCATCATTGCTTCATATTGGCGCTCACAGGTAAATATTCTCATAACCTTTCCCCTACATTCATCTGGCAATTCCGAAGTCATCAAAGAGCGACATCTGCCGATGATCCTCCTGCTGATGCTGGATCTGCCAGTTCTCCCGTGTATTCACACCGGTCAGCTGTCTGGTTATATACTGCTCCTCGATCGGAGTCCGGTACATCATCTTACCACCGCAGGTAATAAAATAATGTGCCCGTTTCAGTACCACACCCATCTTCTTCAGTTGCTCAAAGGATATACTGCCATATCGTCTGGCATTCACGATCCGGCTGGCTGACTTCGGTCCAATCCCCGGTACCCGAAGCAATACATCATACGGTGCTGTCCGGACCTCAACCGGAAACTCTCCGAGATGTCGCAACGCCCAGTCACATTTCGGATCCAGCTGAACATTGAAATTCGGTCTGGTCTCTGAAAGCAGTTCGTCTGCCTGAAACCCATAGAACCGTAGCAGCCAGTCTGCCTGATACAGTCTGTGTTCCCGAAGTAACGGCACCGGAGTATCCAGTCCCGGAAGTGCCTGATCCTCATTTATCGGTATATAGGCGGAATAAAAGACCCGCTTCAGATCATAGGTCTGATACAGTCTCTGTGTCGTCTGCAATAAGGTATAATCATTCTCATCGGTTGCTCCGATGATCATCTGCGTACTCTGACCGGCAGGTGCAAACTCCCGGATCTGTCCCCGCTCGGATACAATTGCCGGAACCGCCGTTGAATGTGCATACTCCCACAGCGAGGAGCTTCCTGTACCTGCAGTTTCCTGCAACGACTGCCCCATTCCAACCTGTCCCGTACTTATCTGGTTAGACCGCTCCTGTTGTGCGAGCCGCATCCGATTCTTTTCAAAAATACTCCCCGGCAAATAGGCATTCCCTCTGCTTCGCTCCATGTAGCCGCTCTTTCCGATCGCCTGACGGCTCTCTGCAATCGTCGCACTCACCCGCTTCATCGGCTTCAAAATGGTCTGAAAGCTCTTATTCGGTGCCAGCTTCTTTAAACCTTCCGCCGTCGGAAGCTCCAGATTCACACTGATACGGTCGGCCAGAAATCCGGCCGCTGCCAGCAGCTCATCCGATGCACCCGGAATCGTCTTAACATGGATATAACCGTTAAATGCATACTTCGTGCGCAATAATGACAGCGTCTCACACATCTTCTCCATCGTATAGGTCGGATCCTTCAGCACGCCGGAGCTTAAGAACAGTCCCTCAATATAATTCCGCTTATAAAACTCCACCGTCAGCTCACAGATCTCCTCCGGAGTAAAGGTCGCCCGTGGCACATCATTGGATACACGATTCACACAGTACTTACAATCATAGATACAATGATTCGTCATCAGAATCTTAAGCAGCGAAATACATCTGCCGTCCGATGCAAAGCTATGGCAGATTCCACATGATTCTGCGTTCCCCAGCATACCTTCCTGACCCTTTCGTTTCACTCCGCTGGATGTACATGCGACATCATACTTCGCTGCATCGGATAATATATGCAATTTTTCCTGAATATCAAAACCGCCTGTTGTTTCGAACATGTGTTTATTATACAAACATTCGTTCTGAAATGCAAGCGGTAATTTTTAACTATTTATTTTCCCGGAACCGGATATCTCCGGTTTCAGCATTCATTTCTTCTACAATTGCAAGTGACTCCAGATGGTATCCAAGGTTCCGGATGATCTGTCCGCCCTGCTGGAATCCCTTCTCAATGACAATGCCGACTCCGGCGACATTGGCACCTGCAGAGGACACGATTGAGATCAGTCCCTGCAGGGCACATCCGTTTGCCAGAAAATCATCAATGATCAGAACATTTTCGCCCGGATTTAAGAATTTCTTCGATACCATGATCTGGTTTTTACATTTATGCGTAAAGGACTCGACCTCCGCCACAAACACATCCCCATCAATATTTACACTCTTTGACTTCTTTGCAAAAATAACCGGGACGTCAAAGTGTCTCGCAACCATACATGCAATTCCGATTCCGGAGGCCTCGATGGTCAGGATCTTATCTACCTGTACACCGTCAAACCGGCATTTGAACTCTGCACCGATCTCATCAAACAGCTTCACATCCATCTGGTGATTCAGAAAGCTGTCCACCTTCAGTACATTTCCTTCTTTTACAATTCCATCCTTTAATATGCGTTCTTCTAAAAAGTTCACGTCCTCTTCCTCCTATGTCACCCGGTCATCCGGCTTTATTCTGTCTATATAATACTATCATTGGCCTTTCCGGCAGTATGCTTTGTCTGTTTGGCCAGCTTCTTCAGCTCTTCTGCATTCTCCCGATTCAGGATGAAATGAATTCGTCCATTGACCTCACCAAAGATGCGGGCTCGAAAGCACATCGCACCTACACAATACCCGTCATCCATCCATTCTTCATCCAGACGTTCATTCCAGTCAACCTCATTATCCCGCTCATCATCCGGGAAAAAATCATAAAAGAGATCCGGATCCTGAAAGCCTCTGCCTCCACGAATGGAATCTCTCAGATCATCGTTAAACCATGCCGGATCAAACGGGAGATTCATGCCTGCTGCCAATGCGCCCATATCCTCCCGGTAAGCATCAATGTCATCAGACGCTTCCAGTTCCATTGCAATCCCCTTTTCAAGCATGTATTCCATGAGTGCCCGCCAGCACATTTCATTCGTATCCTTCGGAGAAATCTTCTTCTCCCTCAGCTCCTTCTCTCGTCCCTGATAATACCCCATCGGATCCTGCACGATCCGTCTCATGCCTTCCCGGATCGTCTCATCCTCGGTTATCAGCTCCACAATTCGGTTGTAAACAGCCGAATCTGCCGGTAATTCCTTCCACCAGTTTGTAAATAATCCCATTGGATTTCCTCCACTTTCTTCTATAAATCCTGTGCCTGCTTCATCCCACCGCATATGCAGTAAGCCACAAGCCTGAATATCATTATTATAAGCATTCTGATTTCGTCATGCAATGGCTCACTGACTATTTCTGTAACAAGTACTTTCTCTGCAGGTTTTTCTCATCTCTCCATATAACTAGAGTCACTGCTCTTTTTGTTTCTAAATTTATCTACCGGAATCTGTGCTAACAGAATCGCAATGAATATCAGGGCACATCCTCCCATTTGCCGCAGTCCCATAGTTTCATGCAGAATTATCCAGCCTGCAAACACCGAAAATACAGATTCCAGACTCATGAGCATTGAGGCAATTGTCGGATTTAACCCATTTTGCCCTACAATCTGCAACGTATAACCTACACCGCAAGAGAAAATTCCCGCATACAAAATCGGTATCCATGCATCTAGGCTCTGAAGCCTTGAAATACATTCGGTAATTCCTGCTACGGAATGTTTCATATCCACCAGAACCATAGGTATCATACTTAGAAGCCCGCATACAAGAAACTGAATGCTTGACATTCTGACTCCATCTACCAGTGGTGAAAAATAATCTACCACCAGAATATGAACTGCGAATAACACTGCGCAGATTAATACGATGCCATCACTCGACTGAATCCGAAAAGCATCCGTCATACAAAGCAGATAAAGACCGGCAATCGCAATTACAATTCCCACCCATATATTCCAGCCACATCGTTTCTTCAAAAACAGACTCAGAATCGGAACCAGAAGAATGTAGCAGGCAGTCAGAAACCCCGCCTTTCCTGCCGAAGTTCCCATATATAGCCCCAATTGCTGCGCAGAGCTTGCAAGGAACAGAATCGTACCACAGCTGGCTCCTCCCAGCCAAAGTCTTTTTTTATCCTCCGGTGTCTTCAGTTTTTTCTCCGAAGGATGTAATTTATCCAAAAAAACAATTACCGGAAGCAGTACCGCACTTCCTATGAAGGAACGGATGCCATTAAATGTAAACGGTCCAACCACATCTCCGCCTTCTCTTTGGGCTACAAATGCGGTTCCCCAAATGAATGCTGTCAACACCAGTAACATTGAATTTCTAATCTGTCTGCTCTTCATATCATAGAACCTCATGTATAATCTATCTAACTGACTCCGTTACATCGGATAAAATTACCGTCCTCCTATTCTTTTCCCATACAGTATTTATGCAAATAGCCTCTGTACCTCTGCCTCATTAAATACCACCTGCTTCATATGTTCTACCTCGATCTGATAGAGTGCATTGGCTGCCAGATGTTCGGCTGCCTGCTCCAGATTCCGGATACCGGACGTATTCTTAAACTGATCTACTACTGCATTCAGTCCTTCTTCTGTAATAATACATTCACTTTCCTGCAAGCCGATCCGCTTCAGTACCTTCGGCATTACAAAGTTGGAGAAAATCAGCTTCTTCTCTTCAAAGGTATAATCCGGAATATCAATCACTGCAAATCGGGACATCAGCGGTGCACTGATCTGCTCCTTATTATTTGCTGTTGCAATCGGATAAACACCGACTGTCGGCACCATACACTCCATATAATTATCCGTAAAGCCCAGATTATCCAGCAGGGTCAGCAATACATCCGCCGGATTCCCATTGCCCTTTCCGGATGCTGCCTTATCCAGCTCATTGATAATAAATACCAGATTGGACTCTCCGGCAATCGAAAATGCCTCCATAATAATACCCGGCTTTGCATTCGCATAGATTCTGGAGCTTCCTGTCAACTGCTCCGGATCGTTGATGGAACTCATATCCAGAGTTGTCCATGGTAGCTTCAGGATCCTGGCTACCGCATAAGCGATCTGGGACTTACCGGTTCCGGCAGGTCCGACCAGTAACAATCCATAGGCCGGAAGTGTATGTGTCCGGTTGATCTGGATGATCGTCTCCATGATTCTCTGCTTTACCCGTTCCATCCCGTATAATTCTTCATCCAGAATCCGGCGTGCCTCTACCGGATCAATTGCTTCAAAATAATTACTCTTCCACTGCACATTCATCATGATGGAAAGGGCCCGCTGTGCGTGCCGCCGCTCCTCCGGGGATACCTCATGGGACCGTGCCACTGCCAGATTTCTTCTCGCCCACAGGCGGATATTATCCGGCATGGTTCTTCCGGCGCAGGTCATGAAATCAGAGATACTCTGAAGACTGGTCAGCTTCATCTCATCTCCCTCTTCCTCTGCATCGTCATCCTCTTCCACTTCCTCTGCCGCACTGCTTGCAAGCAGACGTTCAATCATAAACTGCAGGAATCCATCCTGGGCTGACAGCTTGGTACCGCCGCCAAATGCCATCTCACGGATCCGGTACACTGCATAGCCATCCTCACGATTCTGACCGGATAACCGGATGCTGATATGATTCTCGCCCAGCCACTTGATCAGACTGACAAACCGGGCATCTACCTTTAAGATATCTGCGGTACTGGTAGTTCCCTCTTCCTTAAACTCAAATGCGGTCTGCTGACTCTGGTTGGTAAACAGTCCCATGCTATGATGCGGCCACTGTCTCTCCCGGTTATCTAATACCAGGATCGGCTCCTCCGGGTTTTTCTCCTTTGCGGTACTGTAAAATGTAGTATATGTGCAGACAACATCCGTCTTTTCTTCCGGTGTTCCATTAAAATCAAATACTGGCATTGATTTCTCCTCCTTAAATTTCTTCCCGTCCGGTCTTCGTCCGGATCACAAATAATACTGCAAGCAGCAGTACAATACTTATCGGCAATGCAATCCATGAGATTGCACCAAGTCCGACCGCCTGCAGGATTCCGATCAGAAGATAGCCTACCAGACAGACTACAGCTACCATCAACGCATACGGAAGCTGTGTCGTTACATGATTCACATGCTCACAATGTCCACCTGCTGATGCCATGATCGTAGTATCTGAAATCGGAGAACAATGATCTCCGCAAACTGCTCCTGCCAGACAGGACGCAATAGAAATTACCATCATCTGTCCGGATGGGAATACACCCAGAACAATCGGAATCAGAATGCTGAAAGTTCCCCAGGACGTTCCGGTTGCGAACGCCAAAAATGCCGCAACAAGGAAAATAATCATTGGCAGGAAGCCCTGCATAGCCGTTGCTGAATTTGCCACTACATCTGCCACAAAGATCTTTGCACCGAGCAGATTGGTCATACCGGATAAGGTCCATGCCATTGTCAGGATCAGGATCGGAGCGATCATAGACTTAAAGCCTTCCGGAATACACTCCGTAAACTCCTGGAACGATAATACATCCCGCAGCATGAAATAAATAAATGTAAACACCAATGCTACAGCTCCGCCAAGCACCAGACCCATAGACGCATCTGAGGATGCAAAGGCCTCTACAAAGGATGTACCGTTGAAAAATCCACCGGTATATACCATCGCGATAATACAGCTGACGATCAGTACAGCTATCGGAAGAATCAGATCCAGCACATGTGCATTCTCTTTAACAATCTCCTCCTCATTATCTTCGTATGGTCGCTCGGATGTGGTAAACAGATCTCCTGCAATCGCATTCATCTCATGCTTCTTCATCGGCCCGAAATCCACTCGCAGCAGAGCCACTGCAAGTACCATAACAAGTGTTAATATTGCATAATAATTATATGGAATTGTCTGAATAAAGACTGCGAATCCGTTAATCCCGGCATCCTCCGGAACGGAAGATGTTACTGCCGCTGCCCAGGAGCTGATTGGTGCAATAATACAGACCGGAGCAGCTGTTGCATCAATAATATAAGACAACTTCGCCCGTGATACCCTATGACGGTCCGTGACCGGTCGTAATACACTGCCGACGGTCAGACAGTTAAAATAATCGTCTACAAAAATCAGAATACCCAGAATCATAACCGAAATCTGTGCACCGGTTCTGGTTTTGATATGTCTGGAGGCCCATTTACCAAATGCCGCAGAGCCGCCTGCTTTATTTAACAGAGATACTAAGATTCCGAGCATTACCAGAAATACCAGAATACCCACGTTCCAGGAATCTGCCAGCTTATAGATCATACCGCCGTCTTCCTGAAAAAAGATCGTATTGATCATCAGCTCAAGATTAAAGTTCGAATATAAAAGTCCACCTGCAATAATCCCTGCCAGAAGGGATGTATATACCTCCTTGGTGATCAATGCCAGTCCGATAGCGATTACCGGCGGCAGCAAGGATAAAACCGTCGCATAACTTCCGCACTGATAGTCCCCCGGATCTGCGATTGTTCCCGGAGTTTTGCAGGAAATAACTGCAAGTACGATGATGATTGCAATAAACACAATCATTCCAATCTGTTTTCTTTTGATTTTCAATGTATTCTCCACCCTTTTCGTAAATAGTCCAACGGGCGGTATTTCGTTCCTCCGCCCGTAGCATTTACTTTTGAGTATAGCGGACTTTTCATCAGAAGTCAAAATCTATCTCATTCATATGTCTCTCCTGCTGTAGATGCCATCTCTCCCATTGCGGTCGCTATTGTCGCTTCTGCAGAGACAATCTCCGGGCCACTGCCGGCTTCCGAATTATCAGCGACCTCCATCGGGTCTGTCTGATCCTTTTTCTCCTCATCCTCCCACAGGGATTTATACTCTTTCCGTTTCCGGACCTTTGCCATCGCACCTATACTCTTTGCCATCTGATACAGCTTACTGTCAAACTCCATCAGCTTACGTTCATCCGTGCCCGGCACCTTTGCACCTTTCATGATTCTTCTGGCAACCTCCATAAGCTTGCCCAGCTCTGCGCCTGCTTTCTTCGCGGCTTCTCCCTGCTGCTTGCCAGACTCCATCTCCTGAATCGCCATCCATCGCTCATTTAACTGCTCCATATAATCTGCATACAGATTCTCTTTCTCATCCAGTGCATCATATGTCAGCTGCAGAATGGCTGCCTGATCTGCAAACAGCTCTGCACCATTTACCGCCTCGTCCATTTGCTGCTTCAATGCTGCCTGTTGCTTTGCAACTGCATTTTTCTGTGTCTGATATGCCTGTAACTGGGTCCGATAAATCTCCTGTGCTTCCTTTATCTTCACGACCTGTCACATCCTCTCTCTTATACCAAAAACCTTGCCTCATAATCTTATCTAAAAAAACTTTACTAAAGCTTATATCGGTCCCTTACCAAATATACTTTAGTCCTCCCGTATCCTGTATAATTTCTTTTCTTTTACAAAACACTATGCTAAAATGATACTGCTTACAGAGTAGAAATGAGGTGTTTCTTTATGATAAAAATAGATTTAATAACCGGATTTCTCGGCTCCGGTAAAACAACCTTTTTCCGGAATTATGCCCGCCACCTGCTGAAACAGGGTGCAAACATCGGCATTCTGGAGAATGATTTCGGTGCTGTTAATGTAGATGCCATGCTCCTGCAGGATATTCTCGGTGACCACTGCACGCTGGAAATGGTAGCCGGCGGCTGCAATGCCGACTGTCACAGACGCAGATTTAAAACAAAGCTGATCGCCATGGGTATGTGCGGATATGACCGGATCCTGGTCGAGCCTTCCGGTATCTTTGATATGGACGAATTCTTTGACGCACTCCATGAGGAGCCGCTGGATCGCTGGTATGAGATTGGAAATGTGATCACGATCATTGATGCGAATCTGGAGCAGAACCTGTCAGAAGCCTCCCGCTACCTGCTTGCCTCTCAGGCCATTCAGGCCGGTACGATTCTTTTCAGTCACACGCAGGAGGTTACAGAAGCACAATTACAATCCACCATCCAATATGTCAAAGACTCTATGGACAGCCTGCACTGTAAACAGCTGCCAAAGCAGCTGATCCTGCAAAAGAACTGGAATGATCTGACGGATGATGACTATGACGCCATTCTTACCTCCGGTTATCATACTGCAGACTATACCAAGCTCTGGTTTGATGACCAGCAGACCTATGACAGTCTGTATTTTATGAACATGGATTTTATGGAAGCGTTTTTAAAGCAGTCCTGTGCCAGGATCCTGAAGGATCCTGCCTGCGGAAAGGTCTTCCGGATCAAGGGCTTCCAGCACCTTCCGGACGGCAGCTGGATTTCTATCAATGTCACCCATCAGAAAACAGAGATCCGGTCGATTCCGAATGGACAGGCGATCCTGATCGTCATTGGGGAGGGATTAAATCAGGAAGCCATTGAACAGTATTGGGGGAAGTCCAGACCTTAGGACTCCCCCCCAAAAAAAACTTACTTCTCCAGCTCCTGATCTAAGAGACTATCCCCACATGGGACACCCTCCGCATGCATGGCCTTATTTACCCAGCCTGCTGTTATTCCTGCTTCATCTGTCGGCACCTTCATCTGATTGAACACATAATTACCATCCGCATCAAACAATAATTCTATCCAGCCGACATCCTCTGCGGTTCCTCCGACAAATATCACACTTCTGCTGCCATCCGCATTCACCTGCTCATATCGGTAGTAGGAATCCTCCCCACAGGCCTCTGTTACATCGATCTTCTCCTCTCCGACGGTCAGATAGATCCGGTCATTCTCGATTCTGACATACTCTCTGTCCCCGGTTGCAATTGAAAACCTCAGCTCATTCCCGGTGGACTCATATTCTACACCGCCTCCATCTGCCGTATGGAATATCTGCCTTACATAATCCGCTGCATGTACGATTGCCTGCCGTGTAGCCGGTACTCCAAGCAAAATTGCCATGCACGCTGCAGCCCCTGCCACACACTTTAGCCACGTATAATTTCTCCTTCTGCTATCTCCAATTGCTGCCCGGATCTCCTCTTTCTTCGTTTCATCCATGGTAATCTTATGAAATGTATCCTGTACTCTGCGTTCCATCGCTATACCTCCATTCTCTTTCTTAATGCTTCTTTTCCCCGACTGATCCTCATTGCCACCGCTGATTCCGATATCTGAAGAATCCCGGCAATCTCCCGATAGGTATACCCCTCATAGTAATGAAGATAAATCGGTTCCCGGAATGCTTCCTCCAGTTCCATCAGGGAATCATACACCAGCCGGTCTTCCCCGGTCACTGTCACCCCTGCCCCCAGATAATCCTCCAGTGCATCATAGGAAGCGGTCTGCGTGACCCTGCCGGCTTTCAGATAATCCTTACACAGATTTGCCGTCATTTTCATAAGGTATGCTTTCTCATAGCTCTTTCCCAATATTAAGTTTTTGGAAATGAGCTTCAGAAACAGATCCTGCACAATGTCCTCTGCCTCCTGCTTTGAGCCTGTATAAGAAACCGCAAACCGGTATAAATCATCCGCGTATGTGTCAAATAAGCTTAATACTCGTTCATTCTTCACTTCACGTTCCTCCTTGTCTTTTGAGATCTCATATATATAACGATTCACAGCTCCGTTTTCTCACCATGATAAAATAAATAACAAAACCTGTACCTCACAGGCTGTTGTCGGAATCCCGGTATAACAGCCTGTAAAATACAGGTTTCTCTTTTATACTATAATTCTAATGGTCAAAAGGATCCCACTACCAGTTCCGGTCTTCCTTTTTCCGTAGCAGCTCTTCCATATCCAATGCAGCCTCAGTCTCGGCAGGTTCGCCTGTCTGCTTCTTTTTGCGAGAAGCCTTCGCTTCCTGTCTGGCCTGCTGCTTCGCCTGTCTGAGTGCCTGCTTCTGTGCCTTTTGTTCCGCCTTCTCTGCGGCTTTCCTCTGCTTTTCGTCTAATACGCCAGTACCTGCTGTCTGCATCTGCTGCTCATTCTGCATTGCATTCGCTTCCGCCTGCACTGGCTGCTCATTCTGCTGCCTGCCCGGCTGTCCTTGCGCTGCCTGCGCAGCTATATTCTTCTGCACGCTTCTCTGCTTCTTCGCTGCCGCTTTCTTTCCGGCTCCGGCCGCTTCCGGATGTTCCTTCTTCCATTTCCGTCTCTGCTTCCACTGTGTGAACCAGTCCAGATAATCCATACCCATTCGTCTTGCTGCAATATCGAGCAGGAACAGTACCAGTGCCGTGATCAGGAACGGAACTGCCAGATTGGTTCTTGCACGTACCGTCTCCAGCTTGTCATCAAATACCGGATCCTCATATGTGATATAGGCTCCGTTTACCTGTGAAACAAATGCCTCCAGTCCATCCGCGGTCTGATCAAACCGGTACTCCGGAGAGTACTGCATGGCTGTCGCTGTGATCATACTGCCCTGTATCTCACTGCCCTTCTGATTCTTCAATGCGATCGTATATACCCCGGTATCCTCCATGGCAAGGCTCGCCTCATATTCACCCGGAGCCACCGGATCCAGTGTAATCTCCTGCTGCTCCCCGGCTGCATTTGTACAGACTGCCGTCACCCTGGTTTCCTTATCGTACTTATCGGTTGTGTAATGGATCACAGCGGAATTTCCTTCCTGCGTGATTTCCACCTGATCTCCGTCCAGGCTGGTATTGGATACCACATAATTGATCATGTTATCCCACAGCTGTGTATAATTCTCCCAGTTCGCCCAGTTACCGGTCCACTCATTGGTTGCATCGGTATTCCATGCAATGGTACGTCCCAGTCCGTATTGCCAGGTAGAAAGGATCGGATCGCCTTCCTCCGACTGCAGGATCACCGTTGCCTGTGATTTTGCCGATGAACCGATATAACCCAGCAATGTCGGCACGCCATCATTCATAATTCCTTCAATGATCGATGAATTGGCGGTGATCACCGGTGTAAACTCCTCATTGATCAGATAGCTCTTGGACGAAAGGAAGATCTCCTGTACAAAGATCTTCGGGATTCCACTGTTAATATCCGTATAGTAGAATCGTCCGTTACACTGATTTGCCAGCTTCTGCAACAACACCTGATCGGATTCCGGTCCGACCGCAACGGTTGACAGCGTGATTCCGCCATCGTTGATCTTCTTTACCACATCCTCATAGCCGGTATAATAATCCTGTCCATCCGTCAGCAGGATAATATGCTTGACCTGTGCATCCGTGCTCAACAGCTGATCCGCTGCCGCATTCAGTGCCGGATAGATACTGGTTCCGCCACCGGATCCGATCTGTCCGATTCCACCGGTAATTCCCGACTGATTACTTGCCGACTGCATCGGAACTACCCAGTCATAGGTATCATCAAAGGCCAGTACCCCTACCTGATCGGTCGGCTTCAGGCTCTTTACGCCCTCCACAGCTGCTTCCTTTGCCAGATCCAGGCAGGTTGCTCCATTCCCGCCATTGGCAGAGGTATCCATACTGCCGGAATGGTCAATTACCATGGCAATCGCCATCGTCGGAACCTCCCGCTCGCCTTCCAGAAACATATTGACCGGAAGTACGGTTTCCAGTGCCGTATCCTGATAAGCACCCATTGCAAAGCTATTATCGCCACCGGTACAGATCAATCCTCCGGCATAATCCCGGACATAGCTCTCCAGAATATCCAGGAACCCGCTATGCAGATCCAGGGCATTTACATTCACCATTACCACTGCCTTGTACTGGATCAGCTTCGACATCTCATCCGGCACACCGGTCGGTGTGATCTGGTCATACTGAACACCACAGGCATCCAGGATTCCGGCCAGTGCATTGCCCTCTCCGGCGGTACCCTCCACCAGCAGCAGCTTCGGCTCTGCCTCTACCTGCGTAAATGCACTGTATTCATTGTTCATACTCATGGTATCATCCACAGGCTCCACCATTACCCGGTAATCCTGTGTACCGTTACTTTCTCCGACATCCTGAAATACAAACTGATTCTCACCGGCTGTCAGATTGACATTGGACTGTCCCTTTAAGGTTCTTCCGCAATAAAGACTGACCAGTGCCTGTGTTTCCACATTACTTTCGATTGTCACCTTGATATTAAAGGCATCTCCGACATGTACATATTCCGGCAGCTCCAGATTGCTCACATAGACTTCATTTCCGACATTCTGCTCCAGCTTTATTACCTTCACATCCACATTCTGAGAGCTGACCGTACCTGCCATCTTGGCAATGCTTCCCGCATTTTCCAGTCCATCCGTGATCAGCACCAGCCGTTTCGCTGTATCCTCCGGAAATACCGTCATAGCTGTCGAAACCGCCTTTTCCAGATTCGTTGCGGTTGCCACCGGCTGGGAAGATAATTCCGTAAAGATCTTCTTCTCCGTCACAAACTGATCTACCAGCACATTGTCACCGAATACCACAACACCTGCCTGATTCTTCTTCGGCATGTCTGCGATTGCATTCCGGATGTACTCTGAAATATCATCCAGATTCTTCTCATTACTGTCTGACATATCTACAAGGAAGATCGTTGTCACTTCCTTCGTTGTGATCCGGAAGCTCAGGCCGCACAGGGTCAGGATCAGAAGCAGAGCGATCACTCCACGCATGACCAGGTATTCTATTTTCTTCCTGCGGCTCTGTATCCGGAGAAACCGGCCGGAATAGATCAGTCCAGCCACTACCACCGGAATTAACAATAACCACCAGGGATTACTTACCTCTATGCTCATAACTTTCCTCCACCTCTAATGCTGTCTGATATAAACAAACCACTCTGCGCCCAGTGCCAGTAACAGGACCAGAATAATCCAGTTGCGAAGCTCTCTGCCACCGGTCAGATTCTTATTATCCTCACCGGCTGTCTCTCCGACCTCTACTGCCGCTTCCTCCAGATGCGACTCTGCTTCCACCGGGAACCGTACCACAAACTGCTCCTGCCGTTCCTCGCCGTTCACGGTCTGTGCCACAGAATATACACCGGTCTGTGCCGTATCTGTATAAGCATTTGTAGTAACTGCCGTCGGCAGCGTTACCACTGTTCCTGCCGGGGAAGTCACCGTCAGATCGGAACCGTTCAGATTGCCGTTAAATACGATCTTATCTCCGGTCTCATAGTCGTTCTGCGGAACCATTCCGCTCACCATCATATATTCTGTCAGATTGGAGATCAGAATCGGGAACTCTGCCTGCAGTGCCAGATCCGAATCATGCAGATCAAATCCGAGCACCGCAATTCTCCGGCCTCCGGCCTCTCCGTAATATCCGATACAATGATCTCCGCTTGTAAGGAAGCTGTCTGCCCAGAGCGGCCGCTCCAGACTCTCTGCTGCCGTTGCTCCGAAGCTAAAGCCTGCCACATACTGTGTCACCTCTGTATCGGTAAATGCCAGACTCACATTGCTTAGCTTCTCCTTTACCGTCACCTGTGCCCCATCCGGCGGATTCACATACAATATATTTCCCTGTTCCGGCAGCTCCTCCGGAATCACACCGTCAAAGATATAAAAATCATAGGTCTCCGTTTTTCCTACAGCACTCAGCTGATTGGTTTTATACAGATCCACCCAGTCCATATTGGAGATTGCCTTTTCCAGAAACATATTATCCTCTGTTACCAGCAATGCCGTTTTCCTGCTCTCTGCACTGACCACCGCATAAGCACGGTTGTCGGCTGCCAGATCATCCTGATTGTTCAGCTCTGCCATCAGGACATCTCCCTGAAAATCAATCTGCTCAAAGAAGAAGTTCTGCGATGACTTTGCCGGGATCGTAACACTCTGCACCTTGAGCAGGGTATTGTCTCCATAAAGATTCACATCCGTTGTGACCGCTTCCTCTGTATCATTCGTAATCTTTCCGATCACGGTCGTACTCCGGTTGCCATCCTCATCCTGCTGAGAACCGTAGCTTAAATAGTCCATCGACAGGTTCTTATAATCCGTGTAAAGATTCACCACCGTTGCATCCAGATTTCCAAGCTCCAGCGGTGCATCCGTAAAGAACACAGCCTCATATTTATTCCACTGGCTTACCATGGATGTCACTACACTGACTGCCGGAGTCGCATCTCCGCTCAGATCCGTAACCGCCAGCTGTTTTAACTGTTTTTTCAATGCCTGCTTATCCTCGGCATTGGTCTTTAAGATTCCCGCCTCCTGATTGGACGTCAGTACAGTAATCTGTGCCGTCTCACTTAAGGAATCGATATAATCACAGGCCCGCTCGACTGCTTCCTCCATCCGGGTCCGTTTCTCATTATAACGGATTCCCATGCTGGCACTGGTGTCCAGAACCAGAATCACATTATCATACATCTTTCCTCCGGTTTTTAAATACGGAGCCATTAACGCAACGATCAGCAGACACACGGTCAGGATCTGAAGAATCATCAGAATATTCTTCTTCAGCTTCTCCCATGGCTTGGTCGCCTCGACACTATGATAGATTTCCTTCCATAAAATACTCGAAGAAAACGGATATTCTTTTGCCTTCTGCTTTAACATATAAAGCAGGATAATGACCGGTATCAGAAGCAGAAACGCTAACGGCCACCAGTTTGTTATTTCCATATTTGTATGTCTCCCCTATTTGCGAACAATGATTCCCTGATTACATATGGTATCAAACAGAAAACGATCCAGCGGTTCGTCTGCTGCCATCTGTATATAGGAAGCCTCGTATTTTTTCGCCAGCTCTTTTAAGCGATTCTGCATATTCTGCAATGCCATTTCGTATTGTTCCACGGTGCTTCGGTTCAGGGTCAGGCGTACCTCTTCTCCGGTCTCCATATCCAGAAGATTGACCACTCCTTCCCCTTCTATGGTAAGCTCCTGTCTTGCCAGAATCTGGATCAGGATAATCTGCTGTTTCTTATATCGAAGATATTTCAGGGCCGGTTCGATGCCGTTCTCATCCAGAAAATCACTGATCACGATCGATACTCCGCTGCCCGGATATTGTCTTGCCATGATTGCCCGGTTCAGATCGGTCCCACTGTCAAACTCCATCCGTTCGAGCTCGTCCATGATCCGCTGAAATGCCTGTCTGCCTGCCAGTCCTTTTCCCTGCTGCAGAGTACCCTCCTGCATCTGACTGACATAGACACGGTCCAGATTATTTAGCACCAGATATGCTAGTGCACCCGCCAGCTGCAATGCCTGCCTGGTCTTCGGCGGCTCTCCGAATGTCATGGACTTCGATGCGTCCACAAATATCTGGAACACACCTTCCTTTTCTTCCATAAACCGCTTGATGTACAGCCTGTCCAGTCTTCCGTATGCACTCCAGTCAATCCTGCGGATGTCATCACCCGGAATATATTCCCGGTAATCCGAAAATTCCACAGAGGAACCCTTGGCACTGGACTTTCGTCCACCGCTCATTCCGTAGGACATTCTGGCATTCATTGCGATTGCAAGGTTATTTAATTTATTAAAAAAATCCTGGTCAAAAATCCGCTCTGCCATTCATGTTTCTCCACTCTGCTACTGTTGCTGCTTTAATAACTGTGCAATGATCTTATCCGGTGTCACACCGTCTGAGATTGCTTCAAAATTACAGATAATACGATGACGCAGTACCGGAAATGCCACATACTGGATATCCTCAAAGGATACGTTGTACCGGTTCTCCATCAGTGCTCTTGCCTTGGCGGTCTTAATGATTGCCTGTGCCGCACGCGGGCTGGCACCGTTTGTTATATATTTTTTCGTTATCTCCGGTGCATCTGCAACCTCCGGATGTGTATTGTAAACCAGATTCATCGCATAATCCATAACTGCATCTGCAATCGGCATATCATAGATCACCTGACGGATTCTTAAGATATCCTCGGCTGTCATTACCGGATTCATCACCGCTTCTTCCTGATTGACCGTCAGATTTACGATTGCCTTCAGTTCTTCCTTGGATGGGAACCGCACATTTAACTTAAACAGGAAACGGTCCAACTGTGCTTCCGGCAGTGGATATGTGCCCTCATTCTCGATCGGGTTCTGCGTTGCCAGTACCATAAACGGCTTTGGCAATAAATAAGTCTGTTTACCGACCGTGACGGTCTTTTCCTGCATGGCCTCCAGCAGGGCAGACTGTGTCTTCGGGGTTGCACGGTTGATCTCATCTGCCAGAACGATATTGGAGAAAATCGGTCCCGGCTCGAACTGGAATTTATTCTGATTCTCTTCCCGGATGATCAGGTTCGTACCTGTCACATCGGCCGGCATCAGATCCGGTGTAAACTGGATTCTGGAAAATGCCAGATTCATGGCTCTGGAAACAGCCTTTACCATCTGCGTTTTACCAAGTCCCGGAACACCTTCCAGCAATACATTTCCATCTGTCAGGATTGCGATCAGCATCTGTCTTATGATTGCCTTCTGTCCGATGATCGCTTTTCCTATTTCCTCTTCACAGCTCTGAATCTGATAAATGATCTGCTGCATTTCCTGTTCATTCTGTATCATAGTCGCTCTCCTTACTCATTATTTAAGTCCTTGAAATAAGACTTTACTATATCCTGAACTCCACTCGGATAGTTGGAGCCTTCTACCTTGTTATACGCATTCTTCGAATAATTTCCGATCACCTGCTGATAATCAATGGAGGTGCCGGACCATGCTTCACCGCCCCGCTGGGTCAGACTGCCGGAGGAATCATTGACCTTTCCCTCCAGACTGCCATTCTCCTGGAACTGGCGATTCGGAATCGTGATCATCTTTCCGTTTCTGGCCGATGCCCGTTCCGTACCATCCTTGCTGCCGGTATTATAACCACCACCCTGGCCGTTTCCGTTCTGTCCGTTTCCGGCAGAACTCTGTCCGCTCTGACCATTCTGACCGCCTTGGCCGTTCTGGTCGTTTTGACCATTTTGACCATTCTGTCCGTTTTGACCATTCTGACTATTCTGTCCGTTTTGACCATTCTGACTGTTCTGTCCGTTTTGACCATTCTGATTATTATTGGCGGTCTGGCTTCCCTGTGCAGACTGATTTGCATTGGCCACCGCCTGCTTGGCACTCTGTAACTGCTGCTGGGATAAGGTTCCGTTCTGCATGGCCTGCGCCGCCTGCTGCATGGATTGTGCCGCCTGCTGCATATTGGAATCTCCGGTCTGGTTCGCCTGCTGCTGTGCCTGATCTGCCAACTGCTGCATCTCATCTGCAATCGCCTGCTTTTCGGCATCACTGGTCGTATCATCCATATTTTCCAGATCCTTTTGCAGATCCTGCAGTCCCTGTGCCAGCTGCTTTGATGCACTCTGGTCTTCCCCCTGCATGGAATCCGCCAGAGAACGTAACTCCTGTCTGGCCGTCCGTGTATCTGTCTGATCTGCCTGCTGATCTACCTTCACTGCAACCCGCTCTTTCGCTTTTTCCAGTGCTTCCGCTGTGTCCGCATCACTTAACTCCTTACGGGACTGCTGTAATAAAGAGAGAAGCTCCTCCTTTTCCTGCTGCGGAAGCTCTTCCATTTTTTCAATTTTCTCGATTGCGTCATCTACCTTAGCAACCTCTTCCTTTACCTGCTGTGCGATCGCATGCTGCTCCTGTGCCCGATCCTTTGCCGCCGTTGGCACAAAGCTCAGAACCAGAAATGCAACAGCCAGTCCGAACAGCACTGCCAGCTGTTTTCCCTTTGGCTTTAACGGAAACAGCTTCCGGATATTTACCAGTCTCAGTCTTGCCAGCGTATCCCGCTTCTGAATCACACTGATGCTATCTTCTTTTCCGACAAGCTCATAGGATGTAATTAGACGCTCCTGAAACCCCTGTGCATCCAGCCTTAAGGCTGCCTGCTTCATATCCGGCCGTTTCAGAATACCGAGAATCATGCCTGCCATAACTCCTGCTGCGACTGCGATCAGTGCATACAGTACAGCGAAATACCATGGCACGAATAATGAGATTAAAGATATGACGACTGCGATTCCAAAGCCTGCAAGCATACCGAAAAGAAGCATCTGCAGGACTGCCTTCTCACTCAGTCTCCTCCGTACCCGTTTCACATATTTTTTTATTTCTGCATCTAACCCATTCATATGTCAGCCTCCTGTCTACGGCTCATACCATTTCTCTCAGCTACTCCTGTGGTATCTGCTGAGAAGCTTCTCCTGTCTGCTGCATCGGTTGCATATTCTGCACCGGCGGTACAACTCCTGCCTGCTGTGCTGGCTGTACATTCTGCACCGGTGGTACGACTCCTGCCTGCTGCGCCGGCTGTACATTCTGCACCGGTAGTACAACTCCTGCCTGCTGCGGTGGTGCATAAATCGGCTGTGGTGGCACCTGCTCCTGCATCTGCGGCTGTCCCTGCAGCATTTGTGGTTGTCCCTGCAGCATCTGCGGCTGATACCGCTGTGGCTGTTGTGCAACCGGCATCCCCTGCAGCTTCTGCACTTCCATCTGCTTCGGGGCTTTCTTCTTCCGCTTCTTAATCGGATTCAGCTTTCTTGCAGCCATCCGTAAGAAGAAATAACTGATCAGTCCACTGATGATCACATTTACCGGAATCCATGCATATGACAGGATCGGTGTGATTACTCCAAACATATCGGCATCTGTTAAAATCTCTGCTATGGATGTCAGGTTCATCACCCGTACCATATAGTCAAAGAAACCGGTTAACGGTGTCAGGATCATAATAAACGGTGTCGGTCCAAAGTTCGGATCCGGCGGATTCGTCATCTGATCTGTCACGGCTGCATACGTGATTGCCTCGATTCCCAGAACTCCGCCACAGATAATCATGGGCAGAACCAGAACTCCGAACTCGATCAGAAATGTCATTACAATGGATACGATCGTTTTCTTAAACGCACTGGAACAGAATACACCGATACTGCCTACTAATACCGCTACCACCAGAATCATTACGATAAAGCCCAGCAATGCGAACCAGTTCAATCCACCGAGCACGAAGGAAATCGCCATGATCGGTATACTGGAAATAATAAACATAATAAAGTTCGACAGGGATGCCAGAAGCTTTCCCCATACGATAGCAAACGGCTTCTCCGGTGTGGTCAGCATAATCTCCAGTGTCTGCTTCTCACGTTCTCCGGATATCGAACCCGCTGATAGAATCGGAACGATCAGAAGTGTAATTCCGAGCTGTGTCCAGCCTATCACCTGAAAAATATACAGAAAGCCGGAAAAGTCAATTGCATCACTGGTGCCGGTGAACACACCGGATATTCCGCCAACCGTATTAACACTGAAGATCATAACAACTGCGATCAGTGCCAGTACAATATTATAAAACATCAATGCCAGCGGTATCTTAATACTTCTGGATCCTAACCGTAACTCTTTTCTTAAAATCGGATTGATCTGTTTTTTTGTCTGACTCATCGTTTTTCACCCCCTGTAATCTCAAGGAAGAGTGTTTCCAGATTGCCTTCCTCTCTGTGGAATCCGCTGACCTTTACACCACTTAAGATCAGATTGCTCAAAAGCTGTGCCATATCTGCCTCTTCTCCGCAGAATGCAATAATGATCTCATTATCACGGATCGATAATTTCTGTACCTGTGGAGTCTGTCTTAATATCTGGATTGCCTGATCCTTATTCTCCAGGATCTGAATGGTAAGTGGATTCGCCTGTCTGGACTGTTTGGTGATCTCCTCTACCTTTCCGTTCGCGATCAGGTTTCCCTTCTCCATAACACCGATGCTGGTACACATTTCTCCCAGCTCCGGCAGAATATGGGAGCTGATAATGATCGTCTTTCCCATAGCTCCTAAGTTCTTCATGATCTCCTTCAGCTCAAATCTGGCTCTCGGATCCAGACCGGATGCCGGCTCGTCCAGAATCAGAAGCTGTGGATTGTGAATCAATGCTCTTGCCACACATAACCGTTGCTTCATACCTCTTGACAGTCCATCAACATAAGAATCTGCCTTATCCGATAAATTCACCAGATCCAGAAGTCCCAGTGAGGTCTTACGCACCGCCTCACCGTCAATCCCATACATGGAACCGTAAAAGTCCATATACTCCATTACCTTAAAGTTATCATATACACCAAAGAAATCCGGTACATAACCAACCTTCCGTTTGATCAGCTCATTATGGTTCAGGGAGTCGATTCCATCCACATATACTTCTCCCCAGTCTGCCTGAAGCAGACCGCAGATAATCCGCATGGTTGTCGTCTTTCCTGCTCCGTTCGGTCCTACAAAGCCGAAGATCTCGCCCTTGTCGATGTGGAGGTTTAAGTTATTCAATGCACGATATTTACCGTATGTCTTTGTCAGATTTCGAATCTCAACCATTACTGTTTACCCCCAATCAGAGAAATTACCGGTGCATAACTATCACCATATCCACTCCTGTCTGCATAACGAATCTTTACCCAGCCATTTTCATCTATATATGGTGTCAGATCCGTCACCTCATTCGTGTTTATAAATACCTGCTCATATTGGTCACTTTCACAATTATACAGCCATACCTCTGCCTCTTCTTGCGGATCAAAGCTTTGATATACTTCATCTCCGGTATCTGAAGAATCCGTCTGCTTCCGAAGCAGTGCTCCCGTCAGGTTCAGATTCCCGAAATCATACAGTACGTTCAGTTCTGTCTCGCCATACATATAACGTTGATCATCATCGTAGATACTGTCATATCCATCCGGATATACATTCCGGTCATATGCGATATTATTGCCTCCTACCATATACTGGTTAATATCTGAAATAAAGGTTGTATAACCCTGATACTCCTCCGGCATCTCTGTAAAATAAGAAACCGCTACCTGTGAAGAATATACTTTACCGGCCTTTTCAGCCAACATATCCTCTGAATAGCCTTCCACCATACCGAATACCATACCCTGATTCAGCTCCAGTGTATTCTGCTTCTGTCTCAGGACACTGTAAATATTCTGATTGCGAACCGCCTTCTTATAGTTCTCATTACCCTGTAAAAACCAGCTGTCTGTCGGCGGATTCTCCATCCATTCCGAACAGTCATAGGAAAGGGAGCTTGTTGACCGGTTGTCTGCTTTCTCAATGGTCTTCGTCTCGCCATTCTTCATATCTCCCAGGAAACAGTAGATATCATTATAGCAAAATACGACATTTTTCAGATCATGCCCGGTCTGATTAGTAACATCTCCTTCCACATCGGCCAGTGTGCAATTCAGATTCATAGCAAATCCCTCTGTCTGGATCGGCTCACTCTTCTTTATTAACACATTATAGGTTGTAAACGGCTGCCCCTTATTTACGTTTATGGAAAGTCCGCCCGCATCTTCCAGAATCGCATAGTTATAATTGGTCGTTCCGAGACTGGAGTAGTCATAATTACTGTCTCCCCAGGTCGTAACACTGCTGTAGCCTTCTGCCAGCGGCATGCTGTAGCCTGCGGATTTCGGACTCTGCATCGTCACATATGCCCGTGTCTCCAGCGTACTTCCACTGTACTCCAGAATCTTCACCGTATCCATGAATGGACGATGGATCCGGTATATCATGCTCGTTCCGAATACGATCACCGTAAACCCGGCAGCTATGATCGGGATTACGATCCACATCTTTTCCCGTTTGTCCTTTGCTTTCAGGATCAGATACATGATCGGACCGATTGCAAGCACATAAACCAGAAAGATTGCTGCATATAATAACGGATTCGGCCGTTTGTTGCCGTCAACACTGTTGACTGCACTCTGCATCTGCCACTCATTGTACGGCTCTGAATCCCCCTGTATCATATCATCATAATTTTCGGTATTTCCGGCCTTTGCCAGAATATTGGATGCCAGAACACCACGATCCCGCATACTGACGATCGGCTCCATTGCCAGATCATAGCCCAGCATTACGATCGTTCCCTTGGAACCGTACCCGGTCTTCCATGCAGATGCTCCCGGTGCAATATTGCTCTGAATATCTTCCCAGCCGCAGCTGCTTAAATCTGCTGCATCGACCTGTACCGCATCATTCTCATCACTTCCGACAACGGTCATGGTCTTCTTGCTCAGACTGCCGATCGTGACCGGACAGGCATTATCCTGGAACGCTTCCAGCACTGTAGATGCCTTGGAACCGGTTCCCAGTATCAGGATTCCGCCATCATTTACCCAGCTTAAGATTGCCTGCACCTGCTTGTCCGACAGCTGGGAGGTATTATAATTATCGATCAGAATGTAATGGCAGGTCGATAAACCCTCTCCGCTTTCCGGAAGTGTCGCTGAATCTAGCTGTATCAGCTTGGATGAAACGATACCGCTGCTGGTACTGACAGACACTGCATCAAAATAATTCAGTCCGGTATAATCATCACTCAGCACACCGATGATTGCCTCATTACCTACCTGGATCGTAGTGATCGTTTCCTGTGCAGAATACAGGATCTTTCCCCTGTCATTCACCAGCTCTACCCGCAGGAATGTCGCATTGGAGATATTCGGAATCAACATGGATGCCGTCTTTGCCCCGCCACTCGGAATTACAATAGAATGCTCATACGCAATTGCCTCCTGATCGTAGTCACACGGAACGATCATGCGGACCTTGCCACTGAAATCCTTTCCTGCATTTGCCACATTCACCGTTACCGGGACGGATTTTCCCTGGAAAACAACCTCATCCAGTCCGGCTTCTACCGTCACATTAAAATCCGGATTACTGACATCCTTTTCTTTTTCCTCTTCAGCTGCTGCCGTGCCCGTCGGAATTATAACCAACATCAGCACTGCCAGAAGAACCCTCAGCCACAGTCGCTTCTTTTTCATCCTTGCTTCCATCCTTTCTAAACGGTCGGGAGCAGAACTTCAAATACAGTTCCGCCTTCATCAGAACGAACCCGAATCATGCCGTTGTGCATATCAAATATATTTTTGGCAATTGCCAGTCCGAGACCGGTGCCGCCCTCCTTACTGGAACGTGCGGCATCTCCCCGATAAAACTTATCAAATATCTTATCCAGATCCTTCGGAGCTATCAGTCTTCCGTAATTTATAATCGAAACCCTGGCACGATGAGTTTCTGGATAATTCTGAATTTCAACCTGAATCTGCTTACCCTCTGCACCATACTTAATCGCATTTCCCATCAGGTTACCAAAAGCCCTGGCAAGCAACTCGCCATCTCCGTCAATATAAATCTTCTCCGGTGGGAATACCGTATAACATTCCAGATGTGTTTCCATCAGACTCGGATAAAACTCGTCCAGAATCTGTTCCATGAATTGTTTTAATTCCAGACGATTCTTGGTGATGACCACTTTATTCTTCTCATATCTGGTAAAGTCAAACAGATCCGTAACCAGCCCCTCCATCCGCACTGCCTTATCGTATGCAATATGCAGATATTTTCCCTGTGTTTCTCCATCCAGCTGTCCCGGATTCTGTAACAGATTCAGATATCCGATAATCGAGGTCAGCGGTGTTCGCAGATCATGAGCTACATTCGTGATCAGCTCATCCTTGACATGCTCTGCTTCCCGTTCCTTCGCAATGGTAGTCTTCAGCTCCATCTGCATGGCATTGACTGCCAATGCCAGATCTGCCAGTTCTCCAAACGGCCGGATCGGAATCTTGGTTTCCAGATCTCCGTTCTTAATCCGCTGCACACCGCTTATGATCTCACGGAAATATTTGACCATCGGTGCTGACAGGACAATGTAATATACGAAGAAACAAAATACGGTTATGATCACCAGCAACCACCAGACTCCCGGCTCTGTCTGTTTCATGATCGTAAAAATATCTTCCGGTTCTTTTAGCATTGTTTTCTTCAGGGTAATTCTTGCCAGATTCCACTTCACCAGCTGTATAAATGCTAAAGCACTGACATCTGACAGAAATGTCAGAATGCAGCTGACAATCGCATACCCCGCCAATTGTACCCGGAAGCTGCTGAAAATATTATGCTTCAATCTTATATCCAACTCCCCATACGGTTTTTATCAGAGACGGATTCTTCGGATCCGCTTCTATCTTCTCCCGCAGTCTCCGAATATGCACCATCACGGTATTGTTCACTTCGTAAACCTGTTCCTTCCATACCTGCTCGAAAATCTCATCCGTACTGTATACCCGGTTTGGATTCCCGGCTAACAGACAGAGGATCTCGAACTCGATCGGTGTCAGCGCCAGTTCTTCATCCCCGCGCTTTACCCGGTGAGAGGACTTGTTGATCTCCAGATCCCGGACCGTGATCACATCCGGACTGATCGGCATACCCTGAATCGCCTGATAACGCTTCAGCTGTGACTTCACCCGTGCCGTCAGCTCCAGTGGATTAAACGGCTTTGTTACATAATCATCCACACCGGTACCAAATCCCAGGATCTTATCCATGTCTGCGGTCTTCGCACTCAGCATGATGATCGGAATGTTACTGGTTCTCCGGATCCGTCTGCAGGTTTCCATACCATCCATCTTCGGCATCATGACATCCAGGATGATTACCCTGATTTCCGGGTGCTCCTTCAGCTTTTCCAGACATTCTTCACCGTCATAGGCCTTGATCACATCAAATCCATCATTATTCAGGTAAATCTCTACCAAGTCTGCGATTTCCTGCTCATCATCTACTACTAAAATTGTTGCCATTTCAGTTTCCCCCGAAAGTATGATTCTTTTCTCTGCTATCGTATCATAAAAGCAACCGGTGTACCTTACGAACTTCTTACGATTTCTTAATATATCCCTTATTGTAAATAGTCGTTTTATATACGGAAGATGCTGTTGCCGATAAATTCACGCAGAATGGAATTGTTCGGAACGGCCTGCCCATCGATTCCGAGGAAATAGTCCAGGAACTTTAAAAGCCGTTTTGCTTCCTGATACTCCGGTGCATCATGCGAGATTGCAAATAACAACGGTTCTGCATACTGCTTGATGACACTCAGCTCATAGATCAGAGCAGAATTAAACATCACGTCTGCCTCCTCCTGATATGGGAAAATATTATGTTCCTCACCACGCCGTACGGAATTCCACATTGCGATCGTATCCTGTGCAGAATTCCCTCTAGTCCGGGCATCTCTTACGATCCGGCGGATCAGTCGTCCATCGGTAGTTGAGATTCGGTTGTGCTGATCAATGTTTAAACTTGTCAAAGCACTGATATAGATTTTAAACTTGCTCTCCTCTGGAAGCTGCTCGGACATTTTCGGATTCAGTCCATGGATTCCTTCTATTACCAAAACATCACCCGCCCGGAGCTGCTTATAATCTCCCTTGTATTCCCGTTTTCCGGTATGGAAATTAAACCGTGGAAGCTCTACGGTCTCCCCTGACAGCAGGCGGCTCATATCAGAATTAAACTGTTTCATATCGATCGCTTCAATACATTCGAAATTATAATTACCGTCTGCATCTCTCGGTGTATCTTCCCTGTTAACAAAATAATCATCCAGTGCAATCGGATGCGGACGCATACCATACGCCCGCAGCTGAATACTCAGACGATGGGAGAAGGTAGTTTTTCCGGAAGAGCTCGGTCCTGCGATCAATACAATCTGCTTGCCATCCCGCTCAATCTTCTCTGCAATTTCAGCAATCTTCTTCTCCTGCAATGCTTCCTGCACCAGAATCAGATTCTCCATATCCCCGGATGCGATCACATCATTTAAAGCACCTACGGTATCGACATTCAGCATCTGGCTCCAATCCTCAGATTCCTTCAGCACGCGGAACAGCTTTTTCTGCGGTTCAAACGGTGCCAGCGCCTCCGGCTCCTGCATCGTCGGCATCTGCAATACAAATCCGGCACTATATAAAATCAGATCAAAGCAATGGATATATCCGGTGCTTGGCACCATGTATCCATAATGGTAATCCTTATAATTCTCGATGCTGTACATATTGGTTGCGGAAACCCGGCGATACTGGAATAACCGTACCTTATCCTCCATACCTTCTGCTGCAAACTGTTTCATTGCCTGATCCGTGCTGATACTCTCTTTCCGAATCGGAACATCTTTCCATACCAGATCCTTCATTTTCCGTTTGACCGCAAACAGCAGGTCTTCACTGATTCCATCCGGAAGTCCTTCGACCTCGCAATAGTAGCCGTTTCCCATCGAATACATGACCCGAACCTGAATGTCCCTGGAATGCTCCATAACATCATCAATTGCTTTCAGCATCAGAAGGGTCGCACTCCGCTTATACGATTGAAACCCTATTTCATCTGCTACAGTCAGAAACCGGATCTCGCTGCCATCCTGTACCTTCTTATGTAACTCGCATAATTTCTGGTTCATATATGCCAAAACGATATCATGCTTTTCCCGCTCCTGATATTGCTTTGCCAGTTCCAGCAGTGTAATCCCTTCCTCCAGTGTTACCTGCTCACCATATACCTTTACTGTAATTTCGCCCATAATAATACCTCCTCAAATCTGTTTCCGACCGTTTCTGTATGTCTACAAAATCGTAATTGGACTTCCCGTATCAAGGCAGGTAATCTGCAACGGTTCCTCTCCGGTTTCCCGTAACTTCCCCTGCAGATATCCTGCCATAAATTCTATAAATATATGCTCCAGTCCGTAATGGGTGGCATCCATAATTACCAGTCCCATATCAACCGCATCAATTCCTTCATGATGTCCGATATCCCCGGTAATCAGAATATCCGCCTCCTGTTTCAGTGCATTTTCGATTTCACTTTTTCCGGACCCTGGACAAACTGCTACCTTCTGTACCTTTTTTGCCACATCCCCATATACAGTCACATTTTTCAACCCAAATTGTTCTTTTACCGTTTCTGCCAGAAGACGTACCTCCACGACTTCTTTCAGCCATCCGGTTCTGCCAATTCCCTCCGGCTGTCCTTCTATCATCGCAGTCACATCCAGCGGTACCGTCTCTGTTAACTCCAGCTTCTTTGCTGCCAGCTCTGCCATTCCACCCTTAATATCAAAATTCGTATGCATTGCATAATAGGCAATCTGATTAGATGCAAGTGCAAGGATTCTCCGACCGATCATCGACCGATTATTAATCTGCCTGATCGGTCGAAAGATCATCGGATGATGCGTCAGTATCAGATCCGCTCGAAGCTTCACCGCCTGCTCAACCACATAATCCGAAGCATCCAAAGCAATCAAAATATGACTGATTTCCTGTGTCTCATCCCCAACCAACAATCCTACATTATCCCATTCCTCCGCATAACTGACCGGAGAAAGTTCTTCCAGCCAGTTCAGAATCTTATTTAATCTCATACTGCTGTGCCTCCCTGTTCTGTTTAAGGAGCAGCCTCACTTCTTCCAGCCGTTCTCCGGCTTTCCGGGTACTCTCCTGTTCCAGTCGTTTGCAGATAGTCTTATACTGCTTTTCTTCCTGTTTTAAATATTCTTCAAATATTCCGGATCTGTCACGAAGCAGACATACACCATACTGATATTCTAACGGTCTCTCATAGGTCTCTCTTCCCGGTTTCGCCTGAATGACCGTATAATATTTACCTTCGTCCTTTACCATCGCTTCTTTCGTGATCTTCCATCCGTTTCTATGTAAATATTTTCGAACCTCCGGAATCTCCGACTGTGGTTGCAATACTAACGTCTGTACCTGACAAAGGTTCTCCCGCCCATTCTCTAAAATACGGATCATAAGCGGACCGCCCATACCGGCAATTATGATTTCCTCTACTTCCTTCGGTTCCAGCTTCTCCAGTCCATCTGACAGCCGGCACCGGATCTGCCCGGTCAGATGTTCCCGTTCAATATGTTCCTGCGCCCGCGATAACGGTCCCGGTCTCACATCCATGGCGATAACCCCGGCAGCTATCTTTCTGCGTATCAGTTCTATCGCCACATAACCATGATCACAGCCCACATCAGCTGCTACAGTACAGGCTTCTGTCATGGTCATGACCTGCTCCATTCTGAGTGAAAGTTCCATACATTACTCCTCCAGGAAATCCTTTAACTTCCGGCTTCTGCTTGGGTGACGCAGCTTCCGCAGGGCTTTTGCTTCGATCTGACGGATTCGCTCTCTTGTTACATTGAACTCTTTTCCTACTTCCTCCAGAGTTCTCGCACGTCCATCGTCCAGGCCAAACCGCAACCGCAGAACCTTCTGCTCACGATCCGTTAACGTATCCAGAACCTCGACCAACTGCTCCTTCAATAAAGTAAATGCGGCTGCATCTGCCGGTACCGGTACATTCTCATCCTGAATAAAATCACCCAGATGGCTGTCTTCCTCTTCACCAATTGGGGTCTCCAGAGATACCGGCTCCTGCGAAATCTTCAAGATCTCACGCACACGCTCTACCGGCATATTCATTTCCTTTGAAATCTCTTCCGGTGACGGTTCTCTGCCTAACTCCTGTAACAGCTGTCTCTGCACGCGTACCAGCTTATTAATGGTCTCTACCATATGCACCGGGATACGAATCGTTCTGGCCTGATCTGCAATTGCCCTGGTGATTGCCTGACGGATCCACCAGGTTGCATATGTGGAGAATTTATATCCTTTCTGATAATCAAACTTTTCAACTGCCTTGATTAGACCCAGATTTCCTTCCTGGATCAGGTCTAAAAACAGCATCCCTCTTCCGACATACCGTTTTGCAATGCTGACTACCAGACGCAGGTTTGCTTCTGCCAGCTTCTTCTTTGCCCGCTCGCCTTCCGGTCCACCCTTCTCCATTAACTTAGCTAGCTCTATCTCTTCCTCCGCACTTAAAAGAGGGACTTTACCGATCTCCTTCAAATACATACGAACCGGATCCTCAATGTTGACACCCTCTGGAATGGAGATGTCGATTTGCTCTACCTCATTCTCCTCCATATCATCGAATGGAATATCCTCCGGTCCTTCTTCTGTCATCGAAAGCACATCAATATTATTGACCTCCAGTGTATCATAAATGATTTCCATCCGTTGCTCATTCAAGTCGATACCATTGAAATGACCAAGTACCTCTTTATCTTCCAGAACATTTTTCTTTTTCTTCGCCACTTCAATCAACGACTTTAGCTGCTCCTCAAATTTTACATCCATGTCCTTCTTCTCTTCTTTTACTTCCATGGTTTTCCATCCTTCCGTTTCATAATGATATTTTAACCGCACTCCAGAGAAATATTCCAATTCGGAATCTGTCCTCTTTGGCAGATTAAATCCTGTAGTTTACTGTAATCCTGTAAATGTGCCAGCTGGTTTTTAATACTCTCTTCCTTTACCTTCTGCACAATTTCGGTAATTACCAGAGAATTGTCCTCCGGTGATGGCTCCATCTGCAGAGTCGTCTGCAATACAGAAGCCACACGCATCTGTTCCTCCATATCCTCATACTGATTGATCAGCAATGCCGGATTAACCGCTCCGGTCGTCTCATATTGCTCAAACAGCTGCATTGCCAGCCGGTGATACGGTTCATCCACAAAGTCCTCCGGTGTGATCTTTTCCCTCAACTGCGGAAACAGCTGTGTCGGATAATTCACAAGCCAGGTCAGCAGTAGCTTCTGCGGCTGTTGCCTGCGTTCCTCCATCCGTTCCCGCCTTCTGGTATCCTGCGGTGTTTCCGCCTGAACCGCCTCCTGATACTGATTCCGTTCTATCTGGTATTTTCCATACCGGTTCACAGAATCTGTCAGCTTCTTTTTATCAATAAAATATTGATTGGCAATTGCTGCAATATAATTGTCCCGCTCTAATGGATCCTTCAACACAGAAACCAGCTTCACCACTTCCTGCTGGAACTGCGTCCGTCCCTCCGGATCCTGCTGATTATAATTTCCGGCAGCAATCCGCACCTGAAACATCAGACCGCTCTCTGCCTGTGCGATCCGCTTTTCAAACTCCTCAGCCCCCAGATTCTTCATAAACTCATCCGGATCTTTATATGGCTGCATATTGATCACCCTGACTGAAATACCGACCTCCCGCAGGATTGGAATCGCCTTCTGTGCTGCATTCACACCGGCACCGTCACTGTCGTATGCCAAATATACCTTATCGGTATAACGCTTGAGCAGCATTGCCTGTTGGATGGTAAATGCCGTTCCCAGCGAGGCTATCGCATTATCAAAGCCTGCCTGATGCATGGAAATGACATCCATGTAACCCTCACAGAGGATATAGCCTTCCCGCTTTGACCGCCTTGCCAGATGGAATCCGTACAGATGTCTCCGTTTCTCATAAATCCTGGTTTCCTGTGAATTCACGTACTTCGGCAATCCATCACCCATTACACGTCCGCCAAAGCCGATCACCTTTCCGTTCAGATCCATGATCGGAAACATGACCCGGTTCCAAAACACATCACTGGCACCATGCTTTTCATCAAACCGCACCAGACCGGAATCCTTTAACAGTTCATCCGAGTATCCCTTCTGTTTCAGATATTTATAAAGATCATCCCGATACATCCGTGAATAGCCCAATCCGAAATTCCGGATCGTATCCTCCGACAGCCCTCGGTCGGTCAGATAGTTTCTTGCCGGTTCGCCATCCTTCATACGCAGGGCATAGTAGAAATATCCGGCCGCCATCTTATTGACTTCCCGTAAGGCACTGTTATAGTCCGCCTCCATCCGCTCCCGCTCGGTCATCTCCCGCTTCGGAAGTGCCACACCGACCCGGTCTGCCAGAAACTCCACCGCCTCCGGGAATGTATAATTCTCATACTGTTGCAGAAATGTATAGACCGTTCCGGCCGCTCCACAACCGAAGCAATGATATAGCTGCTTATCCCGGCTCACATGAAAGGACGGTGTCTTCTCATTATGGAACGGGCAGCATGCCGTATATGTATTTCCTTTTTTCTTTAAACTGACATAAGAGTTGATCACATCTACAATATCATTTCTGGATCGCACCTCTTCTATCAGATCTTCTGAGTAAAACATAGCTTCCTCCTTATCCGCGCCATGCTTTCGGAACAAAAATGTCTTCAAACGTATGAACTGCATAGGAATCCGTCATGCCGGCAATATAATCACAGACCACAACCTCTGTCCGCTCACCTTCCTGTATCATCTGCAGATATTCCTCCGGAAGCTCCTTCGCATTCTCATAATAATGCCAGAATAACTGTCGAATCATCGACTCTGCCCGAACCTCTTCCCCCTTTGCCCTCGGATTAAAATATACATTCTGAAACATATACTCCCGTAACTCCTTCATTGCAGTCTCAATCCGTTCTGACATCATGATCACCGGTTCTCCTTCACTGTTTCGGACAATATCATGAATCATGGAATTGATCCGGTCTCTGGTCGTATGCCCCAGAACCTCTGTGCATTCCTGTGGAAGATCTTCTTCTGAAATGATCCCCGCACGCATTGCATCGTCAATATCATGATTAATATATGCAATCTTATCTGCGAATCTTACTACTTTTCCCTCCATCGTGGATGGTATACAGCTGGAACGGTGATTCAGAATTCCATCCCGGACTTCCCAGGTCAGGTTCAGTCCCTGTCCCTTTTTCTCCAGTTTCTCTACCACACGGATGCTCTGCTCATTATGATGAAACATTGCCCGTGGTCCTCCATTTGGCAGGAACAGTTTCTGCCGATACTCCTCTGTATCCTTTAATCCATCATCTGACAACTGAATCTCAAGCAAATCCCATAGAGCGGCACTTAACGCACGCTCACCGGCATGTCCGAATGGTGTATGCCCCAGATCATGCCCGAGTGCAATTGCTTCCGTTAAATCTTCATTTAATCGCAGTGCTCTGGCAATCGTTCTGGCATTCTGTGCGACCTCTAGTGTATGTGTCAGTCTGGTTCGATAATGATCGCCCTCCGGCGACAGAAATACCTGTGTTTTATCCTTTAATCTGCGAAATGATTTAGAATGGATGATCCTGTCACGGTCTCTCTGATAAATCGACCTTAAATCACATTGAGGCTCTTCCACATCCCTGCCACGGGATTCACTGCTCAATGACGCATAACAGCTTAGATATTTATGTTCCCATTGTTCCTGTTTCTCACGAATTGTCACAAGTCAGATGCCTCCTTCCCGTATTCTTCGAATTTCTATTCAAACATCTGATATTCTTCAAATTTCTCAGCCTATTATAAATATTCTACACTTTTTTTTATTTTCCTTTTTTTATTTTAAAATCACAAAAGAGCAGGCATAAACTGCCTGCTCTCCCGTGAAAAATAATATGTAATTTTTGGTCTTTGGTCAATATATTAACCCTTAACAGAACCTACGGCAACACCCTGAATAATGTATCTTGAAAGAATCAGATAAATGATAACAACAGGGATAATCGCAATAAACATTGCCATGTAAATCTTACCTAAGTCAAATGATAAGAAGTTTGCATTTCTTAATGTTGCAATAACGATAGGTAATGTATACAATTCTGTACGATTACTAGAAATAATCAGGTTTGGAGTGAAGTAATTATTCCAGCTCGTTACAAATGCGAAAATTGCCTGAACGGCAATAGCTGGCTTCATAATCGGAAGCACGATTGCATTAAATGTCTTGAACTCGTTCGAACCATCGATACGCGCAGCCTCAACAATTTCCACCGGCAACGCACCCTGCATGTACTGTAACATGAAGAAGTATACAACCGGTGCTGCAATCGTAGGAACGATCAACGGAATATAGTTATTCAACAATCCAAAGGTATCCATCAAGTCATAGAAACCAAGGGCTGTAACCTGAGTAGGAACCATCATAACCGCGAGAATGAATGTCATGATTGCCTTTCTTCCCGGGAAGTCATATGCATGTACTGCATATGCGGTCAATGCTGAGAAGTATGTTGTACATACTGCACATCCAATTGCAATCAAAATGGAATTCAGCAATGATCTAAACAATGGAATCGTACCATCCTGCATTGTGTTTACAAAGTTTTTAGCAAAATATGTGCCTGGTAATAATAACAGCTTACCAGACTGTATCTGATCTGTAAAATGTGTTGAATTGATAATCAATACATAGAACGGGAACAGACAGATGATAGCTAAAAATACCAATACAATATAACGAATTACTTTTTTACGTGCTACCTGTGCATGATAGCTCTTTTCTGCATTTTTATCGGCCATTTTTCTGCTCCTCCCTTCTAATATTCATCGCCCTTGGACTGGATACGGAATACAATATAACTCAAAATACCCGTAACTATGAACAGGATAACGGAAACCGCACCGGCACGTCCGTAGTTTCTCTGACCAAGGAACTGATTTAACCACATAATCATTGTCATTGAAGTACGATTTGGTGTACCAAGACCCTGTGTTAAAATCTGTGGCACATCAAACATCTGCAAACCACCTATCATAGATGTTACAAATGTATAAATAAAAATAGGCTTTAACAACGGCATTGTAATCTTGGTAAACACTTGCATAGAACTTGCACCATCTACATTCGCCGCTTCAAACAGGGAAGTATCAATGCCCATGATACCTGCCATTAACATAATGGTCGTATTACCGAACCACATCAGGAAGTTCATCAGACCAACCAGTCCACGAACACCCCATACGGACTCAAAAAAATTAAATGTTTCACCACCAAACATATGGATGATTGCATTTACAGCTCCACTTGTTCCAAAAATAGAATAGAACAACATGGAAAATGCAGCCGCCATAATTACGTTTGGCAGATAAATAACAGTCTTAAAGAACTGCTCGCCCCTTAAGCGAATCTGTGTATCTGCAAACCAGACACCAAGTAATAAAGAAACTAAAATCTGTGGTATAAAACCGATAATCCACATGATCATAGTGTTTGCGAAATACTTCGGCAAATCGCCACTAAATATGTACGCATAATTCTCAAATCCAACAAAGTTAGGACCAATCTGACTCAGACCCGACAAATACATTTCAAAGAAGCTCCGATAAATTGTATTAATCAATGGAACTAATGAGAAAATGCAATATACGAGAAAGAAAGGTATCAGAAATATGTAGCCCCATTTGGTATAACTAACAACTTTACTTTTCTTAGCTGCTGCCATATTATTTCTCACCTCACTATATATTTTTGCTAAATTAGCGTCAAAAAACGTGCCTGCCTTAAAGACAGGCACGTTTCTGAGCATTTTATATCATCACCTGAAAATTATTCAATTTATTCTGGCTTTGATAATTCCTGATACTTCTCAGTTACTGCTGTATAGAAGTTATCAAGTGCAGTATCCTTATCAGCTACTGTACCATTGAACCACTCAGCAATGTTTGACTGATATGTCTCGATGATCTGATCATACTGAGTCATCTTTGTAACATCTACATTGATAGCATCAGCGAATTCAACCATCATTGAGAAGTAGTTCTCATCACCAAGGTCTAACCAATCAAATGTGTCAGATCCTGTGAATTCCTTAGCATACTCTTCCATAGCCTGCTTGTTGTTTGCGAAGTTTAATTCCTTCTCAGCCATTGTCTTCATAACATCTACATCACATGTTAATGTGTGCATAATGTTGTAAGCCAGCTCGGTGTTAGAACATGTTGTGCTAGCACACATCCATGTACCACCCCAGTACCATCCGTCTGGACCCTGGCAGATAGACCACTTGTAGTCTTCTGATGTAGGCTCAGTTGTTACGTTTGGCTTCATTGAGAAGTTCAGGTACCATGTACATGCGAAGTAACCAAATACCTTACCATCTTCTGCCATGTCAGCACCCCAGTTACCGGTACCATCGAAGTTGTTACCGCCGTGCATTTCGCCGTTGTCATACCATTCCTTAGCCTGATCAGCCCATGTATCAACCTCAGCTGGAACTGTAACAACACCGTCTGTTACCCAAGCGCTTGAACGTGATGCATTGTAAACACGAGAACCCTCTGTGTAGTCAGATACCATGTAGTATCCAGCATCAGCCATCTTCTTAGCTACATCATTGAATCCATCCCAGTCCTTAATAAGTGCCTGAACATCAGCTGAATCAGAAACACCTAAAACTTCCTGTGCGATATCTTTTCTGTAAGCAAAGAAACCTGGAGCACACTGCCATGAAACACCTCTTGTAACACCGTTTGTATCTGTTACGATGTTCTTAGCATACTCATACATGTTAGACAGATCATCATCTGTGAAACCTAAGTCCTTAATATCCATAGCAACACCTGCATCTGCAGAAGTATACTTGGTAGCATAGTCAGCTTCTACTAAGAACATATCAACCTGAGCGCCGCCTGTTAAAGCCTTGTCCAGCTCTGTCTGATATAACATATCAGTAGATGCGTTTGTGATGAACTCGATACGTGTACCGTCATCCATTACACCACCCTGGAAATCATCATCAGCGGTATAACCTGGCATGTAGTTAGCCATGATCTTAGGGAACTCATCATTCCATACATAGATGTTGAATGTGTCACCAGTGCTTGCTGCGCCATCTTCTGTAGAAGCTGCTTCACTTGAGCCATTATCTGTTGATGCTGTAGTTGTGCTAGCATCGCTGCCACATGCGCATAAAGATAATCCCATAGCTGCTGCTAAAGATAAGGCTAAAACTTTCTTGAATTTTTTCACGAAAAAACCCTCCTTTAAAAATGTGTGTGTGTTAATCCTTGAGGCTCATCGTGACTTAAACTCGTCTACCATATGTAATTATATGTACCCTCGTCTAAGTCGTATGTACCTACTTGGACTTCGTGATATTGTTGCCCTCTGCAACTTACATTTGTTATTATAGGACAAAGTGCCTAATATATCAAGTGCTTTTTTGCTTTTTTTAGGTTCATTGCACATTTTATCCGTTTTTTTGAGAGAAGCCCTCTGCTTTTTTTACCATATTTCTGCTTTTTTTGTCCATTTTTCAGCAACTATTGTTTTCAGCAGTCGGATAATTTACTCACTTTTTTGTTTTTTGTTTCTATCATCTATTTTTTTAACGTTAGTGTGCAACTTTATTTACATTTATACCTTTATTATCTGAATTGCATGATCATTTTGGTCTTTTTATATCGTTTCTCTCACTCCTGTATCATTTCATTTTCAAAACTGTTTCAGATTTGTTACAAAAGGTTTTTTGTGCATTTTTATTAATCAATTTCTAATTTTTCTTTTTTTCGTCATATATATTGCACAACGTTTTTTTTACAAAAAAGGAATCGGCATTTCTCCGATTCCTCTTTTTGTTCATTTTTACTATAAGATTATTCTTCTGCTTCGTCCGTAACTGCCATGTTCATAACCTGACGTTTTCTTGCAAGTTCATCATTCGCCAGATATTCATCATATGTGGTCTGCTTATCGATCAATCCGGTATTCGTCAGCTCCATGATACGGTTTGCAGTTGTCTGGAGCAGCTGATGATCCTGAGACGAGAACAGGATCACGCCCGGAAATTTCATCATACCATTATTCAGAGCGGTGATCGACTCCATATCCAGGTGGTTGGTAGGTTCATCCATGATCAGAACATTGGATCCCATGATCATAAGCTTTGACAAAAGACAGCGCACCTTTTCACCACCGGAAAGCACCTTTACCTTCTTCACGCCATCCTCACCGGCAAACAGCATTCTTCCGAGAAATCCACGTACATAGGTTGCGTCCTTTTCCTCCGAATACTGGGTCAGCCAATCAACGATAATATAGTCATTGTCAAATTCCTTTGTAAAGTCCTTCGGGAAATACCCCTGTGAGGTAGTAACACCCCATTTGTAATTTCCTTCATCCGGTTCCATCTCCCCGGCCAGAATCTGGAAGAGTGTGGTGGTTGCAATTGTATTCGGTCCTACAAATGCCACCTTGTCCCCCTTATTGATCGTGAAGGAGATATTATCAAGTACCTTTACACCGTCAATCGTCTTGGACATTTTCTCAACCGTCAGCACTTCATTTCCGATCTCACGGTTCGGTCTGAAATCAATATAAGGATATTTCCGGCTGGAAGGGCGGATATCATCCAGCTCAATCTTCTCCAATGCACGTTTTCTGGAGGTTGCCTGCTTGGACTTGGAAGCATTAGCAGAGAATCGCTGAATAAACTCCTGTAATTCCTTGATCTTCTCTTCTTTTTTCTTATTCGCTTCCTTCTGCTGCTTGATCATCAGCTGGCTGGACTCATACCAGAAATCATAGTTGCCGGCATAGAGCTGAATCTTGCCATAATCCACATCTGCGGTATGCGTACATACTTTATTTAAGAAATAACGGTCATGGGACACAACAATGACTGTATTATCAAAATTAATCAAAAACTCTTCCAACCATGCAATTGCATCCAGATCCAGGTGGTTAGTAGGCTCATCCAGAAGAAGAACAT
Organism: Bacteroidales bacterium H4; assembly: GCA_963626805.1. Classification (GTDB taxonomy): domain Bacteria; phylum Bacillota; class Clostridia; order Lachnospirales; family Lachnospiraceae; genus CAG-632. The sequence continues at coordinate 49,541 of CAVFXS010000023.1, read as the reverse complement.
CCGGATTTCCAAACAATGCCTGTGCCAGCAGTACCTTTACTTTCATTGCAGGTGCCAGCTCGCTCATCTGCTTGTAATGCAACTCAGCTTCAATACCAAGTCCATTCAAAAGGGTAGCCGCATCGGATTCTGCTTCCCAGCCATTCATATTAGCAAACTCGCCTTCCAGCTCTGCAGCCTTTACACCATCTTCATCCGTGAAGTCTTCCTTGGCATAAATTGCCTCTTTTTCCTTCATGATCTCATACAATCTCTGATTGCCCATAATGACTGTATCCAGAACCGGATATGCATCATACTGGAAATGATCCTGTTTTAATATAGATAAACGTTCACCCGGATCCATGATAATCTCACCCTTGGTCGGTTCCAGTTCTCCGGACAATATCCTCAGGAAGGTTGATTTTCCGGCTCCGTTTGCGCCAATCAGTCCATAACAGTTTCCCGGTGTGAACTTGATATTAACATCCTCAAATAATGCCTTTTTTCCAAGTCTCAGAGTTACATTTACTGCACTTATCATCTTGATACCCTTTCTTCTCTTTCATCTTCGCTTGTCTTGTTTTCTATTTTATTTCCAGACTTATCCATGTCATATTCGGTCTCTTCCGGTTTCAAAAGTGTCACACGTACCCGCTCTACTCTCGTCTTATCCGCTTCCAGAACCTCAAACTCCACATTCTGCTCTCGAACAGCTTCTCCAACCTTCGGCAGATGATCCAGCAGTTCGATCACATAGCCGCCTACAGAATCATAATTCTCCGATTCCAACTTCAGATCCAGTGCGTCATTCAGATCCGCAATCTTGGCAGCACCATCTACCTCGTACCGGTTCTCGCCCACCTGTTTAATAATTTCTTTTTCATACTCATCATATTCATCCCGTATCTCACCTACAATCTCCTCCAGAAGATCCTCCATCGTCACAAGGCCGCTCGTGCC
>CAVFXS010000023.1:0-48589 GCA_963626805.1 Bacteroidales bacterium H4 | reverse complement strand
CTCCAGGGTGATCATACCGGCAGCCGTACCATATTCATCTAAAACGATTGTAATAGAAACCGAGTTCTTCCGCATCTCATCCATGATGTTTGATGTCTTCTGATATTCATACGTATAATAAGGTTCCCGCATGATCGCATGGATCTGAAACGGTCGCTTCTCCGCTGCCTCTACCTCCCGATAGAAAAACAGATCCTTCATATGAAGAATACCTATAATGTTTTCTTTGTTCTCCTCATAAATCGGCAGCCGGCTGAACTGCTCCTCCATAAAGAGCCCAAGAATTTCTTCATAGGATGCATCTACAGATGCCATAGTAATGTCAGTTCGGGGAATCATGACTTCCTTTGCAATAGAATCGCCAAAGTCCACCACATTGGTGATCATGTCCTTCTCTTCTCCTTCGATCACTCCATCTTCATGACTGGCATTCACAATGGTACGTAACTCTGATTCTGTCATCTGCTTATTCATCGCACTCTTATCCACGCGAAGGATCCAGTAGATAAAATTGCACATTTTATCCAACAGCCAGATAACCGGCGTCAGAATAATGGATAATACCTTAATCGGAATTGCATAAAATAATGCAAACTTCTCATTATATACTGTGGCCAGATTTTTCGGTGTAATCTCACCAAATAGTAGGATCAACACAGTCAAAATACCAGTTGCTATACCAACCACTGCATTTCCAAACAGATTGGCAGCCAATATCGTCGTCAGGGAAGATGCCGTTATATTTACAATATTATTTCCTATTAATATCGTACTTAACACCTTACCCGGTTTTTCCATAAGCCCAAGCACTATTGCAGCCCTGCGATCTCCCTCATCTGCTAACGCTTTCATCTTATACAGACTGACCGTCGTCAAAGATGTCTCTGCCGAAGAGAACAGTGCTGAAAAAATCAAAAGTATAAATACCACGATTATCTGTATAATCGAACCTGTCTGTATTGCGGAACTCCCGTCCAAAAATAATCATCCCCTAGCTTAATTTATTCTAAAATACTATCATTGTACTCAGCAACCTTGAAATTGTCAACTTTTGCATCATAATTTCTTTATTTTCGGTTCATACTAATCAGGAATCATTTTGATTCAAAATTCAAAACCTTTAACCCCTCACGAAAGGAGCATTATTATGCGTAGTTCTCAGGAAACCTATATGGATGTAGCAGAGCATTGCAGTGCCTATGAGCATGTGCAGAAGTCAAACTGTTTCTGTAATGAAGCACCGAACAGTCCAAGTTGCTTAAACTGCAAGCATTTTGCAAAGGACGAGCATTGTACACTGGATCTGTATGATTCCATTGTCAAAAATCTCTAATCACACTGCATAAACAAAGGAAGCCCGCTGCAGACAGCAACGGGTTTCCTTTGTACATAGTAATTGTTTCTGAATTAGTTGTTGATCAACTTATCTTCACCGTTCCAGCTATACAGCTTACGGATCTCTTCACCAACGATCTCTGATGGATGCTCAGCATGAAGCTTTCTCATAGTCTTGAAGTGAACCTGACGTCCTGCAGGTGACATATCTAACAGGAACTCCTTAGCGAAGCTGCCATCCTGGATATCTGCCAGAACCTTCTTCATAGCTTTCTTGGTATCTTCTGTAACGATCTTAGGACCTGTCACATAATCACCATACTCAGCAGTATTTGAAATAGAATATCTCATTCCTGAGAAACCTGACTGGTAGATCAGATCTACAATCAGTTTCATCTCATGGATACACTCAAAATATGCATTTCTCGGATCATAGCCAGCCTCAACCAGTGTCTCGAAGCCAGCCTGCATCAGTGCACATACACCACCGCAAAGAACTGCCTGCTCACCGAAAAGATCTGTCTCTGTCTCTGTACGGAAGGTTGTCTCCAATACACCAGCTCTTGCACCACCGATTGCCAGCGCATATGCAAGCGCGATGTCCAGTGCCTTACCGGTAGCATCCTGCTCTACAGCAACCAGACAAGGGGTACCCTTACCCGCCTGATACTCGGAACGTACAGTATGTCCAGGTGCCTTAGGTGCGATCATGGTAACATCTACATCCTTCGGAGGTACGATACAACCATAATGGATATTGAAGCCATGTGCGAACATTAACATATTACCAGGCTCCAGATTTGGCTCGATATCCTTCTTGTACATATCTGCCTGAAGTTCATCATTGATCAGGATCATAATGATATCTGCCTTCTTTGCTGCCTCTGCTGCTGTGTATACTTCAAAGCCCTGCGCTTCTGCCTTTGCCCATGACTTACTGCCTTCATACAGACCAATAATCACATTGCATCCTGATTCTTTTGCATTCAATGCATGGGCATGTCCCTGGCTACCATAACCAATTACAGCAATGGTCTTTCCATCCAATAACGATAAGTTACAATCTTCCTGATAAAAAATCCTTGCTTTTGCCATTTTATTACATCCTCCTGTAATAGATAAAATTTATAGTGATTACTTCCTTTATAAAGTAATTACTTGTCTGAATAGGTTCCACGAACCAGACCTGTCAGTCCCGTCCGGACGATAGAGCAAATCTCAAATCCATCCAACAATCCAAGAAATGCCTCTACTTTATTAATATTACCCGTCAGCTCAATCATCAGTGAATCCACTGCCACATCCACAATTTTAGCCCGGAACACATCCGCTACCGCAATGATCTGCTGTTTCTCTGTCTTATCCGCCTTTACCTTCACAAGTACCAGCTCGCGACATACTGACTTTCCATCCTTCAATTCTGTGACATTAATAACATCTTCTAATTTATATAATTGTTTCTCAATCTGATCCAGTGTCCGGTCATCCCCACTCACCACAACTGTCATGCGGGAATATTTCGGATCCTCTGTCACACCAACCGTCAAACTGTCGATATTGTAACCTCTGCGGCTAAACATGCCAGACACACGACTCAGCACACCAGATGAGTTCACTACTAAAAGTGACAAAACCCGTTTTTTCATGCTATGTACCACCCTTCATGATTCTGTCGCCTGCATTCTCCTGCATACGATTCACCTGTCATTGTAACAACTATTAGTTCGGTTGTCAAACATCCATTATGTCAATTTTCAGATATTTGTGTCAATTTCAGGTACAGCCTGCCCGACTGCTATTTCACCAGCTCACCGGCTACCAGCACAGCCTCCGCTGCATCCCTGGAATAGCCATCCGCTCCGATCTCATCCGCAAAGCTCTGTGTAATAACCGCTCCGCCAATCATGATCTTTGCATCTACCCTCTGTTCTTTTGCATATTCCACAACATCCTTCATCCGCATCATGGTCGTTGTCATCAGTGCCGACAGTGCTATAATCTTTGCATGTTCCTTCACTGCCACATCAATGATCGTCTCCTTCGGAACATCCTTTCCGAGATCCAGCACCCGATATCCGTAGTTCCGGAGCATCAGTGCCACCAGATTCTTACCGATGTCATGGATGTCACCTTCTACGGTTGCGATCACGATCGTCGGCATTTTCACATCCGAATTCTTTCTCTCCAGCTTCGGCTCCAGATACTGGATTGCCGTCTCCATGGTCTCTGCACTGGAGATCAGCTGAGGCAGAAAATAAATCTTCTTATTAAAAAGCTCACCCACTTCGTTGATGGCAGGAATCAGATATGAGCCGATGATCTCCTCCGGTTTCTTTCCGGCATTCAGCTCGTCCTTTACCCGATCCAGGATCTTGTTCTTATTTCCCTTCAGCACCGCCTCAAATACAGGCGCCACTGCCTTTACAGCCTCCTTCTCTCCGTTTGCCGGATTCGCAGCCTGCGAGGTCACTACAACATTGGTTGCGAACCGATTCACCCGCTCAATATACCGGACATCCGCCTGTTCCTTATTCAACAGCAGGTCGGAAGCAAATGCTGCATTCATCAGCATTGCCTGAGACGGATTTGCGATTGCCATGGTCAGTCCGTTGGCGATTGCCATGGTCAGAAATGCCGCATTTACATTGATTCGTTCCGGAAGTCCAAAGGAAATATTTGACAATCCGCAGATGGTTGCCAACTGCAGCTCGCTCTTGCAGTATGCAATGGTTGCCAGTGTCTCCAGTGCCGCCTTTTTATTGGCTCCGACCGTCGCCACCAGACCGTCCACAACAATATCTTCCTTCACAAATCCAAGGTCAAATGCCCGCTGCCTTACCGTTCTTATAATCTCATGCTTCTCTTCTATGCTCTCCGGCAAACCCTTGTCAGAAAGCGGAAGCAGAATAAACATCGCTCCATACTTCTTTGCGATTGGAAGCAGCAGCTCCATCTTCGGCTGTTCCATTGATATGGAATTGATTAGGGCACGCCCCGGATAATTTCGAAGAGCAGCCTCAATAATATCCACATGGCTGGAATCGATGCAAAGCGGAAGATTCACCATGGCACTTACCTCTTTGATCACCTGGAGCATCATCTCCTTCTCATCGATTCCGTTCATTCCCATGTTGATGTCCAGAATCTGTGCTCCCAGCCGTTCCTGTTCCTCTGCCATTTCCAAAACCAGCTCCAGAATACCTTCCCGCAGCTCTGCCTGCAGCTTCTTCTTACCGGTCGGATTGATTCGCTCACCAACTACCATAAACGGACCATCCAGATCTATCTCTACCAGCTTCCTCTCTGAGGTCAGGACTCTCCGCTTCTGCGTGGAAATCTCCGGAATCTCCATTCCTTTTACCGCCCGTGCCAGTACCATAATATGCTCTGGCGTGGTACCGCAGCATCCGCCTACGATCCCGGCTCCGGCCTCTATCAGCTTCTGTCCGGCCTCCGCGAATTCCTCCGGTGTCATTGCATATACTGTTTCTCCGTCTACGATTTCCGGCATACCTGCATTCGGCTTTGCAACGATCGGCACATTGGCATATTCCTTCATAGCTGCAATAACCTCACACATTTCCTCCGGTCCGGTGGAACAGTTCGCTCCGATAGCATCTACACCCAGGCTCTGTAATACCGTCACTGCCGTTCCCGGATCTGTGCCGAACAGCGTTCTGCCATCCTCATTAAAGGTCAGAGTCGCCATAATCGGCAGATCACAGGACTCCTTTGCCGCCAGAACTGCCGCACGGGTTTCCGCCAGACTCATCATCGTCTCGACCACCAGAAGATCCACCCCGGCTTCTGCCAGATACCGGATCTGTTCCTTATATACATCGATCAGTTCCTCTAGCTCCAGTTTTCCCATCGGTGCCAGCTGTTTTCCTGTCATGGTAATATCACCGGCTATATAACCCCGACATCCTGCCTTGATCACTGCCTGCTTTGAGATTGCGACCAGCTCTTTATTCATGCTCTCAATCCGATCTTCCAGTCCATACTCCTCAAGCTTGATCCGGTTCGCCGTAAAGGTCGGTGCATAAACAATATTCGAACCCGCTTCAATATAGGCCGCCTGCAGATCAACCATTACCTGCGGATGTTCTAAGATCCACTGTTCCGGACAGACTCCCATCGGCATGCCTGCCTTCATCAGATTAGTTCCGGTCGCTCCGTCCAGAACCAGAATTCTGCTTTCAAACAAATTTCGAAACTGTTCCCGTGTCATAAGTCGTATCTCCTTTTTCCTGTATCACAAGTACCATAGGCTGGGTTTTAGTATAGCATTTATGTGCAAAAAATGGAAGAGCCGGTTTCTCATAATACGACTGCAACCGCATTCCGTCCGGTCGTTCCGATAATGGCATCACCGATTCCAAATGTCAGTGAGGCTCCCGACACCGTGATTACCTGAAATGTATTATGATAGATCATCGATTCAAAGTGCCGCCCGCTATAGACATCTCTGCCCTCCGGCAGAATCCGCACATAAGCTCCCTCACGCAGCATTCTGGACTGGCTAACTGTTCCTCCGAGCAGCTTTATCAGCCTCCGGTTCTGTTCTGCAGTTCCTGTATAGGGTTCATCCTCGTTCCAGCACCCGGTCTGTTCCGCAAACCGCTTTCGCGTCCGGAAATCAGACGGATATCCCACCCGGTTCAACGCTCCTGTAATGGAGGTTCCCACATACCCCCGCAGGTTCGGATAATTTCCGCTGGCATCCTTACTGCCACACCTGTCCGGTTCATATTGCATCAGAGCCACCAAACCATCCACTCCTTTTATCCGGGCTGCCGACGTATATTCCCACGCCTCATAGTTTCCCTCATAGGTACAGTCTCGGTGATACTGGGCGATCCATCGGGGACATCCCTCCGGCAGTTCAAAATCAAAGAACACCGTCTGCCAGTATTTATTACCATATAAAACCGGCTGCACACCACATTCCCGCAAAGCTTTCAGATCGTCACAGATTCCCTGTCGGAGCAGCTCCCGGTTCATCCGGTATATTTCATCCGGATCCATCACATCAAGTAACACCCGACATGGTGCTTCTCCTTCCCCCTTCTTCCACTCCGGTGATTTCAGAAAATCCAACCACTCCTTCCAGAGTCCGATTCTACTCTGCCAGTCCGATATCGGATACTTTATATAAAGTCCCAGTTCCATTCCCGCCTGTCCGCATTTTAACCGTTGCTCCGACAATGCCAGACATTGTTTCTCCCATAGCTGTTCCACCATCGGAAGCACTACGATTTTTACACTCTGATCTGCAAGCAGTTCCCACGGAAGCTCCTGCGAATGTTTCTGCAAACATTCTTGCAGGTGTTCCTGCCGACTTCCCTTCTGCTTCTCATCCGGATGCCCACTCCGATCGTACGGAATTCGAATTCCCAGCATATTGTTTTCCTCCCGGCTTTCATTATAGTATATGCAGATTTCCGTCAATTGTCCCTGCATGAACCATTATTTTTCATGGAAAAAATATCCACTGTATGCTATACTGATTTCAGATATATAAATATAAAGGAGCGTGAATTTATGATGAATACAGATACTGTTTATTCAAACGGAGCCATGCTTCAATGGACTGGTTATTTTGCAGAAATGATGGATATCAGTCCGGAGAAAATCAAGCTCTTAAATGTTTGCCAGAAAAAGAAGAATGTCATACCATCGATCGAGTCCCACAAACGGGTTTTGGTCTTTGCTGATTCCAGTCACAAGAGTCTTTTTTACAACATTTGGGATGCCGGTCTTGGCGATTGTGATGTATGGTACGGAACCGGAATTATTCCATCCGGCTCTATTCATGCCGCAAAGATCCGCGATCTGATTAATACTGAAATTTCTGATCCGACAGTTATATTTATCTCAAATGAAACCACAAGAGAATCTTATAAAATCGGTATTAAAAATGAGAATTTCAGTCGCGGTCCGATCCACTATGTCGGAAGTGAGATCCGTGCTGTCATTATGAGCCTTCTTCATGTAGATACTCAGGATGTCATCTGTATCGTAAGCGGAGAAAGCATTGCAATAGAGGCTGCGATCGTTGCCAGTGAGGGCACTATCATCGCAGTGGAACATGATGAGTCCTCACAGGCTGCCATGGAAGAAAATGTAGAAAAATTCGGTGTTCATAATATTGAGATTGTTCCGGATTTATCTCCATCTTCTCTTTCCGCTCTGCCAACTCCACGTCTGGCCTTTATTGTTGCAACTAAGAATCTGGAGCTTCACATCCAGAATCTGCTGGCACTAAATCCCAAAATGCAGTTTGTCATCTATACGCTGGAGCTGGATATTCTTTCCGGAATCAAGGATATTTTTGAAAGAAATGAGATTCATAATATGGAAGTTCTGCAGATCAGTGTTTCCAAACTGGACAACAAGAATGTATTCATTACACAGCCCGCCCCATGGCTGATCACCGGAGAAGCATAGGAATCCGAGTCTTCATTGAGCTATTATTAAAATTTACATATTCATCAAAGTAGGCAATACTAAAACAGGCAACACCAAAACAGGCAATTGAGAACCAATTCATAATTTCCCAATTGCCTGTTTTAATTCTTATGATTATATTTTTTCTTTTTACTTCAACGGAAGCAGATCATAGCTGAGCTTCTTGATCACCTGTAAGGTCTTATTCCGAACCTCTTCGGCTTCAAAAATCTCCAATAACATGTCCTTATCAAACCGATTGTCCATCAGAAAATCAATCCAGTCTACAAGATAGGTCTTTACATATTCTACATTCTCCTCACTGGTATTCTTCAGAGAATTCTCAATATTATTAATATAGTCAACAATAGTCGGTCCCTGTGGCTGTGAAGCTACCGGTGTCGGTGTATCAGACTCATCGGAAAGTTCAATAACCTTACCGGTCTTAGTAATAATTACGCGTTTATTCGGCTTCTCTATTGGCTTCTCAACTGCCTTTGTATTGTTGCGTGAAAGGAAGATTTCAACCGCCTTTACCAGACATGCAACACTGTAAGTCACCTCTTCCGGAGACTGTGCATCCTTCCCCTTCTCATCATACTGATACCATAACCATTCACTCTTATAGAGCATATCCTGAATTCCTGCATTCTCAAGCATTTCTTTAATGCCTTCATCATATTGAGCTACCGCCTTGCCAAACAAACCGCCACCCTTCTGTGCAGGTGCATTCTTACGATATCTGATCGGAAGTGGTATTTCAGAAAATGTCTTAACCAACAGTTTATCCGCTTTAACCGGATCATAGCTGTTACTCAAGATATATTTTGACGGATCATTCAATCCATTGACGATCATATCATCTGCCGTCATGAAGATCAGATGTTTCTGTCTGTCTTCCAACATATGCTTAATCTCGTGGTTCACCTTACTCTTCTCAATAATGGAGTTCTTCCTTATCTTAAATGCCTTGATCTTCTCCTTAATACTGAAGAGTGATTTTAACAGGGACGGATTTCCATTTACATAGTTGCCGATCCATGTCAGCTCTACATATTGATGTTCGATACGATTTGACAGCTCGTATACGCTATATCCGTCAAACACAACATTCAGGGTCGTATACAGCATCTCCAAAATCTCATATTTTTCTTCCCAGGAACGACCTGCGTTATCCTGGTTTACCAATGCCTTGATACCACATTCATGAAATACCAGGTTATATTCAAATAAGCCTTCAAATACATTGCTCTTATCGCTTAATCCGGCACCTACACCCAGAATCTGAAGATTCCGTTTCATTTCCGGTTCATCCTCGATATAACGATATACCTTACGAATAAAGGTGGAAACTTCGGCAATCAGGGAGTCAATTCTCCGATTATAAATATCCTGCTTGGAAATCGCAGTCACAACTGCCCGGCTCAAAATATTTGCATACTGAGTACTCTGACAGTTACGTATCAGTTCCTTAAAACTCTCATATACATTCAAATTGTCTACCGGAATGTGTTCTGCATTCAGTCCGTAGAACTCAAATGCCTTATCATAATCCTTGTCATTAATAAAGCCATTAAATAATCCGATACTAAACTGAATCTTATAATCATTCCCTACATTGTCATCTTCTACAAAATAATCATACAATACTTCCAGATTGTTCAAGAAAGAATCACACTTTGCTTCCTTAGAAGGAATCAGCATCTCCAAAACAACATTGATCAAATCCATGTAGCCCATAACTGCCTTATCAAAATTCTTCGGGCGTTCATCAGTTTCCATAATCTGATAATATGTATTGATCAATAATGGTGCAATCCGTTCTCCGATCAGTCGCATCGCTGTTGTAAAGTGCTCGGTCTGATACAGATATAACAGCCAGATGCTATAACGATAGATACCGGTCGCACTAATCATCGCATCCACATTGTCCGGATCTATATCTCCGTATACGAACTTAAACAGCGGTTCAATCCAATCTTCAATTTCAATCTTGCCCGTACTCTTAATGTTCTCATCCACAAAGGCTGCCAATTCGTACAGCTTTGTACACTGTGCCTTAACATCTTCGTCAACCATCATGCCAGACAAATCAAAATTGCTATCCTTCAGATAATCGATTACTAATGTGTAGAATCCGTCTTCAACCTGTTCATTCAGGAAGCGTATGAGCAAATCTTTGTTGCTGGATGCTGCAATTGACAGAACGCTGTTCTCTTTTGATGAGGTTATATTTGCTGGTAACATCATTTCTTTTTACCCCCTTGTCCTTATTTTATGTGTATTATGTATAATAATTGTCTAACTAATAGAGATTTTAGCACAATAATATAAATTGTTCAATATCCAATCATTGTTTATTCGTGGTATTTTCCCAAAGTTTTTTGTGCATATTGCCAATTATTATTCATTTTCCGTCAAACCTGCCATTTTCAGAAGGTAAAGAGCATTTGTTGTTGTACACATTCCACGTTTCAGCTGATAGTCAAAGTGGATCTCATCTCCTTCATAATATTCCTCAAAATGATAATTTCCGGCAAGCTTACATAATTCAAAGTCATGTGTGGAAACAATTGTCAGATGTTTCGATCCCGTTAATTTCTTAATCACAGCCTCTGCCCCGACGATCCGGTCTGCCGAATTGGTTCCCTTGAAGATCTCATCAATCAGACACAGCATCGGCTGATCCTTCTTTCCATATTCCACCATCTCCTTAATCCGCAAAATCTCTGCATAGAAAGTAGAAACGCCATGGCTGACATCATCTACCACACGCATAGAGGTAAACAGCCGCATCCTTGTCGTACGCATTGTCCCTGCACAGACCGGTGCCCCCGCATAGGCAAGCACCAGATTAATACCAATGCACCTTAAAAAAGTCGTCTTGCCAGACATATTGGAGCCTGTGACGATGATGGTCTGATCTTTCAGTTCAATGCTATTCGGAACTGCCTGTTCAGCCGGAATCAATGGATGGCTGACATTCCGTAGAGATAGTTCCACCTGATCCTGCTGCAAAATCTCCGGCATTGAAGTCTGATGTAGCGTACCTGTCACTGCCAGACTGTTCAGCATTTCAATCTCCCCTAATGCCCGGATTCCCTCTTGGAGCTTCTCTTCATACCGCATTCTCCACTCTGATGCCCATGCTGCCAGATGATAATCATACAGACAGATGCCGGAAAGCACCCAGTGTACAATTGGATTATGTCTGATATTATATGCAGCCAAAATACGCTCCAGTTTCCCGAATCCCTCCATTGCACTCCCCTCGCCTGCAATCTGACCGGCAAGTACTGAGAGCATCTGACTCTCAAATGCAGCCGACTTTATTGTATACATCATATGCAAATATTCGTACAGTTGCTGTTCCTGTGCAAAAATGTTTCCGAACAGTCGGTTGCAGGTTCCACCAGTCAGCCACGATATTCCCAGCGCTGTAAAAAACAAAATCAGGATCACTCCGGTCGGCCACCAGTCCAATGCCATTCCCACAAGCCCAAGAATAAACAGACCTGTATAAGCAATTCCAATCACCCGCAAAATCATCCCCTGCTTCTTAATGCCCATGTAGTCTGTTGCAGTCACATTTTCGGTCGCGCTTACACCTGCGGTTGCCGCACCCCCATTTGTACTTTCTCCTATCGTTTCCCTTAGAGACGCTGCCGGCTCTCTAATTTCCGATTCTATATTCAGAGCAAATGCTTCATACCTTCCCATCAGTTCCCGGTTCCGCATCAGTTCCTGTACTGCTTCCTGGCGGTCTCTTAAACACTGTAAGTCCGGTTCACCCTGCTTCAGTATCTCTGCCAGCCTCTGTCTGCCACACGGTGTGTGTGATGTGCAGATCATCTGATACAGGGATGCTTTTCCAAAAATATCCAGATCACGTGCCACATAATCCTTCTCCTCCAGAAATTCCGCACCTGTATCCGGAAATGTCTCCCACTCTCCCTGTAATCTTGCAAGCTGTCTGCGTTCTACCCGAATCCGATTCTCCAGATACCGTTGTTCCATGCGGAGTTTTTCATGCCACCGCATGACCAGAACAAATGTAATCAGCATACCTGCAGCAATCAGCCATCCCCACCAGAATTTTCCCGCTGTTCCAAGCAGGATACCGCCAATAATTCCGCAAAACAGCAAAAGCCTGCCGATGCTGATGCGATTATACTGCTGCTTTTTATTCCGGCTCTGTTCCTGATAGCTTTCTATCTGCTGTTCAGTTATCTCAATTGCTTCTTTAATTACTAGCATTCTCTCTTCCTACTATCTTGATATAATAATTGCCTGTTTCCCCAACTGCTCATACCGCTGTCTGACCAGCTCCTTCTCATAGCCGATCGCCTCACCGGAATGATCCGGATCATTGAAATAATAATATTTATCATCTGCTCCCACCAACACCAGACAATGCTCCCCTGCTATCCACTGGAAGGTGCTTCCATCTGCCAATTTCCAACTGTCCCCTTCTCTCGGTGCCGACATATGGACGGTCGCCCATATAATCACCGGCGTTCCCTGTTCTATATAATTTTTCTCGATCATTTCAAGCTCGGTTCCCGTAATATCTACCGCATAGCGTTCCCCGTTCAGAACCCGGTTCAAGCCGGTAGTCAGAGCTCCTGCATAGCATCCATACCCGGCTTTTCCTGTCGGATTTCCAATGAAGTATTGTGCCGGATTCACACCGTTTCCGGATGCATCCTCCGGCCCGAAGGTTCGATCCATCTGCTCATACAATTCCTGTGCCGTCGTACCGCTTCCATAGTAATTTAAAAGCATTGCTCCGCTTACCAGCTCGCAACCAGTCTGATAGCCACTTTCCTGCTGTGTGATCAACGGTACTGCAATTAATAGTGTATCTTTCTGTGCCAGCCGGCTAAGCGCAGGCATGTTACGTGACATCTCCACCGGTCTGAATAAACCTTCTACAGTCTCCGGAGCCGGTTCTAACCGTTTCAACACCTGTTCGCTCTTTTCCTTCCAGTTGACTCGGTTGATTTCCTCCCAATGCAGGGAGTAAAAAAAGATTCCCACAAAACAGAGAAGGGATATGCATAATATTCTTAACAACATATGTTTTTTCTTTTCTGCCATGGTAATACCTTTACCCTCATTAAAATAATATGCTTTCTCTGTTCTACGAACTCTCGAAAGCATAAACCGCCATTCGCAATCCATGCTTTCGCATTCCTTGCTCATGTCTGTTTATCCGTCAGATAGAGAAGCTGCTACGCCTGCAAGCAGTCTCGCAGTTTCTCTGCCTGACGGATTTATTATATCACATTTCTAATTGATTTTTTCCCAATTTCGTATTAAAATATTCAATATGTGAAACAATATATTAAAAATAAAAGGAGAGATCGCAATTGAGTAAAAAGGGTGGTACAATCGTTAAACTGGTCGCCGTCGTTGCAGGTATTGCAGCAGTAGGAACTGCATGTTATGTTTTCAAGGATAAAATCGTTGAGTTTTTCCAGAAAATCAAGTTAAAGGAAAAGGCGGATTCTGTAAAGTCTTTTGTTAACAAGAATGTTCTTGGCAAGAAGGATGATGATTATTTCGATGATGCGGATTTCTTTGATGATGCAGATGGCGATGCTGCTTCCGATTCAGAATCTGCTAACCGTGGTTATACTTCCATCACTATTGCTGCAGACGATTCCGAATCAGAATCTGCTACAGAAAAGAAGAAAAAAGCTTCCGTTGCATCATCTGAGTCTGATGCAGAGGATGTTGAAGCATATGAGAACGAAGGCTTATCTGATACTTCTGAAGATGAAGATGCTTTAGCAGATGAAGCTGTTTTAGACGGTGCTTCTCCGGAGGAGATTTAATTCAAAACATTTTAACAATAAAATCTTTATCAGAGTATTTATATTTCTTCAGTTTATTGTTTTATTGAAAACGACGTAACCCTTATAATTACGTCGTTTTCTCTTTCGCCTTAAACTTCATTCAGATATTCAGTTGTAAGCTCTGTTACATATTGCAGCTTAACTAATTGGAGGTATCAACATTTTCCTTTGATGTTTCCTCCGGCAACTCTGTCTCTAACGTTTCCGTCTTCGGTATCCTTGCCTTCGGCTGTTCTGATTCTGCCATCCCTGCATCTCCTGAGGCAGTATCCAGGTCGAATATCTTTATCAATCGGTTATCAATCATCGGGTTCAGCTTTACCAGTGCCTCCATAATCTCATCTGCACAGCTTTCCAGCTTGAAATCATGCTCATAAAACATCTTCTCTGGGTTTGACATCGTCAATCGGTATATCTGTTTTCTGCCATGCATCTTTGTAATCACATGTTTTGAGATATATTTAATATAATCGATTCGGACAAAGTCTGTCGTTCTCCAGTTACTAATCAGCAAATACTCATCTGTAATATAATAATTGTACTGATGTTTTACCAGTCGTTTGCCAAGCTGAGAACGAATTTCCTCATATACCAGTCTCCGGTCACCAAATTCCTTCAATGAGCGGGTGCTCGGATGCCGATCAGGCCGAATCGTCCAGTATATACTTAACAGAATCGTCATTACCGACATAATATACGGAAGGATCAGCAAGAGCCACATCAATATAATTTTCATATATGGATAATCAATCTCACTGATCATTAATGGATATACAACTTCTTCAAATGAATCATAATCCAGCCCCAGCTCTTTGGCAAATTCATTTTTCATTGCCTCAAAATTCACAGACTCCCCAAGAATCGTACCTCTGACTCTTGTATTATTCAGCACCGGAACCGGATTCTTCGTCTTAATCAGAAAAAACATACATTGATTCTCCTGAAATGTATAATAATACGCACCCGACCGCTTTCCATTCTCATAATAGTCATATCCCGTATATTTCATAACCGGAATCTCTATCACTACATTATTGCTGTCATTCAGATACCATCCGCTGATTTCGTTCAGATTCTCTACAGAATGGGTTGACATCTTATAAAGAATCGGATAATGCACCACGATTATCAAAACCAATGTCAGAATAAATACCGCCGGTATCAGCCTGGCCACTGTATTTCGGAACAGAATCCAGTTCAGGCGCCTTGCCGCTTTTTTTATCTTTTTCATGCTTCCATACTCCTTAATTTCCCATTTACTATACTACATTTTCATAGATCTCTCAACTGTTTCCATCTGTTTTTCATTCCCTATTTGACAGCATTTCCATTCACGGTCTATAATCAATGGTATATTGTGTTTATATCAGACAGAATCGAGGAATCATATATGGACTCATATACCAGCTTTGCACAGGTCTATGATACTTTCATGGACAACCTTCCTTATAAGAAAGGCTGCGATTATTTATGCCGATTGCTCGCCGAATACAGGATTACCGACGGTCTTCTGACAGAGCTCGGCTGTGGAACCGGAACCCTGACAGAGCTTCTTGCAGATCGAGGATTTGATATGATCGGAATTGACAATTCTCCGGATATGCTGGAGCTTGCCATGGAGAAACGGGTTACCTCCGGGCATGATATTCTGTATCTTCTGCAGGACATGCGGGAATTTGAACTATACGGAACCGTCCGTGGAATCATCAGCTTCTGCGACAGCATAAATTACATCACTGACCCTCAGGATCTGCTGACCGTTTTCCGGCTGGTCAATAATTATCTGGATCCGGAAGGCATCTTCATCTTTGACTTCCACACCCGGCATTACTACGAAGATATTCTGGGTGAATCCACCATTGCCGAGGATCGGGAGGACGTAAGCTTTATCTGGGACAATTACTTCGATGTCGAATCCCAGATTCATGAATTCGGATTAAGCATCTTCGTGCAGGAAGAAAACGATTTATACCGGAAATATGAGGAAGAGCACTATCAGCGTGCTTATTCCCTGGAGGAGATCAGGGAACTGCTGGCTCAGGCGAGCCTTATTTTTCTGGATGCCTATGACGAATTATCCTTCGAGCATCCAAACGAGGACAGCACCCGCATCCACGTCATTGCACGGGAGCATGGGAAATCTCCGGTCTGATTGATATTACATTGATTATAAGAAAGAGGATTTTAACATGTCAGATTATATTATAAGAGGAACTGCAGCAGACGATCAGGTTCGTTTCTTCGCTGCAACCACAAGAGAATCAGTAGAAACCGCCCGTTCCATCCATAACACCAGTCCGATCACTACCGCTGCTCTCGGCCGGTTACTGACCGCCGGTGCCATGATGGGAAGCATGAGTAAAAGCGAGGAGGATCTGACCACTCTGCAGATCAAATGTAATGGACCGATCGGCAGTCTTATGGTAACCGCTGACGGAGCCGCCAATGTAAAAGGCTATGTCGGAAATCCAAACGTCATCCTGCCTGCCAACAACAAGGGAAAACTGGATGTTGCCGGTGCCCTGGGACTGGGTGTATTAAGCGTGATCAAGGATATCGGCTTAAAAGAGCCTTATGTCGGACAGACACAGCTGGTTTCCGGTGAGATTGCGGAGGATCTGACCTATTATTTTGCCACCAGTGAGCAGGTGCCAACCTCTGTCGCACTGGGTGTGCTAATGAATCATGAGAACACCGTACAACAGGCCGGAGGCTTTATTATCCAATTGATGCCGTTTGCCGAAGAGACTCTGATCGATTCTCTGGAGGAACGTCTGAAAAACTATACTTCTATCACCACCCTGTTAAATCAGGGAAAATCTCCAGAGGACATTATGGAGGATATCTTCCGGGGCTACGATCTCCGGATCATGGATCAGATTCCAACCGCTTATCGGTGCAACTGCTCCAGAGACCGGGTCGAGCGTGCGGTACGCAGTATCAGCCGCAAGGATATCGAGGAAATGATTGCAGACAATCAACCGATCGAAGTCAATTGTCACTTCTGCAACAAGCATTATGTCTTTGACGTGGACGACTTAAAAAACATGCTAAAGTAAGCAATATAGCAATATAATTACCGAAGCAGTTACAACAGTTGCAATAAATAACAAAGAAGAACCAACGCATAACAAGCGAAAAAGAAGCCAGATCCATCCTTCGGTTCCGGAATCCCGGACACCTGAATGAATCTGACTTCTTTTTATATTTTACTATGTTTTTCTCTGTTTTCTTTTCTGTATTACGTTTTCGGGAGCTTACTTCCTGCTGATTTCCTATCGGTTCCCTTATTTGCTCTGCGCATTTCTCTTTGCACGCATACGCATGGTAGAATCCAAAATCTTCTTACGGATACGCAGACTCTTTGGCGTAATCTCCAGCAGCTCATCGGTATCGATAAACTCCAGTGCCTGTTCCAGACTTAAGATTCTCGGTGGAACCAGCTTCAGTGCATCATCCGAACCGGATGACCGGGTATTGGTCAGATGCTTGGTCTTACATACATTTACCTCGATATCATCGGTCTTACCGTTCTGTCCGACAACCATACCACCGTAAACAGCCTCGCCCGGCCCGATAAACAGGGTACCACGCTCCTGTGCATTGAACAGACCGTAAGTGATACTGGTACCACTCTCATATGCGATCAGAGATCCCTGATTCCGGTACTGGATATCTCCCTTATATGGTCCATAGCCGTCAAAGATCGTATTGATCACACCGGTACCCTTGGTTGATGTCATAAACTCACTTCTGAATCCGATCAGTCCACGGGACGGAATATTAAACTCCAGACGGACATTGCCATCCGACATCGGTGCCATGCCCTGCAGTTCACCCTTACGCTGTGTCAGCATATTGATCACGGTACCGGAGAAATCTTCCGGAACATCTACGACTGCGATCTCCATTGGCTCTAGCTTCTTGCCACGCTCATCTTCTTTATAAATAACCTCTGCCTTGCTGACTGCGAACTCATAACCCTCCCGGCGCATATTCTCGATCAGGACGGATAAATGTAGCTCACCACGACCGGATACCTTATATGCCTCGGTCGTCTCTGTCTCTTCTACCCGCAGGCTGACATCTGTATTCAGCTCCCGGAACAGACGGTCACGCAGATGACGGGAGGTTACGAATTTTCCTTCCTTACCGGCCAACGGTGAATCATTTACCATGAAATGCATGGAAATCGTAGGCTCTGAAATCTTCTGGAACGGAATCGGGTTCGGTGCCTCCGGTGAGCAAAGGGTATCACCGATGTGAATATCCGCAATACCGGAAATTGCTACGATCGCGCCGATCTGTGCCTCGGTCACCTCGACCTTATTTAATCCGCTGAACTCATATAACTTACCGATCTTAACTCTCTGGTGCTTATCCGGATCATGATGGTTCACCAGCACAACCTCCTGATTTACCTTCAGAGAACCGTTATCTACCTTACCTACACCGATACGGCCTACATATTCATTATAATCAATGGTACTGATCAGTACCTGGGTCGGTGCCTCCGGATCTCCCTCCGGTGCCGGAATATGATTGATAATCGCCTCAAACAGCGGCTTCATATCCGTGCCCGGCACATCCATCTCGGTGCTTGCCACACCGGTCTTTGCGGATGCGAAGATAAATGGACAATCCAGCTGCTCCTCACTTGCATCCAGATCCATCAGAAGCTCCAGTACCTCATCCACAACCTCTGCCGGTCTTGCTTCCGGACGGTCGATCTTATTAATACAGACAATTACACTTAAATCCAGTTCCAGCGCTTTCTTTAATACGAATTTCGTCTGTGGCATTGCGCCCTCAAATGCATCTACCACCAGAATAACGCCATTTACCATTTTCAGGACACGTTCTACTTCTCCACCGAAATCCGCATGTCCCGGAGTATCAATAATATTAATCTTGGTATCACCGTACATAACTGCCGTATTCTTAGACAGAATGGTAATACCTCTCTCTCGCTCAATATCATTGGAATCCATTACACGCTCTGCTACTTCCTGATTTTCCCGGAACACACCGCTCTGCTTTAACAACTCATCCACCAGGGTTGTCTTACCATGGTCAACGTGAGCGATAATTGCAACATTCCGGATATCCTCTCTTGCGATTTTCATAAATTGCCTTCTTTCCTTATTATAAATCTACATTTCTCTCTTTTTCAACGCGTTACATTCTATCATAGAGTGCGTTGCTTGGCAAGAAAAAGCTTCTTTAACCAAAGAATTCTTCTAATTTTTCTACCGGAACTCTGGCACCGGTCGCCTCTGTGACCGCTTTTACAAACCGCTCATAGTCCGGTGCATACACATCCACAAGGAGCGTCACCCGATCCTCGTAGATCGTATCGGCAATAGCCGCATCCTCCTGTGCGATCAGATACTGTAGTTTTCCCAGATCTCCGTAATCCATACCAAGTCTCGCCCGGATCATCGGTCGCTGCTTCTTCACCACTCCGGCTGTCAGGGCCACCTTTGCCGCTTCGGTATATGCCCGGACCAGTCCTCCGGTTCCCAGAAGTATCCCGCCAAAATACCGTGTCACCACAATGCAGACATTCCGGACACCGCTGCCACCGATCACTTCCAGAATCGGCTTGCCTGCCGTGCCCTGCGGTTCTCCGTCATCCGAGAACCGTAGCAGCGGCTGTGGCCCGGTTCCGATCGAAAACGCATAACAGTTATGTCTGGCATCATAATGCTTCTTCTTAATCTTCTCTATCTCCGCCAGTGCCTCCTCTTCGGATTCTACCGGCATTGCATAGCCTATAAATCTTGATTTCTTCTCTGTGATCTCATCCTGTCCGGCTTCCACCAGAGCTAAATATTCTTCCATACAGATTCCCTTCTGTCACACCGTTTTATCCGGTCTTTTTCAATCTTTTCCCAGTATAACCGGATTCTGCGCCCGGTGCAATTCATTCTGTATAATTTCTTTCGAATTTGTGAATAATCCCAGGTGACACAAAGTTTTTCTTTATTTCAATAATAGTATTTGATATAATGGACGGGATAAAGGAGGCGCTTTCATGAACTTTAATAAAAATGAAACGATTAAGAAACAGAAACATCTGGTTTCAAAAGCCAGCAAGAATAAAGAAAAAGCGAAGGTCTCTGTTTTCAAGGGATTTTTAATCTGCATTATTGCTTTTGTTGCCATTTGCATCGGTGCCGGACTCGGTATGTTCAACGGAGTTCTGGACGACGCACCGAGCATTGATGACATCAATGTTGTACCGGAAGGCTTCCAGACCTGCGTTTATGATCAGAACGGAAATCTGGTAACAACACTTTCCAGCATCAATTCCAACCGTGAGTATGTATCCTATGACGAGATTCCGGAAAATCTGCGGAACGCCTTTGTTGCCATTGAGGATGAACGTTTCTGGCAGCATAACGGTATTGATATGCGTGGCATTTTCCGTGCTGCTTACGAGGGTGCCCGGAACGGATTCCATTTCAATCAGGGTGCCAGTACCATTACACAGCAGCTGATCAAGAATGAAGTTTTCAACGTTGGTATGAATGAAAATACCAAGCTGGATTCTCTGAAACGTAAGATCCAGGAACAGTACCTTGCGATCGAACTGGAAAAACGTCTGAGCAAGGAAGAAATCCTGGAATATTACTTAAACAGTATTTACTTAGGCGAGGGCTGTCATGGTGTAGAGACCGCTACCAAGACCTACTTTGGCAAAGAAATGTCCGAGCTTACAGTCTCCGAATGTGCGGTTATTGCAGCCATTACCCAGAACCCTTCCAAATATGACCCGGCTCTGCATCCGGATCAGAACGCAAAGCGTCGCCAGACCGTTCTGGATTATATGCTGGATCAGGGATATATCGATGATGCAGCATACAAAGCTGCATGTGCGGATGATGTATACTCCAGAGTCGAGTTAACGCATGATACCAATACGGAGAATGCATCTGCCAATTCTTATTTCGTAGATTCCGTAATCAATGCCTTAATGGATCAGTTGATCAATGAATACGGCTATTCCAAGAAGGATGCGTCCAATCTGGTATATGCCGGCGGCTTATCCGTATATATCACACAGGATGCTGAAATCCAGAACATCTGTGATACCGTATTAAATGACCCGGACAATTATCCTGCATCCACGCAGGTATCTCTGTCCTATCAGTTATCTCTGATGGATGACGATCAGAGCGTTATTAACTTCAGTACCAATCATCTGTTAAAACATTTCAAGGAAAAGACCGGTAACACTAACTACTCTCTGATTTATGGCAGTGAGGAAGAAGCCCGTGCTGCAGCTGATGAGTTCAAGGCAGATATGATGGCAGCAAATCCGGATTATCCATATGCCGTTGAGAGCTATGATACAACGATCCAGCCACAGATTTCCTTTACGCTGATGGATCAGGCAACCGGTTATGTAAAAGCAATCGTCGGCGGGCGCGGCGATAAGAAAGGCGATTTAACCTTAAACCGTGCAACTGACTCTGCCCGTCAGCCCGGTTCCTGTTTCAAGGTATTGGCTGCTTTTGTTCCCGCTCTGGACGCAGGTGGCAAGACTCTGGCAACTACTTATGAGGATGCGCCATTTTCCTATGACAATGGACGGCCGGTTGCAAACTGGTGGGGTGGCAGTTACCGTGGATTCAATTCCATCCGGGATGCAATCCGTGATTCTATGAACGTTATCGCAGTTAAGACAATTACCGATATCGGACCTCAGCTCGGTTTTGATTATCTGATGAATATGGGATTTACCACACTGGTTGAATCCGAAACCTATGCAGATGGCTCTGTTTACTCAGATATCCAGCAGTCTCTGGCCTTAGGCGGCATCACTAACGGTGTTACCAATCTGGAGATTACTGCTGCTTATGCTTCTATTGCAAACACCGGAGTTTATGTAGAGCCTATTTTCTATACAAAGGTATTGGATCATGACGGAAATGTCCTGATCGACAACCAGCCGGAAACCAAACAGATCATGCAGCCAACAACCGCATGGCTGATTAACAATGCGATGAAAGATGTTATCACATCCGGTACCGGTGGTCCATGTGCATTATCAAGCGGCATGCCTGTATCCGGTAAGACCGGTACATCTTCCAAAGATTATGATCTGTGGTTCTGCGGATCCACACCTTATTATACAGCCTCTATCTGGCTGGGCTATGATATTAATACCTCTCTGCCAAGCGGAAGTGGTTCTCTGCATGAGCGTATGTGGTCCAAGATCATGCAGCAGATCGTAGAACTGGAAGGACAGGAGATTAAAGACTTTCCGAAGGTGGACAACATCACAAGTGCCACAGTTTGCAAGACAACCGGACTGTTACCGAAGGAAGGCTGTGAGACCAGAACCGAGTACTTCGCAGTCGGTACCGTTCCGACCGAGACCTGCGGTATGGAAGTAATCGATATGTGTGCAGAGTCAAATCTTCCTGCAACCGAGAACTGTCCGGAAAAATATGCACTGACTTTCTTCCGTCAGGAGGATGGCAGCATCTATATTCCATATGCATTCCAGGATAGGGGCATTCCTGACGGTTTTGACTCTCAGATCTGTCCGATCCATCCTGCCGGTACTACAACAGAGGCAACAACCGAAGCTGATTCTTATATGATCTCTTCCAACGTAAATGGAACCGGTGGTACGATTACAGCAAGCTGTAAGGTACCAAAAGGTGGAAGTAAGACCTTCTACATTACACCGGCAACCGGATATACCATCGCGGATGTTTCAGTGGATGGTCAGAGTAAGGGTGCTGTTTCAAGCTACACCTTTAAGAATGTAAACGAGAACCACAGCATTATCGTTAAGTTCACTGCAACCGGAAGCACCTCAACCACGGAGGCTTCAACCTCTCCTGATACGGCAGCTCCGACAGAGTCAACAACCGAGACTTCCACGGATACTTCTGAACCGGCACCTGAGGTTCAGACATCCCGGACACACCGTCAGCGTTATCTGTGGAGAATCCGTTAAGAAGGAATCAAAATCCATTCATATATTCCTGTCTGCAGATTCACATCTGCGACAGAAGAAGGCACGCAGTATCATTGCTGCGTGCCTTTTTTATGATCTATATGAAGAAATAGTACCCGGGATCTATTTCATTGTTGTCTACTTCTTCATTTTCGGCTGGAAGATCAGCGAAGCCAGATAGGAAAAAATCAGAGCCGAAGAGGTTCCTACCGCTGCCATGCGGAAGCCTCCGCGAAACAGTCCGATAAATCCATCCTGATCCACTGCTTCCTTAATCCCCTTCCACAGATTATATCCAAATCCGCTTAACGGAACAGCTGCACCACCACCGGCGAACTTAAGCAATGGTTCATAAAGTCCCAGCGCTCCAAGAACCGCTCCGACGCACACCAGTGTCACCATCACCCGACCCGGCAGCATTTTCGTCGTATCCATCAGAATCTGTGCCAGTACACAGATCCCTCCTCCAATCAGAAACGCCCATACATAATTCATATTATCTGCACCCCCGATTCTCAATCATAACAGCATGTGCAATTCCCGGAACCGTCTGTCCCTCATTAAAGCTGACTGTCGATAATAAGGCTCCTGTCGGTACAAACAGCACCCGGTTCCACTCCCGTTTTCTTAATTTGTCCAATATATAACCGGCCAGAGTAACGGCGGAGCATCCGCAGCCAGAGCCTCCACTGTGCGTATCCTGTTCACTGTTATCATAGATCTCAATTCCACAGTCCATATGCTCATCCAAAATATCATACCCATTATCATTTAACAGCTTGATCAGGATTCCTTTTCCGACCTTACCCAGATCTCCGGTAATGATCCGGTCATAATCCTTCGGCGTGCGTCCGAAATCCTGCAAATGCTGATAGATGACTGCTGCCGCAGCCGGTGCCATTGCCGCTCCCATATTCATGGAATCCCGTATGCCATAATCTGTCACCGTACCGGTCGTAATCCCCGGAATTACAATTTCTCCTTTCGGATCATCCGACAGAACAAACGCCCCGCTTCCCGTCACCGTCCAGGTGGCACTTAACGGTCTCTGGTTGCCATATTCCAGTGGAAACCGGAACTGCTTCTCCGCACTTCCGAAGTGACTGGAGGCTGCCGCCAGTACATTCTGTGCATAGCCTGCTGCCACCGTCATGGCACCCAGTGATAATGCCTCACCGGCCGTCGAACAGGCACCATACAATCCGAACAACGGAATATCCATATCCTTAACGCCGAACGTAGATGCAATCAGCTGTCCCAGCAAATCTCCTGCAAATACATACCGGATATCCTGCTGCTTTAAGCCTGACTTCTCAATTGCAAGCTGACAGGCCTGTCTAATCAGCTCACTTTCTCCTTCCTCCCACGACTCCTGTCCAACCGTCGGGTCCTCAACGATCCGATCAAAAAAAGCCTGCAAAGGACCTTCTCCTTCCTTCTGTCCTACGACAGAAGCTGCACTTCGAATGCAGGGAGGATTGTCAAATGCAAGGCTTTGTCTTCCTTTTTGCTGTTGCATAATGTTACCTCCGGAACTACTTATTTCAAATTCATCATCTGAGAATAGTATCCCGAATTTCAAACATGATATAACAGGTAAATGCTGGTTAAATTTTATTTATGATGCCGGTACGACCTTTACAACAAATGTGATAACACCAAGGATCGTCAGAATAATCCCGACTGTCCGGTTCAGACGTTTTTCTTCGCATTTGTTGGCAAATCTTGCCGCCCATGCTGCTCCGATGATCGTAGATATCACACAGATAGCCATTGCCATCGGATACATGTTACATCCCATGATGTAGTGGCTCGTTGCACCGGTCAGAGCAATGATCGTCATGATCATAGTACTGGTACCGACTGCTGTTTTCAAATCATAGCCGAGCAACACCGTTAACGCAAACAGCATCATGGCTCCGCCACCGGCTCCTGCAAATCCGCAGATCAGTCCGATCATCACTCCGGACCCGATCGATAATGCGATCTGAAGCCATTTCCGATGCTTCTTTACCTTACTGGTCTTCTCTACCGTAATCGGACTGATGATAAACTTCAGTCCCAGATAGGTCGTTGCCAGCATGGAATACAGTCCGATTCCGTCCGGTGTTACGATCGAGAACTTATAGCCGACGTAGCTTCCGGCAACCGTAAACAGAAACGCCGGCCCTAAAATGATCAGACCGCGCTTAATGTCAATGTTCTTATTCTTATAATATGTAAATGCGGAAATCGCAGATGCCAGAACATCGGATGCCAGTGAAATAGCCACCACATCATAGGAATCCATTCCCCCTAATGAAACCAGCAATGGAGTAATGACAACCGCTGCTGACAGACCCGCCAGTCCGGTTACGATTCCGGCTCCCAGGCCTGCCAGTATGCATAACATAACAAAATACATAAAAAATATACCTCTAATCTATATTTCTTTCAGTGCTTTCTGCAGTCCCTCTGCAGACACATCAGCGGGCTGATAACCGTCAATGCCCAGATCCGGCAGATCCAGTCCCTGTTTCGGCTCCTGCCCGTCTCCCAGCAGCAGGATCTTCGCCTTTGATACCGTCGGCAAACCTTTCAGCTTCCGAAATGCCTCTGCCCCCTCCTGAAGTAACATCTCCTCACTCAGAAGAATCAGATCCGCTTCATGGGATGAGAAGTAATCCTCTCCCTGCCGCAGACTGGCAATCCCGATCACCCGATAGCTATCTACCAGCTCCAGCTTCCGCTTCTTCAGCTGTTCCATGTTCTGATCCAGAATCAACAGTGTCTTCTTCTCAGAGCGCTCCGGCAGCCGGTCAAATACCTCTTTCACCCTTGCCAGCAGGGTGTGCTTCTCAATCGGCTTCGCAATATAGCCTTCCGCTCCCGCCGCCGCACAGCATTTCACCGTATCCCGGTCCTGTCTGCCGGTGAAGAAGATCACTGGAAACCGCTTGCCATCCGGCAGCTTCCGCAGCTGTTCCAGTGTCGTAAATCCGCTCATTCCCGGCATCTCTATATCCAGCAGAAGAAGATCAAACTTCGTCTCCTCTGCCATGTGAATCGCCTGCATGCCTGACAATGCTCCAAGCACTTCAAAAGAGCCCTCCGTCAGATACTTCTGAACCGTCTTCAGACACATTAAATCATCATCTACTACCAATATCCGTTTACCCATACAAAACACCTCCTGATTCCTCTTCTGTGTGCCCGTTCCCCCTGGGTCGCATTCGCTCCTTTATCTCTGTGTATGTTTCCTGTTATCTGTTGCTTCATGTTACTTCATATACTTTCGCATATTATCTGTTACCCCATGCACTTCCACATGTTATCTGTTCTTTCATACACTCTCACATGATTATGTGCACATTCATTTCTTGTATTTTAACATATAAGTTTTTCTTCGTAAAGGATTGCAGGAAATCCATAAATCAAGTATGCTAATTATATGTATTATCAAATAAACAGGCAGGTATTCTTATGGAACAGATTATATATCAGGTAGCAAATTATGATGAAGAAGCGGTTTATACAGCGGTCAGCAAGGCACTGTCCGATCTGCATGTACAGGATGATCTGAATCCCGATATGCGGATCGTCTTAAAGCCCAATCTGGTCATGGCGAAAAAGCCGGAATTCCCGGTCACGACCCATCCTCTGATCGTAAAGTCCGTTGCCCGGTGGTTACGCGAGCAGGGCATGAAGCACATCACTGTAGCGGAAAGCTCCGGCGGGCCTTATAATGCCGAATATATCAAGGGTATTTATCATACCTGCGGCATGACCGAGGCCGAGCCTTATGCAGAGTTAAATTCGAATTTTGATTTCGTTTCCGTCCCGTCACCGGAAGGGTTTGTCAACCATACCTTTAACATCATTAAGCCGATTGCGGAAGCGGATTATATTATCAATCTGCCGAAACTGAAAACACATGCAATGACCGGATATTCCGGCGGCATTAAGAATCTGTTCGGCTGTATTCCGGGACTGCAGAAGCCACAGCTCCATTACCGTTTCCCGGACATCGAGGATTTCTCCAATATGCTGCTCGAGCTGTCCCTGTCGGTGCATCCACAGGTTACTCTGATCGATGCGATCGATGCCATGGAGGGAAATGGTCCGACCGGCGGCACCTCACACCCATTGGGATTGATTCTTGCCGCAAGAGATATGTATACACAGGATTATTTTGCGACCCAACTCATGCAGTTGGATCCAGATGAAATCGTGATGATCCGTCAGGCAAAGGAACGTGGTCTGATCCACATGGATGAGCTGGTACAGATCGGTGATCCGCTCCCGACAGAGCTCACCCCGTTCCAGCAGCCGGATACCCGTTCGCTGGACTTCTCCGGAAAGGTACCGGCATTCCTGCAGAAGCCATTTACCGCATTCCTGTCCAAGGTGCTGAAATCCTATCCGAAGCTCCAGCCGGATCTGTGTGTCGGCTGCGGCAAATGTGCGGAAAGCTGCCCGGCTCATGTCATTGAGATCAAGGACCGTAAGGCACATTTCCGCCGCAAGGGCTGTATCTCCTGCTTCTGTTGTCAGGAAATGTGTCCTATGAAGGCAATTGCCGTGAAGAAAGCATTGTAGCGGTTCCGCGGAACTGTTATACTGGATTATATGGTTATTCTTAGCATAGCAATAGAAAAGAGGTATCTTTATGAATAAATTTTGTTCCCATTGCGGACGTGAATATGATATAACGGCTCACTTCTGCCCTTCCTGCGGATGTAAGAATGAGGCCGCTCCGGTGCAGGTACAGCCTAAGTCCGTAGAGACACAGGCAGTTCAGCCACAGGTACAGGCAGCCCCGGTTTCCCCGATGCAGGTACAGGTGGCTCCGGTCAATCCGACTCAGGTACAGCCTAAGGAAGTTCCGACTCAGGCCAACCAGCCTGCTCACCCTCAGGTACAGACTGCTCCAGTGCAGATGCATCCGACTTCAATCCAAGTACAGCCTCAAGTACAGGCAGCCCCGGTACAGATCCAGCCAGCGCATCCAACAACTCAACCACAGGTACAACCTCAGATGGCTTCCATGCAGACACCGGTACAGACCGCTCCGGTTTCACAGTCCATGCAGTCCGGCCCGGCTTCAACTGCGCAACCACAGCCAGCCATGTATGGGAATAATCAGACTTATATTGATGCTTCCATGTATGCTAATGCACCAGCCAAGCCAAAGAAAAACCACACCTGGATCATTGTGGTTTCCGTGGTCGGCGGTTTATTTCTGCTGTTGATCATTTTACTTGTCATTTTCATCTCACTGATGTTAAAATCCGGCACAACCGCAAATGATCTTCTGAACAACAATACCAGCTCGCATCGCAGTCTGCAGGAATTACAAGATTATTACTATGCAGATTATGAGAATGCAGATCTGAATTCCTCTGAATTTCTGGATTTAAATACAGAGGACTCTAATTCCGGTACTGTATCTACAGAAGATTCTTCCGATGCATCTACCGAAAGCAGTTCCACTGTCAGCGTGCAATCCGCTGATTTTCAGGACAGTGATCTGACTTTTATAAATGTAGCAAGTCCGGACGTTTTGAATCTGTCCACTGACACGGCCTATCTTTTACAGGAAAGCACACCTGACCGTCAGACCTTGCTGTCTCAGAGTACAGTTTCCCAGTATACAGATAACATCCGGGACGATGCACATTATTCTCTGGGGCGTGGGATTGCACCCGGAGCTTCTCTGACTGATTTCTGTAATGCCTACGGCATTAACAGTTCTAATTCTATGCTACAGGTCCACAGCAATGATGCATGGAGCTACTACTATTTCTCCAATCCGGGGACTCTGAACGGACTCTCTGCAGATGCTATCTGTCTGACCATTGGCTGGTCCAAAAAAGAGGATACCTGGACGCGTCTGAATGTTAATTCTCTGCAGAATTATTTCTCCTCTGCACAGGATTCTTCTGATGATGAGATCCTGTTCTATACCGTAACCTTAAATGTTCCGACTGACCCAAATACCGTTTCTGCTGATAGTATTCGGCTTCAGACGATTCAGGTCGAATACGGAACACCGGATGCCTTCTATCATTTTTATGGTCTGAATGCAGCTGAAAACTAATTTTAAGGAGGGGGATTTATGCGTATTTCACATACTCAACACATTCATCATATCAGACATATGCTGACAACTGTTTTTGCAATCGGCCTTATCTGCCTGACCTTTCTTGGGTTCTCGCCGGTTTCCGGAATCACTCATACTTCCAGCCAGTCGATGCCTGATTCCTGGACCTCCGGGGATCCAACCGGAAGCGCCTCTTATCTGAATGGCTCTACTGTATTTGTCAGTCTTTTCGTGGAGGACCCTCGTTTATCATGGTCTGATGAGGATCGCGCACTTGTCATGTCCAAACTGGATATCGCCACAGATTACCTCATTTCCGCCGGTGCTTCCTACGGCAAAACGGTCTCCCTGACCTATGATATTTATGATCATCCGGATCTCGCTTATACCATCTCTTATCCGAAAAACATCCGGGATAACGATGACTCTGCGCGTGATCTGTTAGATTATATGGTGGATTATATTGCCGAAACGATTCCTACCAATGATCTTCTGAACGAATATCAGGCAACCAGCATTGGTTATTTATGTTTTCTGAATAAAGATGGGGTATCCTATACCTTTCCTTACTATGATGATGACTCGGACTGCTATTTATATGAAACCTGTTTCTTATATCTGAAATGCGATGATGAATATGAGCCACCTGCTGTCTACGCCCATGAGATTCTGCACCTTTTCGGTGCCCGCGACTTATATGAAACCAATGAAACAGATGGCATTTCCAAGGAGTTCGTTCAGTACATTGAGGCAAATTATCCAAATGAAATCATGATGACCACCTATGATGAAAACTGGAACAACGTTCAAGATTATGTCACCAACGACTTAACGAATATTACTGCCTATTTCATCGGATGGCTGGACACCATTCCGGAGCTATCTACCTACCCAAGCATTGAAACCGAATACCCTGCCTGCTTTGCCGAAGTCGACCATCCATCCGGCAACTATGAGGACTATTCTGCCGGTGATGATACGGATGGACTCGACTGGGGCAGCTCCGGTAATTCCGGCACCACAAATGCTGACTGGAGTGCCAATGGCGGAAATGGAAGCGGAAATGGCTCTGTGAATAGTTCCGGTGATACTATCTGGTGGTTGATTTTGCGGCTGCTGTGGGAGATGTTTGGAACGTAGAAAGGATGATACTCTTTACCTTTCCTCAAAAACTTCCTTCTCTGCTACCTTTTTCATTTTTTCCTGTTTCGACAGATCATACTCACCCATCTCCTCCTCAGTTTCTATGAATGTCATTGACCCCCCAATACCATGGTACTTTTCAAAGAACGTTTTCAACTTTTCAATGACTTCCTGTTTCTTCTTGGCTCTGCCACCACCACCAAATCGTGAAATCGGTGGCATAAGTTTATCTATGTCCGTTCCGGCTGTTTTGATTTCTCCATCACGGAATGCATTCTCCACGAACTTCCGTGTATCTTCCGGCTTCAGCTTTTCTTCCGTGATAATCGCATTCAGGTCATAGTCACGCTGTTCCACCACATACTCATGCCATTCATTCATGACATCATCCACATCATTGATTCCTGCAATAAAAGTTTCAATGAGCTGTTTCTTGCTACGCAGTTCCGGGCTGGCATCAATCGCCTTATTGATGGTAATCAGAACTTCCTTGTCTTCGCAATGGGTATCATGGTACTTCTTTACGAGCATGAGAATATAATCAATGTTAATTTCTATCTGCCGGATCAGTTCAATCTCAAATACTACATCATCCGTAATATCCGTGCTTTCCTGACGCTTGCGTTTCCACTCATCACGCAAATCCTGATAGCGTCCAAGGTAATCCTGTAAATCACGTTCAGAAATCAGCTCGTTCCCCTTAAACTCATCAAAGGAAAGCAACAGATTTCTCATACGGAGAATTGCACCAAACAAAGCAATAAAATCCTTCTGGTTCTGTTCCCCGATGATCTGTGGTTCTGATAGAGGAAACTTATTATTCAAATCTTCCATCATATCCACATACCCTGGCATTGGCTTACCATCCACAGATTCATATCCGTAATAATAATCCTTAAAGCTCTGCAGCAGAACAATGCCTCCAGCATTCTTGTCTCCGAACAGGGAAATAGCACTATCCACACGCTTTTGCAGATTTCTGAAACATACAATATTTCCAAATGTCTTAATGGAATTCAGAATACGGTTAGTACGAGAAAATGCCTGTATCAGCCCATGCATTTTCAAATTCTTGTCTACCCACAGCGTATTCATGGTTGTGGCATCAAAACCTGTCAGAAACATATTTACTACAATGAGAATATCCAATTCCTTGTTCTTCATGCGAAGCGACACATCTTTATAATAATTCTGGAATTTATCACTTGAAGTATCGTAATTCGTATGGAACATTTTATTATAATCGTCAATAGCTTCTTCCAGAAATTCTCTGGACGGCTGATCAAGGGCAGAGGTATCCTCTGAATTTTCTTCATCCAGAATGCCATCCGATTCTTCCTCATTTGCACCGTAACTGAAAATGGTTGCAACACGCAGTTTCTTGGTCGGGTCTGCTGCCATCTGCTTTTTGAATTCCTGATAATATAGTTTTGCCATCGGAACGCTTGATACTGCAAAAATGGAATTAAAACCGCTGATACGCTGTTTCTGCTTGATTTCCTCTACCTCATCCCGCTTGGCAGAAGCCACCTCCGCAATATTAGTCAGCGTATTATATATGTAAGTTTTATCCCCACGATAGGTCTTCTGGTCAAAATGCTCCAGTATGTACTGCGTTACAATTCGGATACGTTCAGGAGCCATCATAACCTTTTCACGGTTGATGTCCCAGACCATCTCATCTGTGATTTCTTCCTCCATATCCATCGTTGTAATATAATCCACCCGGAATGGAAGAACATTTTTATCATTAATCGCATCTACAATCGTATAACTGTGAAGCTGATCCCCAAAGGTCTGACCTGTGGTAAAGAACTCCGGATTCTTGGCTCTGCCGGAATTAACAGAGAAAATCGGTGTTCCTGTAAATCCAAACAGATGATATTTCTTGAAATTCTTTACAATTGCAGTATGCATATCCCCGAACTGACTGCGGTGGCACTCATCAAAAATAATAACGATATGTTTCGTATAGACTTCATGCCCCGGATTCTTTTTTATAAAAGTAGCCAGTTTCTGGATTGTAGTAATAATGATATGTGCATCCGGGTCTTCCAACTGCCGTTTTAATATGGTTGTCGAGGTATTGCTGTTGGCTGCCCCTTTTTCAAAACGGTCATATTCTTTCATGGTCTGGTAGTCCAGATCTTTACGGTCAACCACAAACAGCACCTTGTCAATATAAGGCAGCTTCGATGCCAGCCTTGCCGTCTTGAACGAAGTCAGCGTCTTGCCGGAACCTGTGGTATGCCAAATGTAACCACCACCCTCGACACTACCGTACTTCTTATAATTATTAGCAATTTCGATACGATTGAGAATCCGCTCCGTAGCTGTAATCTGGTACGGACGCATGACCATCAGCATATCCTCGGATGTAAAAATGCAGTACTTCGTAAGGATATTCAGAATCGTATGCTTTGCGAAAAAAGTCTTTGTAAAATCAATCAGATCAGGAATCACACGGTTATTTGCATCTGCCCAGAAGCAGGTAAACTCAAAACTGTTACTGGTCTTGGTCTTACTTGCTCCCCGTTTCTCGTGTTCCTTTTCTGCATTCCGTCTGGTACTGTTGGAATAATACTTTGTGTTCGTACCATTGGAAATAACAAAAATCTGAATGTATTCGTACAGTCCGCATCCTGCCCAGAAAGAATCCCTCTGGTAGCGGTTAATCTGGTTGAAAGCCTCACGGATGGCAACACCTCTGCGTTTCAGCTCAATATGTACAAGAGGCAGACCGTTTACTAATACCGTAACATCATAGCGGTTGTCATGCTTTGCACCATTTTCCGTGCCAATCACATACTGATTAATGACCTGCAGTCTGTTATTATGGATATTCTTTTTATCTATAAGTGTAATATTCTTGGAAGAACCGTCATCACGGGTCAGAACTTGGATATTGTCCTCCTGTATCTTTCGGGTCTTTTCCACGATATGCTCATTAGGATTGGCAACGGCATTTCTGAAAAAATCATCCCATTCTGTGTCTGAAAACTGATAGTTATTCAGTTCTTCTAATTTCTTACGAAGATTGGCAATCAGGTCTTTCTCCGTGTGAATAGGCAGATATTCATATCCCTGTTCACAGAGCAGACGGATAAACTCCTGTTCCAACTCTGCTTCGCTCTGATAATTATCTGAACGCTTCTTGACTGGCTCATATTCTGTAACAACAGTATTCTCTGATGTCTCTGCTACAATATTAAAATATGCCACTTACCTTTCCTCCCTTTTTCGCTAACACTTCTTCTACAAGTTTTTTCTCTTTCTCTTCTAATAAATGATTTGAATAAATCTTTTCAAATGAAGATGCAACCATTGATTTAAATATCACTTCTCGTTCCATGTCTCCAATTGGGAAAAGAAAATTTTTTGGATATTGCTTTTTATCATCTTTGCCAAATAAAATCAAACACACTTCTGATGTAATTGGGAAAATAACTCTGTCATACTCTTTACATGGAAACTCTTTTGAATGTATAAACACCGGTTTATCCGATGTAATAATTCTCGCTTGTCTATCAACTCCCACTCCAAACGACATATTCTTCATGGGATCAAATAAAGCATCTAGTACTATTTTCTCCTTACTGTCTTCTTTAATCTCCTTGAAAAACGGCAAGCAAAATGTTCTCGCTATATTTTTTGCCTGCTTAGCATTAATTGTACCTTTATAGATTTCCAAACTTACGCCTTCCGCTGTTTCTAAAATTTGGGGCATTCTCAGTATTTGAATCAAAATATATGTTAACCAGAACTCCTTTTCTTCTCTTTTAAGAAAACACCTTGTTTTATAGTTATCTTCTATAAATGCTTTACACTCCAATTTAGATCTGTAGACACTAAACCTTTTTTCCATCATTACAAAACAATGTTCCAAATAATTAGGTAATACAATCTCTCCTTTATCTCCGGTTACCTCATAAAGATTCTTACCATAGCAAACGGATTTAATAGGAAGTGCCTTATCAATTTGTTTCTTTTCAGCCAAATTATAGCAGTAAATCGTATACCTTGAATATGCTAAGTCTATGTTACCCTTTTTATATTCTGGCGAAAATCCCCTCAAGTACACCTGCGGAATATAATGTTGTTTCTTTGTAATATTGCTATCTCCTGTCATTAGTTCACATCCTTAAATGACAACAACTTATCTCTGTAATATTCGTATTGTTTCTGACGTGCTTCAATTTCGGCCGGAAGTCCTGCGGACAGGTCATTGCAGAGAGTATCAAAACGGTCGAGAATATTAACAATATCCTTGACTTTCTCTTCTTCCGGAACGGGAATTACTATTTTATTTAAATTCTCTTGATTAAGTTTCGGTTGTGCACCACCAGAAATAAATTTACTTAAATCGATGGAATTTAAATAAATTTCCACATATCTTCTTAATTCATAAGTATCAAATTTCAAAACATGGGCATGGTTATTTACCCAGTTCTTTCCAGAAATCGAAAATGCTATAGGTGTATTCCTTGCAAGAAGATTAGCTCCATCTTCAGACACAAGCAAATAATCCCCATCAAAAATATAATCCGATACATAATCAACAATTCCAGACGCACCATAATATGGATACTTTCCTGCTTCTCTTTTTCCTTTTGTAACAGGCTTTCTCTGACGATCACAGTTTTCAGATATCTTGTCCAAGGTTAAATATGCATACCCAAACACATACTGAATAAGCTTAATTGCGCTCAGTTCTGTCTGTCTGTCTGTCTGTCTGTCTGTCTGTCTGTCTGTCTGTCTGTCTGTCTGTCTGTCTGTCTGTCTGTCTGTTAGCATGTTTCCAGTTTCAGCAAATGTCAAGAGCAAATCTCGATAATATTCATATTGCTTCTGACGTGCTTCGATTTCGGCCGGCAAGCCAATATTCAGATTTGTACAGATGGCTTCAAAATTGTCGAGAACATTTGCATACTTTTCCTGTACCTCCAATGACGGTAACGGAATCTGAATTTCTTTAATAGATGGTACATTTGAATGCACTACTTTACTTTTAACTTTGCCCTTACTTTTCTGCATTCTTGCTTCTGTTGTTGCAAGTACATGAGCTAAATATCTAGGATTTTGATTATGTTTCATTACAACGATATCCCCACCTGCCAAGCATTTCTCGTGTCCAATATATGCTACGGACTTTGCGATATCCTCAACGCTCTCTCCTGTAATTGCAAAAAGGATATCTCCATTTTCAAAGTACTTTGGTGATTTAACAAAATCAAGTTTTGTATATGAAACGCATTTATCAAACCAAGTATTATATGTTGTATAAATTTCTCCATAGCGGACACACGGAATGCCAGTATCGGTAACATTATCACGTTTAATGCCAGATCCACGATAAAATTCAGTCGCAATATCTCCTAATTTTACGATTGGTATATCCTTTTTTACAGAAAGAAGTTCATCCCTATAAAATTCATACTGTTTCTTCCGAGCTGTAAGCTCGGCTGTAAGCTCGGCTGTAAGTAACGTGAAAGAGTCCAAAATATGGACTATTTCACGTTGTACCTCCAGAGGAGGTACAGGGAGCATAAACTCCTCTGTGACTTTCAATGAAATTTGCGGTAACGATCCCATTCCAGATGCCGCATCACGGAAAGTCTGAATACTATTCTTCAAGACATAATATAAAAATTTAACACTAACCGGATCTTCTGACGTGTATGCCCACATTTCATTTTTAAATGTAAACGGCTTATCATAATACACAACATCTATAACTCCACGGCTTTGGACCAAGACTGCGGGTACTCGTGTAATGTTAGCTTTGGGGATATCTTTTTCATGGGCGTCAATTATCGTTTTACCACCTGCAAATACTCTAATCTCACCATTATCGCACGCTATTTCTTTCATTTTCCCGGCAGTTATTGGAGTTCCTTTTAATCTGATATAGATATCCTTTACCCTTTTGAATGGAACTCCATCAGGACAAAGTTCTGCAATCAATTCATCCAGTCTGCTCATTTATCTTCACTCCTTGTCCAGTAATATCATTTTTACTTTCAACCAAAAACCACACTGGAATCACCGCCCCACATACACAGGTCAAAACACAATCTATGCTAATTAAGTTCTTACTTGCAAATATACAGGTTAATTTTTCACCTGAAAAAAATGTTCTTATATCATCACAAGATGAGCAAAAATAATTCAATGCAATTCTTCCCACAGAAATATCTACTTTCTGCCCTGTTTTCCCAGATCTATTTGATAGAAACGCATCGATCTGCACATATTCTTTATTTGGCGGTTTCGATAAAACGTCTGATAGTCTCATAGAGTTTATTCACCGCCTTTTTCCAACAGCTTTTTCACTTCCTGATCAAAGTCAGAAGTTATCTTTTGCGTCTTATTAAATTCTGCATATTCAGCAGCAGCCTTTTCTTTTGCCATTTTTCCGGATATTTTTCCTTTGTCATGTAAAATATCATATTTGCGGAAAGCAAGAAATTCATTCACACTTGCTGCGAATTCTTCCATGGTAAACGTATTTTCTCGTTCTATCAAATCTTCAATATAATCAAAATATCCTGTTACTGCTCGTTCCAGTTGGCGAATTTGTTTTTCTTCCAAATAATTTTTGGCAATCAGTACATCTGATTTCAAAATGCGACCTTCCGGAGCATGTTTCCAAGTAGTTAGACCCATATTCTCCTTCGTTCTGTCCGCTTTTGTATAAACAATTTCTGCCGCAGTTTGTCCTGCGATAGCATAGTGGAATTTATTCTGAACCATCGCATAAAATTCATGAGTCACCTGTGCATCCTTGTCATAGTCTATACTACATTCCGCAAAAATGTCTGTTATCTGCTGCCAAATACGCCGCTCACTGGCACGAATGGAACGAACTCTTTCCAGTAACTCACGAAAGTAATCCTTTCCAAAAGCAGTTTTCCCTTGTTTTAAGCGCTCATCATCCATAGCAAAGCCTTTAATCATATATTCTTTCAGAACGCTTGTTGCCCAGATTCTAAACTGAGTTGCTCTGCGCGAATTGACACGATATCCTACGGAAATAATTGCATCCAAATTATAAAAATTCTGTTGCCTTTTTACTTGACGATTACCTTCTTGCTGAACTATTTCCATTTTGGAAATAGTTGAATCACGCATCAATTCTCCCTCATCATAAATATTGGATAAGTGTTTGGATATAGCCGGAATATCCACATCAAAGAGTTTTGCCATTGATTTTTGTGTCAGCCAAATGGTTTCATCATGAATAACGGCATTTACCGAAATATCCTCATCAGCAGACTGATACATTAAGAATTGGAATTCACTACTCATGCGTCCACCTCAATTTCTGCAATGATTTTATCAATTTCATCACGAAGCACCTGTTCACGGACAACAATTTCCTTGATTTCTGCATTCAGTTTCACGATATCTATTTTCTCTCTGGTATCTTCGGCTTCGACATAGGTAGATACTGACAAATTATAATCATTGTCAAATACTTCCTCATAGCTTGCCAGATGTGCAAAATGCTCCACTTCTTCACGCTTAGCAAACACATCCACAATACGGTCGATATTTTCTGGTGTCAGCTTATTATTGTTGGTAACCTTCACACACTCGCTTGTGGCATCAATAAACAGTGTCTTGTTATCTGCTTTGTTCTTTTTCATTACCATGATACAGGTTGCAATCGAAGTACCAAAGAACAGATTACTCGGCAACTGAATAACGCAATCCACGTAGTTGTTGTCTACCAGATATTTACGGATTTTCTGCTCTGCACCACCACGGTACATGATTCCCGGAAAACATACAATAGCAGCAGTTCCGTTAGACGCAAGCCATGACAGGCTGTGCATGATAAATGCCATATCAGCTTTACTCTTCGGTGCAAGCACTCCAGCCGGAGCAAATCGCGGATCATTGATGAGCAGTGGATTCTCATCTCCTGCCCACTTAATAGAATAGGGCGGATTAGACACAATCAGCTCAAATGGCTCATCATCCCAGTGTTGCGGACTCAGCAATGTATCTTCACATGCTATATCGAATTTATCAAATCCTACATCATGTAGAAACATATTAATACGACACAGGTTATAGGTTGTGATATTGATCTCCTGTCCATAAAATCCATTACGAATAGCATCTTTGCCAAGAATTTTCTCAGCTTTCAAAAGCAGTGAACCCGAACCGCAAGCCGGATCATATACTTTATTGATTTCTGTTTTTCCTACAGTTCCCAGACGTGTGAGTAGTTCGGACACATCTGCCGGAGTAAAGAATTCTCCTCCAGATTTTCCAGCATTCGATGCGTACATGGTCATAAGGTACTCATATGCATCACCAAAGGCATCAATGGAATGGTCTTTAACATCTCCCAGATTCATTTCGCCTACGCCATTCAATAGTTTTACAAGTTTTTCATTACGCTTCGCAACTGTTGATCCTAATTTATTACTGTTTACATCATAGTCATCAAAAAGCCCGGCAAAGTCGCTCTCTGCTTCACTTCCTTTTGCTGACTCTTCGATGTGACGGAACACACGCTCCAGTGTTTCATTTAAGTTTTCATCATTCGCAGCATTGGTGCGGACATTGCAAAAAAGCTCACTTGGCAGAATAAAGAATCCTTTTTCTTCTACCAAACCCTCTTTTGCTTCTTCTGCATCTTCATCCGACATTTTTGCAAAATCAAAGTCGGCGTTGCCCGCATCAGCTTCACCACTGTTTATGTAATCACACAGATTTTCTGAAATATAACGATAGAACATCGTGCCAAGAACGTAATTTTTGAAATCCCAACCATCAACTGCTCCACGTAATTCATCTGCAATCGCCCATATTGCCCGATGCAATTCATCACGTTCCTGTTCTTTTTTGGTATCAACCATTTCCTTCTCCTCCGTTATCCTCTAATCGACAATCTATAGTATTTTCCAGTCAAAGTCGTAATTTATCAATATAGACAAAGCATAGCACGAAAACACGATTTTTTCAATTTATCAACTAACTATTCACTGCATAACAGCCAAACTATTCCACATTATTTTCATTGCTCCTTAACGTAAACATAATTTTAGGAATATCATCATTATATAGCACAACATATATCCTTTTCTTTTAATGCATTCTCTAATTCATTTACTGATATATGTGTTCGCAGTAGTTCATCAAGTGTATTCTCAAAATCACTCCAATTCTCTTTCCCTTGATCCTTGTCCTCTTGCATCCGCTTATATAAAATATTAGCTTCATCGACACCTTTGTAGCTTAAAAAATCGAAAAATTTCTTATATGAAGATATTAATCCATCGTTTCTATACTTTTTCAATACAGATATATCAAACCCATTTCCAACAAAAAACATTATATTATGCTGGTTCCTTATACCCGAGATAATTCCCTCTTCTTTATAATTTTTAAACATCTGTTATCTCCCCCTACTACAATATTAACTATACATATATTTACAATTAACTCTAAGCAAATAGTAAAAAGTCTTAACTCCCACACTTTATAAAAGTATCCATATTTATCTCTATCATACCACAATATTCTTTCTTTTTCTATCCTTTATTTTCATAGTCCGTTGACGATTTAAACCAAAAATCGACTTATTCCATACAATACGAATTTTTTCCGTATTCTCTATAAGGATAAGTCGATTTCATTTTTTATCTTCTATATTTCTTGTTTTCTATTTTTCGATTTCTTATTATCTATCTGTCACATCCTATATTCTCTGCTGTTCTGCTATTTTGTCTCTGCTGCTTTCCATTTCTTAATCGTCCTTACATACAGGATCAGTCCGATTCCGCCGGCGATAACCTCTGATACCGGGAAGGAGCACCAGGTGCAGTTCAGACCCAGGAATGAGAACAACCAGAAGATCGGCACCAGACATATGATTTGTCGCAGCAGTGACAGGAAGAGACTCACACCGCCCTCTCCGATTGCCTGAAAGAATACGGGCATCATCAGAGAAAATACCGCAGGTACAAAGCTTGCACCGATGATTGGGAATGCATGCCTTCCAATCTCTATTACTTCCGGACTTTCCGAGAATATCCGAATCAGCATTTCCGGAAAGCCGATGAATCCCACAATTCCCAGCACCATGAATGCCAACGATATCAGGAACGAGCTTCGCATAACTTTCCTGCAGCGTTCATAAGCCGCCCTCGCATAGTTGAAGCTTAAGATCGGCACAATGCAGGTCTGCAGGCCAAAGAGCGGAATGAAGAAAAAACTCTGTAGCTTATAGTAGAGTCCAAGCACCGTAACGGCTGCATCGGAGAATTTTGCCAGAATCACATTCAGTGCGAAAATATACACCGTATACAATCCCTGCATAACAATGGATGAATATCCATAGAAATAAATTCTCTTTGCATAATATAGGATTTCCCGGAATTTCGGTGGTTTCCGGAAGCCCCGGGCACCCGTAATAACAGCAGCAAGCACCTGCCCGCATACGGTCGCATAAGCGGCACCCGCCACCCCCAGCTGTGGGAACGGTCCGAGTCCGAAAATTAAAACCGGATCCAGGACAATATTTGTCACTGCTCCGGCAATCTGTGCCACCATTGGCAGTTTCATATTTCCATAAGACTGATGTACCTTTGTCCAGTTTCCTTCCAGGAACGCTCCCAGACTTCCGATACTTACAATATTTCCATACGTGACCGCATCTGCAATCGCCTGTTCCGACGTGGCAGACAACATAACATACGGCCGCATGATCAGCACCGACACGATTGCCAGTACGATCCATGTTACAAATTCCAGCACCATACCGGTTCCGGCCGCTTTCTCCGCTTCTTCATCCTTGCCCTGCGCATATTTTCTCGCCATATAGGTATTCACACCGACACCGGTACCCACCGCCAGTGCTATGATAATCAGCTGTAGCGGATAGATAACCGTCAATGCAGTCAATGCATCCTCCGAATATTTTCCGACAAAGAAGCTATCCACTATGTTATATAATGCCTGAATCAGCATGGCCAGCATAACCGGCGGTGCCACCTTCAGGAGTATTTTTCCGATTCGCTCTGTTCCAAAATAATTGTTCTCTGTAGTATCTGTATGCATAATACTTTCCCAGAATCCTTTCCTGCTTTACTCTCTTTTCGTCCTGGTTGTTCCAAGCACGCCATACGTTTTATTCCGATATGATTATAGCATTCCTGTTCTAAGGTGCAATACCCATTTCCCTTTAATATCCTGTTGCAAAGTACTGATCAATGCCATTTGCAATCCCGGCTACGATCTGGTTCTGATAATCATCCGATGCCATCTTAAGATCTTCATCCGGATTCGTCATATATCCCATTTCCACGATTGTCACCGGCACCTGTGCCCAGTTAATGCCGCTCATGCTGTCAGTCT
This sequence comes from Bacteroidales bacterium H4, assembly GCA_963626805.1. GTDB lineage: Bacteria > Bacillota > Clostridia > Lachnospirales > Lachnospiraceae > CAG-632. Next base: position 7,368 of record CAVFXS010000023.1, on the reverse strand, counting down.
CCCATACATATTCCCGTCTGCATCCGGTCGCTGCGGTCAGCCCGTCCAGCACGTCTGTCGATAGTGCTTTACTCTGCTCATATAATCCGCCATTATACACATTCGATGCCGTCTGGCAGATGGTCATCGCACCATTCACTGAAGTATCTGTGGAACCATTTGCATGAATCCGGATAAATGCGGCTGCGCCAGCATCATTGGCCATCTGTGCCCGCTCCGCATTGCTGATATCCACATCATTGGTCGTCCGGATCATAAGCACGGTATATCCCCTGCGTTCCAGCTCTGCCTGCAGCTTCAGTGCCACCTGCAGAGTCAGCTCATACTCTGCCAATCCGCTGGTTGCACCTCTGGTACCTCCGGCTACCTTTGCTTTGGTTTCCGTTGCTCCGGGACCTACCGGCTCCTGCTCACTGTTGCCATACTGCTGATGTCCGGCATCGATCGCAATCAGCTGTCCATTCCCGGTTATACCCACGTTCTCGGTTGTTAGCTCTGATGCAGCCTCACTCTCCTCGGTAAGCTCTGTTGTCTCCTCGGTTTCTGTCACCGCTTCTGTTGTAACTTCTGTCGTCGTCTTCGTCGTGACTTCCGTTGTGACAGTCTCTGTTGTGATCATTTCTGATGTGCCTGCGTCTGCATTCTCACTCTTGTCACCGCAGGCAGTCAATCCTAACATTAATGCCAGTGCAACTGTTACCCCCAGTATCCTCTTCCCTGTTATTCTTTGTTCGGTTATCCTTCTTTCGATTTGCCCTTTAATCATTGATCCTTTTCTGATACATTTCCTTATCACTTTCGATTCTCCTCGTTCCTTCCACTACTTACTACTGTTTCTATCTCCTCGATCATGTCATCATACTGTCTGCCCATCCCATTGCAAGCTCATTTTATCACAGGCTTTTCTCTACCACAAGGCATCTGCGTTTTCTTGACATTTCCTCCAGAAATGTGTAAGGTTAATTCGCAATCAATGATTACAATACTTCTAAGGTTTCAATATAAGGAGCGTCTGACTATGAGTGAACGGAACAAAGGAATTTTATTTATATTAATGGCTGCATTCTTCTTTGCGTTGATGAGTCTTTTCGTAAAGCTGGCCGGTGATCTGCCTTCGATGGAGAAGGCTTTCTTCCGGAACATTGTAGCACTCTTTTTCGCCGGGTTTATTTTATGTAAGAACCGGATTCCGGTTAAGGTTCCCAAGGGAGACTGGATCTTCTTATTTCTGAGGGCCTTCTGTGGAACAGTCGGTCTGATCTGTAACTTTTATGCTATTGACCATCTGCACATTGCAGATGCCAATATGCTGAATAAGATGTCACCGTTTTTCGCCATCATTGCCTCTTACTTTATTTTAAAAGAAAAAGTGGCACCGTATCAGGCAGTCTGTGTGATCTTTGCCTTTATCGGTACCTTATTTATTCTCCGTCCCGGATTTGATTCCATGGTGACCTTCCCCGCCCTGATCGGACTTCTGGGTGGTATCGGTGCCGGAATCGCCTATACCATGGTTCGGGTGCTGGGTGGCCACGGTGTCAAGGGACCGGTAATCGTATTCGTCTTTTCCCTGTTCTCCACCATTGTCACCCTGCCATTTTTAATCTTTGATTTTACCCCAATGAGCGGTCAGCAGTTCCTGTTTCTGATGCTTGCCGGTCTTGCAGCATCCGGCGGTCAGTTCTCCATCACTGCTGCCTATACCCATGCTCCGGCCAAAGACATTTCCATCTTCGATTATATGCAGATCGTCTTTTCCTCGCTCATGGGAATCCTGGTTTTACAGGAGGTTCCTGTTTTCTTAAGCATCCTCGGATATGTGATCATCATCGGTTCTTCTCTTGCCATGTTTCTGATCCGCCGGAAGAAGGAAGCGTCTTCCGATCAACCAGGCTAAGATGCCGGATATAACTCCGACTGCGATTCCTCCCAGAATATCGGTCGGATAGTGTACATACAGATACATTCGTGAAAATGCGATCACACACGCCAGTATCAGTGCCGGTATCCAGAGTCGCTTTTTTCCAACAAGCCTGCATACAGTTACCGCTGCAAATGCCACCGCCGTGTGTCCGGATGGAAACGAATAATCATCCGGTCTCGCAATCAGCAGTGAAACTGCCGTATTCACATCACACGGTCGGATCCGTGCAAATAAATGTTTCAAAATCCCATTACAAAGAACCACGTCAATCAGGATTGCCAGTAGCACCACAAGTCCACTTTTTCTTGTTTTCGGTATGATCAGCAGCACTACTCCAAGCAAGATCCAGATCACACCTGCATTTCCAATCGTTGTAAAAAACACCAATATAGCATCCAGCACCGGGTTATGCAGCATCTGTATCCAATTCAAAAATTGTAATTCCCATTCCATAATATCTGACCTTCGTTCTTTTACGTACGATCTGTTCCTTCATGTGACAAGTCCTTTCCGGCTATAGTCCGAGCCTGATCCAGTAACCGTAGCAGCGATGCCTCGAACCGCACATCATCCTCCGGTGTCCGCTTCGCCGGGCCTTTCAGATGGTGTTTTCCCTTCCCCATTCGCACCTTCTTGGCGAAATGTCGTTCCATCAGCATCTGGTCAATGTTATCATTGGTATACCATCTTCCGCTCTGGTGAATCGCATATGCACCCTTGCCAAGTGCCATCGCTGCCACGCCATAATCCTGTGTCACCACCACATCACCTTTCCGGCATACATTGATCAATGCATAGTCTACGGCATCGGCACCTGCACCGATCACTTTGATCTCCGAATAATCCGACTGTAACACATGATTGGTATCGCAGAGCAACACACAGGGAATCCCCTGCTGCCTTGCAATCTTTTCTACAATTCTTGTTACCGGACACGCATCCGCATCTACTAAAATCTGCATCTCATATTCCCCGCTTACAGCTGATATCCCATCTCATACCATTCCTCGCCGCCCCAGGTCGAGTTCGCCAGGCCATGATTCTCATAGTCCATGCCCTCATACATTTTAACCTTGCCCTCCAGGCAGGTCAGGAGCAGCAGCTTCCTCCCGTTTGCTTTCTCACGGCGGGCATATTCCGATACGATCCGGGTCGCCAGTCCCTGTCTGCGGTACTCCGGCAACACATCCAGACCGAGCAGCATAACTACCTTTCCATCCGGATCATGCAGTCCTGCATCCGTGAAAAACTCATCCCGGAACTTCTCTTCATTCGTTGCGATTCCGTTAAAAAATCCTGCGATCTTCCCGGTTTCTCTGTCTATCGCTATCAGAAATAAATCTGCCGCCACCTTCACTCTTGCCCGCATGGATGCCGGCGAGCAGGCCTCATTCGGTGGGAAACAGATCTGCTCAATCGTAATAGCCTGTTCGATCTCCTCCGGTTTAATTGTTCTGAATTCAAATCGAGTATCTAATTCCTGTTGGTTCATTTTATAACTCCTTTTGTACTTTCTTGTGTTCACTGTTCTCTGTTTCATTCCAGGTTTCATGATTTTTATGACTTGCGATTCAAGATATATCCTGTCGCACCTCCGACAATTCCGCCGACAATGTGTGCCATATTGGAGATATTGTCCTTCACTGCGAAGCAATCATAGACCTGCTGCCCGATAAAGATCACGGCAACCAGAATAAATGTAATCGGGATTTCTCCCTGCTTAAACTCCGTAAAAGATGCCAGCAGGATAAACGCAAATACAACACCGCTTGCGCCGCAGAGTGCAATATTCCAGAAAAATATGTAATTGATCAACCCGGTCGCCAGTGCTGTGATACCTATTACCTCCAGCAGTGTCTTCGATCCGTATTTCTCCTCCAGCATCGGTCCCAGAATCAGAAGATACATTGCGTTTCCGAGAAAATGCTCCCAGCCGCTGTGTCCGAATACATGCGTGATCAGTCGCAGGTATGTAAGCGGATTCCGAAGAGACGAGTGATAGGTCATAAATAACAGCTCTGTGATTCTCCCCTGCGTCAGGACTCCGGCCAGTGTGACAGCGAAACAGATTGCCACGAAGCTTAAGACAACCGGGGAATTGAATGTGATTCTTAATTTATGTTTCATGGATGGCTCCTTATTCTATCATCTCATACTGCAAACATTCATATTTCAACTGGCTACCCTCCTGCACTTCTGCCGGTAACAATGCCCGCGCAACCAGCTTCACATCCTCTGTTTCAATATCTGTCCGTTTCAGATTCGCATAATCTCCATCAATTGATACTACTTCATAATACCAGGTTTCCATCGTTCCTGTCTCCTTTCATGCCTGCACCAGTGCTAAATGTATCTGTTCACTGTGATATTCCTCCATAACGTATGGTATCGGATACCCAATCTCCATTAATACATCCGCCGAATAAATCTCGCCGGTCTCTGTATTCCTGTACTCTGCATGTTCCTGCAGACCTCGCAACCGCACATAAAGCGGCTTCATATTTCCTTCTATCCGGAGCTGTACCGTACTCAAAAGACACTCTTCCTTCTGTCCGGAAACAAAGCTCCATGCATATACTTCATCTCTGTATGGATCGCTCAGGCGGTAATAATCACCATTTGCGATCAGGGGTGCATAGTTCTTATAAGTCTGAATGTCCTTTCGGATCTGCTCTTTCTCTTCCTTATCCAGCTTCGTCAGGTCGAATTCATATCCAAAGCTACCTGCCATTGCTACCGTCGCCCGCGTCCGCATAGATGTCCTACGTCCTGTCTGGTGGTTCGGAACCGCAGAAACGTGCGAGCCCACTGCAGATATCGGATATCCAAAGGAGGTCCCGTACTGGATCCGGGTACGATTGATCGCATCGGTATTGTCACTGCACCAGATCTGCGGTGTATAATATAGCATCCCGGCATCGAACCGGCCACCGCCGCCACTGCAGCCTTCGATCAACAGTTCCGGATATTCCTCATGCAGCCGCTCCAGGAACCGATATACCCCCAGCATATAATCATATAGCACCTCGCCGGATATTCTCTGACTATGCGAATACACGTTGCAGATGCTACGGTTCATATCCCATTTCAGATACTCGATCCGGTTCCGGTCAAGCACCTGCTTCACCTGCTCATAAATCGCATCGGCCACTTCTTCCCTTGAGAAATCAAGGATCAACTGATTCCGTCCGCGGACCGGCTGCCTGCCCGGAATCTGCATTGCATAATCCGGATGTTCCCGATATAAATCACTGTCCTCACTGACCATCTCCGGCTCAAACCAGATTCCAAACTTCAGTCCGTATGAATGTACCCGATCTGTCAGCTCATGCAGTGACATTCCAAGCTTCTGCTCATTTACACTCCAGTCTCCAAGTCCGGTATTGTCATCATCACGTTTACCAAACCATCCATCGTCCATTACCAGCATCTCAATTCCCAGATCTGCGGCTTCCTTCGCCAGTTTCAGCAGATTCTCGGCATGGATATTAAAATAATTGGCCTCCCAGCTATTGATCAGAATCGGGCGTACCTGATGCTGATAAACGCCCCGGCACACATGGTCACGGATACATCGGTGAAGCTGCTGCGATAGCAAACCAAGTCCTGCATCACTGTAGCTCATAATGACCTCCGGAATGATCCATTGCTGCCCCTTTGCGAGCCGGTAACGCAGTCCCTCCGATTCCAGTCCCATTATCATTCTTGTCTGATCGATCTGATCCATTTCAACACTGGCTTCAAATCCTCCACTATATACAAATGACATCGCATAACATTTCCCATATTCTTCTGTCGCATTCTGCTCCGCCAATATCATCATCGGATTATACTGATGGCTGGACGTTCCCCTCCGGCTGCCAATCACAGTCGCATGATGTCCGACTGCCGACCGTTCCAGATTGCGTTCCATGGCATGGCGTCCATAAAATGTCAGCACATCATAGCTTCCGGTCACAAAATCCAGACAGGCAGATGCCGCTCCGGTTACAATCACCTGACGCTCTCCAAGATTCTGAACTACCACACTTCTCGTAATACAGTCCACCTCCGGAAGCACCGCATAAAGCAGCGTCACCTGCACCTGTAAGACCGTATCTGCCAGAACGATCTCCAGTGTCTGTGCCTCCTGCTCATTCGCATATACATGCGGCAGCCCCCGCAATACATATTTCCCATTGTAGATTCTATGGGACTGATAATGAAGATCACATCCATCCGTTCCGTCCGCGTCCTCCAACGCCAATGCTGTTGCACGATAATCTCCGGTTCCTCTGGTCGGAAACTCCTGTGGTAACACATCCAGCGAATAGGTACGATCCATGCCTGCCTCTCCCGGATTACCGCAAAATCCCCGATCATAATATGTCAAAACATGACCGGCACTCTGCACTGTTCGCTTCCCATAATATAAATGCAGCAAATGACCATAGGAATCCACCTGCATCTGATAGGATGAATGTGCCGTGGTCAAATGGAATATGCCGGTTTCTTTCTCATACTGTATGCTCATTTATATATACTCCTTGTATTTTAAGTCTGTAGGGGTATTGTAACATATGGGAGCGGAAATAAGAACAGGGATTCCCGCAATTCTTTTTCGGATATTCTTGAATTGTTCACCATTTGCATTAAAATCTGTTGTGGATCCATTCTTAATCACCATCCTTATACTGTAAATGTGAAGATTTTCTTTGCATCTTGGTTTCAAATTCTTTGATTCTGACAAGGATCTCATCAAACCTATTCATAAAATCCTCTGTGATATCATCAGATGGGCTTATTTTGCATTTTTTACTATCAATATGTGAATTCATATCTTTTTAATCTGAAACAGGCTTAAAAACGCTTATGTGGATTGTTCCATCAGCATTTCAAACTCTGACATAAATTCCTGATTAATCTTGTTTTAGGAAAAATGCCATGCTTCCGTCGATTAAATTTTTGCATAAAAAAAGACGGTCAAACCGTCAGTACGAAAACAAAAAGGACGCAAATATATCAAGAAACAGTTGGCAATATCAAGCATCATTCTACCACTTGATTACCTTTCACTTTTTCCTGTTTTTACATAAAATGAGACACGGGGGATTCGAACCCCCGACAACTTGATTAAAAGTCAAGTGCTCTACCACCTGAGCTAGTATCCCATATTTTTTCTCCCATGCAAGCATAACCTGAACTGGGCTAGCTGGATTCGAACCAGCGAATGCAGGAGTCAAAGTCCTGTGCCTTACCGCTTGGCGATAGCCCATTAAGTAAGTGAATATCCAGGAATATCCTGGAACTTTGCCCCTTACAGGGTGGATAGAGGGACTCGAACCCTCGGCCTCCAGAGCCACAATCTGGCGCGCTAACCAACTGCGCCATACCCACCATAAACGTGCTCGAAGGGATTCGAACCCCCGACCCACGGCTTAGAAGGCCGTTGCTCTATCCAGCTG
>CAVFXS010000022.1:0-8068 GCA_963626805.1 Bacteroidales bacterium H4 | reverse complement strand
TATTTGAGAAAGTTAAAATTTCCCGTTTCATTTGATAAGTATTTGATGTAAAATTAACCACAAGGAGTCCTCCTTCTTTTTGTTTAGTATGGTTTTGTTGTGGTGACTTAATTTTACATCAAAAAGAATGAAGATTCCTTATATTTTGAGCATTTTTTGAAAGTTGTTTATAGCAGAGCCTGTGAAAGCAGGGGATTGTGGATAAAAGTGCGGAAACTCAAGGTAAAAAGACGTTGACACACACGACAATATTTGATATTATTTATCAAGTAATTTAATATTCCATGAGGGAGTAGTTAGCGCGAAAGTGTGGTTTGTCAACATTCTGATTATAATAGAAAGTATAATCTGGCAAATCTTAAATAATGAGACTCATGTATATCGATGAATCGCTTGCACAGTACATGTCAGTGGGGAGTTGATATACATGAGTTTTTTGTCTGTTAGATACTGGTAATCGTAGATGCTTCGGCTGACTGTATCGCTATGGAAGATGAAAAGGAGAAAGCTATGGAAAAATTCATTAACAATGCCCCGTTTGCACTTGTGGTTGTATTTCTTGTCATAGGATTTGTACTGCTGATTAAGGGTGCAGACTTTTTTGTAGAGGGAAGCTCCAGTGTCGCAAAGAGACTGCATGTTCCATCTATCATTATTGGTCTGACGATTGTCGCAATGGGAACATCACTTCCTGAAACAGCGGTGAGTGTATCTGCTTCGATTATAGGGAATAATGAACTTGCAGTAAGCAATGTGGTCGGCTCCAATATATTCAACCTGATGGTCGTGATAGGTGTATGCGCAATGATTGCAACCGTGAATGTTGCGAAGGAAACAATAAAGAGGGATATCCCGCTTTCTCTAATCTGTGCAGGACTTTTATTGCTTCTGGGAATCGCCGGTCTGGGTGATAAGTCGAGCATGATACTGGGACGTTTTGACGGCGTACTATTCATTGCGATTTTTGCAGGATACATTTTCTGCATGGTCAAGCTTGCATTAAAGGCAAGTAAGGAAGGCAGAAAGGCTGCGGTCGAAGGCGACCCGGATGAAGAAATTAAGGTGCGCTCAGTGCCGATCAGTATTCTTTTCATCATTGGTGGTGCGGCTGCGATTGCAATCGGTGGAGATATGACCGTAGATGCTGCGTCAAGGATCGCGAGTGATCTCGGAATGAGTCAGACGCTGATCGGTCTGACGATCGTTTCCATAGGAACCTCTCTTCCGGAGCTTGTAACCTCCATAGTGGCAGCCAGAAAGAATGAGGTCGATATGGCACTTGGCAATGCGATCGGTTCCAATATATTTAACATCCTTATGGTGCTTGGTATTGCATCAGCAATCAGCCCGATCAGCATAATCAAGGAGACTATTATTGATCTGTGTGTATTGATCGTATTTACGATCTGCGTATGGATATTTGCAGGCACCAGGAAGAAAATCGGAAAAATCGAAGGATTCGTGATGGTTGCACTTTATGCTGCATATGCGGTTTACATTATAATAAGATAAATGGAGTAGAAGACACATGATATTATTTTTTAAAGTATTTCTGACGGAGTTCATAGCAGAAATGGGAGACAAAACACAGCTTATGCTGATCGCACTTACTTCTAAATATAAATTAAAGGATATTATATTGGGAACTGCGGTTGCGATTCTTGTACTGAACGGATTGGCCGTTCTTGCAGGTGGACTTGTGAGCGAGTTTATTCCGGACTGGCTTATTAAGACAATTGCAGCATTGGCATTTCTTTATTTTGCAGCATCTACGATTGCCGGTGATGATGACGAGGAAGAGGAAGAAGGGGGAAAATCAAAGATTAAGTTCGCACCGCTTGCAGTCTTCTGTACATTCTTTGTAGCAGAGCTTGGCGATAAGACACAGCTGACAGCTATTACATTTGGTGCCAACGAAGGCATGGGAGCAGCACTGATTGTATGGTTTGGCTGTTCTCTGGGACTTTTTGCAGCGGACATTCTCGGAATGCTGGTGGGTTATCTGTTAAAGAGTAAGACTCCGGAAGGATTGCTGAACACACTCGCATTCGCGATTTTCTCTGTGTTTGGTGTATATACACTTTATCAGGGACTTAAGCTGATCAGTGCAGACATTCATGTAATTCCGGTGATTCCGGTACTGGCAGCAGCGGCGGTTGTCTTTGCGGGAGTCTGTGTCTGGCTTTTTGTAAGAAGAGAGAAGAAAAAGAAATGCAAAGAAAGCATGGAAGCTTAATCCGCTACGATACCTGTGGCAACTCCGACAAATGTGACAATTGTGTGGTCGGATCCTTGACTTTTATGAAATTGAGAAATATAATGGCTTATGAACGAGTAGCAAACTAGCGTAAATCCAGTTTTGCTGCTCTTTTTTTATGCAGAAAAGGAGGATTTTAAAGATGGCAGAAAGTAACAGGATGAAGGAGATGCCGGTAAATAAGCTCATGATCCGGATGGGGATTCCGATGATCGTATCTATGGCATTGCAGGCGGTATACAACATTGTGGACAGCGCTTTTGTCGGGAATATGAAGGTGGGAAGTGAAGCAGCTCTGAATGCACTTACTCTGGTATTCCCGGTGCAGATGCTGATCGTAGCGGTCGGAATCGGAACCGGTGTGGGAACCAACGCGCTTCTTGCGAGAACGCTTGGAGAAGGAGACAATGAGAGGGCGGCAAAGGTCGCCGGAAACAGTCTGTTTCTGGGCGGAATCATATATGCGGTCTGTCTGTTATTCGGAATAGTTGGTGTGAAAGCGTACATTGCATCGCAGACAACGGATCCGGAAGTCATTGCAATGGGAGTAGGCTATTTGAGAATATGCTGTGTGCTCTCGTTCGGAATCATTTTCTTTTCATTATTCGAGAAGCTGTTGCAGGCGACAGGACGTTCGCTCTATTCTACAATCGGTCAGATCGTGGGAGCTGTGATCAATATTATTCTGGATCCGATCATGATCTATGGACTTGGACCGGTTCCGGAAATGGGAGTGGAAGGTGCTGCCTATGCTACGGTAATCGGACAGGTAGCATCTGCGGTGCTATTATTTGTATTCCACAGGAAGCTGAACCGGGAGTTTGAACATGGTGCACGATATATGAAGCCGAATGGTGAAATTATAAGGAAGATATATTCGATCGGATTACCGGCAATCATTGCACAGGCATTGATGTCAATCATGGTGTATGTCATGAATCTGATCCTGAAATTCAGTCCGGCGGCACAGACGGCTTATGGGCTGTTTTATAAGGTGCAGCAGTTTGTATTATTCCTTGCATTCGGACTGCGGGATGCAATCACACCGATCATATCCTATGCGTACGGAATGGGAAGTAAAAAGCGGATCAACGATGGAATTAAATATGGTCTTATCTATACAATGGTTCTGATGATTGCAGGAATCCTGATTACGGAATTATTTCCGAATGCCTTTGCAACATTATTTAATGCCGGACAGTCCAGAGAGTATTTTATCGGAGCAATGAGGATCATCTCTGTCAGCTTTATTTTCGCAGGAATCAATGTGGCATATCAGGGTGTCTATCAGGCATTGGACGGTGGAATCGAGTCCCTTGTAATCTCCCTGATCCGGCAGCTTGTGCTTATATTGCCGCTGGCGGGAATCTTTTCAGCCTTTGTCAGAAATGGACAGGCGGAAGTTTCTCTGATCTGGTGGGCATTTCCGATTACAGAGCTTGTAGCCTGTGTAGTGGGATATGTGCTGTTAAAGAGAATCCGGAAGAAGCTTATGTAGTGCAAAACTCTATTGACAACTGCACAGTTTCAATTTAGACTTTAAAAGTACGAAAACGTACTGATAAAGGAGAAATGAAATGGAATCAAATAACAGAGGCATATTGAAGAACAAGGTATTCCTGTATTTGACGGAGTTTTTTGCGGGAATGTCCGTTATGGCAGTGGAACTGGGGGCGAGCAGATTACTGGCACCGTATTTCAGTTCATCACAGATTGTATGGACGATCATCATAGGTACGATCATGATCGCAATGGCACTCGGTAATATCTACGGCGGAAGAACCGCGGATAAGTCACCGAATCCGGACAAGCTTTACGGGCGTATTATGATCGCTGCGATCTGGATCGCATTAATTCCGGTCGTGGGTAAGTACATTATTATAGGCATATCTGCCGTACTGGTATTCTCGATAAATAATAATTTCCTTATTATAGCTGCGTTTGCGGCATGTATGGTGATCTTTGTATTTCCGCTGTTCCTGCTGGGCACGGTGACCCCATCGCTGGTCAAGTATTCGGTGGACAGTCTGGATGACAATGGCAAGACCGTGGGAACGCTCGGTGCATTCAATACAATAGGCAGTATTATCGGAACCTTTGTACCGACCTTCGTTACGATTCCGGCAGTCGGAACCTCGATAACATTTCTGATCTTTTCCGGCATACTTCTGGTGCTGTCAATCATATATTTTGTGAGTGAAAAGGCGGGCAAAAAGAAGGTGATCGCTTCCGTGATTATTTTCGCACTGTGCTGCGGTCTTGGATACTCGGATTCATTTGCATTCTGGCAGAAGAATCTGACCTATGAGGGTGAATCTGTGTACAATTATCTTCAGGTATATGAAACGGACGATCGGGTGGCGCTTTCTACCAATGTTTTATTCGGTGTGCAGTCCGTGTATATGAAGCAGGACGGGCTGACAGGAATGTATTATGATTATGCCATGGCAGCACCGCTTATGATAAAGGACAAGGATGTATCGGATATGGATGTTCTGATTCTGGGAATGGGAACAGGAACCTATGCGACACAATGTGATAAATATCTGGGAGATATGAATATTGAGGGCGTGGAGATTGATGAGAAGATTACCGCACTTTCGAGAAAATATTTTGAATTGTCAGAGGATATTCCGGTTACGACCTATGACGGCAGAGCGTTTCTGAATGCATCGGATAAGAAATATGATGTGATCATGGTCGATGCATATCAGGATATTACGATTCCGTTTCAGATGTCGTCCAGAGAGTTTTTCAGTCTGGTAAAGGATCATCTGACAGAGGGCGGAGTTATGGTTGTGAATATAAACATGCGGGGAACGGAGGAAGGCAATATCAACCAGTATCTTGCGGATACGATAGGAGATGTGTTCGGCACAACCTATACGGTTGATGTAGCAGGAACGACCAATCGTGAGCTTTTTGCATCCGATAATCCGGATATTATCAAGAATCTGAGCAATCATACAGAGCAGATAGAAAACAGCCAGCTGCAGGACATGATGCAGAAGGTTCTGGCAAATGTGACAGAATATCAGAAGGGTGATTATATACTGACGGATGACAAGGCACCGGTGGAGCTGCTTGGCATGCAGGTGATAGATGATCTGATCCAGGATGAGGTCGCATATTATAAGGAGATTTATAAGAACGAGGGAATCGAGGGTCTGATGAATTCCCTGTAAGATGCCGGAATCGCCGGATTATGAAATCTGCAGATGAAATATGGGAGGAATCGATATGTCACAGGTTACCAAACGTGCATTGGAGCAGTCGCTTAAGAATCTGCTGTTGAAGAAACCATTAACGAAGATTACGGTCACCGATATTGCCGAGGATTGCGGCATTAATCGGATGACCTTTTATTATCATTTTAAAGACATCTATGATCTGGTAGAGTGGTCCTGCCTGGAGGATGCTCGTAAGGCCTTGGAGGAGAAGAAGACATATGAGACCTGGCAGCAGGGCTTTCTTCAGATTTTTGAAAAGGTGAAAGAGAATAAACCATTTATTATGAATGTGTACCGGTGTGTGCATCAGGAGCAGGTGGAGCGGTATCTGAAACCGTTGGTGGATCAGCTGCTACTGGACGTGATTAATGAGGAAGCGGTCGGAATGACAGTGCGGGAAGAAGATAAGGGGTTTATCGCACAGGTATATTCCTATGTGTTTGTCGGACTGATGCTGGACTGGATCGAGGCAGATATGAAGGAGGATCCGGAACAGCTGGTGGAACGGCTGGCAAAACTGATCAAGGGGAATATTGCAGTCGGACTGCAGCGATTTAAGATCTGATTTTATCAATTTGCCTTATCTGATAAAAAACTATGCAACCGTCAGGTTCTGCTTAGTGTAAATAATATAAATGCGGATATAATGAAAACAGAAGCAAAGAGAAATGGAGGTTTTCATTATGTATTATTCTGCAGGAACTTATGAATCATTTGCACATCCGGAAAAACCAAAGGATGTGGATAAAAAATCAGCTTATATTATTGGTACAGGACTTGCCGGTCTTACGGCAGCATTTTATCTGGTACGGGATGGACAGATGAAGGGCGAGCACATTCATCTGCTTGAGAAGTTGGAGCTGGCAGGCGGAAGCTGTGACGGACGGAAGGATGTTACAAAGGGCTTCTTCATGCGTGGTGGCCGGGAAATGGACAACCATTTTGAAGTCATGTGGGATATGTTCCGGGATGTGCCGTCACTGGAGACACCGGGGGTATCGGTTCTGGATGAGTATTACTGGCTGAATAAGCACGATCCGAATTATTCACTTTGTCGTGCAACGGTAGATCGTGGTGAGGATGCACATACAGATAAGAAGTTTAATCTGGATAAGGAGTCTGCACTGGCATTGTCCCAGCTGTTTATTACACCGGAGAAGGATCTGGAGGGAAAGAAGATATCAGAGGTGCTTCCGGATTCCTTCTGGGAGACAAATTTCTGGCTGTACTGGCAGACCATGTTTGCATTCCAGCGTTGGTCAAGTGCCCTGGAAATGAAACGGTATCTGTGCCGTTATGTACACCATATTGACGGCTTGCCGGATTTCAGTGCTCTGCGGTTTACCAAGTTAAATCAGTACGAGAGTCTGATCATGCCGCTTGTGAAATATCTGGAAACACATGGGGTTCAGATTGAATATGGCATGGATGTGAAAAATGTCATAATTGAAACGGTTGGTGACAAGAAGATTGCGAGACAGATCGTATACGTGAAGGACGGAGCAGAGCAGACGATCGATCTGATCGAGGATGATCTGGTATTTATTACAAATGGCTGCTGTACAGACTCTACCTGCTATGGTGATCAGAACCATGCGCCGGATCTGTCAAAGCTAAGAGACGGATACGGAGAGTCCTGGGATATGTGGAAGGCAATCGCCGCACAGGCAACCCATGGAGAGTTTGGTAATCCGGATGCATTCTGTAGTAATATCGAAGCAACGAACTGGATGAGTGCAACTGTGGCAACCTCCGATGAGGAAATCATCCAGCATATTATGAATATCTGTAAACGTGATCCGAGAGAAGGAAAAGTAACGACCGGCGGTATCGTAACGGTAAAGGACAGCACAGATAACTGGTATCTGTCATGGACGATCAACCGTCAGCCGCAGTTCAAATCGCAGGATAAGAATATGGTTCTTGTCTGGTTGTATGCTCTGAATACCAATAAAGAAGGTAATTATGTAAAGAAAGCAATGCGTGACTGCACCGGTGAAGAGGTCTGCCGTGAATGGCTGTATCATATTGGTGTACCACAGGACAGAATCGATACGCTGGCAAAGGATGCATGTAATACAACCACCTGCTTTATGCCGTATATCAATGCATTCTTTCAGCCGAGAAAGAATGAAGACCGTCCGCATGTTGTACCGGATGGATCCGTAAACTTTGCATTCCTTGGACAGTTTACAGAGACTCCACGGGATACGATCTTTACAATTGAGTATTCTATGCGTACCGGTATGGAAGCTGTATATACATTACTGGATATTGACCGTGGCGTACCGGAGGTCTGGGGCAGTAAATATGATGTCCGTGAACTGCTGCGGGCATGCTATTACGCCATTGACAAGAAACCGATTACAGACATTAAGTTATCTTTCAAGGAAAAGGAAATGCTTAAGGTGGTATTGAAGAAAGTGCGCGGAACCGATATTGAGATACTCTTAAAGGAAAGCGGATTGATTGAATAAAGGAATTATGAGACAGGCAACTCTGCGATTGCAGGGGTGCCTGTTTTTGTGGTGCGCCTTGCGGCGCACGTTTCTAATGGGTGAAAGTCCCTAATCCGCCCTAG
>CAVFXS010000021.1:0-26112 GCA_963626805.1 Bacteroidales bacterium H4 | reverse complement strand
GAGGTCAAGTCTGCCGACAACACCAGAGCCAAGAGCTTGAAGGTCTATATGGACACTTACAAGCCCGCTTATGCCATTAAGCTCTCTGCCAAAAACTTCGGCTTTGAGGATAACAAAAAAATCGTTCCACTCTATGCCGCATTTTGTATCTAAGGAACTAATGCTTGGGCCAATACACTTTGGTCTTTAGCTAATAAAGATATATTGTAATCTTTTTTTACCTATCGGACTTTTTTTCGCTCCCGCAGTTTCCGAAAGAAGTCCGATAACATCTTTGAACACTCTTCTTCCCGGACTCCCCGTACAACATCGACCTGATGATTAAACTCCTGCATCTGCAGAAGATTCAGGATCGAGCCGGCACATCCGGCCTTGGGATTCATGCAGCCGATCACCACCCGTGGGATTCTCGCCTGCACAATCGCTCCGGCGCACATCTGGCATGGCTCCAAGGTAACATACATGGTACAATCCTCCAGCCTCCAGTCTCCGAGCACTCTCGAAGCCTTCGCGATCGCATCCAGCTCTGCATGTGCCAGTGTCGTTTTCTTTTTATTTCTCTTATTATAGCCTCTTGCGATTATCTTTCCCTGATAAACGATCACGCACCCAATCGGAACATCCTCATTGACCAGTGCCTTCTTTGCCTGCGTAATCGCATATCCCATATACCGTTCTTCCTCTGTCATGACCGGAACCCCTTTTTTTCATCTGATACCTGTAGTATACTATAAGCAGTCAAAAAGAACAACGGATGCTTTATCCGCAGAAAGGAGCTTTCCATGCAGCTTACCTGTGAGACCTCCCGGTTGCGGCTGCAGTGCCTGTCCGCTGAGCATGCACTGGCAGTCCGCCGTTTTTATCAAGAGAACCGAACCTATTTTGAGCCATATGAGCTGACCCGTGCCGAGAATTTCTACACGGTAGGCTATCAGACTGCCGTCCTGGACTGGGAGTTCAAGGAAACAAAGCTGCTGCACAGCCTCCGCTATTATCTGTTCCTAAAATCAGACCCGTCTACCATCATCGGCTGTGTGAACCTGTCGGATATCCGACTGGGGTGTATGAAACATGCCTCCATGGGTTATAAGCTGGATCACCGCTACTGGCATCAGGGCTATGCGAATGAGGCATGCGATCAGCTGCTTGAAATCGCATTCCGGGAATATAAGCTGCATCGTATCGAAGCGAAAATCCTGCCGTCAAATGAAGCCTCGATCCGGCTGATCCACCGGCTCGGTTTCACCTATGAGGGCCGTGCCCTCGAAGCAGCGGAGATTGATCATCAGTTTCAGGATCTATACCAGTTCTCGAAGCTGAATCCTTACACAATTTCTGAAATCCAGTAGCCAAAGTTTCCGGTCTTTACATTCGTGTGCTTCACCGGCACAAATAATTCAAAGCCGAAGATCTTGGCTATATATTGTTCCTTATTATCATAGACTCCCGGAACACCAATCACCGCTTTCACAACTCCATCCTGAAACCGCAGTTTTCCAAGCATCAGATACTTATAATTATAATATCCGTGCGTCAGAAAGCTGTTAACACCCAGTCGCCAGTTATCCATCGCCAGCAGCCCGATATCATTCGGTTCGATCCGCACACAGTCATAGATCTCATGATTTCCGAAATCCGGAAGCTTCGGCCGTTGCTCCATCAGATGCAGCGTCGCTTCCGCAATATCACTCCGACTCGTTGATGCAGACTGACCTGACATACTGCTCTGTTCCACTACCGGATCCGACGTTCCGTCTATGTCCGGTTCCGTTCTACTATTCTCTCCAACCGTTCCCGGACTTATGGTGCTATCCCGCTCCGGCACTATACTTTGTTCGCTGATCGGATCCGTGGTGCCGGCCCGCTCCGACATTATACTTTGCACACCGGTTGAATCCGCAACGTATGCCTGCCTGTCAATGATACTCTCTACTTGCTCCTCTACCGGTTGCGGCCGTTCTGCCGCATGAAGCGCCAGCCCTTCGCTTTCCTTTATATAGATTCCGGACGTCACGCCCTGCTTCTGCCATTCCTGATAGGTATGGAACCGTTCGATCTGCAGCGGTTCATCACTCCACTGGCTGCCATATGCATGTCCCCTGTCATAGATTGCAACCACACCGTCAAACTCCTCGATCCGGTGATTACTGTTCCATACATTTTCACTGTTTGTCTGCTTCCGCACCTCACCACAGCCACGATTCAGGGTAAACTCGTCCAGATAATATCCGACCGGATTTCCCTCCTTGGAAATCTTATACAGATATACCTTATATGTACCGCCTTCTACACCCTGCCTGTCCTGCAGATTCAGGGTCAGCCTACAGATCCCATGCCGCTGCTCACATCGTATGTATCCGACATTTACCCCCTTTTCTCCGTCTACATAATTATATAAATAAGAAATAAATCTCCGATAATCCAATATGTCCCGCTCCTTTCATACAACGAATCTCTCACATGTTTTCATTGTATGAAGAAGCGGGACATGTTATGTCTGTATTTCTTCGACAGAAATCTGTCTATATACCTGTCTATATATTGACCTGCACCTGTGCTTTTCCAAGTGCATCACTGAGTGCTGCAAATTCCTGCAAGGTCAGTGCTTCACCACGGATCGTCGCACTCAGTCCGAGTGCCTCCAGTGCCTTCGCTACCTGTTCCTTGGAATACGGAATATCCGCTGCATTGCCGATTCCGTTCACCAGTGTCTTCCTGCGCTGGTTAAAGGATGCCCGGATCAGACGAAACATCATTGCCTCGTCCTCCACCTTCACCGGCGGCTCCGGATATCTGGTCAGCCGGATAACTGCAGATGCTACATTCGGCCGCGGAATAAAACAATTCGGCGGCACATTGGCTACAATGTATGGCTGTGCATAATATTGAACCGCCAGAGATAAGGCACCGTAATCCTTCGTCCCCGGTCCGACCTGCATCCGGTCCGCTACCTCCTTCTGTACCATAACCGTAATGTTGATCAGTGGCACATGCCGTTCAAAGAGTCCCATAATGATCGGGGTCGTAATATAATATGGCAGATTGGCAACTACCTTAATCGGCTTTCCCGCATTCTCCTGCTCCACCAGTGCTATGACATCAAGCTTCAGAATATCGCCCTGAATCACGCATACATTATTATACTCCTGCAGAGTTTCCTCCAGAATCGGTATCAAATTGGTGTCGATCTCTACCGCAATTACCTTACCCGCACGCTCTGCCAGATACTGCGTCATGGTTCCGATGCCCGGTCCGATCTCCAGTACACAGTCCTCCGGTCCGATTTCTGCCGCATCCATAATCTTTTCCAGAACCCGACCGTCAATCAGAAAGTTCTGTCCGAACTTCTTCTGGAAATCAAATCCGTGCTTCTTAATAGTCTCTATTGTCACCTGTGGATTACTTAATTTCTCCATATATTCTCCTTGTTTCCTGCCTGTATCTCATTCCTGACAGCCGTCTCGATACCGCATACTCCGTCCGTTTCTACTGCTCTGACTGCATCCGGTACAGACGACATCCATTCTCCCATGTAATCCGTTCTACCTCTTCCGGACTTATGCCCTTAATCTGTGCCAGCACTTCTACCACATACGGAATATTCAGGGAAGAATTCCGTTTGCCACGGTTCGGCACCGGTGCCAGATACGGACAATCGGTCTCCAATACCAGCTTTTCCATCGGGATGTAGTCGACTGCTTCCTTTAACTTCTTTGCGTTCGTGAAAGTCAGTACCCCGCCGATTCCAAAATAATAATCCATATTCAGAAACTCCCTCGCCAGCTCCTTTGTATAAGAGTAACAATGGATCACACCGCCAATCTCACCTGCATGAACCGCCTTCATAATATCAACGGTATCTTTTGCCGCATCCCGACTATGAACAATGATCGGAAGCTTCTGCTCCCTGGCCAGCTCCATCTGTGCCTCAAACCAGCGGAACTGTATCTCCTTCGCTGGTTCATCATAATGATAATCGAGTCCGATCTCACCGACTGCCACGATCTTCGGAAGCTTAGTCCAGCTTGCCAGCCGGTCGATATCCTCCGTCTTCATATCACCCACCTCATTCGGATGAACTCCGACCGCACCATAGAGAAAATCATATTGCTCCGTGAATGCCACTGTCTTCTCTGAGGTCTCCATGCCGGCTCCGACGTTAACGATCCGTCCTACACCCCCAGCCTGCATACTGTTTAAAAGTATATCACGGTCTTTCTCAAATGCTTCATCATCATAATGTGCGTGTGTATCAAAAATCATATCCTGTTCCTCGCCGTTTCTGCAATCTCTGTCAGGATTCCTGCCATAATTCCTGCCTGTTTTATAGTTTCTGCTTCCATCATGCTAATTCATTCATACCGGAATTGCAAGTAAAACTTCATAATATTCCTATCGCAAAACGAATACAAGTATGGTATACTACTTTTGTTTATGGACAGGTTCCTAAACAGTAATCGAAATAATCGGGAGGAATCCATATGAAATTGAAATCAGGTGCAATCGTAAAGCGAATGCTCGCAGGTATTTTCACTGCTGTTATGATTTTTTCTCTGGCCGGCTGTTCCCTGCTTGGCAATAGCAAGAAAACATATGCCAATTATGTAACCAGCCTGTTAGACACAAATTATAAGGCAGATTTTACAAACTATATGAAGATCACAAAGGCAACCGAAGAAGAAGCACAGACCGTTTATGATGACGGAATCGACTATCTGGCAGATGCTCTGATGACCGCCTATGGTATCAAGGATGTTGATGGTTCTGACATCAAGGATCAGTTCAAGGCACTGGCAAAGGATATTTACAGTCATGCCAGCTATGAGGTATCCGAAGTCACAAATACCGACGGAACCTATACCGTTACCGTCACCGTATATCCGATTGATCTTCTGCTGATCACCTATGATGAAGTGGTTACGTATATTGAGAATATGAACAAGCGGGTCGCTGCCGGAGATTACAATGACTATGAGCTGGATGCTTATGAAACGGAATATGCACAGGGCATTTTAGATATTCTGACTGCTGCTGTTCCAAATATCGGCAACGGAGAAGGCGTTGACGTCACCGTTACCATTCAGGATAACGGTGAATATTACTACATCAGCGATGATGATTTCCTCGCTCTGGATAAAGCAATGCTTGCTTCCAAGCAGGTAAACGAAAACGGCGAAGATACCTCCGCCGCTTCCGATGCGAGCTCTGAAAATTAATTATCTTCTTGTTATAAGCGAATCAAATGTTTGCAACGGATCGAAGGAATAGGTTTCATCCTTACCATCATCCTTACACTGAATCGTATAACTCTTAACCAGGCAGCCGGTCTTGCTGAATGTAATGACATGGCTGCCTACTGTTTTATCAAAGGTACATGGTACGGTTCCCTTCAGGTCTCCATCTACATAACAGTATGCACCAGCCGGTGCGGTGATCGTTACCGTATTACCGGTCTTCTTAACCTCTGTCGTTCCGGTAGAACTCTCGGTCGTGCTGCTCGAACTGCCGGAGGTCGATGTCGTGCTGCCGTCGGTAGTGCTGCTGGATTCGGTCGTACCGCTCGAACCTTCCGTCGTCACCACACCCATGCCGCTTGTCGTTCCGGTTCCTGTTCCGGCTGTAGTTCCCGTTCCTGAGCCGGCTGTGGTCCCGGAAGAAGATGAGGACTCATCCGTCCGTACCAGCTCTATGTTAAAGATCTTGTAAGCCACATCGACCTTGAAATATCCTTCCTTCGTATCATAACCGTCTGCACTCACACGAATATGATGCTTTCCATAGGTCAGCTCCACAATCTCTGCGGTATCTATCACTTCCCCATCAACCACTACCTTAGCGGTCGCCGGTGTCACATTAAAGAACAGACTGCCGACCGGATCCGGTGCGATCTGCAGCTCCATCAGATTCGCCACACATTCCTGATCCCTGATAACCACTACATTCTTATAGCCACTGTGCTCTCCCTTTGTAATCTTTAACTTATAAGTGCCTTCCCGCACCGTCAGAAGCATATTCTCTGTCACCGGTACGATTACATCATATCCGATCTCGATCATGCCGCCGATATAAGTATCATAATTCTCAAGCCGCACATATCCATGTCCGAGATCAACCGTCAGCGAACAAAGCTTTCCGCCATACCCTCTGGCTGTCAGCTGATCCTCCTTACAGATCTCATTATTCTGGATCAGTTCATTCCCGGATACTACGATCAGATCATTGGTATACTGATAGATCTGATTCAGAATCGTCGCCTGCCGATTCCCTGCATCGAACTCAAAGCCGGAAATATCCCGCACCTCCCAGGCATCGGGATCGATCCGCACCTCCAGCAGCTTATTATTCAACGTATTATATACAATATCTACAATCTGTCCTACCTTCAGCTGTGAACCGGCAATCAACTCCTTATATTTATTCCGGACATCCACACCGCTGTTATACAGCAGATCATATTGCTTTCCATCCACCACTGATACAAACGACATCGTTCCGGCATCCAGGTCGATCGCCTTAATCACAGCAACCGCATCTGATGACTGTGCATATGGATCATATGCCTCCGTTGTATCCTCTGTCGACTGCCGTCTGCACCCGCCACAGAGCAGCAACAGGCACAGCAATCCAAGTAATCCAATATATCCTCTTATTCTCATATGTTACCTCACATCCTTACAGTGATCCTCTGAACCGTAGCTATTGTATCATGTCTTATGTCATTTGTAAATTTAGGCCAAAATGCTCCCGATAGCATCTCAGCAGTTCCCGCTTACCGGTCTCCTGCCGGATAATGGTCTGCAGCTTCTCGTAGGTCTTCGGCGGCACCCATGCCTTGTTCATATTGTTATATTGATTGGAGATCTTCCAGAACTTCTCCGGATACCACAGCAGATAATAAATAAACTGATAATCCTCTCTGCCTAACGGAATCTGCTGCTGATACACCTCCAGTAATCGAAACAGCAGCTCCGGCTGATAATCATTCTTCTCCATAACCTTCCTCAGGAACGTATAAAGATCCGTTAATTGATTATCGACCATAAAATGTTCAAAGTTAACCGTTGCGATCCCATCTTTTAAAATCAGAACATTATGCTGATGATATGCCCCATGACAATAATACCGCCGCTGTGCTCCTTCCTCCGTGTGCACTGCTGTCAGCTGCCGGAGTGCGGCCTCACCCTGACTGTAAAAATCATCAAAGCAGGACAGATACAGATAATCGAACTCTGACTTTGTCGCGATCTTTCTCATATAACTGCGGACCCGGCGCATCTCCTGATTATGTCGTTCAAAGGTTTTCAACACCTTCAGATCCTTGCCCTCATTCTCCGGCCGGATTTCCTTCAGTGCCATATGTAAATCTCCCAGATTCAATACTGCCGCAATCATGTCTCCTTCCTGTCGGATATTGCACTCTCTGCCTTCAAAATACTCCTTCAGAACATACGGTGTATGATAGCGGTCACAGGTGATCAGTTCTCCGTCCCGATTCCGGATCAGCCGATCCGTGTTATGGTATCCGGCTGCATACAATGCTTCCTTTAACTGAGCCTCCTGCTCCAGTCGGCTCTCAGAGGTTTCCAGTGGCTGGAGCGCCCGTATCCCCTGATCGGTACGTAGAACGGTCATTCCCCGCCCCTTATACATACTCGAAATGCTCATCTCATAGCATTCCCATACTTCCGATAATTTCTCAGACAAAATCATCCCCCCATAAGCCTTTCTACGTTCTATCTTATGAGGGGATGTCATAATTCATTCCAGGTTATAAAACTTTGTCCTTCAGGTACTTCTGCCGCACGATATCCTCCAGCTTCTCCACAGTATTCAGCTGTGGTTCCTCCAGCACCTGCTGTAACAGGTCATTCAGAATCTGTCCCATGGCAGGTCCCGGCTTTACACCCATCCGGATTAATGCCTTCCCATCGAGCTTCAGATCCCGGATTGCCAGACATTCACCATCCTTCACAATCTCACGATGAAGCTCCAGTAGTTTCTCATAGTCTACCTGCTTCTTCTCCGCTTCATAATCACTCTGTCCCAGCATGTCTGCCCGGCGGAGCTTCGCATAATCCTCAAACAGATCCGGTCCCATCTGATTCAGGGCATGGCGCAGCGACCGCTTCGTCACCTTACCATCAATACCGAAATCATGCCAGGCTACCAGCCGTTCCACTCTATGAATCGTATCATTATCCAGCTTCATACGACGGAGTACCTGCCGTGCGATCTCGCTGCCAGCCTTCGGATGTCCATAAAAATGATCCACACCCTTCTCATCGGTTGTCCGGCACATCGGTTTCGCCGAATCATGCAGCAGTGCCGCCCATCGCAGTACCGGCCTCGCTTCTATATTCTGCATCACAGCAACGGTATGTCGTCCTACATCATACTTATGATACACCGTGCGCTGCGGTGTCTCCATCATCGCATCAAACTCCGGCAATACAATGGCTGTGATTCCAAGCTCCCATGCATCCAAAATCCGTTCCGGATGATGGGATGTGATCAGCTTCGTAAGCTCTGTCTGAATCCGCTCTGCACTGATATCTCTTAAAAACTTCGCCTGCTCCCGGACTGCCCGTCTGGTCTCTTCCTCGATCGTAAAATCCAGCTGCGCTGCGAACCGCACTGCCCGCAGAATCCGCAGAGCATCTTCATCAAAACGCTCCTGCGGCACTCCGACGCATCGTATAATTCCCTGCTCCAGATCCGCAAGTCCGCCGAATTCATCTATGACACCGTCCTGATCATTATATGCCATTGCATTGATCGTAAAGTCCCGCCGCTTCAGATCCTCTGTCAGACTGGCGGTAAACGTCACCTCTGACGGTCTCCGGTGATCCTGATATTTCCCGTCTACCCGGTAGGTGGTCACCTCATACCCCGTCTTATCGATCATAACCGTCACAGTTCCATGCTCAATTCCCGTGTCAATCGTCCGACGAAACAGGCTCTTCGTCTGCTCCGGGGTCGCTGAAGTCGTAATATCCCAGTCCTGTGGCTGTTTATTCAGAATACTGTCCCTGACGCATCCGCCTACAATATATGCTTCATATCCATGCTGTATCAGTGTTTCAATTATGTATCTCGCTGCCTCCGGCATCTGAATCTTCATACGGCTAACACCTTACCTCTTCTTAATCTTAAGCAGTCTTATTATACAATGTATGAAACAACTTTTGTAGCCTTATTCTGATTTTCTGTTATTTCATAATATCCTTTGTCCGTAGTTTTTTCGCCTCATACAGATCACTGTCTGCATATTCCAGCAGATCGGACAGTCTGCAGCCGGTCGTGAATCTCTGGGTATATCCTCCCAGGGTCATCCGCACATAATACGGCTTCTCACATTCCTGATTAAAAGCTGCCATGCATTCTGCTGCCCGCATCCGTAACTGCTGCATATCAATCGAGGTCTCCCGGATCGCAAACACCACAAACTCATCCCCACCAATGCGACCGATGATATCTTCCTTCCGGTCAAATATCTGCTTTAATATTCCCGCAATGGAACGCAGGGCAAAATCACCCTCTTTATGTCCGAACCGGTCATTTACAATCTTTAAATTATCCATGTCTGCATAAATCGCCAGCAAATATTTTCCCTGATTCCTTACATCCCGCAATACCCGTTTCACCTGACTCTCCAGTCCACGGCGGTTCAGAAGTCTGGTCAGCTCATCCCGCTTGGATGCATTGTCTAACTGAATATTATGCAGCTCCAGCTGATACAGACTATCCTCCAGCTGCTTCTGGATATTCTCCTGATTATGCAGGAGCTCCAGCATACGCACCGCTGCACTCATCTGGTAGGATAATGACTCCAGATAATAGATCTTGTCATAATTCATTTCTATCATCAGCAGTCCATACTGGGTATCCGTTGTAAACAGATCCAGTAGCATCATTGTATATCGCCGGTTCGGCAGGTATCCATGCCTGCACAGCCTCTGAACCGGATACTCCTGGCAATGCTTTGGAATCGTCATCACCTTCCCTTCACAGGAACATGCTTTTAACAATAAGTGCTTCGGCTTCTTCCAGCTCTCCTCCTGCAGATGAATCACAGGTGCCGGAAGCAGCCACAGATACGCATTCTGTATCTCCAGCATATAAAGGCGTTCCAGCAAGGTCGCATAATTCTGATCTGCAAACTTATCAAAATTAAACATATCTCTGGTTATTATATTTACTGCATGATTATCCTCCAGAAACCGCTCGATTGACATATCCACTGATGGATCATAATCTGTAGAAGTCTCCCCCGATGCTCCGGTCGAGGCTCTCGGAACAAATGTAACCGGCACCCGGTGCTCTACCGGCTGCCCCTGAAGCAGATGGCAGACCCCTTCCCGCACTGCCTGCTCACCCAGACTCGCAGTATCTGCATGTACCGTTGCCAGTGCCGGCTGCATACGATACGCATAAGCGAGATCATCATATCCCACAATCGCAATATCCGTTCCAATCCGGATCCCGCGCTCCTGCAAAACCTCATAGAGACTATATGCCACCTCATCATTTACACACAGGACAGCGTCCAGATTCGGATTTCGATCCAGCAGCCGCTCCACCTCTTCCCGACTGAATCTGGACATATTGCAATACTCAATCCTCTCCTCCGGCAACTCTATCCCATGTTGCTCCAGTGTCTGTTTCCAGACCATTAGTCGTTCTCTCGCTTCACTGTTATCCGGATATCCGGCCAGACAGCCAATCCTCTCTCTTCCTCCCGTAATCAGATGCTCCACCGCCGCACGGCATCCAGACACATTATCATACATGACATTCTCATATCCTTCTATCTCTGATGCAATCGTAATGATGGGAACGGGATGAAAATAGTTCAGAAAGCTTTTTCGTCGCTCGTCTGTAGACAAATATCCGATTGAACCGATTGCTACTACCAAAAGATCAATTTCTTCCGGATTCACATAAGTAAACAGCGTATTATACTGGTAATCATACTGTATCCCATCAAGTATATCCAGATTCCGGTCGATGTATTTCCCCGGAAAAATAATCATGTTTACATCCAGCTCTTCCGCTGCCTGCATCGCTCCCCGACAGATCCCCCGGCTGAAATCATCTGCCACATCTGCCAGAAGCAATCCAACTGTTAATCGCTTACAATCCATAACCCCACTCCTTAATTTCGTTTACAAACCTCTTCGAAACGGTGCCACCGGCAGACCATAGCTGTCAAACAAGGTTACTTTTCCGAAATTTGTATACGCATATCGTATATACTGCGGTGCGGAAACCTCTGCGCTGTGCACGATCACCTCATGCTCGCCACACAATCGTGCCTGTGCCGGATAATAAGCTTCATCCGCTCCCGCCAGCTCAAACAATGCGACCTCTGTTCCCTTCACCTGTAACGGCTGTCCGCTGAAGGTAACCCGAACCTGTGCATCCTCTCCGGCTACCGTCTGCATCTTCGGTCCATCCGCATGGCATGGTCTGCCATATACATGCTCCAGACAGAGAGCAGCCATCCGGTCACCAACGGTTAACTTATCTGTCGGATGAATATTATCGAACTCACCACAATCGATCAGTACATTCATATAGGTATTCGGCACCTGCTCGGCTACCAATGCCTGCTGTTCACGGATACCGGCCCAGCACTTATCATCTTCCTCTGCATTGGCTTCATACATTGGAAGCTGGGTCAGAATAAACGGAGCATCTGCATCCTTCCATTTCTCTCTCCAGCACCGGATCAGGGACTTCATCAATACCCCGTATGCCTCCGGCAGATAAGAATCTTCTTCGCCCTGATAATACCAGAATCCACGCAGGGTATACGGAAAGATTCTCGTTACCATACCACGATATGGGTTCGCCGGTCTGAAGTTGGAAGTAAGCCCTGCCGGCTGTGGCCATGGGCACATTCCGACATGCTCATTTAAATACTCCCAGGTTACATCCGGATTCTTCTTCCGCTCTGCCTGTACACCATCATCCCAGATCTTCCACAGACGATTATACTCATCCATCTCTGCCTGATATTTCTCTTCTGTCTTATCACCAACCAGATCTGCATAGCGTTTAATATAACCTTTCCCCTCCGGAGTCTGATTTAACGTATCCTCATCCATCCAGCAGGTAACCGATGTACCGCCAATGTAGCAATCGATCACACCGATCGGTACCTGAAGCTCTTCCTGTAACCGTCTTGCACAGAAATAAGCCACTGCGGATACATCACCTGCCTGCTCCGGTGTACACACCTTCCACAGCTGCTTCTCCTGCTCCTTTATAACATCCTCCGTCAGCACTCCTGTCTTTACTACATTATAAAAACGGATCTGCTCATGATCGGCAGCCTTTACCTGATTCGCACCATCATCACTGTTTATCAGCTCCAGCTCCATATTGGACTGTCCGCCGGCCATCCAGACCTCTCCGACTAATACATCCTGGAAGGTTTTACTTTCATTCTCGCAGGTCACACACATCTCATATGGACCACCGGCTGCAATCGGCTCCAGATAAAGGCTCCACTGTCCGTCTGCGACTGTGGTCTCCGCCTGCTGTCCTGCGATCTCTACCTGTACTTTCTTACCATCGTTTCCGGTTCCCCATACTTCTATCTTCTTATCACGCTGTAATACCATATGATCACTGAACATCTGTGATACTGCAAATTCTGTTTTATTCATCCAAGCTTCCTCCTGTTATTGTAACTTATCTTTCTGCACCTAGTTTAAACGCCCGCATATGCGGGCGTCAAGATGTTTCCACTATTCTTTTCAAGGCCTCTAATGCTTCTATTCCTTATCCTGCTTCATATACTCCAGATTCCTTCGAATCAGATCGCATCTCTGTGCCACACACTTAACACTTCGATGCGGATCCTCCGGAGTCTGGAACACATAATCCAAAAGTCTGCCTACCGTCGTTGTTGCTACATGCATTCTGGTATCGGAAGATGCATAGTAAAGATATACATCTCCGTTGTCTCTTGCGATCAGACCGTTAGTAAATACCACATTGGATACATCGCCTACCCGTTCTCTTCCGAGCGGTGCCAGGAAATATCCGGACGGTTCTGCTATCACCTTAGCTGGATCGTTCAGATCGGTTGCAAATGCATACAGTACATACCGGAGACCGGCTGCCGTGTTCCGAACACCATGTGCAATATGAATCCATCCCTTTTCTGTCTTAATCGGTACAGCACCGGCGCCATTCTTCGCCTCTGTAATCGTATGGTAAACACGCTTGCTGGTAATGATTTCCTCATCAATCACTGCATGTTCAATGTCATCACACAGTCCGAATCCGATACCGCCGCCGGAACCGGTGTCGATGAAATCATCCATCGGCCGGGTATAGAAGGCATATCTGCCATTCACAAATTCCGGATGCAATACTACGTTTCTCTGCTGTGGAGACCGGAGGGTTTTCAGATTATCCAGACGCTCCCAGGTCTTTAAGTCCTTTGTCCGAACGATTCCGGCTGCTGCAACTGCTGCACTTAAATCATTGGTTGAAGCATCCTTACTCTCAGAGCAGAACACTCCATATATATATCCGTCCTCATGCTTTGTCAGACGCATATCATATACATTGGTTTCTTCCTTACAGGTATCCGGCAGAAGAATCGGATAATCCCAGAATCGGAAGCCATCGATTCCGTTGTCACTCTCCGCTACACCAAAGAATGATTTCCGGTCATTTCCTTCGATACGGGCAACCAGATAAAACTTTCCGTTCAGCTCGATTGCTCCGGAATTCATGACTGCATTAACGCCCAGCCGCTCCATAAAGTATGGATTGGTCTCCGGATTCAGGTCATATTTCCAGGTAAGCGGAATATGCTCTCTGGTCAGAACCGGATATTCATACCGGTCAAACACACCATTGTAGAAGGTGCTTTTCTGATTCTTTCGTTCCATCAAACGATTGTATTTGTCAAGTTCTACATAATACTGTGGATGTAACATCTGATTCTCCTCCATTGTTTCCTGTATTTTATACGGACCGGCACCTATCGGATTCCGATCTCGGCATCAGCCTCTGTTACAATACTATGTTCTTTAATATAAGCCACGATCTCATCCAGCTTTGTAAATGCTACGCCTACATAGCTGTCGGCAGCACCATAGTAAATCGCAATTCTTCCGGTATCGGCATCCTGAAGGGTTGCACATGGGAAGCATACATTCGGTACAAAGCCACGCTCCTCATACCACTCCTCCGGTGTCAGAAGATAGTTCTCACAACGATATTTTACAACCGATGGATGATCAATATCAAGGATTGCTCCACCGATGCTGTATACAAAGCCATTGCAGGTTCCGGATACACCGTGATAGAACAGCAGCCACCCCTCGGAGGTCTCGATCGGAGCGGCTCCGCCACCGATCTTTACGGACTCCCACCATTCGCTGCCGCGTCCCATAACATGACGATGCTTGCCCCAGTAGATCATATCCGGACTCTCACTTAAAAAGATATCGCCGAACGGTGTATGTCCGCTGTCACTCGGACGGGACAGAAGCATGAAGCTGCCATGCACCTTTCGTGGGAACAATACCGCATTCCGGTTGAACGGAATAAACGGATTCTCAATTCTTACAAACGTCTTGAAATCTGTGGTTTTCGCCATGCCGATCGCTGCACCGTAGAAATCGGTACACCAGATCACATAGTAGGTATCCTCCACCTTTACCAGTCTCGGATCATATGCATATTTCGGCATAAATTCTTTCCCGTATTCATCCAGGAACCGGATCTTCTCCTTATTGAATTCCCAGTGAATACCATCCTTACTTCTTCCAAGATAAATATATGGAATACCGTTTGTCTGCTCACCACGGAACACTCCGATATAAGCACCTTCATACGGAACAACCGCACTGTTAAAGATTCTGGCTACTCCTTCCACCGGATTTCTTCCGATCACCGGATTCTCTGAATATCTCCAGATCGGTGCGCCGGTCAGGCCTGCCGGCTTCTCCTGCCATGGAATATTTGGTAGCGGGGTCTTATCTATAAATTCAACATTTGCCATGGTTTCTTCTCCTTTAACTTTATTCTTTTACAGCTCCCTGTGTCATACCACTGTAGATCTGCTTCTGCAGTAGCAGGAATATGATCAGCGTCGGGATCATGGTAATGATAGCACCGGCACAGATAACTTCCCATCTGGCACCATATGGACCTTTGAATGCGAACAACGCTGTCGAAATGGTCTGTAATGCCGGCTTCGGTGTATACAGGTACGGAGTATAGAAGTCATTGTAGAAGCCAACACCCTTAATGATAATTACAGTTACAATTGCCGGTTTCAGCAACGGCATGATGATCTTTGTGTAAATCTTGAAGTAAGAGGCACCATCCATGATTGCTGATTCATCCAGTGATGTCGGTATATTCTCCAGAAACTGCAGGAAAATATAGATGGAAATAATATCCGTTCCGGCATACAACAGGATTACGGAAAGACGGTTGTTAAACAGTCCCATCTTGGAAATGATCTGGAATACACTCATCTGCATCGTGATACTCGGTATCAGGGATGCCAGAAGGAACAGGTTATTTACCAGCTTCCGTCCCGGAAACTTGAAACGATTCAGCACATAGGCAGTCATGGTTCCGGTCAGGATCGTTGCCACCAGTGAAAATACCAGAATAATACAGGTGTTTAAGAAACCGGTCAGCATGTTACCATCCACAAATGCAGTCACGTAATTGCTGAAGTTTAAGAAGTTTTTTGGAAGCGCAAGTACGTTTGTGCTGTTGAACTCTGACGAGGTCTTAAAGGAACCAAAAAGTGCAACTACCAGAGGAAGCAGTGTGATCACAGAAGTAATGACCAGTATCGCATATTGTACAATCTTCCAGATAATCTGTCCTGCTTTATGGCTTTCCTTTTTTCCTCCAGGGGCCTGTGCGGCTTCAGTTACCGGCTGCAGGATTTCAGTTAATTGTTCTTTGCCTGTTGTCTGCTCCATATTAATCTTCCTCCTTTCCTTCTATAAATCGTTTCTGAATAAAGGTTACGATCATGATGAATACCAGCAATACAACACCCATTGCAGATGCCAGACCGATCTTCCGGCTGGTGAATGCGGTATCCAGAGTCTTCATAACGAAGGTTGCGGACTGATTTGCACCATTGGTCATGATCATCGGGATCTCATATACACTGATCGCACCCTTAACAGCAAGGATCAGGTTCAGACTGACAATGGTCTTGATGTTCGGCAGAATAATGTACCAGAACTGCTGCCATTTATTAGCACCGTCCAGGCTGGCTGCCTCCAGAAGCTCCGTGCTAACGGACTGGATCGCACCGTTAAACATTACCATATTCTGACCCATATATCTCCAGACAGATACGAATACCAGAGAGATATTAACCAGTGCCACATCCCCTAACCAGAGTGGCAATACCTGCTGCGGAATGCCGAGCATCGTCAGAACCGAATCCAGTGTACCACCGCCCTTGTAGAAGAGCAGGAAAATCAGACCGATTGCAACACCGTTTAGCAGGGATGGGAAGAAAATCACTCCCTTAAAGAAGTTCCGTCCCTTGATCTTGTAGTTCAGGATCGTTGCAAAAAACAGTGCAAGTATAATCTGTACGATCGATCCTATGAAATAGTAAATACTTGTTTTTAATACCTTCAGGTATTCCGGTCTGGTAAATACCTCTAAGTAGTTGTTCAGACCGATCCAGGTCTTCTCTTTACTGGTTCCGTTCCATTTAAAGAAACTATAGCCAACCATATCAAACAACGGAAGATAGGTAAACACTACCAGCAAAGCGATTGGTATGATCAGAAACAGGATTATGATGACCCATTTCTGTACGGCTCTTCTGGAGAAAAACTCCACCAGAGCGTTCTTTTTCTTTTCTTCCATTATGCAGCCCTCCTTAAGCTCATAAATCATCTTCGAAATTCTGCTTTGACGATTTCCACCTGTTTATAATTCGAGCCTCAAATATATCCAGATATACTTGAGGCTCCTTACACTTACAGAGGGTCTCGCTTTGTAGCCATGAATCCCTATTTCCAGTTGGAAACTACCTTATTTATCCCAGGTAGCATTTACAGACTCTAATGCTGCACTCCATTTTTCATTCCATTCTCCCATAATGGTATCGAAATCTTTATCTACGTTACCGAACGCTGCTTCTACGATCTCAATCTGATACTCAGAACCACTCCACAGACCAAGCTCTGACTCATTATGAACAGCATCCCATTTACCCTCGTTCTCCGGGGAAGCCGGGTTATCAATTACCATGTTAGAGCCTTCGAAGTCAGCTAAGGTAGCCGGCATCGCAGATCCCTTTACGATTGAGATCTCGCCCTGCTTATCTGCATAACCTGACTCCTGAAGCATGTAGTCGATAAATGCTCTTGCGGTTGCCTTGTTTGAGCTGTTAACATTGATTGCATATGCATAGTCACCGGAAGCACTTACATACTGGTTTCCATCATCACTTGTTACAGGGAATGGCATGTAGCCAATGTTCTCCGGATCCTCACCTGCATTCTTTGCAGCCTCCTGAAGCTGGCTGACTGCCCACGAACCCATTACCATAGAACCGATCTCACCGGTAGCTAATGCTGTCTTGGAAGACTCCCACTCCGTTGTGAATGGATCTGCCTCACATAACTTCTGGTCAATGATATCATATAATAACTTGTACACAATATAATGTGGTTTACCTTCATCAAATGGCGTTGGATCGTTTGCCATCTCATCTACGATATAAGAAGCATCACCGTCCATACCGTGTGTGCAGCCTTCCCACTGGCTTAGTGCCCATGCATCATGTGTGTTTGTGTAGTAAGGATTGGTACATTCGCCCTTGTCCTTGATTGCCTGTAATGCAGCCAGAAACTCATCGGTTGTCTTAGGCACTTCTGTAACACCTGCATCCTCAAATACCTTCTTATTATAAACAATACCGGCTGATACGTTTGCTCCGGATGCTAATCCGTAAACAACTCCACCGGACTGCTTTGCATACAGATATGCTTCCGTATATGTATCACTCAATTCCTCAACGGTTCCCAGTGGCTCGCAGAAGTCTGCCAGCTCATCCTGTGGAATTGTGTTCGGAATCATGAATACGTCACCGTAATCACCGGTTGATAAACGAGTGGAAACATCACCTTCGTAATCCTCCATTGCCTCGTAGCTGACCGTGGTTCCCGGATACTTCTCTTCGAATGCTGCCTTGTAATCAGCCAGGTCTGTGCTGATCAAATCCGTTCTATGTGTCAGCACTGTGATCTCGCCTGTAATCTCACCTGCAGCTTCTGATGAATCAGAGCCTGCCCCTCCGTTTGTTGAATCATTGCTACCGTTACTGCCACAGCCGGCTAATAAGCTTGCGATCATTGTTGCGGCTAATACAGCGCTTAATATTTTCTTTCTCATACTGTTTCCTCCTTTTCTTGTTAAGTTATCGTTAACTTATGTTTTAATTATATATATTAACCACTGTGTTGTCAACGAATTTTTAATTTTATACCCCATTTTGTATGTTTTAACGATATTTGTTCGCATTTTATTGTGCATTTTGCATATGTGTTTATAAATTAATGTCCTTATTTCCTTTATTTTTCTTCCATTTTTAACTAATTAAGTATTATTAAGTAACATTAAGTCGATTTACTTAATTTAAGTAATAGAAATATCTTCCTCTGAATCCTCCGCCTGTTCTTCCTTCGCCGGAATATATTTCCGGAATGCAAGGTTATAAAACATTCCGAGCAGCCAACCTACCGTCCCCACCCCGATTACAAGGGTCAGGATATTCGCTACCACAAAGGTATAATTCAAGCCGAACAACAATCCCCAGGTCACCAGACATAGCAGGGTGATCGGCAGATTCTGAACCGCCATGATCAGAGCGTTTTTCATGGTATTTCCTATGGTATTCTCGAACTTCGCCTGCACCGCGAATACGAACAGTACCTCCAGCAGCCAGACAACCAGGATTGCAACAGAAGCGATCGTCAGAATCTGGCATACCGCTCCCTCCTGATGCATCCAGTACCAGGTAGAGAATCCGAATGCTCCGCCCAGAACTGACAGAATCACATATATGATCGTGGACTGCCGGAAATTACTCTTAAATGCAGACCAGAAATTCCGTACAACATATCCGTCCCTGCCCTTCGCCAGCTTCATTCCGGTATAGATCAAGGCTGTAGTCGACGCGCCGACGGTAACGATCGGAAGGGAGCAGAGAATCCATATCAGGTTTAAGAGCATCAGATCGCCCAGCTTACTCATAAAGTTAAAAAACGGAGAATCCAGTCCAAATATTTTTTCTTTCATAGCTCGCCCTCCTATTTCATCTGGCATACAGAATCACGGATTACGATATTTCCACTGATGACCTTTCTTCCGGCATGGTAGGTTCTGTCCTTCATCTTACGTGTCAGGGCATCCACAACCGTTTCCGCCATCATTTCCTGACTGATGCGGAAGGTCGTAAGCTGTGGATTGCACAGACTTGCATAAATGAAATCATCGAAGCTGACTACCGAAATATCCTCCGGCACCCGGTATCCGCTCTCGTTTAACTGCTTTACCAGATAATAAGCAATCTCA
Source organism: Bacteroidales bacterium H4 (assembly GCA_963626805.1). Classification (GTDB taxonomy): domain Bacteria; phylum Bacillota; class Clostridia; order Lachnospirales; family Lachnospiraceae; genus CAG-632. Next base: position 6,510 of record CAVFXS010000021.1, on the reverse strand, counting down.
TCACAGTTGCATACAAATGCAGTCGGCATCTCCTCCGGCAGTTCCAGACGGATAAAGCGTCCGTTCTCATCACGATCCTTAATGATCCAGTCTTCTCTTACCGGAATCTCCTGCTGCAGCAGTGCTTTATAATATCCCAGATAACGATCCAGAATACTGCTGGTTGCCATAATGTCACCGACAAATCCGATCCGTCGGTGTCCGTTCTCTATCAGGTAATTCGTCAGGATACAGCCTCCATATACGTTATCGCTGACAACGGTATCGATTGCAAACTGCTCATCGTACCAGTCCAGGAATATGTATGTGATGTCCTCTTTCTCCAGTGCCGTTACATAATGCTTCTTCAGCTGGCCAAGCACGATCAGTCCGTCTACTTTATTTCCGCTGATCATCTTCGGCATAACATCCTGTTTCTCATCCTCATAGGAGAGGATCTCCAGAATACAGGAATAATTCTCTTTTCCGAGTTCAATCACCAGTCGCTGATATAAATTCGCATAGAATGCATTGTCTGAGAAAAACCGTTCTGCCACTACAACTCCCACATTATAGCTCACACCCTCTTTCATGCTTCTGGCAAGGGAATTATAACGATATCCCATTTCATCTGCCTTCTGCTTAATCTTCTGACGAACTGACTCGCTGACACCTTCCTTGTCTGACAATGCTTTTGATACTGTAACCGTACTAACCTGAAGCTCCCTTGCAATATCCTTCATGGTTATATTCTTTCCCATAAGCTCCTCCTTGCTCTTCCATATCCCACCATTTTAAGAAGATTTCTGTTATTTTCTTTGATTGTAACACAGTTAGTTAAATTTGAAAAGCGCGTTACTTAAATTTTTCACATTTTTAAGTAACGCGCTTTGTTTTGGCTGTTATTTCAGTTTCTATTACATTATATATAATGACTAACGCTTTCTATAGTTCTTTCCAAGCACGATTGCACAACCGGCTGCCATAAGCATCAGAATCAATGTAGTCGCCAGATGTGCCGGATCTCCGGTTGCCATGCCTTTGCCACTTATTCCGGATGCTGATGTGTTATCAGTAGCAACCGTACTTCCGGATGCCGCAGTAGTCACATCTGCATCATCAGCAGTGCTTCCCGCCTCCGTGGTCATATCGTCAGATTCCGTCGTTGTATCGGTCTCTTTCACTGTCATAGTTATCTTCGTTACCGCCGATACGTGATAGTTTTGACTCTCTTTATAACGGATATAATAATCTCCTGTCGGAAGTCCGGTAATCTCCGTTCCGGTAATCTCCATCCATGTTATCTGATCCATGCTGTATTCCATGTCTGCGGATACATTTGCGATTGTTCCATCCTTCGCACCCGCCTTGCTTACCGGAATCACCTTAAGTCCGGTCGGTGCCTTAAGCACTCCCTTCTGAATAGTAAAGTTCAGTTCTTTACTGTTATGAAAGGCTCCCTTTCCTGCAACAAGCACCTTTGCCGTTCCCGCATTTGTATTATTTCGATATTCTATTGTATAATCGGTGCCTTCTACCAATGACTCTCCGGCATACACAACCGTAACTGCCGGCTTCTTTGCCGCCCCATCATAGACATATTCTGTCTTATCCAGCGTAATCACCATGTCAGAATCTGTCATCTGCCGATAGCGAAGAACGATATTGGTTGCGATATTACCATTTGCATCCACAATTGCATTCCGCTCTTCTGCACCGTTGTTTAATCTTGTCAGCGTATACCCGTTTGGCAGAAATTCGTCTAACAACGATGTCTCCAGCAACTCCTCCACTGAATAATATCCATGATTGCCAATTCCCTCCGGCACCTGTGCCAATGTCAGACTCGAATCACGATCCATGACCAGCAGCTCCAGCCAGCACTTTCCGGCTCCATCGTTTCCGGTCACTGTCACATGGCTGTTCTGCAGCTGAGCCCCCAGTACCGGTTTCCATTCCAGATTGCTAAGTGTCGCCGTTACATCCTCAAGCATGACCCCACTCATCTCATTTTCGTGATTATTTACAATGGTTCCACGATAGATTCCGTTCTTAATCTTCAGATTCCTGTCTGTTGAGAGGTTCTTCGTCATCAAAGTATGACCATTCAGGTCAAATATCAGAATCTTATTGCCAAGATTCACATCCATACTATAGGCATATACATCTCTGGTAAATTTTACGGTATCACCCTCCCGCAGATCATAAATAACGTTCATGGCTGAGCTGCCACCGAAACTTTCATTCAATGTCAACCGCAGAGCACCATCTGCCCCATATACCTCCGCATAAGGAATTTCATAATCACCGCATACTGCACATCTGCCTCCGATGCCGCTTATAATCGGATGCTCACAATTCTCTGCATCATATATCTTTCCGGTCTCTATGATCTCCAGCCACTGCTTTCCACAATCATTGTAGTGTACCATTACATTCCGGGTCTGTAATGTGCCTCCCAGTATGGATGGTGTATCGGTCGGAGTATTCCCTTTTCTGCTTATATCTATATCTCCCTCCGACGCATTCATGGAAATCGTGCTGCCGGCTATTACAGCATGTCCCTCTGCACCTGTAAGTTCTATATCGTTGCGAGTCTGAATCTCTGCATTTCCAACAATTACCGTGTCATCTCCACTACTCATTTTCAGGCTTCTCGCGTTGATCTTCGCATTGCCCTGTACCACAACACCACTGGTTGTCGCCAATGCAATCCCCGTATTCTCTGCCTCTATGGTTATATCCCCTGTTACCACCGGTCCCTGTTCACTGTTTATCCATATAGAACCGGTGGTATCTGTTCCGGTAATCGTAAGATTGCCCTTTGCAATCGTATTCGTTTCGATATCCATATTATATGTCGGATTGAGCGTAAGATTACCCTCTGCAATCGTTTCACTCTTCAGGAAAATACTGTCACTTCTTCCGGCAACACCGCCATTCGATGTCAGATATGTGTTCTTCGCCTTAAATAAGGCTGTCGTTACATTTACATTTGTTCCCTGTGCCAGATCAAGATTATTCGTATTTGTACACTTGCGCTTGTTTAAGTTCAACCGGATTTCTCCATTCTGTGCATCTGTTGCCTCTATTGCATATTGGAACTCTGCATTACCATCATTTAAGCGAATGTATAAATCCTCCCCTTCAAGTCTTACAGTCCCTGCGGATATGGCAGCCTTTCCCTCCGTATCCTCGCAGGCAAGCTGCACGGTTCCTTCTGTCTGCAGATCAATCAGAGAAAGTCCTTTACTGATAGTACTTCCTCCCCGTGTATCAAACGTGATGGAACCGCTATATCCATCGGTCTTTACTGCCGCATCGGCAGTTCCTGTAAACAGGGTATCGCTGTTATTGTAATTTGCTAACCGAAGATCGCCATCACCAGTGAGCGTCAGCGTACCATGTGCAATCGACAGGATTGTATCGGCCAACTGTGTTCCGGAATTGGCATAGATTGTTACATCCCCACGCACTTCCATCGTTCCGTTCGTATAGTAAATATAATTACCGGAGGCAGGTACTGTATCCGATTCTGCCATTGCTCCACTATTATTATACCTTAGACCACTGAATTCGTAATATTTTCCATCCTGCAACTCCACTCCGTATATGGTCACGGATACTCCCTCTGCCTGTACCCAAACCACATCCATTGAATTCCACGTCAATATCACAGCAAGTGCCGCCAGGATCGCCAATCCTATTTTACCTGTACTCCTGCTTCTTTTCTTACTCATACACATCAACTCCTGTTTTATATGTTTTTATAGTTATATTTAATCCGGCTGCCTGTCTTCTGTAGCCGGGAAGCTATCTTTAAAAATAACATATCTGTAATCATTGCCACAACCTTCTGTCTCAAACGGTTATTTTCTGGCTTCAAGTGGTAACTTTCCATGCTAAGATGTTTCCCATAATTCAAACAGGCAGTGATGCCAAACGTCTTCTGGCTGTACCACTGCCTGATCGTATCTGTCTGTCTTTATTTGTATTTATCTGCCTTTGTCTGTTCTCTGTTTCCGCTTCCGTATATTCTAGTATGCTCTTCCGAAGTATACCATCTTTGTTGCCGGCTTACCGCAATGTACACATACATCGCCCAGATTTTCCTGTGCAAACGGAATACAACGGGTCGTTGCTCCGGTCTCATCCTTGATAGCAGTTTCGCATTCGGTGTCGCCACACCACATGCCCTTGATGAAGCCCTGCTTGGTATCCAGGATTTCCTTGAATTCATCCCAGTTCTTTGCAACATGTGTGTTCGCATCCCGGTGTGCCTTTGCCTTCTCGTACATATCATGATGGATAGTTTCCAGTAATTCTCCGACCTTATCCGTAATCTCGTCCAGAGATACAACGATCTTCTCGCTGGTATCTCTCCGAACCAGAACTGCCTGATTTGCTTCGATATCCTTTGGTCCGATCTCTACCCGGATCGGGATACCACGCATCTCCTGCTCGCTGAACTTCCAGCCCGGACTCTTATCGCTGTCATCCACCTTTACACGGAATGCTCCTAATTTCTCCTTAATCTCAGCAGCCTTCTCAAGGACACCTTCCTTCTTCTGCTGGATCGGGATGATCATTACCTGAGTCGGTGCTACCTTTGGCGGCAGAACCAGACCGGAATTATCACCGTGTACCATGATGATCGCACCGATCATACGGGTGGTCATTCCCCAGGATGTCTGGTGTACATACTGTAATTTATTCTCTTTGTCGGTAAACTGAATGCCAAATGCCTTCGCAAATCCGTCACCGAAATTATGACTGGTTCCGGACTGCAATGCCTTACCATCATGCATCAGAGACTCAATCGTATAAGTAGCCTCTGCTCCGGCAAACTTCTCCTTATCTGTCTTACGTCCCTTGATAACCGGGATTGCCAGAACCTCCTCGCAGAACTTTGCATATACATTCAGCATCTGGATTGTTCTCTCTTCTGCTTCTTCTGCAGTCGCATGTGCTGTATGACCTTCCTGCCACAGGAACTCTCTGGAACGCAGGAACGGACGGGTCTCCTTCTCCCAGCGAACTACCGAACACCACTGGTTATATACCTTTGGCAGGTCACGGTAGGACTGGATCTCATTTTTATAAAAATCGCAGAACAAGGTCTCAGATGTCGGACGCACACACATACGCTCCTGTAACTCATTCAGTCCGCCATGTGTTACCCATGCTACCTCCGGTGCAAATCCTTCTACATGATCCTTCTCTTTCTGAAGCAGGCTCTCCGGAATGAACATCGGCATATATACGTTCTCTACTCCGGTTTCCTTGAACCGCTCATCCAGCTGCTTCTGGAGCAGCTCCCAGATCGCATATCCGGCTGGCTTGATCGCCATGCATCCTTTTACATTGGTATAAGAAATCAATCCGGCCTTCAGCACAACGTCTGTATACCATTGTGCGAAGTCTTCATCCATGGATGTGATTGCTTCTACTAGTTTCTTGTCCTTTGCCATAGTGACATACTCCTTTTCTTATTCTATCGTTGTTCTATCGTAAGTAAGGGATGTAGTTCCTTACTGTATTTGCGTCAGAATCAATCTTCATTATTATAGTAAAAGCAGGGGGATTATGCAAGGAGAATATGCGAGGCAGGTTGCGGTTTGATGAGGTAGCCTCTGCTCTGGTCATAAGTTACTGCGGGATTTAGTTATAGGTGTTATATGGAGCCTCCTGTCCTATATTTCATGTGCGGCAAGCTCTCGCACCAGCCAGCACGTAGCGGTACATAGGACTGCAAAATACGCAGTCCAAGAACCGACGTGCTTCTAGGGTCGCACATAAAACAAGGACAGAGGCTCCATTTTCACTGTACTGAAATCCTGCTCGCATAAAGCGGAAGCCCTGTGCATATCCGCTTCTCCCTCATCAAATTCGGTTTGGGGGAGACGGGAAACTGTAGCAGCCGGATGCGAGAGCTTGCCACACAGGAGTCATATGACAAGAAGCGACGGCGGACGGAGTTATCTACACAAACCGCAACTTATCACCTTAACTTCATATATAGAAGCGGATATGGATTCCCTTCCTCATCATATTCTGTTCTTTTATATGTCTCAAAGCCTAAATGCTTATAAAATCCTATTGCCTGCGGATTCCTTTGCCTCTTTCTGTCGGAGACAGAAATAACATTTCCAGGCGACCGTTTTCAGTTCCCATGAAACCAATCACTTTCTCATGCTCGTTTTCAGCTATGATCAGATGTTCAACTCCGTTCAAAGCCTGTGGAACATATTCTTTAATTTGATTTACCTCTGCATCCGATAAGAAAAGATGCGTTGTCCGAACTGCGTCTTCCCAGATATTTAGCAGGCATTCCAATACCTGTGGTGTTTTTACCTGAACTTCATATATTTTCATTCCATTTATCCTCACAAACAATGATTGATTCAGCTCTAAAAACTGGAATTGAGATTTTATCTATTCCAAGGGATTTAATAATTGTTATATTTTATTATCAAATATCTCTCAAGCCCTTGAAAACACTAAGTTTGTCGCAGGTGAGCTTTCCCTTAT